>WSYB01000030.1:0-42795 GCA_009773645.1 Geobacteraceae bacterium
AATTTACTAATTGTGTGGACCCACAATCTTCTCGTCTACTATTTAGTTTTCAAAGACCAATCTGCCGTTTCTCGCGGCAGACTTGAGAATATATCCGAACTCTTTATTCTTGTCAATTGTTATTTTGCCTTAGCAAAAAAAACCTATCAACAACCTGTCCAGCCGGGAAAGATAGCTTTATAACAAATCAGCTGTTGTCCGTCAACTACTATATCGTTAATTCTTACTTACGAACCTCACCCGCGCAAAACGACGCTTTCCGACCTGTAAAATGTATTCGCCATCACACATGAGTTCGAGATTATCGTCGGAGACTTTTTCTCCATTTACCTTAACCCCGCCCTGCTGGATGGCACGACGCCCCTCACTATTGGATGCTACCAAGCTAGTCCTAGCCAACAACTTGCAAAGAAGAATTTTTTCCTCCAAAAGATCGGCAACTGCATTTAAATAAATTTCAGGCATATCTTCCGGTATCTGATTATCCCGGAACCTTTTTACAAAATTCTCCTCCGCCTCAACAGCAGCTTTATCGCCGTGATAGCGGGCAACAATCTCTCGGCCAAGCTGTTTTTTAGCCTCCATGGGGTGCACGGAACCGTCTTTGATGCCAGCCTTGAGCTTTTCCAACTCAGGCATCGGCATATCGCTCAAAAGCTCATAATAGCGGAGCATGAGCGCGTCGGAAACCGACATGATCTTGCCGAAGATCTCTTCTGCCGGCTCATTAATGCCGATATAGTTACCGAGGGACTTGGACATCTTATTAAAGCCGTCCAGCCCTTCGAGTAACGGCATAGTTATGACGGTCTGGGGAATCTGCCCCCACTCCCGTTGGAGTTCGCGCCCCACCAGCAGATTAAATTTCTGGTCCGTCCCACCAAGTTCCACATCGGCTTTGAGCGCCACAGAATCATATCCCTGAATAAGAGGATAGAGAAACTCATGAATGCTGATTGGCAGCTGATTTGCGTACCGCTTGCCGAAGTCGTCCCGTTCCAGCATACGGGCCACCGTGTATTTAGCTGCCAACCCAATCATATCGGTGGCATTTAATTTGGAAAGCCATGCGGAATTAAATACCACCTTTGTCTTTTCAGGATCGAGTATCTTGAAGACTTGCTCTTTATAGGTTTCTGCGTTTTTCAGGACACCTTCCCTGGTCAGGGCCCTGCGTGTCTCGGATTTGCCGGTCGGGTCGCCAATCATGCCGGTAAAGTCACCAATCAGAAAATATATCTCGTGCCCGAGCTGCTGGAACTGACGTAATTTCTGAAGGAGAACCGTATGCCCCAGATGGAGGTCGGGAGCGGTAGGATCAAAACCGGCCTTTATCTTCAGCGGGACTCCGTCTTTTGCCGATTTCTCCAGCTTTTCCTCAATTTCCTTTTCCAGAAGAATCTCTACTACGCCACGCTTTATTATTTCCATCTGCTCAGAAACGGTCATTACTCCATCCCCCTAACGTAACAAATCACTTACGGTCCAAAGCATGAGAAACAATTCTTTGGCGATAAGCTGATAACTTACAACTTAATTACAGCAGATTGAAATCCGTTCAATTCCCTGAGCTTTCCCGTTTTTTTCATCAATCTCCACAACTACACCATTAATCCTAATATCCTTTTTCGCGACCTCGAATTTGGTCGGCAGTTGGGTGATAAACTTTTCGATGGCCTCTTCCTTTCGTATACCTATGACCGAATCGAAGGCCCCGGTCATGCCCGCATCGGTCAAATATGCGGTGCCACCGGTAAGTACTCGTTCGTCAGAGGTCTGCACATGGGTATGGGTGCCGATAACCGCGCTCACTCGCCCGTCCAGGTACCATCCCAGGGAACACTTTTCCGAAGTGGCCTCTGCATGGAAATCGACAAAAATGACCGGGGTTTCCGCTTCCAAACGGGCCAATTCCCGGTCGGCGGTCCTGAACGGGCAGTCGAGGTTATTCATGAAGACTCGCCCTTCCAGGTTCAGCACCGCCACCTTGATACCGCCGGCCGTTGTTGTCACAGCGCTCCCTCGCCCCGGTGTCCCCTCGGGATAATTGGCGGGGCGTAGCAGTCTTTCCTCACGTTTTAAGAAATCAAGAGAATCCTTTTTGTCCCAGACGTGATTGCCGGAAGTCAGGATATGGATACCACACTGGTAAAGCTCTTTTGCGGTCTCTTCGGTAATACCGAAACCGCCGGCAGCGTTTTCCCCATTGGCTATCACCAGATCAACCTTATAGCGGTCCACCAGCCGATGCAGCTCACGGGAAACCGCCAGGCGCCCCGGCTTACCGACAATATCGCCAATAAAAAAAAGCTTAACGGGCATACTCTGTAGCCCTGGTCTCACGAATGACGTTCACTTTTATCTGCCCGGGATAAGTCATCTCCGCTTCGATTTTCTTGGCAACATCCTTCGCCAGGACCACCGCCCCCTCATCGGTAACTTCATCGCTGGAAACCATAACCCTGATCTCCCGGCCAGCCTGAATGGCAAAGGAGTTGGTAACACCAGCAAACGAAGTCGCAATGCGCTCCAGATCCTCCAGACGCTTGACGTAGGTTTCCATCATTTCGCGTCGAGCTCCGGGACGAGCACCGGACAGGGCATCTGCCGCCTGCACCAGCACGGCCAGAACTGTCGAAGGCTTTTCATCCTCGTGATGGGCCATGATGGCATGGACGATCTTGGGCGACTCACCATACTTGCGGGCTAATTCTGCACCGATGACGGCATGCGAACCTTCAATTTCATGGTCCACTGCCTTGCCCAGGTCATGAAGCAGCCCGGCCCGTTTAGCCTGTTTTGCGTTGATCCCCAGTTCGGCCGCCATGATGCCGCAAATAAATGCCACTTCCAGGGAATGCTGATAGACATTCTGACTGTAAGAGGTCCGATACCGGAGCCGCCCAATCAGTTTCAGTATTTCGGGATGAATGCCGTGGACACCGAGGTCAAACGCGGCCTGTTCCCCCGCTTCCTTGATGGCCTGTTCAACCTCTTCCTCGGCCTTCGCCACCACTTCTTCGATGCGACCGGGATGGATGCGGCCGTCCGCTATGAGCTTCTCCAGGGAGATTTTGGCAACTTCACGGCGGATGGGGTTAAATCCGGACAGGATGACCGCCTCCGGCGTGTCGTCGATAATCAGGTCGATGCCGGTAGCCGCTTCCAGAGCCCTGATATTGCGCCCTTCGCGCCCAATAATGCGTCCCTTCATCTCGTCTGAAGGGAGAGCCACCACGGATACCGTTCTCTCGGCCACATACTCCCCGGCATACCGCTGAATAGCCAGCGCCAGGATATCCTTTGACTTTTTGTCCGCGGTTTCCCTGGCTTCCTCTTCGATCGCCTTGATCCGCTTGGCGGCATCAAGCTTGGCCTCGCTTTCCATCGCCTCCAGCAGTACCTTTTTCGCCTCCGCTGCCGTCATGCCGGATATTTTTTCCAGCTTCTGGCGCTGCTCCATAACGAGATTGTCGAGCTTTTCTTCCTTTTGCGCGAGGATCTGCTCCTTGTTGTGCAGCGCCTGGTCCCTTTTCGTCAGGTCGGCATCACGCTGGTCAAAAAGGTTCATCTTTTTGTCCAGGTTTTCTTCCTTTTGCTGCAGACGTTTTTCGAGGGCCTGCAGGTCACGGCGCTTGTCCTTGGTTTCACGTTCGAACTCAGCCTTGGCCTGATAAACCACATCCTTGGCCTGTAACGTAGCCTCCTTGGTTGTTGTTTCAGCCTGGCGTCTCGCCTCTTCCAGAATCTTTGCTGCTTGTTCATCCGCTTTGGCCACGAGGGACTCAGAAAGTTTCTTGCGCAGTAGATTCCCGACAAAAAAACCGACACCTGCGGCGACCAAAATCAATAATATGGCAATTTCAATTTTCAACGCACTGCACCTCCTTCTATATATTTGAAGCCCGAGGGCGAACAACTCTCTTTTCGGTGATTATCATATCCATCTTTACATCATGCGGTTCTCCCATTATCTCTTCCACCAACTGGAAATCGAAGCAAAACCCAACCAGTTTCCCCTCCCCTTCCAGCCTATGGAGCGCCCTGTCGTAATACCCCTTGCCATAGCCTATCCGCTTCCCCCCGATATCAAAGGCGACACCGGGGACAACTATAATGTCTGCTTCCTGAGGCACAAGCTCTTCGCAGGCAGTGTCAGGCTCCATGATGCCGAAAGCTCCCAGCCGCAGCTCCGCCTGGCCCGAAATCCGCCGGAAAACCAGTCCTTCTCCGCAGACAGCCGGATAAATCAACACCTTGGCGGAAGCCAGAGCTTCACGCATGACTTCTTTGGTATCAACTTCATTGTGGACCGCTGCATAAAGAGCTACAACCCTAGCAGCGGCAAACTCCTCCAAAGCGATAAATTTCCGCTGCACAGCATGGCTCCCCCCCATGATTTCTGCGGGGGAAAGGGCCTTACGCTTGGCAAGCAACAGCTGCCTGAGACTCCGTTTGGGCATACGGCCTCGACTCTGGTGCGGCAAAAAAATGCGCACAATACCATTGAGGTGGGCGGATGCCCATGGGAGAAGGTTCTCTGGAGGGGGATCGGGGACGGGTGGTAAAAGCTTGACAGGCTTGTTAGGTAGAAGCGCTCAGATAAGATATGCAGAAACTAAAGTAGCAAAGCGACTTTTAAAACCCCTTAGACATAAATTTATGTTTTAGCAGGCTACCTATCAGCGAAACGGGGACGATTACTGAAATGGGACTACCCCCGCTGAGACTGGCAAAACTTTCCAACCCGAATTCCGGTTGAATATATGGTAAATCTCCCTAAAGAGACCTTAAACCTCTACCCCAAATTATCATCTATCTGCTTCAGCAACCGGGAAACCCTTTCCTTCCCGTGCTGTCTGCACAACTCATGCTCCCTGGCAAGGGCCAGATAAGCTTCCGATATATTCATAAGCGCCAGAATAGCCACTACCTGAGAGTCGCCACCTCTAACCGTAGCCGCCACTTCTGCCAGTTTCCCGTTTACAAAAGCCTCGACCTCCCGAACCGATTCGGGAGGAGCCAGGCTTTTGACCTGCAGCTCTCTGCCAAACACCCTGATACGGTGTGAAGAGTTCAACGACGTTAAATCCCCTCAAGTTTCTTGAGAATCGCATCAATACGGGTCTTGAAACCCTCCCGTTCCTCAAGCAACCTGCGGTTTTCCTCGTTTAACAACAGATTTTCACGTTTAAGCGCGGCATATCCATCCAAAAGGTTTTCAATCCTTTTTTCCAAGGCACTAAAAAGTTCAATATCCATAGAAAACCTTCTCAGCGGGAATTTTATGTGACTACGCCGCAAAAGTCAAGGCAATTATTGGAAAAGCGCCTCCACGAACTGGTCCGGGTCAAACTCCCGGAGGTCATCGACCCCTTCCCCTACCCCAATATACCGGACCGGAATTTTGAATTCGTTGCTGATCGCTACCACTATCCCTCCCTTGGCGGTACCGTCAAGCTTGGTCAGGGCAATGCCGGTAACATCTGCCGCTTCCTTAAAGAGCTTAGCCTGCGATACGGCATTCTGACCGGTAGCAGCGTCGAGAACGAGCAGAGTTTCATGGGGGGCGCCGGGAATTTCACGTCCCACTATGCGGCGGATCTTTTTCATCTCCTCCATGAGGTTCACCTTGGTGTGCATTCTTCCGGCCGTGTCAACAATGAGAATATCGCAATTTCTGGCAAGCGAGGCCTTACAGGCGTCAAAAACCACTGCCGACGGATCGGCCCCTTCCTGATGGCGAATGACATCCACCCCGGCCCGCTTTCCCCATATCTCCAACTGCTCCGCGGCAGCGGCCCGGAACGTGTCCCCTGCCGCAAGAAGTACCTTTTTCCCTGAAGCGGCAAACTTGCTTGCCAGTTTGCCGATGGTAGTGGTTTTGCCGACCCCGTTCACCCCGATGACCATAATCACAAAAGGGGAAGCGCCAACGGTATCCAGTGAAGCAGCATGCCGTGACAGGCGCACAAGTATCTCTTCCTTGAGAGCGCTTTTCAGCGCCTCACCGTCCCGAAGCTCATCTCTTTTCAGCCGCTGCTCCAAAGTCCTGATCAGCTCGACTGCCGTCGCAACCCCTATGTCGGCAGTAATCAGAATCTCTTCCAGTTCCTCCAGGGTATCAGCGTCGATCTGCTTTTTCCCCAGCACGAGGGTGTCAATCCGGCCAATCAGGCCCTCATGGGTCTTGGCAAGCCCTCTTTTAAGCCTTTCAAAAAAACCGGGTCGTGCTGGAGCCTCTCCGCCGTCGGCCTCGCCGACTTGAGCAGCGGAAGGCGGCTCTCCTGCACCGGTTATTTTATTCATCAACCCTCGGAAAAACCCCTTCTTCTCCTCCGTCATCCTTAATATATCTCCTTTTCCAGCAGTTTAACGGAATTTCTGAACCTCTGCCGCGCCAAGCCCACTACGGCACACCTGTCAAGGATCATGACCAGGGAATAATCAGGTCCCACCGTGCCAATTATGATATGGTGAGTCGCAGTGGATATGACGGCTTCCTGCACTTCCCCAGCGGGAAAGCGGGCATGAATCTCCTTCATCCGATTCAGGATGATTCCCTTGTGGGCGCCTATCACCTTTAACTCAAAATCGTCGGACAGACAACAAAGCTCCACCGATTCTCCCTCCCAGTCGGCCAGGACAGCTCCGTTGGCGCCAGGGACGGACTTCACCAGATCAGTAAGAATGCTTTTGAACGGCACGTTCGACTCCTCAGGAAAAATCGTGAAAGGTGAAGGGTGAAAGGCACGCCTTTAATTAAGCCTCACCGACACCAGTTTCGATATACCAGGCTCTTCCATGGTAACGCCGTAGAGGGTGTCCGCCACGGCCATTGTCGTTTTGCTGTGGGTGATCATGATGAACTGGGAAAAGGTCGTCATCTCCCTCACCATCTCGTTGAACCTCCCGATGTTGGCGTCGTCCAAGGGTGCGTCAACCTCGTCCAGAAGACAAAACGGCGACGGCTTGACCAGAAATATGGAAAATATCAGGGCTACGGCGGTCAGGGCCTTTTCCCCCCCGGAGAGAAGGGTGACATTCTGCAGCTTTTTCCCCGGCGGCTGGACGATGATGTCAATGCCGGTTTCCAGCAGGTCCTCTTCATTGGTCAGCCGAAGTTCGGCCTGGCCGCCGCAGAAGAGCCTGGGGAAGACCTCCTGAAACTTGGCATTGACCATCTGGAAAGTCTCCAGAAATCTCTTCCGGGTGGTCCTGTTGATCCGCTGAATGGCCTTTTGCAAGGCATGCAGGGATTCTTCCAGATCTTTTTTCTGCTCACTCAAAAAATTGAAACGCTCCTCCAATTCCCGATATTCCTCAATGGCCGTCAGGTTCACCTCCCCCATCTCGTCCACGAGTTTCTGCAGTTCCATCTGGCGTTCAAGTTTTTCCGCCTCGATGTAATCAATCTCACTATACTGAGGAAGGAGGGAGACAATCTCAACGCGGTATTTATCCTGGAGCGAACTTTCCAGATGGCGGAGTTTCATGGCGAGCTCGGAAAGCCTGAGCCCCATCTCCCCGGCTGACTGTCTCAGTTCCTCTACCGCGCCGCGCACCCCTTTCAGTCTGGCTTCGCTCTCCTGCACCCCACCAGCGCTCGTTTCATACCTCTCTTTGACCGCATTATAGGCAGCCTCACTCTCCACTTGTTTTTTCAGCAACGTTTTAAGAGATTCCTCGCTCTTCGTTATAGCCGTTACCAGCCGATCCCGCTCCTGCTCGGCCTTCGCAAGCTCCGCCTGGTGGCCGGCAATACGCCCCTGCAAATCCTTTCTCAATTCCTCAACCCGTTTGATGGCGCGCAAGTTGGATTCGCGCTTCTCCTTGAGCGCCGCCGCCTTCACCTTCATGGCGGTAACCACCTCGCGAGCTTCGTCAATCTCGCGCCTTTTGACAGCCAGGGTCTCCTGGAGCGCCTCAACTTCCCTCTCAAGACTGTTCTTGCGTTCTTCCGAGGCCAGCCGGTTTTTGCCGGAATCGGCCATCTCCTGCTCCAGGGCGGCCCGTTCCTCACGGAGTTGGTCGTCCTCCATCGCCTTTATGGCAATGCGCTCCTCAATACTCTGGCACTCCTCGCGGGCCCGCTGCAGGTCCTTTTCATTGTTGAGAAGCTGAATGTCCGTCTGGTGCAACCTCTGCCTGGTTTCCCGCAGCTCTTCCTCCACCGCTGCGATCCCTTCTTTGAGCCGTTCTTTGCCCTCCTCCAGCTGCTGGACGGCCGTGTCAAGGGCCGCCGCCTCCAGGGAGAGTTCCTTGATTTCCCGCTTCTTATGGATTAAACCCTGCTGCACCGCCTCTGCGGACCCGCCGCTGATGACCCCTCCCCCGTACGCCAGGTCCCCCTCAGGAGTGACAAAGGTCAGATGGGCATATTGACGGGCAAGGTCCACCGCCGACCGCAGATCCTGGGCGATGTGGATATTCGTGAGGAGGGGCGTGACCAGTTCCAGGTAGCTCTCGTTGATCGTGACCTTTTCGAGAAGCCTTGGCGCCTTATCCGGCACGGACCCTTGCGCAAACGGGGTCATTCCCCGCAGGATAAAACTGCAGCGGCCGCCGGCGCTTTCTTTCAAGTGAGTAACGGCAGCCAGGACATCGTCCTCTCCGCTGCCGACCACGTACTGGAGCCTGTCACCCATCACCGCTTCCAGCGCGGCTTCATACTCCTCTCCGGTTTCGATGGCATCGGCTACAACCCCTCTGAATCGCCCCCTGAAACGGTCGGAGAGGAACAGAGCCTTTACTCCCTGCGCGTACCCGGCAAACTGGGCCTCCAACTCCTGAAGGGAATGGAGCCGCGATCCTTTCCTGCTCAGTTCGTCCCGTTTTGCCATTAAATCATTCTCGTGCGTTGCCAGCTGTGCCTTCAGCTCCTCTTCTCGCCCCTTCAAGGTTCCCAGCCGCTCAATCAGTCTCCCTTTATCATCCGCCAGGGCCTTCAGCACAGCCTCCAGCTCCCCGCTCCGGCTAAAAACCTCCGCCTGCTTCTCCCGGAAGTTCATAGTTTCGCGGCGGTTGCGCTCAAAACGCTCACTCATCGCCTCCAGCCTTTTGGCCGCTCCGGCATGCTGGTTATTGAACTGGGCTATCTGCGAAAGAAGCGCAAACAGTCCCCGGCGTGTCTCTTCCATCTGCCCGGCAAGCCGCCGCTCGGCTCCGACCATCTCCTCCAGCTCCCTTTCCCTCCCCTGGAGGGTCTGCTCTTCTCCCGCCGCCGCGGAAACGAACGCCCCTTTCCGCTCTTCCAGGCTTTTCAGCTCGTTCTCGGCCTCGGACAATTGCCGCTCCAGGCTCGCTAACTCTTCAGCAAAGCGGGTCCTGTGGCGCTCCAGGTTCAAGAGTTCTTTCCTCTGGAACTCAAGCCGATTTTCACATCCCTGGGAATCTCCCTTCAGCCGGTAGATTTCCTCCTGAGACAGGGTCAAGCTCTTTTCCTCTTCCAAGAGGGCAATCCGCCGCTCTTCCAGGGCAATCTCCCCCCTTTCCAGCTCTGCGGAAAGGGTGGCCACCCTGTTGTTCACGTCGGCAAGCACCCCAGTAACCCGTTTCCTCTCTTCATCCAGGGTCTGATAGTTCCTCACGGCAAACAGGAGCTCGATTTCCTTCAACTCTTCCCGGCAAGCCCGGAATTTTTCCGCCTTTTTCGCCTGCCGCTGCAGAGAGTTCAACTGCCGCCTGATTTCTGCCACGATATCGCCGATACGGAGGAGATTTTGCCTGGTGAACTCGATCTTTTTCAGGGCCACCTGTTTTCGGGCTTTAAATTTGGTGACCCCGGCCGCCTCCTCAATGAGAAATCGCCGATCTTCCGGCTTGGAGAGGAGGATCATGCCGATCCTCCCCTGTTCAATGATGGAGTAAGCCTTGGCGCCGACTCCCGTATCCATGAAGAGTTCGGTGATGTCCAGCAGCCGGCAGGGGGTCTTGTTCAGGTAATACTCGCTCTCGCCGTCGCGGTACAGCCGTCGGGTCACCTGTATTTCGCTGTAGCTCAGGTACTTGGCCGGCACTCTCCCGTCATCAGTGGAAAAGATCAGCGAAACCTCGGCCATCCCCAAGGGTTTTTTTGTTTCGCTTCCCCCGAAGATGATGTCCTCCATGTGCTTCCCACGGAGGTTTTTGGCAGACTGCTCCCCCATTACCCAGCGGATGGCATCCACAACATTCGATTTGCCGCAACCGTTAGGGCCCACAATGGCGGTCACCCCCGGCGGGAAATCGAGTGAAGCCTTATCCACAAAAGATTTAAAACCGATTATTTCGAGGCGTTTGATCTTCATAAACGCTGTATAGTAGCAGAGAGAGTCTTTTATTGTAAAGGCAAAGATGAGGTAGAAGCCCCGTCTCTGATTGTATACATGGCGGTAAAAAGAGGGACTTGCGCCCGGTAATCTGGGGGAGTATACTGCCCACATGCAGTCGCGCAATAAAAAAATCATAATCATCTCCCTCCTTGTCATCATCCTCGCTCTAGTTGGAGGCGGCACCTTTATTCTGAACAAGCTTCTCCACCTTGACACCTACAAAGACCAGATCATCGTAGCGCTACAAGAAGCGTTGCAGCGTGAAGTCCGTTATGAAAAGGGTGATTTTTCGCTGCGTTACGGCCCTGCCTTCACTTTCAGCCATGTGGTGGTGAAGGAAAAAGACGGCTCCGCAAACTTTATCACCGCCGAACGGCTGACCTTCAAGTTAGCGGTGCTCCCACTGCTGGAAAAAAGAGTGGTACTGAAGGAAATGGACCTCGACCAGCCAGATGTGGAACTCGCCCGGGACAAAGCCGGCGTTTTCAACATAAGCGACCTTCTTGAGGAGAAGAAAGAAGCGTTGCCGCTGCAAATTAAGGGGATCCGCATCAGAAAGGGGTTTATCAGGTTCACCGACCGGCTGGTCACCCCTGAAGGATTAGCCACCTCACTGGAAGAAACCGATCTCTCCATAAGCCGCTTTGTCAGGGGCAAAAGCTGCGACTTCAAGCTCGCCACCCTTATTACCGGTGAAGCGAAGCGGGGTAACGTTACCCTTAGCGGCACGGCCAACCTCGCCCCCAAAGACAAGCCGCTGACCGACACTGTAGTCAACGCGAAGATCCTCGCTAAAAATCTCGATGCAGGGCGTTTCTGGGCCTATTACAGTCGTTACGTGCCGTTCCGGAAGATTTTGGGGCAGCTGGAGATAGAAAGCACCTTCAAGGGGAAGCTCGCCGAGTTTACCTCCCGAGGGAGCATGAAGATCAGCGGTCTCCGCTTCGACTACCCCCAGATATTCCATGCCGTCCTCACTCCGAAGGACCTTCATTTCACTTATGATATGGAACTCGCTCCACGGGACCTGTCGGTGAAATCCCTCGACCTTACCGTTGACGGTCTGCGCGTTAAAGGGAGCTGTATTCTCAAGGATATTCACAGCGGCGACCTGCGGATTACGGCACGGGCAACGACCTCCCCCTTCCGGCTGGAAGATTTCGGGCGGTATATCCCATATGGTGTTATTGTCAAAGATCCCGCCGAATTCATCGAAAGGCATATCAAAGGGGGGATCTATCGCCTGGACGACGGGAAGCTCGACGGGAGGATAAGTCAGATACTCCACATGGAAAAAGGGGACAATTACAATGTTCTCTACATCCGCGGCCGGGTCGAAAAGGGGCTATTGACCTTCGGGCCTGATGTGCCGACCTTCAACAATATAAAGGGTGAACTGGAGATGCGCGGCAAGGACTTCAACCTTCACCGCATGTCAGGCAATTTCGGCGCTTCACCCTTTACCCTGAATGGCAGAATTTCCGACTATCCGCTGGACAAACCTTCAGCCTATCCCTTCACCATGGCCATGACCCCCGGACAGGCCGAATTGGCCTGGCTTCTGGGCCAGAGGAAAACCGGCAAACTATTTCTGTCCGGCTCCTCAACCCTGCGCCTCACAGGTGATGGTTTAACCAGCGGTTACAACCTGTCCGGCGACTGGGACCTTACTCCGGCCGCTTACAGCTATCCGGACCTTATTAAAAAGCCGGCCGGCCGCCCCAACCACCTCTCCTTCAAGGGAAGCATCAGTAAAGAGGAAGCAAAGCTTTCCTCACTTAATTACACCCTGCATCCCATGGCCCTGACGGCTGCTGGCGATTACCGTTTTATCGGCAAAACACGGCTTGCTTTTGATATTAGTTCAAACCAGTTCCCCATCCATGAGACGGCACCCATGCTGCCGCTTCTGGCAAAATATCAACCTGCTGGAAGGGTTCAGGCTACAATCCATGGTGAAAGCAATCAGAAAGAGCTGAAGGATATCCGCTGGGCGGGGGACGTATCCTTTTCCGGCGCCTCATTCAAGCCTTCGGAAAACATCAAAAACCTCAGCGACATAAACGGCACCGTACACTTCAGCAGCGACTCACTGGAAACTTCCCAGATGGCAGCCAGGCTGGGAACCTCTACCATTTACGGCAAGGGAACCCTGACCGGCTTCAATAACCCGATCCTTAGCCTGGTTTTCACCTCTCCTTCCCTGGCCATGTCCGATCTGGGACTGCGGGTTCCGCAAAGGGAGGTTAGGGCCACCAAAGTCCAGGGAAACGTCTCCCTGAAGGACAATAATCTCCAGATAAAATCCCTGTCCGGGCAGGTAAACAATTCCGTCATGAACCTTGCGGGAACCGTGCAGGACCTGCGCAATCCCCGGGTCGATCTCACCGTTAAATCACCGCACCTGGAGATAGAAGACGTAATGCTCTTGACGGAATTGGAGCAGGAGAAAAAGAAAGACGGGCCTCCCGCCAAAATAATACTGAAGGCTTCAATCCAGGCGAATACCGGCAAATTCAAAGATATTCCCTTTGAAAAGCTCCGTACCGTGGCAATGTATGAGGATAAAATCCTCTACCTGCAACCTGTTGAATTTGCCACCTTTGGCGGGCGTGTTTCCGGCAAGGGGAGGCTCGATTTCGGTTCCAACGGCGTCCCCCGCTATCAGGTCAGTTACGCCCTTGATAACGTTTCCGCAGAACGATTCACGCGGGCAATCGGAATGAAAAAACAGGAAATTACCGGCACCCTTTCCACGCAAGGGGAGTTAACCGCTAAAGGGAAGACCGGCGAAGAAATAAAAAAAACGGCCTTGGGCTCGGTAAAAATACGCATTGAAGAGGGTTCCCTGCGCAGATTTGCCGTTCTCTCAAAGATATTCTCCATTCTCAATGTGTCGCAGCTGTTGAAGTTCCAGTTGCCGGACATGGTTTCAGGCGGTATGCCGTATAATGAAATAACGGCCACCCTGTCGATCAGGGACGGCTTTGTGGCAAGCCAGGATCTTTACTTGGACAGCGACGCCATGAATATCTCAGCCGTCGGGAAAATGGATCTGGTAAAAGACGAACTGGATGTCACCATCGGCGTACAGCCGCTGCAGACGGTGGATAAGGTGGTGAGCAATATCCCGATAGTGGGATGGATCCTGACCGGCAAGGACAGAACCCTTATAACCACCTACTTCGAAGCAAAAGGAAAAGTGGAAGACCCGCAGGTCAAGGCCATTCCGGTAAAGTCCATGGCCAAAGGGGTCTTTGACATATTTAAGCGGGTATTCGAGCTCCCCGCCAAACTCATTACCGATACAGGCGAAGTTATCATCGGCAAGTAGGCGTAACCATTGCCCAATGTCTGACTTTCTTCTTTAACCCGTTCATGAGCATCCAACTGTGCCTATTTATGTCAAGTCCGTGATCTTCACCATCACGAGAGTTCCGAGGGGAGCAATGCCGTTTTTTTTATTGTAACATTTATAAAATTTATGCTATTTTGCTCAACGGTCGAAAATTCTCAACAGGAGGATAAAGGTGAATAAGAAAATAGTGGTAATCATGGCAGTCGTTGCACTCGCAGCCGCTGGGTGCCAAAAAAAGGAAGAAGCTCCGAAAGGTATGGCTCCGCAGGGCGCCGCTCCTGCTCAGCAAATGCCGGCCGGCCACCCTGGCGGCGGTGATCCCCACGCCGGCCTGAAGCCTGTGGAAATCCCGGCTGGCGCAGGCCATAAGGGGAAAGTCGTTTCCACCATGGATTCCGGCGGTTATACGTATGTCGAAGTTGAGGAAAAGGGGCAGAAGCTTTGGGTCGCAGTTATGCAAACGAAGGTAAAAGCCGGCGATGTCGTTGAATTCCCTGATTCGCCGCCCATGGTCAACTTCCAGAGCAAAACCCTGAATCGGACCTTTGAGAAAATCATCTTTGCCCCCGGCTTACGTATATCAAAGTAATTGATTAGATTTGAATTTGATAAAAATAGCGAAACCGTCACAGGTTTCGCTATTTTTTTGTCTTAGCAGTCATGCAAACTCCCTGCAAATTCTTTCCGCCAGAGGGATATCCGCCGGGAGAAGCTGGAAGCTCAGGATTTCAGCCGGTTTCACCCAGCAATGCTCTGCAACCTCCAGATCAGCTATCTCCCCGCTCAACCAGCTGCATCGATAAGCCAGCACCAAGACGGTGCGCTCCGGATACCGGTAATAAACCACATCATATATCCCTTCGACGGCAATCTCTATCGCCAGTTCCTCCCGTATCTCCCTTACCACGCAATCCAAGGGATTTTCCATCGGCTCGACCTTGCCGCCCGGAAATTCCCACAAAAGAGGGTACGGTACATTCAACCTCCGTCTCGTCAAGAGTATGTTACGGTCATGTTCGATTATTGCCGCGGTAACCAGTAAAGGGTACATCTTCTCCTCATCACGGACTTCATTCGGCTTGGCGTAAACAAAAAATCCGGCCAATGACCGGATTTTTGATAAATACAAAGTGTGCAGAATCAGTTGTTAAGACTGATGCCGAGTGTATCGTTATTAGTGGCGTCATCCGACGACTCTTCTTCTACACCGATCAAGAGATCGTCAAACTTGAATATTTCCGGATTGATCTTGCCGATCCTTCTGGCGCCGAGGAACCGGGAACGATAGTATGGAGTATCTATGGAGGAAACAACAACCCTGCGGTCACGGGATGAAGCATGAATCATCCTGTTATCCCCAAGATAAATCCCCACATGGGAAGCATACGGGGCGTAGGTGTGGAAAAAGACAAGATCCCCTTTCTGGAGATCACCCGGTGAGACTTTGTTCCCCACTTCAAACTGCTCACGGGCCGATCTGGGGAGAGATACTTCCAGTTCGCGGAAAACCTTCTGGACAAAAGCAGAGCAGTCAAGACCATTTTTACTGCTGCCGCCGAAGCGGTAGCGGGTACCGAGAAAACCGTAGGCGGTTTTTTTGAGCATCTTGACGTTGTCGGTCTTGAGTTCCAGATTTTTGGTCAGATCAACAGGCTGGCCAGGATCGACCTCGGTGAGGTCTGTCAGGCTCTGCTCGTAATCCTTCTCGCTGAAGAGATCGCTATGTCTCAGGTAGACCCTCTTTGCGCCCCGCTGTTTAGCCTCATCCGCAGGTTCAGCCTCTTTCAGGGCCAGGATAAGTCCCGCCTTGACCCTGCTTTTGGTCAAACCGTTCAAGCGCTTCAACTCACTTACCGGCACACCGGTTTTTTTGGCAATCCTGGAAAGGGTTTCCCCCTTCCGGACCTTATAGGTGGCTGCTTTATTCCTGCCACCTCCCTTCTCTGCGGCAGCAGTTGAACGGGGGGGGATTACCAGCACATATCCTTTTTTCACATTATTATGAACCAGATTGTTTGCAGACTTCAGGTCCTCGACTGCAACGTGATATTTTTTGGCAAGGGAATAAAGGGTTTCGTTCTTTTTTACTTTGTGAGTTTTGGCGGCAAGAACCAGCGAAGGAAAAGATAATACGATAATGCAAACAAGAATAATTTTTATGCCATTATGCATACGCCCCCCCTCATTGTTTTAAAAAGCAACAAAAATGAAAAGATTAATATAACAACCGGACACTTTTGTCAACCCCAAAGGTGTGGCGGGGCTAACGTCCGGCGATTACCAGACGAATTCTGACCGGCTCGTCGCGAAGGAGCTTGACCCGTGGCGCCGGCGACAGCAGCCTCTTTTCAATCACCGTACTCTGCCGTATTTCAGACAGATCAAGCTCTTCGGTCTCTACCGACTCAAGCTGTGTCAGAACATGCTCGGGACCTTCCGCCGCAACCGACACCGGTTCAATTATTATCTTTTTCAGCCGCAGTTTTCCGGAAAGGCTTCCGACTGTTTTCACCTTGACCTGAAGCTCCTTGCGCACCTTTTTCTCCGCGACCACCTTTATCACGGAAGGATTTATCCCGGTCACCACCACACCCAGCGGAAGCTGGAAGTCGTTATTCTTTATGGTCAGATGATTAGTTCCTTCCCTGATATTTGCCAGGTCCACATCCGCCACTATATCCAGTTGCTTTGGCGAAGGGATCAGGCTGGAAAAGATTTTGAGTTGAACGTCAACCTCTTCAGGAGAAGTTCTGATCAGCGTTACGCTGTCGGGAAGGTTATGATACTTAATCGGGGCGGTAACGGTGACAATCCCTCCCTGTTTTGCGGTAATAATGAGCCACGTGGCAATGACCAGAAGAACGGTGATCAGTTTGGGCCAGAGATTGCTGAAAATCTTCTTACGGAGTGAAACCTTGACTACCTCCTGGGCCGGCGGAGCAAGAAGAACGTGGAGCTTTTCACTTAACTGCTCAGGGGTGCCGATTTTATGCAGTTTACCGGCCAGGGCCAGGGAAACCTCTCCCCGTTCCTCGGATACGATGACGACTGCCGCATCCGAACGCTCGGACAGGCCCAGACCGGCGCGGTGCCTTGTCCCGAAATGCTGCGGCACGTCACTGTTCGTGGAAAGGGGGAGGTGGCAGGAAGCCTGGATAATCCTGCCGTCCCTGATCACCACGGCACCGTCATGGAGCGGAGTGCCGTCCATGAAAACACTCCCTATGAGCTGGGCGCTTACGAGACTGTCAATGGGAACTCCGTGCAGCAGATATTCGTCCAAGGGCTCTTTGCGCTGAAAAACAAGAATCGCACCGGTTTTCCCCGCGGCCAGCGCAAATATCTCACTGGACAATTCCATAAAGTCAAGCTGCGGACCGTTTGCCTGGCGCCCAAACATGTTTCTCAGCAGACTGAACCTATAGAGCGCCTGCCGTATCTCCGTCTGGAAGATAACGATGATAAGGACAAAGAGAACCGTCCCCAGTTCCTGGAAAATCCAACTGGTCATAAACAGGCCGAGATTCTTGGTGACAATGTAGATGATCCCCAAAAATCCCAGACCGATTACAACCTGCAGGGCCTTGGTATTCTTGAACCAGCGGTAAAGCTGGTAGACAAGAAAACTCATTATGATTATGTCCGCTATGTCCTGCGTACGTATGTATGGGAACAACCGTTCGACTCCTCACGAAACCGGGTTACGAGTGTCGGGTATAAAAACAGTTCTACGTTCTACGTTCGAAGTTCCATGTTCAAAGCTTCTAATGCACAACCTCGAACCTCGAACCTCGAACCTCGAACCTGCTTTTAATATTTTTCTGGCATGCGGGGCCGGTTTGTGTTAATAACGGTCACACAACGACCCCGTATCTTATCGGCATGAAATCCAGTTTCTATAACATTTTTGTAACTCAAAGGATAGGGAAAATGTATAAGCTTTCGGAAAAAGGGGAGCGGATTCAGGAGATGTTCGACAGCATCGCCCCCCGTTATGACTTCCTCAACAGGCTCTTGAGTTTAGGCATCGACCGCAGATGGCGGCGTTTTGCCGTGAGGCAGATCAAATACTCCGAACCGGGGCGCATCCTGGATGTGGCCACCGGCACCGGCGACGTGGCAATGGAAATTGCCGCGCAGACTCCGGCGGCGGTGAACATCGTGGGGGTGGATTTTTCTCGCGAGATGGTGGAGCTGGGGAAGGATAAGATCAGAAACTCTTCGTATGCAGGCCGGATTACCATGGAAGTCGCCCCCTGCGAGGCCATCCCGTTCCCTGACGAAAGCTTCGATTCGGTCACCATCGCCTTCGGCATCAGGAACGTGGTCGACAGGGAGCAGGGTCTGAGGGAGATGCAGCGGGTTCTGAAACCGGGCGGCCGAGTGGTGATCCTGGAGTTCTCCACCCCCCGCTCGCAGCTCTTCAAGTCGCTCTACTACTTTTATTTCCTCCGGGTGCTGCCGGTCATCGGCGGGCTCTTCTCACGATTCAGCGCCTACAAGTACCTCCCCGATTCGGTGCTGGAATTCCCTTCCCGGGAAGATTTCAAGGCGCTCATGGCCGCAGCCGGCTTCGGAAGCCTGGCTCATTACGATCTCACCGGCGGCATTGCAACGGTATACGTGGGAGATAAGTAACCGAAGAGGGAGTAACCGGCTTATCCGGTTACCCCCTCTTCGGTTCAATCATCAGCATTTCGTTTTTGCTACTTCTTATGGCATCTCACGCAACTTGTCTGGTCTTTTGTTGCAAATGCCCTGGTGCCGTTATGGCATTCGCCGCAGAACTTCCCCCCGTTTATATCCGCCATCTTCATTTCTGCCGCGCCCTTTTTCATCTTGAATATCTTCGTATGGCAGTCGGTGCATTTAATTCCCTTGTCGGCGTGGATTTTCCCGTCAAAGACTACCTTCCCCATGGGCGAATCCCACGCTACGGTTTTCCCGGCGGGAACCGCCCCGGCGTTGCCCGCCAGAGCAAAACCGATCAGTAAAGTCATAACCACTAGAAAACGATTCATACGTCATATCCCCTTTTTGAAAATAATGAGATGGTCTAGTTATTCTGCGCCCCTTCGCCGATCCATCCCTGGATGGCGCTTATGGCGCTGGGGTTCAGGGTGTCGAGGAACGGTCCGCCGAGGGGCATTCGCAGGTTCTGGTCCGAAAGCCCGCTGCCGCTCACCCGCTTGTAGAGGACGCTGTTGGCGGAGTCGCCGGGGATCACCCTCGTACCGGTAACTTGCAAATGGACCGCCGGGACGTTGACCAGGTTCGCGTACGACACCCCCACGGTCAGGGGCATGAACGAGGCGATCCTGCCGCCGGCGTGGCAGGCGATGCAGTAGGTGTCGAATATCTGCTGGATGTGGGCCGAGAACGAAACCCCCGCTGACGGAAAGACGACGGGCTGCTGGGGAGCGCCGGGTGTCACGGGTGCACTTATGGTTGTTCCTCCGCCGAGGGTAAAGACGCCGTTCGTCGGGACGATGTTGATCTGGCCGCGGATCTCGCCGCTTCTCGTCTGTTGGTCACGCGGGGTATGGACGTTGAAATAGAGATTCCCGGCGTTGAACGCGGTCACCAGCGCCGGGGTCAGGACCCGATCGCTCTCCCGGACGATCCAGTCTTCGGTGGGGGGCGCGGTGGAAATCTTGTCAAGGTTGACGCGGACGCCGCCGGCAACCCCGACCGCCCCCTCGTGAATATGGGCGGCAAATGCGCCGGTCAACCCGGCGGTCTTCACGTCGCCGAAGACCTCGCGAGTCACGGAATTGACCACCGCGACCCCCGTGCCGTTGGCTGTAGTCGCAATCGGCGGCACCTCCTGGGTGCCGTTCAGGAGGGCGTTCTTGACGGTCAGGGTCGAGGACAGTATCTGACCGCGGATCTCGCCGCCGGGATTGGCATCAGAGTGGACGTTGAAGTAGAGGTTTCCGGCATTGAACGACGCCACCTGGGCATCGGTCAACGCGGCACCGGCGGGAACGGCCCAGATGCCGCTGCCGGCTGGCGTTTCTGTCAGGGGGATGATGACGGAACCGTTCACCCCGGCGGCACCCTCGTGGATATGGGCCTGCGTGCCGACCACCCCGGTGGCTCTGACGAAACCGCTGACCCGCTTGGTTGCGGGATCGAGGGCCAGGACGCCGGTGCCGCCGGCAGTTGTGGTGACCGGCGGGGTCTCGTTGGTGCCGGAGAGGGAGGCGAACCGCACCTGCTGGGTGAGCTGGCCGCGGATCTCCCCTCCCGGGAACTTCGCACTGTGGACATTGTAGTAGAGCTCTCCGGCGTTCAGCTTCGTAAACTGGTCGGGCGTGAGGACTGTCCCGTCGGGAATCGACCAGATGGTCGGCCCGCCGGCAAGGGGGATTTCAACCGGTCCTTCCGCCCCGGGGCCGCCGCTGTGGATGTGGGCCGCCGTGCCGAGAACCCCCGTGGTGACGATGACCCCGCTGATTTTCAGGGTGGCGGGGTCCACGGTAATGGCGCCTGCGCCGCTGGAGCTGAAATTGGTGAAGATGGGATCCGCCTGGGAGCGGGTCAGGAGGGCGGAAACGTTGATGGCGGCCGGCGGCTGTGGCGCCCCTCCACCGCCGTCTCCGCACGCGGTAATGAACAGGAACGCGGCAAGCATGCACCACAATTGAATGAAATGTCTCTTCCGGGCCATCGTTATCCTCCTTTTAAACGCTGATTTGAAATTTCGGGCCGACGGAAAAAGTCTAACCGAAACCGGGTGATTGTCAACGCACGGACGGCAGTCAGGTCAGAAAAAAGCCCCGGATTTCTCCGGGGCTCCATAATATGCGAAACATCATCAGCGTGACGGCAGATCCGGCTCGCGTCAAGGACTACTGGCGGGGGTTGTACCCGCCACCTGGCTGCGGATCGTAGTTGGCCGCCGGCCGCGTTCCCGCCGGCCGCGGCTGGGCGCTCCGGTTCGGCTGGCCGGCCACACCATTGGCCTGCAGGTCGTCGTACGCATCCCGCAGGATCTGGATGTTGTACCGGTAGTTGTGGGTGGCGGCCGAGGGGTTCGGCTGGCCGATCTGGCTGACCGGTGCCGCGGATGGGAGCCCTTTGATCACGTATTGGAGGTTGAAGGCCGCCTTAAGGGTCGGGAGGGTCCAGGCAACAAAACCATTAGCGGAGATATGAGCCAGCCCCGCCTGGAAGAAGTACGGGTAATTGTTGTCGTCATATTCTATACCGTTCGCCTGGAGCAGTAATATCAGTTGGAGCGACAGGTCCCTGATCTCTCCGGGAATCCCTTCGATAAGCCCATCCCCGTCGTAGTCGTTGGTCGGGTCGAAGACGGTGTCGCGGAAGCTGTCCAGCCCCGCCTTGGTGGCCGGCACCCGGCCGCTGTGGCAAGCGGCGACGTTGCAGGAGGCGTTGTTGACCGCGCCGTCCGCCTCGGCGAAGACCCGCCAGCTATGCCCGCCCAAGTCGTTGCGGCCGCTCTGCACCATGTGGCAGTTATCGCAGTTGGCCTGCTGGTGGGCCGCAACCTCTCCATACTGCTTGGTGGAGTACTCGTAGGCATTCCTCCCCCAGAGCATGCTGCCTGTGCCGAGGTAGTGCTCGTTCAGGAAGGCTGCACCCGCTAGGGTGTTATCGGCGGCGAGGCGCAGCTTGAAGAGGGTGAAGCCCGACTCGCGCCCCTGGTGGCAGAAGACACAGATAGTTTCGTTGCCGGTGGCCGCCGGCACAGGAGTGTTGTCGAGAAAAACATTGCCGGTAAATTTGAGTGATCCTACGGTGACATTAGTTGTCAAGTTGGTTGTTCTTATAGGGGAAGAGTAATGGGTCATGGCCACCGGCTTGCGGGTGTTCTTTCTGTTGCCCGGCGCATCCTTGTGCGGGTCGTGGCAGGTGATGCAGGTGACGGTCACGTCGCCGAAGACCACGAGAGCGGCCGGGGTCCCCTGGACATCGTCCTGGTAGGCAAGGGAGGTCAGGCCGTTGTGGCACTTGAAGCATTGGTAGTTGTTAACAAACCTCGTAGAACCGGCCGGTATGTAACTGGCATTTCTGGTTGTGGTGGCGGTTGCACCAGTGGTTGTCAGGGCCATATCTATCGGATAGGTAGTCCGGTGATCTCCGATGGCAAAGGCTTGTCCGGTCGCCTCGTTGATGTATGCGGGGGGATTGGCCGCGAACTCGGCAAAGGCAGCGGCATTTCGGTCGCCGTGGCCGGAACCTGCCCATTGGGTGTGGATGTCGTCCTGATGCGTTGCCAGTCCGCTGTTCTTGTAAGTCCCCTTGGTGTGGCATGGGGCGCAGAGCATATCGGGGTTCAGCTCGTTGTTTCTCCCGATGACCTTGTTGAAATCAGGGGTCGTCGCGGTGCCCGCCGCGGTCCCCGCCGCGGGGAAGGCCGCCCCGTCCGGCTGGAAGATGGTGGCGGCCAGTCTCACTCCCTGGTTGACCTGCTGGCCGGTGGTGAGATCGACCATGAACTTCCGGAAAACCGGGTAGCCTACCGATGCGGCGCGCTGGGCGATGTTAGCCCTTTGTTGCGGCTGATGGCCGTCGTGGCAGGAGGCGCACGCTACCCCCGGGGTTGCCAGATTGTTCAGGTCCGGCTTGACCATGTTGCCGGCAAAATCGAACTCGAACCGCTGGTTTACGTTGTGACAGCGGGAACACTCCTCGACATGCTTCCCGGCGGGGACCGGCGTGGGGATCTGCGAGAAGGAGCTGTCCGGTATCTGGTTAGTGTTGGCGTGTCTCGTGATGTTGAAGTCGGCAAGCGCCGGCGTAGTCGAACCGGAGATCACCGGATGGCAGCTCGCCTGGGCGCATTGCGCGGCGGGGGGGGTGGGGAACGGAATCGGACCGATCCCCCGGTGGAGGCTCCCGCCGCCATGGCAGTCCTCGCACTGGACACCGGCAACCGAAGTGTGGGTAGTTCCCAGCCACTTGGCAACAATCGTCGGTCCGGTTGCAGGGTCCTCTGTTAGATCTCTGGTTGCAGCATGACAGACGTTGGTGCAGGAAGCGGAACCTACCTTGGTTGTCGAAGCCAGCGGGTCCGCCGCTCCCTCCTTCTTGGCAGAGCCGCAACCGCCAAGCAGCACGGCCAGCAGGAATGCCGATGCTGCCATGAAACTCAAGAAGATGTTTCTACGCATGTAAACTTCCTCCTTTCGACAGTAATTTAGAAAGTATCGTGGCACTTGATGCAGCTTCTGCCATTGCTCTTATCCTTGAAGTTCCCCTTGACGGCATTCCAGTTCCGCGGATGGGGATTGACCTTCAACCCTGTCCGGGCACTGTGGCAGGTGAGGCAGACATCGCCGTCCGAGTGACAGGTCTGGCAGGACTGGAGATTCCTGCGCGCTTCCCTGGCATGGTCCCCCGACCATGTATGACTGGGCACAATTCCTCCCGGATGGCAGGTCTGGCAGACCGTAGGGTTGATGACGCCGTTCTGCTCAAAAATGGCATGCTGGGGACCGACACTGCCGAGTCTGATGTCCCGGAACTGGCGCCGGTGCGACAGGAACTGCAGGTCAGTGGGTCTGAACCGCGAGTGGCACTGGGTGCAGAACTTCTGCTCGGTGTGACACCTGACGCAGCTCTGTGGGTTGTCCAGGGCCTTGATGGGATGTATCTCCAGCCAGTCGCTACGATGGCTCTTGGGGATATAGTCACGCTTGTAGTTCTGGGTCGAAAGCTTTACGTCGATCCCTCCCCCCTGATGGCAATCTAGACACCACGATTGTTCATGGCATTCAGCGCACTTGGCGTTGGCCTTGCTGGCCAGACTCCGGTGTCCCCTCACCCAGTCGGCATCGTGATTGAGGGCAATCCCCTCTGCCTTGTGGCAGCTGTTGCAATCGGAAATTTTCATTGAAGCATATTCTTTATGGGGCTCCTTCTGTGCGACGGCCTGTTGCACGTACAAAATTGACAGCGAAAGCATCATGAACCCAAACAGCAGTTTCTTCACAGGTATACCCCCTTTCTAAAAGTCGTAATCAAAGATGAAGCGCCCCTGCACATTGCTGTTGCGCGTTTCGGTGATGTCGTCTTCGATGCGCAGCGATGCCCGCATATTCTGGGCAAGCCTGTATTTACCGCCGAGCCAGTACTTCTGGGCAATCTGGTCACCGGAGGTGCTGGGGAAAAAATCCCGCCGATAAGCGTCAACGGTGAGTCCGCCGGCAAGCTGCAGTTCCTTGGTCGCATCCCAGGTCGCATCGAAAATTCCGCCGTCCAGCCTGCCGCCGACGCCTTGGCGCTTGTCGTAGGCAAGGCCGACAGTGACGGTATCCACCGGGCGTAGCGTACATCCCACTTCATATACGTCGGCAAACCCGTCGTCCCCGTAATCCTGCCTGCTGTAACCGGCGTTGACCGCTATTTTATCAGTAATGGTGTAGTCTGCCCGGAATACCCCTTCCTGGTAGCGGTTCACCGCGAATACCGAGAAGATGGAGGTGGTGTCAAAAGTGGGATAACTTTGGAACCACTCGCCGGTAAATATCAGCTTGGCGGTGGGGAAATACTTGACCCCGGCCAGTACTTCACTGAAAACCTCACTGGTCAGATCATAGCGCGCATCACTGTACAGTTTAATTCTGTCAAACAGATACTGCTTGAAAGACGCCCCGACAACATCGCGGGAAACATCACCGGCGTCCCACTTGCGGAACCAGCTCACGTCCAGGTCGGTCTTTCTGAAGCCGGCGAGATAGGCTGCCATCCCGAGCGCATAGTTCCCCTCATGACCAATTTCCCCATCCAGCCCGAAAACCACATCGCGGCCCCCCAGCACGGTAAAGGCGACGGGTCCGACATTTTTCAGGTCGAGCTGGGCGCCGTCGATGATGGCAGTTCCGGCCGACAGATTGACAAACCGGCGTCCCATTCTGATGTCCAGCTTGTCATACAGATCGCGGTACTCGCCATAGAGGTAGTAGAGCCTGCCGTTCAATCCTTCGCCGTTGTTCAGGTCCTGGGTACCCCTGCCGTAGCCGTAAATGGCGAATTTCCCGGCCTCGTCTATCTTGATGACGGAAAGCCGGAGGTATTCAGCCAGCTCCACCTGGCGCCGGTTGTTGAAATCATTGATGAACCAGAGCGCCTGGGTCGAGCTTCTCCCTTTCATCTCCGCTCCCCAGCCGGTTGTGGCGCAAAGAAGCAAGACGAACAGAAGCAATCGTGATAACCCTTTGATTCCCATCAATCGGACCTCCCTTCTTGAATTTAAATTACATAATTGCACATTGCCGCATCCTGCGATGAATCTGGTTTACCTCCTCATCTCCTGAACCCATAACCTCTCATCGCGTATCGCGGCCCTTACATTATTGGATTCGTCATATTTTGCATACATATATGCTACAGAAATCTACCACGGTTTATGGAAATGTCTACCGGCAACCAATATTTTTCTGAGGCCGGGTAATAGCAATAATCATGGTCATAGTCGGACAAAAACCGGCTGACAAGGGGGATAAGCATATGGTTAACGGAGATAAAGGAAAGAGAAGGGATTGCGCACAGATGCAGGCTTTGCAGCGAGTATTTCGCGGGGAAAAGAAAATATCCCTTCGTTCACGAGAACGCCGAGGGCTCCATCGTGCGGGGTCTTACCAGGAAAAGAAGGAGGAGCGCCGCCAGGCAGGAGAGGAACGCGCCAATGCCAAAGGCTGCGTGCGGGCTTATCGTCTGCCAGATAAAACCGAAGATAAGACTGGCGGGAAGCGCGCCTAGGCCTGTGGCAAAGTTGTACCAGCCGAATGCCCCGCCCCGTTCGGAAGGGTCCGCCATATCCGCCAGAAGCGCCTTTTCAACCCCCTCGGTCAGCCCGTAGAAGAGCCCGTAGAAGGCAAACAGAAGCCATATGTGCAGCTCGGTCGCAGCAAAGGCAAATCCCGTATAGGACAGCGCATAGACGCCCCAGCCGCCAACAATCACACCGCGCCGGCCAATCCGGTCGGAAAGGGCGCCGAACGGCATGGTGGAGAGCATTTTGACCAGGTGGAAAAAGGTCCACAAAAGCGGGATGCGTGCGGGGGTAACACCAAGTTCCCCTGCCCGCAGCAGCAGAAAGGCGTCGGAGGAGTTGCCCAGGGTAAATAGGAAAAGAATGAGGAGGTAGGTTCTGAGCCTCCCTTTTGGCACCATCCGGAGAAATCCGACGTCGGTTCCCCTTTTCCTCGTCACATCCTTGACCTTCACAACGATCAAGACAACCGCCAGGATGCCCGGAATGGCGGCCAGCCAGAAAACGGTCCGCAGATCCCTGACAAACCAGGTAAGGAGGACGGTCGCAATGAGCGGCCCCAGGATGGCGCCGGCATGATCCATGGAACGGTGAAAGCCGTAGGCCTTCCCCCGCACGGAGGGGTCGGTGGAATCGGCAATCAGCGCATCGCGGGGGGAGGTCCTGATCCCCTTCCCCACCCGGTCGGCAAAGCGGATGAAGAGGACGGTCAGGGGGGTTGCGGCGGCAGCTATGAGCGGGCGGGCAATGGACGAGATGGCGTAACCTGAAAGGACCAGTTTTTTCCGCCCCTTTACCCGGTCGGAGGCGATGCCTGAAGCGAGCTTCAGGAGGGAAGAGGTCGATTCCGCCACCCCTTCGATCACCCCGAGAAAGGCCGGCCCCGCCCCCAGAACGGAGGTGAGAAAGAGGGGGAGCAGGGGATAGATCATCTCGCTGGAGACATCGGTGAGAAAACTGACCAGGCCGAGAATCAGCACGTTACCGGTAATGCCGCTGAACAAGGGAACCTCCTACATCGGGGATCGGGGATCCGGGATCCGGGATCCGGGATTGGGGATTGGGGATTGGGGAATCTTACGCCATGATTCAAAAGCCGGAATCCGAAACTAGGGTTCAGGTCCCCGGTTCCCGGTCCCCGGTTCCCGCTTCCCGGTCCCCGCTGCCCGGTCCCACCTTGCCTTTCAGCTTCAGCGCCTCATTATACACCTCACTGCGTGGCTGCCCGGTCTCCAGCGCCACCTGTCTGACCGCGTCTTTGAGGGAAAGTTTCCCGGACAGCATATGCTTTTGCAGCAGATCTGCCACGGAAGGCATATCCCCCTTTTCAGGCGCGGCAGCGGGGGCAAGGAGAATCGCGACCTCCCCCTTTACCGTCCTTTCCTGGAATTTTTCCATGACTTCAGATACCCGCCCGCGGACAAACTCCTCGTACACCTTGGTCAACTCCCGGGCAACCACCGCCTCCCGGTCGCCGCAGAGCTCCAGGATATCGGCAAGGGTCGACAGCAGGCGATTCGGCGATTCGTAGAAGATGAGAACCCGCCGCTCCGATTTCAGCTCTGCGAGCCGCTCCCTCCGTTTCCCCTGCCGGTTCGGAAGAAACCCTTCGAAGGCGAAGCGGTCGGTGGGGAGCCCAGAAGCGGAAAGGGCGGTAACGGCAGCAGAAGGCCCCGGAATCGGCACTACGGGAATGCCTGCAGCCACGGCATCCCGCACCAGTTGATAGCCGGGGTCGGAGATACAGGGGGTGCCCGCGTCCGAGATCAGGGCCACCGATTCCCCCGCTGCAAGCTTTTCAAGGATATAGCTCCCCTTCAGATTCTTGTTATGGTCGAAATAGGAGGTGAGAGGCCTGGAAATGCCGAAATGGGAAAGGAGCTTGCGGGAATGGCGTGTATCCTCGGCGGCGATCAGGTCCACCTCCTTCAGGATGCGGACCGCGCGGAAAGTGATATCCTCCAGGTTGCCGATGGGGGTGGCAACAATGTACAAAGTTCCGTGAGGGGTGAAGGGTGAGGGGTGAGGCGTAACGGCTTGATGCCCGGAAGGCGTTTTTCCCCTCCTCACTCCTTTCTCCTCACCCCTCACGTTTATTTCCCCCAGTCTCGGGAATAGCGGAAATCCCGGTCGATGGTCCGGTTGGAAACCTTGGCAATGACCGGAAGCCTCCGCTTGAAGTGGGAATTCTGCACCTTGCCGTAGACCGTGTCGATGAACGCCGGCGCAAAACCGCGGGCGAGGAGCTCTTCGCGGTTGCAGCGCATGTCCACCATGTGGTAGAGGAGTTCATCCACCTCCCGGTAGGTAAAGCCCAGCTCCTGCTCGTCGGTCTGGCCGGCCCACAGGTCGGCGGAGGGCTTTTTCTCGATGATCACCCGCGGCACCCCCATCTCCTCCGAAAGCTGCCAGACCTGGGTCTTGTAGATGTCGCCGATGGGATTCAAGGCGCTCGCCATGTCGCCGTAAAGGGTGCCGTACCCCAGGAGGAGCTCCGTCTTGTTGCTGGTGCCGAGCACCAGGGCGGAAAAGGCCGCCGAATGGTCGAACAGGATGGTCATCCGCTCCCGCGCCATCTTGTTCCCCCGCCGCAGGTTATCGGCCTCGGGGAAAAGATCGAAATAGGGGTCCACCATCGGGGTGATCTCGATGACTTCGTGATGAACGCCCAGTTTGCCGGCAAGGAGCCGGGCATGGGCCTCGCTTTCAGGGTTGCTTGTGCGATAGGGCATGATGCAGGCATGGACGTTTTCCGGCCCCAGCGCCTCGGCGGCCAGACAGACCACCAGAGCAGAGTCGATGCCGCCGGAAAGCCCCAGCACTGCCCGTTTAAGTCCCACCTTTTCCACCTCTTCCCGGATGAAGCCGACCAGGATCTTGCGCAGAAGTCGCGTGTTTACCGTGAGATTCGACATCAGCAGTCCCTCTCTCTTTCAATGCGGCGCAGTTCCTTCATGGTAATGAAGAGGTTTTCGTCGCGCATCATGGGGGAAAAGATCCGCTCGCGGCGCAGCGCCCCCTCCTCGATTCCGGCCAGCACAAAGTCCTCCTCCAGGACCATTCCGCGGGCGGCAACGTCCCCGCAAGGGGCAACCGATTCGGACCCTCCCCAGAAACTGACCCCGTCCTCATAGCCGACCCTGTTGCAGTAAAGGACCCGGCAGTTGAGGAACATGGCGGTGGTGGAGGTGAGTTTTTGCCAGGCTGCGGTGGAGCCCAGGCTCTCATCGGCTGTAATTCCACGGCCGGGGCTGCTGGAGAGGCATAAAAGGGTGGTGGCGCCGTCCATGGCGAGAATGTAGGGTGCCGACAGATGCCACATATCCTCGCAAATAAGCAAACCCATCCGCCCGAATCTGGTGTCGAAGGCGCGGAACCGCTCTCCGTGGGCCAGGTAGCGCTGCTCGTCGAACAGGCCGTAGGTGGGGAGGTAGACCTTGCGGTGGAGATGTCTTATCTCTCCCTCCTCCAGGTAAAGGGCGGAGTTGAAGAAGCGGTAGTCGGGGGAGACCTCCACAAAGCCGAAGGCGATGGAGATATGGCGGGAGAGTTCGACAAGCTTTTTGATTTCAGGAGAGTCCAGGGAAAGGGCCACTTCCGGCACCAGGTCCTTCAGAAAATAACCGGTCAGAGCCAGTTCGGGAAGGAGCACTAGCCCGGCCTTCTCCCGTATCCCCCGCTCCACGGCGGCCTCCACGATGGCGAGGTTATCGGCCACACATCCCAGCTTCGGCTTTATCTGCGCCAGGGCAACGGTAAAATCCATATCGTTCTCCGCTTGTAGATTTCCGGCAAAGGTAGCACAAGAATGCGGCATTTGCAATCCGTCGAGTTTTGAACTCTTTTCCCTTTTGCTCGGCCGGAGACCACGATGTACCGGCAGGGAGGGAGCTGCTTCATTAAATCACAAATTGCATGATCGCAAGTCTGACTTGGTCTTTCTGTTCCCACCCTCAGTTTCCTTTTTCCCCTATCGGGCTGGAGTGCGAACGGAGCCACGCTTCGGCCTCCTCTTGCCCCGCCCCGCCTTCCGCCATCTCCATGGTGAAACGGTAGATCTCTTTCTGAGATGCATCCACGAGGAAGCCGTTTCTGCGCAGGAAAATTCCGGCTGCGGTGACCGCCGTGCGCTTGTTGCCATCGACAAAGGGGTGATTCTTGATGAGTGATTCCATGAGCGCGGCGGCTTTCGCGATGAGGTCGGGGTAGAGGTCGTTTCTGTCGAAGGTTGCCTGAGGCCGGGCGGCAGCCGCCTGAAGGGCGCCGAGGTCGCGCACGCCGTGTGTGCCGCCGGTTGCCTCGATCAGCCGGTAGTGGATGAACATGATCTGCTGCGGGGTGAGATATTCCATCTACTCGGCCAGCTTTTTCAAAGCCGGTTTGTAGTGTTCGATAAAGTCGTTCACCTGGGAAACGAACTCCGCATCCACCCCTTCGGGATACTTATCCTGCTTTACCGGCTCGATGACTATCCTGCCGTGCTCCTCGTCCAGCTGAACCTCGACTTCCGAGCCGACCGCCAGTTTGAGCTTCTCCAAGGCCTCAACCGGCAAGGATACCCCTCGGCTGTTACCAATAGCACATATTTTCCTGCGCATGCTTTCCTCCGGCAAAGTTATAACTTGGATTATAACAGACAACAGAAAGAGCATCAACCCCTCACCGACACCCCTCACTCATCCCCTTATGCAGTAAACAGAGCAGCGCCGTTCTCTGCCAACTCCGCAGCCGGAACGGCTTCGACGTTTTCCGCCAGAGTAAAGCTCCGGTCCCCCGGATAAATGACCACGAGCCGGTCGAGCGCCAGGTCTTCCAGCGCGATCCGCATGGAGGGGGTGAGCCGCGGGGCATCCATCCGTTTGACCTCGACCCCTAAACGGCGCCCGTTCTTGAAAAGGAGGAGGTCCAACTCTGCGCCGGCGTGGGTGGCCCAGAAATAGGCATCATCAGGCTGTGACAGCTTGAGCACCTCCTCGATAACGTATCCCTCCCACGACGCCCCGCATTTCGGGTGGCACAGGAGGTCGTCCAGAGTACGGATGCCGAGCAATTGGTGAAGAAGTCCGCTGTCACGGAAATAGACCTTGGGCGATTTGACCTGGCGCTTTTTCAGGTTCTCAAACCAGGGCCGCAGTTGCCGCACCATGAAAACCCCCTCCAAAAGGTCGAGGTAGCGGCGGACGGTCGACTCGTTCACGCCGAGAGAGCGGGCCGGTTCGGCTGCATTCCATATCTGGCCGTGGTAGTGGGCCAGCATGGTCCAGAAACGGAGGAGCATCGGCGCGGGAGTGCCGATGCCGAACTGGGGCATGTCCCTTTCCAGAAAAGTCTGGATGAAGTTCTTCCGCCAAGCCAGGCTGTCGGCATCGCTATCCGCCAGGAACGAGAGGGGGAACCCGCCGCGCAGCCAGTGTCGGTCGTATCCCCCTTTCCCGACGTCCCGAAGGCCGAAACCGCCGATGGGCACGGTTTCCAGCCTGCCGGCTAGCGATTCTGACGATTGCCTTAAAAGCGCAGGCGAGGCGCTGCCGAGAATGAGAAATCGTGCCTGGAGAGGATCACGGTCAGCCAGCACCCGCAACACCGGAAATAGCTCCGGTCGGCGCTGAACTTCGTCGATAACCACGAGCCCCTTGAGATTACGGAGGGCGGTCATGGGCTCATCGAGACGGGCGAGACTCAGAGGGTCTTCAAGATCGAAATAATTAAGTGACTCGGGCGGCACGAACTGGCGGGCAAGCGTGGTCTTACCGCACTGGCGCGGCCCCAGGAGGGCCACAATGCGGCTCCGGTTGAGGGCGGTCCTGATGGCGGCTGTGATGAAAGGTCGTTGAATCATGAACGCATTATTGCCTTGAAAATCCGGTATGTCAAGCGGGAATTTCAATGTAATATTTTGGTCTTTCTGATCGGCATCATCACACCCCCGCCAGCCATTTCCACAGCGGCATGATGCTGATCTTGCCCGCCTCTGTCGCAACGGTTTCCTCCTCTTCCGCGGTAAGCAGAAGCGCCTCATGTACGCCAAGCCCCCGCACCCCCTCAACCAGGCCATTCAGCTCCCGGTTCCTTGTGGCAGGATCGGAAATATCATAAGCCACATTGATCAGTCGCGGTGACGCACTCTCCGGCAGCACAAAGTCGATCTCCTGCTTTTGTCTGCCATAGCAGATAGTCTGCTCCTTCCGGCGCAGTTGCAAAAAGACGATGTTCTCGTAGATTCTGCCGATATCGGCGCCGGTCGGCAGCTCAACAACCCCTTTCAGACCGTGATCAACGGCGTAGAGTTTGCGCGGATTGCGCATGACCTCACGCTGCGACTGGGAGTTGACCGGCACGAGAAACAGCGCAAAAGCGTCCTCCAGGTAGGATATGTAGTCAAACAGAGTGTTCCGGGAAAGCTGAATCCCCTGCGAACGGAAATCGTTATACAGTTTCGAGAGGCTGAGCGGATTGGCTATATTGGAGAAGCAGTGTTTGATGAGTGATTTGAGCAGAAAGAGATTGCCGACGCCGTGGCGATCGGCAACATCGCGGTACATGATCATCTGCAGGTACTCATGCAGGATCTGCTTTGCACGCAGGTCGTCCACCCCGACTGTTTCAGGAAATCCGCCGGTTCGGCAGTACTCGGCAAAGGCGTTTTTCATCATGGACACGGCGCGTGACGAGTGTCCCGGCTTGATCTCGCGGAACCTGAGATATTCGCTGAACGAGAGCGGAAACACCTCGAAAGAGATGGTGCGTCCCCGCAGGGAGGTCGCTATTTCCCGGCTGAGCAGCTTCGCTGACGATCCGGTGACGAATATGGAGCAGTTTTCCGTATCATGCAGCCTGCGGATGAAGCGCTCCCATTCCGGAGCGTTCTGAATTTCATCGAAGAAAAAATAGACCCGCCTGTCCCGGTTGTGCGGAAACAGCTCAAAGTATGAATCGAGGAATCCCCCCAGATCGTGCGGAGTCAATGGAAACAGCCGGTCATCTTCCAGGTTTATATAGACGATGGCGTCAGTTGGAATCGTCTGGCGCAGACGATGCATCAGGGAGTAAAGGATATTGGTCTTGCCGCTGCGGCGGACACCGATTAGTGAAATGATCTTGCCGGAATCAAGCGGAATTTCGATGTCACGCGGCACTACTAGGGAATAATCGCGCTCCTGGGAGTCGGTGATGATCTGCTTCCAAGGTTTCATTTATACCTCCTATAAGGTATAAAGTAATATGTATTTGTATCAATGTAAAGAGATATTTAAGCGTTTGATACCTTGCAGGGGAGGGAGAAAATCGGGGCCGTCAAGGCCTTTATGGTTCCCGCTCCAACCCCAGACGCTCCCAGAGAAAGCCGAAATCGAACGGCGCTCCTCCCTGGTCCCGGACGCGGCGCGCCTCGCCATGTTCATATGTTTTGAGAAGGTCGATCACCGCCCGACGACCTTTTTCCGTCTTGAGCGCCTGCCGCGGTGTCTTGTTGCCCAAGACCGGTATGATCTCCTCGGTCCAATTGGCGTAAAACTTACTCAGGTAGTTATGGATAAGCTGGGCCGCGATCTCCGGCGGAACTTCCGCCCTCGGTGTGGCCGGGGCCGACTCAAGGGCTTTTTCTGAGCGGGGATCAACCATCTCCCTGATCCTGTACGTCAGGTTGTTTCCGGCTAGATTCGCCAGCCACTGCCGCGTCTCGTCGGCCAGTTTCACGGTCCGGCAGAAGACCTCCAGGGTGTCGGCTCCCTTGGGATTGAGCGCGGCCCGCGACCGCCGCATCTCCCCTTCAAGCGGCGTAAAGCGCACCCACCCCTCCTTCCGGTCCCCCTCTATATCGGACAGCCCGGCGAAAAGCGCCTCCAATGCCTGCCAGTCGTTAACCCGGTAATGGTCGGTGGTCAGCATGATCGGCTCGCCCGTGGAGGTGTCCACCAGTGTGGGGAGAGGACGTTCGGCAATCAGCCCCTCCAACCAATGGGCGGTTATGTGGCAACTGACCACCTCGCGGGGCAGGTCCGAGTCCCATGGGACCCCTTCCATCTCACGCAGAATCTCATCCCGGCAGGCAACGGCCTGGTCACGGGCAAAGGGGTAGGCCGCGCCGGACATGACGAAACCGTTGTCGCGCTCAACAAGGCGGGTGCCGAAGATGTCCAGGCGGACCAGAGTATGCGACGCCGACCGTTCGCTGACCCGGACGGACGGCTCATCGGGCCGCAGGAGATCAATCAGGTCCATTCCCTCGCCCGGCCTTACCTCCCGGACTTCATAAAGACTCAGCGGACGCTCACCAATGCATTGCAGCCAATCCTTGCTCGCACCCGGAAGCAGGGGGCCTCCGGGACCGAGAAGGAGTTCCCGCACCGGGGTTCTCTTTCCCTTCACCTCAATACAGGCGTCGCAAATAAGCCATTCGCAGGAGTTGATATGGACCATCTCCTGAAGACCAGGCGACAGCTTACTCAAGCGGTCACGCTCATCTTGTTCAAATGCTCCGAAAAACTCGGTGTCGAGAACCTCGGAAACCTGTTCCTGATAATGCTGCACCAGCCAGTCAAGGGCGCACGACACCGCCATTCCCTCCTCCCGTTGGCGCTTTGCGAGTTCATCTGCCTTCATCAGGCAGCATTTCTTGAATTTCCTGCCGCTGCCGCAGGGGCAGGAGGCGTTACGGTTGATTTTATCCATGGGACGAAGGTCCTTTCATTTATTGAAGACTACTGGAGAAAGTCTGCGGGCCATGTTTGACATTTAAACATTCGCCCTTGCAAATCTTCAAATGTCAAACATGGCCCCATAGGTTCTCCATAGGTTCTCTCCGGCCGCCTTTGTTACGGGTGAAGCTGTAAGAGAGACTAGGCCGACTGTTCGACAAATTCCTTGGGCCGCATGATTTTTAACCCCGGAAATGGGTCGTGGAGGCTCAAGAGGTCTTTGTCGCCAGACAGGAGAACGGTGGCTTTGGCTTCAACACAACACTCTATGAGCATATCGTCATTGGGATCGCGGCAAATACGAATGTTCCGGCGCGGGGTGACCATGTGCGCCTCGGCAACAAAAGCGGCAATGCCCGCCACGAGGGCCTTGAACTGTGCAGATGTAATTTTGCCCGCGGTTTTGAGCGCAATAGGAGTGAGCGATACTCGGTGAGAAGCTGAGTGGATACGATGATACGATATTAGGCAAACGCCTTTTTCACGGCCTTTTCCGGAATGCCGCCAAAAGCAAAGGCGGAAACGAGGACGCCGGTATCGACGACTATGTTACTTTTCCGCTTCGTAGACTTTTCTCCTGACGGATTTCACAGCATTCTCCACGTCTCCCACAGTCAGCGACGAGGTCCTGAAGGCCTGGCGGGCAACCGCAAAGGCGGCATCGAGGCGGTCCTTGGGAGAAAGTACAGAAAGGATGTAATCTTCGGGATTAATTTTTTTGGCAGCATTCTTCATGGCAACCTCCTGGAGGAATTATAACTGTATCATCCTGAATATCCAAGCATGATTTTCGGAGGATCAGCGGGTTGTCATCAAATTCTAGCGCCTTCCAATACCTTCAGGTTCATTTGTAGGCGGTTGAGACGCGACCCCGAGCCTCCCCGCTAATCGTCGTGGCTGTCGGCAAGCGGGAAAATTTTATCGTTTACCGTACCGCTGAGAAAAGGGTGAAAGAGTGAATTGGCCCCAGCTTCGGCCAACAACATTACCTCTTTTATTACCCTTTTTTAGGGGTATTACCCTCTTTTGATTCGCCATGAAGCTCCGGGGCCACGGCCGAGACATTCCACCTTTCCCGCTTTTTGCAGGTTCCGCAGTACTCTGCGCACCATGTCTCTGCTGGCATGGGTGCATTTCTGTTCGAGATCGGCCAGGGTAAAATCCCCGGCAAAGGAAGTAACCGCAGATTCGATCATTTCCGTCTTCGCGCCGCGCGGACTCTTTACCTCCCCCACCCTGCTTTCGAATTCCCGATACGCCGTCTTGAGGATGAACAGCAGATAATTCACGTAATGCCACGGATCGTGCTTCCCTTCGTGCCATTGTTGGGAACTCAGCTCCAGTGTCTCGTAGTAGCGCTCCTTGTTTTCCTCGATGAGCCGTTCGAGGCTGATGTAGCGCCCCACCTCATAGCCCAGGTGATAGCACTGCAACAGGAGGAGCAGCCGGGAAACCCGGCCGTTGCCGTCGCGGAAAGGATGGATGCAGAGAAAATCCAGGTTGAACGCTGCCAGGGCAATCAGCGGGTGCGCCCAGCGCTCCAGCATGGTATAAAGTTCCTGACGGCCCCGCGCCTCGCCCAGATCGGCCAGATACCAGGACGTACTGGCAGGGATTGTTTCGAGTTTTCCGGCAAACTGCTTGAAGGTCATCATGGTTGTGTGGCTCCGAAAGGGGGGATGGGGGCCTGGATTGTCAATACGATCTTATTGTTAGCGTTCAATTTGTCTCGTGTGTCGCAGCAGCCCCTCATTCATTCCGTGGCGTGGCACGACCCGCCCGGCAGCAGAACTCCACGGCATACAGAATGCAGAGTAGTGCTCATGTTCGATGCGGAGAAAAGGTTTTCACAAATGTGAAGCATCCGGCTCCCATCGTATCCTGCTGAATGCCGAATTGGCGCTCTCCAGAGGCAGTTCCTCGCGCGGGACCGGTTCGGCGGCCCGCCAGTCGGTTTCCCCTCCTTCATGAAATCGACGAATGGCCTCCTCGATGGTTGACTGGTTGATTTCCTCAACATGGATGACGATATTCAGCCCCGTACCATAGCGGTAGGAGCGGTCTATAGTGAATGATTCAAATATCACCGGGGGTTCATGCAGAATAATTTCTTCGGCCAGTTTGTCCTGATACTCGTGATAGGTCAGTCCGTTGAATTTATCATAGACCAGCCTTGTTTTTTCCACCATTCGATACATGCGCTGACCGTTTGACCAGACAGGTTCAAAGCATATTTCCGCTTCCGCGGCTTGTTCTTCAGGCGTCAGCATCTCCCAGGCCCGTGTGTGAGCCATATCTTCCACTACATCCCAGAATTCCCGCGCGGCCGTGATAATGGTGGCATTCCAGATGGTCAGTCCGTCGCTACCGAGAAAATATGCATCGGCCCATTGATTGTAGAGAGCAGGACGTCCCGGTTCGTTGAGGACATGGGGGCTCGTAAACTGTCCGCCGTAAACCGAGGCATCGTTCCGTATCTTCTGTCGCAGCCGGATGAAATTGTCACGCCGTTTCCGACGGGATAGAAGCCAGTATGGTGTCATCTTTCTGTGTCTCATATTTCTGTCCCCAGTTTTCAAAAGCTCGCCAATGCTTGCCAAGCCTCCCATTGTCTCGCAGTTGCAGCAAATTTTCGTGCCTTGGTAAGGCGGGGCGGGATCAGTTTCTCTTTGACTGCATCGGTATGAATCCGGTAGTTGACCTTGGCAAGGGTGCGCTGAAAGTTCCATTCCAGGGAGAGCGCTCGGCTCTCTTCCTCCTTGAGGCGCTGGAATTCCTTGATGAGATATAGCTTGAACTCGACGGAGATCCACGCCGCAAATTCAAAGGCAATATCCTTGTGCGCATAGGTTCCGCCGTAGCGGCCGGCCTTGGACATCAGCCCGATGGCGCCGGTCTTTTCGATCCATCTCTTGGCGGTCAAAACAAAGCTGTTCAGACCGGCCTGTTTTCTAAACCCATCGAATTCGATGGGTTTAAAATCGGGGTTGTTGAGTTGCTCCCAGATGCCGAGAAACTCTATGGTGTTGCGGTTGCGCAGCCAGTTCTGAATAATGTAGTCGGTCCGCTCCGCATCGCGGTGCCGGGCAATGTCGGTCAGCGAAATGTAGTCGTCCTGTTCCTTGTGATAGACGGCAATCGCACTACCCTTGACGCTGATGGTCCTGTTTTTAATCTGCTAGCCTCCAGAAGGGTTATAACAAACATTCTTATCTGCAATCCCCAGCTTATGTTTTGTAGGTGGTTGAGACACGACCCCGTCTGCACACGCCGACCCCGTCTGCACACGCTGATTACGGCACGATATCGACTTTCGTCCCATCGGGTACAGTTCGCCAAATCTCTTCGATCTGCGGATTGGTTACTGCAATGCATCCTGCTGTCCAGTCGTCCACCAGATGGAGCTTTCCGAGAAAACCCAGGCCATTGAAAAGGCCGTGAATCATGATGTCGCCACCTGGTGAAATACCGCGTGCTTTGGCTTGGGCGAGATCACCCCGATTCGGATATGAGATATGCAGTGCCCGGTGGAAGGTGCTCTTCATCTTTCGGCGATCTATGGAATACACCCCCTCGGGAGTCCGTCCATCCCCCTCTTCAGTCTTCTTTCCCACCGGTTGCTTGCCGAGTGAAACCTGGTAGGCCTTGAGAAGACGTCCTTCCCTGTAAAGAGTTAGCTTACGGGCTCGTTTCTCGACAAGCACCCTGTCGGCCATAATGCCTTGCGGAAGGGAACGATCCTCCTGATTCGAAAAGAAGCCGATGGCTATGACAGCGATTGCAATGCAGGCGATGACAATGAGAGCTTTTTTCACGAGGAACCTTTTGAACTGTACGGGAAAATAAACGTTTGATTTTAAGCAACAAGTTTGCGGACTTCTGGCAAAGGATCGTCCTTTGCGGCGTCCGTCCATCTTCTGACGCCAACCTGATCTTCGTAACCATGTTTACTTATTACGAACGCAAGTTGCGTACAATAATATCGAATAAGAGGAATGTCGATTCTCTCTGCAAGACCCGATAGAGATGCAGCTTCATATCTACAGGCATCAATTAAAAATTGCAGCCCCATAATGGAACGTTCAAAAATGGTTCGTTTTGACAAGTCCGGTTGTTTTTCTATCAGATATGCGGCAAATCGAAGTGCAGAAGCCAAAACAGGTTCGCGTCGCATGCAAATGACCAGTCCGACTTCCTCTAAGAGATTATCAGGAGGAAGGGCAGCATGTCCGGTCTCTGCAAGAGACAACCAGAAATAAATGGCATTGATTACACTTATTGCCGCATCAGTATCGTATCCGGAAATTCCAACTTTTAGGCGGTTGATCAGGTCGTTAGCGAGCTCTGGACAATGAGCTATAAGAAGAGGATAAAGCCGATAGCACGAGATCTGGTTTTGCTCCAGAATGTCGATTCGATTTTTAATGTTCAGAAAATCCATATCTTCAAGAGCTACAAATGGTAGCAACTTGGCAACCCCGATAACTTTGCAAATCTCTTTTTCGGCGCCAACATTGGCGAATGGATGCGTTGAAGGGGTATAACTTTCTTTCGACCAAGCGACAATCTTCGTTGCGATTACCACTGCCTCTTCCTGGGATATAAGAAAGGGGAGCTTGCGTTCACGGACGACATCAAGAATATTGCCCAGGTCTTTTAAATAGTCAGCAAGTGAAAGCTTTTCTGCACCTTCTTTTGTTAAATATGCTGTCCTTATGCAACGTTCGGCCATTCCCTCTTCTGGGCAGGGCATGGTTAGAAAAACCCATGGATAAAAATTGGTTTCACCTGGTAGCCTGGTAGCGGAAGGATAATCGGCCGACCATAATGTCTTGGCAAATTCTTGTTGTTCCTGTTCTGACAACAGATTTCTATCGTGCAGAAAAGCCAAGCGCAAAACTGCTCGTTGACGGCTTTCTTTTTTTGCAGCCATGGACAGTAAGTGCCTCACTGTATCCGACCAAACAGCAGGCTCAGAATCCCGAAGAAGACGAAATCCTTCATCTTGATTATTTAAAAAATCTCCCCACCAAGGTTCTTCACAAAATGTTCTTGCTTCAACTCCTTCAGTGGGAAGCTTCAATAATGGCAGGACAAGATCTTTTTGGGCATTCATTTCAAAACACTCAATTGATCTGATTAAGAGATTGGAAAGGGCACCTGCCAACCATAAATGGCCACTTATTGCCAGGTTATGTGTTAGAGAGATAGCAAGGTCGAAGACCTGTTTCTGTTTACTGTGATCAGTCAGACGCAATGCCAGACGAGAAAGTAATTCCATCGCAACTCGAAGATTACTAGAGTATTTTTTGTCAGCACTAATGGTCTGCGCAATCTCGTTTGCGCTCTGCAAAAGGATATTTATTGTCTCTTCTACAAAATTACTATTCAGTTGAGCAACGGTTTCACGCGTTGAAACCAGATTTAAGGTATCATCACTTTCAGAAGTACAGACCCGCAGAATAAGTTTGAATGCAATTTCCGGCTCAACGAGCTTCAACCATTCAGCGGCTTTTCTCAGCCCGCTTGAACCAACACTAACGCCAACAACATCTGCCATGATCCGTGTTGGCATTCCCGCTGCCTCGGTAAAGGCAAGAGCCTGCAATGCTGGAAGAAACTGGTCGCCTGATCCATAATGGCGACTAGTTGATTCCTGCCCCAAATCGAAACGACGTTTACGAATTTCTTTATTGGGACGCGGATCGGGAACCGGAGCATTTAGTTGGGCACAGATGCCTTGCCATTCATCGCGAATGTCACAATCCTTAGCCATCAAGGTTTTCCACCTTGCTGCCCAGTCCGGATTATTCACGTTGTTATAACTCTGATCCTCTTGCGAATCTGCCCTGCTGTGGCGTTTTTCCCATTCAGCGATTTCTATCAATTGCATAGCACAACCTTCACGAGATAGTGCTGCATAATCGTCGATGTCGCGTCGGATGGATCGCCGTATTGCCGGTAAAATTGTGATCAAAAGTTCGTAGGCGGTATCTAGTTCCCCGAGTTCGAACAGAATGCCGGCTTTGCGAATTGCCCAGATATGGTCGCTTCTTTCAACTTGCCAACTCTGCACAAGCTTTTTTGCCCTAGAGAAATTCATCTGCTGAATAGACAGTAACGCTCGCTGATACGTGACAACATCTGAAGTATGCTTACAGCCACGTAAGTCCTCTATCCGAGGGGCAAGGAGTTCAAATTCCTCGCTCACACCTTCAATGCGGTAGTGCCGAAGCAAAGACATTGCTACTTCGAACCAAGCGTTACGTGCCTCTGTCCAGTTGGACTCCGGCCAGACAATCTCCTGTCCGTCCTTGAAACATTTTCTTTCATTGGGATTGATATCGTTCAGTACCTGAGCTAAGGATTCATGAATACGATTGAACAAAGGAGCCAGACAAATATCGAGACGCCAGACAATTTCCCGCAGGATGAAAAGCCGTTCCCAAGGTGTCATAAGATGCACAACCTTCGTTACATCAATGATCCATTCCTTCGTGTACAACCATATCTTGCTTCTGATGCGTCGTGGTGCAATCACCCATCCCTCATAACGGAATCGTTCGTTTTGCCAGTAAGGAAGCTGATCTTGCACTTCCTTGAGCCGTTCCAACTCCTTACCGGGGCCAGATGTGTTTGCCCTGAAACGCTCTTTAGGGTTTTCTTTCGTAAATGCATCAAGATCAATTTCCAGGTAAGAAGGTGGAGTTTGTTTACCACGAGAAAAAAATGACTCTGTGCTGCTTGCGGTAGGCTGTTTCACTTTCAGTGTCCACTGAAACCACTCCAACGCATACCGATGTCTGAATTCTTCCGGCCATTTTGTGGCTTGAGGTAACTTGGAAAGATCTACAGGAATAATATTTCTATCTTCCAGAACACGGCGTTGGACAGGAGCAAGGTCTAGCCAACCAACCATATAGATTTTTGGCGCCGACTTGCCCAAATTATCGCGAACCCAGCCAGCCCAGTGGAGAAAATTAGGATCATCGCCGGAAAAACCTACCAAACAGAAAAGGTTCTCCATCATCGTTTGCTGAACCATATTGACGAAGTATGGAAATTGGGTTGGATAACTCCTGTAGTCCTCTTCGGTAAAAATAAACGGGTAATTAGAGGGGAAAGAGCCATGCAGCTTAACAATACGAGGTTGCTGCGAGGCCGGGATGTCTTCCCGACTCAGCACAACGTCATATCGACGGTCAACAATTGAATCTAAAGCCTTTTCAAGCAGCGTATCCCAGTTGGTAGTAAATACATCTGCCCACGGTAATTTCAAAAGGTTTTCGTGGAGAGAAGATGGTGCAAAGTCGTCATCCGGCACAAAGGTTTTGAGAAGTCGGTTAAGCTCCGTCCGGCCGAAAGACGCCTCATATTCTTGTGCCAACCGAAGCGCGCCACTAGTAGCGGAAGCTTTCTTGAGTGCGAGGCTCCGATGATGCGTAATAGACTTGTCACTTGAAGGATAGAGTTTTTCACACAGACTTTCAGCCAAGTCACCCCAGGTTGGCATCATGCGGTTAGGATCGGCAATGTTCCGCGCATTGCGACTTAACCCCGCACCCACCATCAGCGCTGCATTCCCCAACGGAGATTTGCGCCACAATGCTTCAGCAATTCTTTCTATATGTACTTGATCCGGAAATGTTGACATTTGAGCCTCACAATTATATGGAGTGATGCACCATGGTGAAAAAATGCTCGACAATTCCGCTGGACATTTCTGGTGATGTAGTATTTTACAACATTAGCCCCTCGCCGCCTCAACCGCCACCCTCGCAGCAAATCCAGCAAAAAACGTTCTGATGCTGGTCATCTCGGAAAGATCCGAATACTCTCCTGTTTCAATCCCCGTGCGTGATGAGAGCAACAGCGCGGCAGCGGAGTAAAGCTGCTCCTTCACAAGCCTCTTACACAGGAGGTTATACCTCTCGCTGTACGACGCCCCCCGGAACTCGGGAAACAACGGAAAGTTCGGGCAGTTGTCCTTCACCGGCGAGCGCGATTTATCGCAGTCCTCCAACATCATCATCCAGCCGACGAACGGTGACGGGCTCTCCCCGAACGCCCCTTCCCTGAAGGCCACCCACAGATCATGGGCCGTCCCGATTGCCTCCTCGGCCCGGTTGTTGAAGTTGTTCCCGAAGGAGGGGCCGACCTGGCTCTTGAATTCCAGCGCCGCCACCAGCCTACCCTCGTGAATGACCACGACATCCCAAACCTTTGTCGGCCGGAAATAGCCGGGCAGGGTCAGGAGTTTTCGAGATACCTGCACCTGCGCGTCCGGAAGGCCGTTGGCTACGACGAGTTGCCGGACAATGGCAAGAAAGCCGTCCATGTTCTTCCCGGCGGTGACTGAGGCACGCTCCCCCTGGTCGGCTCTGCCGCTCTCCACCTGTTTCTGGCGGGCCGCCTCCCGGTTTCCCCAGAAGGCGCGCACCGCTTCACGGACATTCACATCAAAATCAGGCATCTCAATAGGCATATCAGTTCCCGTTCCCCCCGAGAGCGGCCCTTTCATTGGCGTTCAAACCATAGAGCTCAAACGTGACGCGATTGCACTCTTCGGTATCCCCCCGCCAGGCCGCCTTCTTCAATTTATCCCGCAGTTCCTTCGGCACCTCACCCCACCGCGGCAACCTGATCCGCCGCAGGTACTGCGCCTGATATCTCAGGTAGCCGCCG
>WSYB01000030.1:42834-54212 GCA_009773645.1 Geobacteraceae bacterium
CCGCGCATCTGGGTCGAATAGACGCCGACGAAGAGACGCGCTATTCCCGACCGCAGGACCGCCTGGAGTGCCCTCAGGTCCCATTCGGCAGAGGTGATGTAGTAGAGGTTGTGATGCGGATAATAGAGGCCAGCCTCATAGACGACGTTGGCCTCCCCCTTGATGTCCGGGATCAAGAGCTTCTTCTCCTTGAGCAACGCAGGAGAAATCCGGTCGATGGTCCGGTACCACGCATGGGGATTCCGCTTGGCACAGTTCCTTCCGGCGATTACGGCCCGTCTCTCCTCGAAATACCTCTTCAGCTTCGGGTAGCTATCGAGATCGACGAGCGTCCCGTCGTCGTTAAAAGGGTTCACGACCCCAAGCCCCAGCCATTGCACGGCCCCCGACACAATATCCTTCGTCGTCACCAGCGGCAGTTTCCGGTCAGGCTCGACGTCCAGTTCGTCGAACCTAGCGACGTATGCCTTGTCCGCTCCCGTGGCGACGCCGATTCCCACCTTGCACCCCACCTCCTCCAGCAGCGGAAACGACGCCTCAAGCCGCCTCACAATGTTCAACTGATCCAGCGAGTCGAGAATCCACGGCTCAGAGCCGTTGATGACGTTCCCCACCTCGACGACCGGAACGGACGAGACACCTTCTCCCCCGGCGAGCGCCGCTGCAAGCGCGTCCAGCACCGGAGCCTCGACTCGCGGCCGGTGGGCGATCCTGGTCTTTCCGCCGCGTTCTCGGGAGATGACAAATATGGCGGGGTAGGCGGAGACGTCGGAGAGGAACGCCTGGGTGTCCACCATATCCACGTAGTATTTCAGGTGATAACCCCTGGCAACCAGGGCTCTGAGCGGCCCGCCGTACTTGTTCTTCATCCAGCGGTCGGCGCAGATGAAACCGAGGACCGCTCCAGCTTTCAGAAGCTTCAGGCCCCGTTCGATGAAGGGGATGTAGAGGTCGGCGCGGTCGTAGATGGTCTCATACCGGGAGCGGTACTCCGCCATCAACCGGTCCGGAACCAGCTCCTGCCTGACATAGGGAGGGTTGCCTACTACGAAGTCGAACCTTGACCGGATGTCGGCGAGTAGAAAATCGTCGTTCCTGAGCCAGGCGCCGAGAAGAGAGCAGGTCTGCTCCAGGTCGAAGCCGAACCGGGAAAGCAGCTCCGTCAAACGCCCCACCGTCTCCGCGGCGGCGGCGGGATCGATTTCGATTCCTATGATCGCGCTGCGCAGGTCGTCGACGGCTGTATCCAGTCCGCTTGTGCGAAGGTATGACGTGACAAGTCTCTCGGCAGCCCGAACGAGGAAGTCTCCGCTGCCGAAGGATGGTTCAAGAAGGGTGTATTGATGAAGGGGTAGGTCGGGAAGGTAACCAACAAGATTGAGGATGAAATCGACCGTCTCCTGGCGGGTATAGACAGCCCCGCGCTCTCTCTCCGAGGGCAAGGTTCCCTTCGGATGAGCGTCGTGAGGATTCCAGAGGGCAAGCTGCTCAAAGACACTGTTTTCGTGCATGATCGACCATTCGTTGGAATTTCGGGTATCTTAGCCATAGAAAACGTGAATTGCAAGCTTTCCCACCGTATCGCAGCTGATAACGACGGCGGGGCGGGTTTCTATATTTCCTTGCCTATGGTAGGATCGAGATTCACCAGCCAAACAGGCCGCTAATACGCCAGCTCGAAGGCATCACTGATAAGCTCGATCTCGGGGACCTCGTGATCGCGCAGGATGATGGCGACCACGTCGAAGCGGGCGGGAGCGCCGTGGAGCCTGTTCTTGGCCAGCCAGGTGAGGGCCGCCTTGGATATCTGGCGCTGCTTGAAAGGGGTGACAGATGCCTGGGGAGGCCCGAAGGCAGCGCTCCTGCGGGTCTTTACCTCCACGAAAACCAGGGTCTTGCCGTCCCGGGCGACGATATCCACCTCTCCCCCCTTGCAGCGGAAATTTCGCTCAATGATGGTGAACTTCCGCCCTTTGAGAAAAGCCGCAGCAATCGCCTCACCCCGCGCGCCAAGGGTAAGATTGTCGGAAGATTCACCTTTCACTACTCACCATTCACTGCTTTTACGTGTTCTTTGACACCGCGAAACGTCTTCCTGTGAATATCGCAGGGACCCAGTGCGGCTATTGCCGCCATGTGGGAAGCGCAGCCGTAACCCTTGTGCTCGGCAAAGCCGTAGCCGGGGTACTGTATGTCATATTCCACCATGAGCCGGTCGCGGGTCACCTTGGCGATTATAGAGGCGGCTGCAATGGAGATGCTGGCGCCGTCCCCCTTTTTTATGGTTCTCTGGGGTATCGTGATGGGGATTTTGGTTATGCCGTCGATGAGTAGATAATCGGGGGGGGTCGTGAGATTCGCCACCGCCTGCTTCATGGCGGCGAGGGTGGCCTGAAGGATGTTAATCCGGTCGATGATCGCGTGATCACTGTGGCCTATACCGACCGACAGCGCCTTTTCCAGGATCACCTCAAAAAGCCCGTCTCTGCTGGGGGGGCTTAGTTTCTTCGAATCGTTGATGCCGGGAATTTCCACTCCCTCGGGGAGAATTACCGCCGCCGCCACCACCGGGCCGGCCAGCGGCCCACGACCTGCCTCATCGATGCCGGCGACTGATTTATACCCCTGACGGGAGACGAGCGTTTCAAACTCCCAGAGTGTCGGTTTCTGCTCCGCGCCGAATAAATCCAAGGCCAACCCTCCTCAACCCGGACGATCCATAAACAAAAGGCCCCGGTTGTCCCGGGGCCTTTTTGCATTACATTGCCACGTATTTCTTTTCCCGGATCCTTGCGGCTTTGCCGCGCAGTTTCCGCAGATAGTAAAGCTTGGCGCGGCGGACATGGCCGCGGGTAATCACCTCAACCGTCTCAACGGAAGGTGAGTGGAGCGGGAAAGAGCGCTCGACGCCGATGCCGTTGGAAATCTTGCGGACGGTGAAAGACTCGCGGACTCCGCCGTTCTGGCGGCTGATCACCACTCCCTGGAAAGCCTGGATACGGCTCTTGTCCCCTTCCACGATCTTCACGTGGACCTTTACGGTATCGCCCGGTTTAAACGGAACGATATTCTTTTTCATCTGCTCCAATTCAATAAAATCGATCTTGTTCATGTGTTCTCTTCCTCCCTTATCTTGCAAAGCCTGTAAACTTGCAATTATTTATTTATTGATCTCAGCACAAAGGGCGTGGCTCGAAGGTTTTACGCCTTTTCTCCTCACCCCTTACGCCTCACTCCTCACGGGTCAGCGTCCCAGGAGCCGGTCCAAAATAATGGCCGCTGCAGACCGAACCGAGAGATGGTTATAGTCGCCAGGCCCCTTGATCGGCTCCAGTACCAGATCAGCCCGGGCGAATGCTTCCTCCGTCAACCCCCAGCCGGTGCCGAAGACCAGAAGGTACGGCTGGTCGAAATCACGAAGAAGGCCCACCAGGTCAGCGCAGGATATGTTCCCCGTCCGCCCCTGGGCACCGGTCATCACGATTTTCGCCGGTCTGCCGTAAACATCCTCCAGGTCGTGAAGAACATCGTCCAGCCCGGGCACCACCCTCATCAGCTCCAGAGCCGCTTTTCTCTTGGGGTTGTATGTCGACCCCCACCCCTCCAGCCAGTGCCTGCCTATACGTTCCGCCAGCGCCCGCTGCTCCGGCACCGGCGTCACCACATAATAGCGGAAGAGGCCAAAGGTTTTGGCCGACCGTGCTATGTCGTGGAGGTCCAGGTTGGTAACAGCGGTGGCAACGACCTGCCTGTTCTTATCATAGACCGGATAGTGGAGCAGAGCAATGCTCACATTGGAGCCGGTTTGCACACTCTCTGTCAATTACGCTTAAACCTTTGCCAGTTCCTGCAGATATTTTTCGTCTTCCGCGCTCAGCCGGGCCGTGGCCAAAAGATCGGGGCGCACCATCAATGTTTTCTGCAATGCCTGGCGTCGCCGCCACCTGGCTATTTCCTGATGGTTGCCGGACAACAGCACTTCCGGCACCTGGAGCCCTCTGAATTCCGGCGGTCTGGTGTAATGGGGATACTCCAGAAGACCGTCGCAGAAGGAATCGGCAGCAGCGGAATCTGCACTCCCCAGCACGTCGGGGACCAGACGGGAAACAGCGTCAACGATCACCATTGCAGCAATCTCACCGCCGGTCAGCACATAGTCGCCGAGGGAAAGTTCCTCATCCACATACAGCTCCCTGACCCGCTCATCCACCCCCTCGTACCGGCCACAGATGATGATCAGTTCCTTTTCCTCCGCCAGTCGCCTGGCCGTTGCCTGATCAAAGGGCTTTCCCCGTGGGGTGGTCAGTATGACCCTCGCTGCGGCCCGCTCGGCGCGAACCGTTTCAATGCAGGCGGCCAACGGCTCGACCTTCATCACCATCCCGGCCCCCCCGCCATAGGGGTAATCATCCGTGGTCTTGTGCCGGTCGAAAGCGTAATCGCGGATATTATGCAGCCTGATATCTATGAGCCCATTGTCAACGGCGCGCCGAATGATGCTCTCCGCAAAAGGACCGTCAAACATGCCCGGAAACAGGGTGAGGATATCGAATTTCATAGATCGAGCAGCCCTTCGGGGGGACTGACTGTCATTACTCCGTCATCCAGATTGATATCCAGAATGACGTCTTCAAGGGCGGGGATCAGATATTCCTTTCCCCCGGATGTCACCACGTATACGTCATTGCTCCCCGTGGGAATAATTTCGGTCAGCTCCCCCAGGGGTTCTCCCTGGGAGGTTACAACCTTCAACCCCAACAGTTCGCACCAGTAGTACTCCCCTTCGGATAGTTCGGGCAGTTGCTCCCGTCTGATGTACAGTTCCCGCCCCACAAGGTGAAGCACCTCATTGATAGTGCTGTATTTTTTCAGTGAGATGAGCACCTTCTTGCCGTGTATGGCGGAAGCCGCCACCTCAAAGGTTTCCATCTCACCGTTTGGGCCCTTTAACATCAGAGACCTGAGGGCAAGAATGTTTTCGAGCTCCCCGGAATAGGAAGCAATCCGCAACTGCCCCTTGATTCCGTGGGTCGCAACAACCTTACCCAGCAGAATCGTTTCCCTGCCGCTCAACATTACTCAACTATTTTAAGGATAGCCTTCTTGTTATCCTTTGTGGAAACCGCATTGAGCAGGGTGCGAATGGCCTTCGCAGTCCGCCCTTCCTTGCCTATTATCCGCCCCATGTCCTCTTTAGCCACGGTCAGTTTGATGACTGTCGTGTCCTCTTCAAGTTCTTCGGTAGCTTTTACCTGGCTGGGATCGTCAACAAGTGCTTTTGCGATGGTTTCTACGAGCTGTTTCATGTCGGTATCCTCTGTACGTAGTGGAATGTCCGGCGGACCGGGAAAAAACAGAAAATCACGCAGCCTTTGAAACAAACTTCTCCCAGATGCCGGCTTTTTTCAGAATCTGCTTGACGGTATCGGTGGGCAGGGCGCCACGACCCAGCCACTCAAGAGTTTTGCTCTCCTCAAGCTTGAAAGAGGCCGGATTCTGGTTCGGATCGTACGTCCCTACGTTTTCAATGAAACGACCATCCCTTTTGCAGCGCTCGTCTGCGATCACGATCTGATAAAAGGGCTTCTTCTTTGCACCTGCGCGAGCAAGTCTGATTTTTACGGCCATCTTTTCCTCCTGGTTTTCTCACGGCCCTTGAGGCCGTCGATGTGGATATTCTTGATCGGTTTACAGTATACCTGAAATTCGGATATGAAGAAATTACTGGGGAAAGAACCGTTCCCCGCTAAAAAGGAAAGATACCCTTGCCCATTCCCCCCATGCCCTTCATGAGCCCTTTGGGGCCAAGCTTTTGCAGCTGTTTTATCACCCTCTGAGCTTCTGTAAAACGCTTCAGGAGCTGGTTTACCTCCTGGACCGAAGTACCGCTTCCCTTGGCAATGCGCAACCTTCGGCTGCCGTTGATGACGGAAGAATCGGCCCGTTCCTTGCGGGTCATGGAATCGATGATCGCCTCGATCCGCTTCAACTCCTTCTCGGAAGGCTGGTTCCCCTGCATCTGTTTCATCATCTTCCCCATGCCGGGGATCATCCCCATGATCGATTCAAGGGAACCCATTTTCTTCAGCTGCTGGAGCTGGTTCTTGAAATCCTCCAGGTCGAACTGGCTCTTCTTCAGCTTCTGCTGCAGCCGGGTCGCTTCATCGGCATCGAAAGTGGACTGGGCCTTCTCAATCAGGGTCAGCACGTCACCCATACCGAGGATGCGCGACACCAGACGATCTGCATGGAACACCTCGAGGGCGTCCATCTTCTCCCCGAGCCCCACAAACTTGACCGGCTTGCCGGTAACCGCCTTGATAGAAAGAGCCGCGCCCCCCTTGGCGTCGCCATCCAGCTTGGTCAGCACCACACCGGTAACTTCAAGGCGCTCGTTAAAACCGGTGGCGACGTTGACCGCCTCCTGGCCGGTCATGGCGTCCGCCACAAAGAGGATTTCGCGGGGCTGAACCTCCTCCTTGATCCGGACCAGCTCGTTCATGAGGTATTCGTCGATCTGAAGCCGGCCGGCGGTATCAAATATGACCGTGTCAAAACCTGACAGTTCGGCGTATTTCAAGGCTTCACGGCAGATGTCAACCGGGTCCTGGTCGGCTTTTGAATCAAAAACCTCCAGTGAAAGCTGCCTCCCGAGGGTTTTCAGCTGTTCGATGGCCGCCGGCCGATAAACGTCTGCCGGGACCAGAATCGGCCTTCTCCGCTCCTTCTTCAGGTATCTGGCAAGCTTGCCGCAGGTCGTGGTCTTGCCCGACCCCTGGAGGCCGACCATCATGATGGAGACCGGCGGCTTGGCCGACAGATCGAGGCTGTTATCCTCACCTCCACCCATGAGTGCCACCATCTCGTCATGGACGATCTTTATCACCTGTTGGCCCGGCGTAAGGCTCTGCAACACCTGGGAGCCGATTGCCCGCACCCGGACCCGCTCAACAAAATCCTTGACTACCTTGAAGTTGACGTCGGCTTCAAGGAGAACCAGCCGCACTTCGCGCAAGGCTTCCTTGATATTCTCCTCGGTCATCACCCCCTGGCCGCGGAGCTTCTTGAATATCAAATCGAGTTTATCGGAAAGACTATCGAACATCTGAACTCTGGTGTGATTTCCACATGTTGGCTAAACGAGGCGGTTTACCCCGAAAAATCGCGCAATACTCCGCTTGTAAAGGAGTAACTATAGATTAGTGCTTCGCTTGTTGTCAAGAAAAAAACTGGGGGAAGGAATGCGCATACCATAGGTAGCCGCAGGGATAATCGGCTTATACCGCCGGCTTTTCCCATTGCCTTAACAGTCAGGCTTTGGTAAATTGCAGACACTTTCAAGAAAGCGCAAGGTTATTACTTATGGGAGAGCAAACCATCGGCCTGATCGCCGCCATGCCGGAAGAGATCAACCCTCTTCTCAGAAAGGTCGGACCGGTCGAAAAGGAAAAACTTGCGGGCTTTAACCTCTATAGTTTCTCCATCGGCAGACGAAAGGTCTGCCTGGTCGAGTCGGGAATGGGGCTTACAAGGGCCGCATCTGCTACGCACGCCCTGATCGCAAAGGCCAATCCCGATATCATCCTGAATTTCGGCTTTGCCGGAGCGGTGACGGCCGGGGTCGAGGCAGGCGATCTGGTAGTGGCTACACGCATCCTGCTTCACCGTGATCGACTCTTTTCCGAACAGCCCGGTATCCCGGCGGAACTGGCAGAACGAATGATTGAAACTCTGGGAAAGAGTTGCCGGGAGAAGACGTTCCGCATTTACCGGGGAACATGCATAACCGCCTCTCACATCACTAAAAAAGAGGAGATGGTAAAACTCCTGCCGACAGGGGTGGCCAATCCCGTTCTGGACATGGAAACCGCCGCCGTTGCGCGGGTAGCTGCAAAAGAAAAGGTCCCTTTTCTGGCAGTCAGGGCCATAAGTGACGGGGCGGACGAAGAATTGGGTTTTGCCATTGAGGAGTTCACGGACCGGGAGATGAATATCCGCGTGTGGAAGGTACTTATGACCGTGGCGAGGAAGCCGTGGATAGTGCCGCAACTCCTGCGGTTGGCGAAGAACTGCCGGGTTGCGGGGAAGAACCTGGCAGCGGCGCTCCCGGTTATACTGGAAAATCTGCCGTAGCGCCGCATACAAGAGAAGTCCATCCTTCCGGGAATGGGCTTATTTTCGTTTCGACTGATAATGTTTGGGATATTTAACACAGAAAACACGTTTGACTTAATTCATGGTAAACAGTACATTTCACCCGGTCCTGGAATCGGAAAAAACCGCAAACGGGATATTAGTCTCAAATGATAAACATCGGAAATGGTATATTATGCATAAACATAATCTATATTTTTATGATAGTTACGCCAATATGAAATTCATGCATGAAATTTTGTGAAAAATGGGTAGTTGAGCAGGGGCTTATCAATAGGTGGTTGGAGGCCATTTAGATCATAAAATGGAAAAGAAGCCCATCTTTAGGCCTAGGCGAGGACAGTATGACTAACAAAATATTCTTCGAACTTTACCGCAGACTAGCTGTAGCGAGGAGTGAGCCAACGAAGTGTTTGTCCGTCCTTGACGAGCTTGCGAAGGTCTGTCGCGACGGGAAGAAGGCCGTTTCCTCGTCAAATGAATGGCTTGCAGAGGCTGACGATTGCCTCCATGAAATCACCAAGTCTTCAATATTGTTCGCCGCGGCGGTCTCAAGTTGGCTAACTACAGATGAGGACGTTGAGTTGGCGAAGGCTCTGGTCTCCAAAGCAAGCATTTCGCATCTCCAGCAGCCGGTTGCGGAGGCCTATGACCTGTCGAATATAGAAGAGGATCGGGCCATCCTCGCTGCTTGTCGGCTATGCACTCACTATGTTGCGCCTGCGGTGTCGCTTGGCTGGACGTTGAGCCTTGCCGTCTCATCCCCCAAAAGCGACAAGATACGTCAGGCGGTAGACCACCTCCTGCAGCACCATGCCCAAGAGTTCCCAGAGACCACGCGGCGATTGCTTTCGTCCGAGGACTCTCCATTTAAATCCGTGGAAAAGGCCAATGAAACTTTGGCGGCCTTGGAGGAGCAGGAGGTCTGGCTTGAGAGTCTGCCAAGGTTAAGAGAATTTGCCATGACCCCAGAGATGCGGCTGACCCTGTCAAGTCTGAAGCGCACTGAGAACAGGGCTATTCATCGTCATTCTAGAGAGACTTCCATCTTTAGCCAAATCTTCACTGAACAGCACTTCAAGTACGCCAACAAGACGGCTGTGGAGTTTGTCGTTGGTGATCATGTTCACGAAACAACCCTTGAGATGTCACCTTACAGTTTGTCGGTAGAGCCGCCACTCTCGGAGCGCACGGACCCTGAGTTTGGATTGGACCGACGGCGAGGACTTTGGAGAGGAGTGCCTCAATGAGCATTCAGCTCGTATTATCGCACTACCTTGCCGGCCTGCGCGAGCGGGATGAGCTTGACGCACTGCTGCCCGAGCTCCTAAAGGCGATGGGACATTCGGTGCTCAGCCGGCCACAGATTGGCGTGGGGCAGGCGGGGGTCGACGTTGTTTCGACCAAGGAAGACGAGCACGGAGTCTTAGAGGTCTTTCTCTTCGTCGTCAAGTTCGGTGATGTAGGGCGCGACGACTTTTATGGCGGCAAACAAGCAGTCGATCGCTCCATCCGAGAGGCCTGCAACGACTTCACCAGGAACCGTCTACCAGAGCCCCTTAGGTCGCTACGCAAGAAGGTTATTTTGGTTACAAACGGAGTTCTGAAGCAAGAGGTTCAGGCTGGATTCGCAGCTCTTTCACACGACGTAGCTGAACGTCCGCAGTGCTCACTCGAGTTCTGGGGAACTGACCAGCTAACCCCGCTAATCGAGCGCTATCTGTTCGACGAGGCTTTGCTTTTGTCCAAAGGCAAGTCCGATCTCCGCGCTGCCCTTGCAGGGCTGGAAGAGTCCGACACGGCTATCCACCGATTCGTCCGCTTCGTAGAGTCCTGCTTCGAGGTGGCTGATGCAGAGTCGAAACAGAGCAAAGCGACACGCAAGAAGAAATTTTTGAAGCGGTGTGCAGCTGCATCGATGGGATGGGCCGTGCTTTTAGTTTGGGGCCAGAGCGAGGGAAACCTCAAACCTGGTGTGGTTTCCGGCGAATACCTAGCCCTCCGAATGTGGACCGAATCGGTCAAGACCGGGTTCTCGACGGATGAGGAGTTTACCGAGCGGCTTGAAGCAACGATGGGCTTGCAAGTGAGGACGCTCATCAAGTACTTCGAGAAGGTCTTGCCTCAGCTACAAAGCAGACGGGCGATCCTTACGTATCGTCCCGAGCAGATCCTTTACGCTGAACTCGTTTTTGAAGAGTTGGGGCGCCTAGCGGCACTGTTGCTACTGTTACAGAAATTGCCTGGGCAGGATGAGTTTCGAACCCAGATTCACAAGCAGCTTCTTTACCTCGTCAATGAACATACCGGCTGTCGGCTTCCTGTGTACGACGATCAGACCATAGACCTGACTCTGCTTTTGGCTGCTTTGATGGGTGAGTCCGACTGGGACAATGCGCAACGAATCGTGACCGACGTTACCAGTCGTCTCCACAACGCGCTGCGTACTGGCCGACATCTTCCTGTTGACACAGACCTCCTTGAAGACGCAGTGGCTCTCAGCGTGACAGGGGCGGCTGGGCCGCGTGATTTCTTTCAGACATCATCGTTGGTTCCGGCTTTGGCTACAGTCGCGGCGCTCCTTCGTGACGAGGAGACACTTAAGCATCTGCGCGATGATGTTCAACCACTGCTAGAGAATGTGACGCTCGAAAGGTGGTTTCCTGAGGTGTCTCTGGAAACATTGACAGGGTCGCACCGCCCCGTCCAGGAAGTCGGGGTGTCCAGAGCAATTGCCGGAGTCCGGGCCACCCCATCTGAGGAAGCAGAAGCGTCTCTCAAGCCATTCAAGAGAGCCGCCGCCCCGAAAGACTTCAAGTGGCACGGGACTCCGTGGACAATTCTGGTTGCGCTGTCGGCACGCATTCACCGCCATCCAGTGCCAACTTGGTTCCTCGCGGAGTATGCGCGGCCCACTTAAGCAAGATGCAATAGCGGATGAATTCTCTGGGGTCGGACCAAGTTAGCAGACCGTAATGAAAAAGAAAATATACTTTATTACCCCCCCCTTTTTAGCCTTAAAACCGTGTATTTGGTGGCAAAAAGGGACCTTTAAGTGTTCCGCAGGAAATGGAGTTCCCAACCAAACCATAGGACCTGCCCAAAAACCTGCAGGTCAATGGCTGGCCCGTTCCGCGACACGATGTCGCGTTGAAGACTGTCTGGCTGAGCCCCGTAAGGCACTGACCAGACCCCGTGTTCCCCCACGGGTATCCTACGGAGGC
>WSYB01000073.1 GCA_009773645.1 Geobacteraceae bacterium
TTCAGAAATCGTACTGGCTCATTATGAGCTTCTTCAGGCACAAGGAATGCGCTTACACAATTGCCTGATGTTGAATTACTTTTGTACCCTTTAGTAAGTGAGGTAGAACCCAACCACACCAAATATTACAGCACCAATAAAGGCAACTTTTGTGAATTTTTTGTGCGTAAATTTCCCATAAATAGCAAAAAGTATGGTGGTAAGCAGACCAACGAGATATATGTAAGAACTGGGGATCTGGCTCACAGAAAACTCCTTGCTACTATGGTAATACTCGGATCATTTATTGTCGGAATTGTATGTACTCTTTGCATAGATAAAAATCACAAGTCGGTATAACCACTTATTAAATAGCCCCTGCTCAACTACCCATTTTTCACAAAAAAATATGCACGAATTTCATGTTCGCGTAACTATCATAAAAATATAGATTATATTCATGTATAATATAACATATTAGATGTTTATCTTTTCAGACTAACATCCCATTCGCGGATTTTTCCGATTCCAGAACCGGGTGAAATATACTATTTCTCATGAATTAAGTCAAAGATGTTCTCCTTGTTGAATATCCCGAACGTTATCTTGACCAAGTATGTCGCTTTCCTCAACAGGAGGAAGATTCCCCCCGCCCACTTTACCGAATATAAGAAATGGCTCCGCTACTTTCTTGATTTCAGCGACAAATATCCGGTTCCGTCTGATAAAGCCCAACGTGTCAGGCTTTTTGTGAAAAACTGACGGAGAAGAAACAGTCCGAGGTGCAGCGTGAGCAGGCAGCCCTTGCGGTTTCGCTCTATTTCGAGATGCTGAAGCTCAAAGGCGCTGCTTCGGTCTCCTGCCTCCTGGGGTGTTGCCTCCTGGGGTCGGACCAGGCTAAGTCATCAGATATGAAAGGGAAATGTCTAATTAATAGCTGATTTCTGAGCTTAGATGCCCCTTTTGGGGGTGAAAATCGGCGTTGTAAGGTGTGCAAGCCCCCGGATGGGGGCTGGCCGATTGAACGGAGAAATGTGTCATAAAAAACTACCTTGATCTTCCTAATAATCTCGGTAGTATTCCTTAAATAGTGTCCATCCGGATTTTCCGGGTGGACACTATTTAATACTAAAGGAGGAGCCAAGATGCCTCGATGGACTACCAGTTCAAAAGAGATGGAAAAAATTTCTGAAATCTCTGGCGCTTTATTGGTGCAAAGAGGACCAATATTTCTTGTAACATTGGAAAATGGCGAAAAACATGAAGGCATCATGACCGGGTTTTACGTCGGCACTAACCAGCCTAACCCAATATTTAGATTTCATGGTCACATTATCCTGAATTCATTGATGAATTCGCTCTACATAGACATGCTCGACATTCGACATGTCATATCAATCTCTACACCTGCGAAGCTAAAAGAATACGAAGATTTGGGGCTTCTGCGGAGCGCTGACTATACCTGATTGTTTGTAGTTTCCAACGACGCTACGGCAAGCACTTAGCTTTTTCGGCGAAAGGTGAGCATAATTGACGGTTTTTGCTTTTACATCACCTACTTATCCTGGATGGTGAAAATCGGCCGATGCTTGTTGAGAATGACGCCGATCTGGTAGTGGGTGGTGAAAGCCGCCAGACTGTTTATCAAAGCCAGCAGGCTTTCTTCTGTTGGGTTGTCGGTAGGAGTCGCAAGGATGATATTCACCAGCGCGCCGGTCTTCTCGTCCATCGGCGGCGTTATCTGGCGGTACTTGATATTTTGCGCGATAAGCAAGACATTGCCCCAGAAAAAGGGGCAGTCCGGGGTAAAACGCTGCACCTGTCCGAGGGAAAGGCTCACTCTAGCAGCAACGGCCTGGCTGAATTCGTCCGGGCAAAGCCTGGCCACTTCGCCGTCTACGAACCAGTTAACCGCGGTGTAGACGATCCTTTCGACAGCCTCTATCTGCTCCTTCGGGACATCCATTCCGTAGATGGATGAAGAAAACATAGGGGAAATGGTTTCGGCGAACTTGGCGTGAACCAACTCATGGAGAAGGGCAAGGGAATCCTCGTCATTGCCGACAGTCAGATAGATGTTGTGTGCCTGTTCTTCGGGGAAACTTGCGATATAGGGGAAATCACTCTCGTTATCGTGGGAAATAAACAAATGCCAGGTCAGTTGGGCCTTGATCTTATTGATTTCCATGGCCACATGCTGGCTCATAAGTCATCCCGGAGGCTATTTATTTTCCATCCTGAAACTCCGGATGAGAAACTATTTATACGGCGAAGCCTCCTAATGCTATCACACAGGCTTGTATTGTCAATACAAGGTCCCTCTTTCGAAATTGATAAAACTGGCTCGCTTACCATGAGGACAGTGATTCTGATGGTCGCCGATCTATCTCATCCTCCAGTCCCGATTCAGCGACCATTCTGTCCACTTTTCGTTGCTTTATGTTTCCGGCGCGCTAAACTAAGGTACATCTCTGAAAAACTCATCCGGGTCTTCCCCTTCGCGGCTTAATCACGACGGAGATCAATCGCTGCCTTACCCGTCGGCAGAGGAGGCACCGTTCATAAACATGTGGGAAACGATAATGATGTCGCGACGCCTCCTGCTGAGGATCTTCGCGTCGACGGGAGCACTGCTCGCCTTTCACGGGTCCGTCGCCGGGGAGCTCCTGTTCGTTCGCCCCTTGCGGAAGGAGAGGCCACGGATGCCGATCGATCCGTTCACCGAGGGGGGAAAGGCCCTGGTCGGGGTGAGCGGCGCGGGGAGCGTTGAGGAGCGAGTGAAGAAAGCGGTCGCCCTGATCGGCGGCTTCCGGAAGCTGGACATCAAGGGAAAGACGGTCCTCGTCAAACCGAACGTCGTCTCCGGGAGCCCGAGCCCGACCACTACCAGTCCCGACCTGGTCGCGGCGGTGGTGCGGCTCCTCTACCGGCAGGGGGCGCGGGAAGTGGTGGTGGGAGACATGTCAGCGCTCCTCACCCGCGCCACCCTGAAGAACATGAAGAAGTGCGGCATCCGGCAGGCGGCAGAGGGAGCCGGCGCGCGGGTAGTCGCCTTCGAGGACTACGGCTGGATCGAAGTGGCACTCCCAGGCGCCCGCTACCTGAAGAAAGCTTACGTCACCGAGTGGCTCTACCGGACCGACCTCTTCGTCAACCTCCCGGTCATCAAAACTCACCGCTCGGCCTCCTACTCCATCTGCCTGAAGAACTTCATAGGCTGCACCCACCTCAAGCAGCGCCCCTACCTGGTTGACCACGATCACTGGGAAGAGCTAGTCGCCGAATTCAACCTCGCCTGCCGTCCCGACCTGAACATCGTCGACGGCACGGTCGCCATGATCGAAGGGGGACCGTGGGAGGGAACACCGGCGCCGACCGGAATTGTCATCGCCAGCGGCGACCGGGTGGCGGCCGACGTCATCGGCCTCGGAATGATCCGCTCCTTCGGCCGGTGGCAGATGGTCACGGAAAAGGGAGTCTGGGATCAGCGGCAGATCCGGCACGCCCTTCTCCTCGGCCTTGGCAAGGGGAAAGGGGATATCCTCCTCCGGACAGGTGACGGGGATGAGCGCTTTCGGGATTTGTTACGGGAGGTGCGGCGGGAGACGGGGCTGCAGTAAAGTAGTTGTGTCAGTGGGGTCAACCCTTGACATGAGTTGTGTCAGTGTGTCAGTGGGGTCAACCCTTGACATGAGACAAACAAATGTATCTGCTACAGTTTTTATAAATGTTCCGTAGCAAGAGCTGACCCCTTCGATTTCCTTTTTGCTTTCCCTTGAGCGC
>WSYB01000031.1 GCA_009773645.1 Geobacteraceae bacterium
GAAAACGGTGGATACCTGCATCATAGTGATGGAGATGCTTCTGGACGGCGAAACCACAATCGTCGGAGCCCTGGCGGATTCGGTCCAGGAGGTCTCCACGTTGGAACCGGACCAGATCGAACCTGCGCCGCGGATCGGGACCCGCATCAATACCGATTTCATAATTGGGATAGGTAAGCAGAACGAGCAGTTCATCATGATCCTGGACATCGACAGGGTATTCTGCGCAGAAGACCTCAACATCGGGCTTAATGACGTAAAAGAGGCGGTCAATTGCTGAGAAAACCGTGAACTGAGCATGGTTCATCAACGTGAAGCAACAGTTGGAGTGGATTTCATGCTCGCGAAGTAAAAGATACAGTTTCATACAGCCGGCAACAAAAAGTTGCTCCGTAGTGTGACCTTACAACCATTAAAGGCAGATGCGCACTTTTTTAGGAAAGGGCTCAATCTGCCTTTTTTTCTCACCGACGTTTCCTTCCTCACGGGCGGTTTGTCCGAATTTTTTTCCCTCGCGGAACTATTGGTAAATACCAACCAGACAATTTTTAAATAAAATATTTAAAGATTTGTATTTGAGACCCGATAACAATACCAGGAATTACCTGATATAGGAGGTCGGAAAAACCCGAAAGCGTTTTGGTGTAATGCCGAAAACGGCTCCCGGAATCCGAGAAGAAAGATCCATCTCAGGAGGGAAAACATGGTTGAGTTAACACAGTATTTGACGTTCAAGCTGGAGGAGGAAGTGTTTGCCCTGGACATCGGCAAAGTCCGGGAAGTGCTGGACTTCACCACGTTGACCAAGGTGCCGCAGACGCCGGAATTCATGCGTGGGGTGATCAACCTGCGGGGGAGTGTTGTCCCGGTGGTGGACATGCGCCTCAAATTCGGGATGACGGAAACCGACAAGACGCTCAACACCTGCATCATCATCGTGGAGATCGCGGTGGACGGGGAATGCACGGTTATTGGCGCCATGGCGGATTCCGTGCAGGAGGTGATCGATCTGGAACCGGAGCAGATCGAGCCGCCCCCGCGCATCGGTACGAAGCTCAATACCGAATTCATCCGAGGGATGGGGAAACGGGACGACCAGTTCATCATCATACTCGACATCGATAAGGTCTTTTCTTCCGCTGACCTGGCGATAGCCCAGGAAACAGGCGGTGAAGGACCCAAAACAGCGGTCAACGGATAAATGCGGTTCAAAGTTCAAGGTTAGAGGTTCAGAGTTGACTTCGAACATTGAACATAGAACCTTGAGCACAAAAAAATGGAGGCACATAAAATGAGGTTAAACAATCTGAAAATCGGAACGCGGCTCGGGCTCGGCTTTGGTCTGGTCTTACTGCTCATGGTCATATTGACTGCCCTGGGAGTAACCGGAATGGGGAAGATTCAGAAAACTCTGCAGCGCATCATTGAAGTCAATTATGAAAAAATCCAGCAGGCAAACATTGCCGCGAAGTCAATCGACGGCATAATATCGTCGATGCAGCAGATGATGCTCTTCAAAGACAACGCCGCGAGGCTCGAGGAAAAAAAGCAGATCGAAGCCCTGAGGGTCACCTATAGGGAAGCGATGGAGAAAATCGTAAAACTGGAGGAGAATGAGGAAGGAAAGAAGGCGATCGCCGATGTCGAGAAAGCCATAGAGGTGGCAAAAAAGGCGAACAATGAGATCATCGAGCTGAGCCTGGCCGGCAAGGCTGATGAGGCGGTTTCCACGTTTGTCAAGGAGGCTGAACCGCTCGACCGTAAAATTGGGGAGACGCTGGACGCCCTGGTCAAATATAACGAGGGAAGGATCGACAAGCGTTACAAGGAAGCCGTTGAGACCTTTGCAAACACGCGTCTGACCAACTTCATCATTGCGGGTATCGCACTGCTTTTCGGTGCATTGACGGCATTTCTCATTACCCGCAGCATAACAAGGCCGTTGAGCACGGCTCTCGGCGTCTCCAATCGGTTGGCGGAAGGTGACCTGACGGCGACCATTGAAGTAAACAGCACGGACGAGACCGGCCAGTTGCTTGCGGCCATGAAGAATATGGTGGAAAAACTCAAGGATGTCGTTGCCGAGGTGAAAAGCTCGGCGGACAACGTGGCTGCAGGGTCCCAGCAGATGAGCTCCGGCTCCGAGGAGATGTCCCAGGGGGCTTCCGAGCAGGCGGCGGCGGCCGAAGAGGCGTCGTCCTCCATGGAAGAGATGTCCTCCAACATCAGGCAGAACGCCGACAACGCCCTGCAGACCGAGAAGATCGCGGTGAAATCGGCCCAGGACGCTCAGCAGGGGGGGAAGGCGGTGACCGAGACCGTGGCTGCCATGAAGGATATCGCCGGGAAGATATCCATCATCGAGGAGATCGCCCGACAGACGAACCTCCTGGCGCTGAATGCGGCCATCGAGGCGGCGCGGGCCGGCGAGCACGGCAAGGGGTTCGCGGTGGTGGCGTCTGAGGTGCGGAAACTGGCCGAGCGCTCCCAGAAGGCGGCGGCGGAGATCAGCGAGCTTTCTTCCACCAGCGTCGATGTGGCGGAGAAGGCTGGGGAACTCCTGACCAGGATGGTCCCCGACATCCAGAAGACCGCCGAGCTGGTGCAGGAGATAGCCGCGGCCTCCCGCGAGCAGGATACCGGCGCGGAACAGATCAACAAGGCGATACAGCAGTTGGACCAGGTGATCCAGCAGAACGCCGGGGCTTCAGAGGAAATGGCCTCAACGGCCGAAGAGCTTGCCTCCCAGGCAGAGCAGCTCCTGAGCGCCATAGGGTTCTTCACAGTGGATGAGAGAGGCGCTGCCAAAGTCACGGTGGCCGGCCAGGCAAAGCCGGCGGTAAAGATCCAACGGAAAGCGGTCGGCAAGATAAAAGCGCAACACATCGCCCCTGCTTCGTCAATCGGTAACGACAGAACGGCTGCCGGCGCCAAATTAGCGGTGAACGCGGACGGATTTGGTCTCGATCTGGGTGGCGACAAGCTGGATAGCGACTTCGAGAAGTTTTAAAAAGATAGGGTCAAGGGGCATGGTCAAGGGGCATAGAAAACCTTGATCCTGCCCCTAAATAGTTTCCATCCCAACTCCGGATGAGAAACTATTGGTCAGCGCGGAGGCGACCCTTGACCCTTGACCCTCAAAAAGTCTTCAAGTCGCCGGTCTTTTCCAACAGTGAAAGAAGGATACCTACTATGGCGGAATCGAGGCCATTCCCTGTCATCTCCCTGATGATGCCAATAGTCTCTTCCTGAGAGCATCCTTTGCGGTAGGGCCTTTCCGACAGCAATGCGTCATATACATCTGCCACTGCGACGATCCGCGCTTCGAGGGGAATGTTATTGCCTTTGAGCCCGGATGGGTATCCGCTGCCGTCGCAGCGCTCATGGTGGTAGAGGACGATGTTCTGTACAATGGCGGAAAGATTCGCCTTGCGCACCACATCCGCACCCCAGACGGGGTGCATTTTTACGAGTTCAAATTCCTCCCCGGTCAACGACCGGTTGGCGTTCAGGATTGTTTCCGGCACCCCGATTTTCCCGCAGTCATGGAGCCAGCTGCCGTACTTTATATCCTTTTTGATCTCTTCGGGAAGCCCCAATCCCCCGGCTATCTGCAGGGCGTACGCGGCTACCCTGTCGCAGTGCCCCCTGGTCCGGGGGTCCTTGAGTTCAATGGTCTGGGCCAGGGAATGGAGAACAAATTCATCCTCTTTTTTCATCGATTGCAACAACCGGAACCGGCGAATCCCGTCTTTTACCGCCTTAATCATTTCTCCCTTCGGCCAGGGCTTTGTGACAAAACGGAACACCTCCCCCTTATTGATGGCGGCAAGGGTGGTGGGGAGATCGGCATAGGCGGTCATCATGATCTTCACCGTGTCGGGAGAAATTTTTCCGATCCGGGCGAGGAGCTCAAGTCCGCTCATCTCCGGCATGACATTGTCGGACACAAGGACGGCTATCTCCTGTCCCGCGAAGAACTTCAGGGCTTCGCGGGGGGAGCCTGCCGTTAGGATCTTCAACCCCTTGTTCTGAAAAAGGTTCTCAATGTGGCCGAGAACTGCTTTGTCATCATCTACGAATAAAACGGCTTCTTGCATATCGATCCGCTGATTTTTACCCGTCATTTCGGGGGAAGAAAACAAGTGACGGTTTATATGAATTATCTTTTCGGTTTTGTCCGGACAAACTTGAACATCATTCATTGAAGAAAGCGCAGGCTCTTATTCCCCATGTCAAGGTACTTGAATCTCAACGGAGCAGTTTCGGCAAGGTTAGGGATATGCAATAAATAAACTTTAAAGTTTTGGGGACAAGTCCCCGATTAATTCAGTAGCGCATAAGTATTTTCCTGAAAAACGAACGGGAAAAAACTGAAAAAGAAGTGACGGTCAGGCTTAGGGGAGCGGTTTTATGTGCACAGGCGCAGTGAAAACAGCGGTGGTCGTAAATGACGACCCTTTACAGTTGCGCTGCACTGCGGCCGTTCTGGAGAAAGACGGTTTCAGGGTTTTCCCATGCCAGGAGGCGGCAGAAGCGCTTGCAATAATGGATGAGCTTTCCCCGCCGGATCTCATAGTAACGGACCTGCACATGCCGGGGATTGACGGCTGGCGTTTTTGCTGGCTGCTGAGGTCTCCCGATTACCCGGCGTTCAATAAGGTTCCCATTCTCGTCACCTCTGCCACATTTTCCGGAGAGGATGTCCGGCAGATAACCGCAGACCTGGGCGCCAACGCTTTTCTTCCGGTACCCATCAAGGCGTCCGTCCTGCGCTCCCATGCACGATCCCTTATTAAAGGGGAAATACCGCAAGTATCCTCCCAAGTGCTGATAATTGATGACAGCAGGTCCTTGTCCGGCATGCTCCGGGAAGTCTTTACGGCTCACGGCTATGCCGTGCATGTTGCCCTGACCGGCGAGGAAGGGCTTGCCCTTTTCCGCAAGCATTTGCCGGGATTGGCAATCCTCGATTATCATCTGCCCGACATCGGCGGCGACCGGCTTCTCCATGAAATCAAGCTCTCCTCCCCGTCGGCCGCAGTCATCATGATAACCACAGACTCCACACCGGAACTTGCCACCAGGTTCATGGAAATGGGCGCTGACGGCTATGTCCACAAGCCGTTCGATCCCGATTACCTGATAAATCTCTGCAAGACGGTACAACGCGGCCGGGCTCTGCTGAGGATTGAAGACAGGCTGGAGGAGCGGACACAGGAGTTGCAGCAAAGCGAAAGGCGTTTTCGCCTCCTCTTCGACAAAATGCTCAACGGCTGTGCCCTCCATGAAATTATCTGCGACGAAGACGGCAGGCCGTGCGATTACCGGTTCCTGGAAGTAAACCCCGCTTTTGAAAAACTGACCGGTCTCAGCAGAGACCGGCTCATCGGCAAAAGGATACTGGAAGTCTTGCCGGAGACGGAGCCGTACTGGATTGATAACTTTGGTGAGGTTGCCCTGACCGGGAAACCCGCGCACTTTGAAAACTATAGCAAGGCACTCTGCAAATATTTGGAGGTCGACGCCTACAGCCCCAATCCGGGGTACTTTGCCGTCACCTATGACGACATTACCGAGCGCAAGCAGGCTGAGCATGATATCCAGCACCTGGCCTATTACGATCTCCTGACTTCCCTCCCCAACCGTTTACTGCTGCGCGACCGGTTAGAGCAGGTGTTGGCCCAGGCAGACCGGGAAGGACAGATGGTGGGAATATTGAGCTTCGACCTGGACGAATTCAAGGTGATCAATGATACCCTTGGGCACTCCATAGGTGACAGGTTGCTCAAAGTGGTTGCCGCACGGTTGGGGAGCCGGGTGCGGAAAGGGGACACCCTGGCCAGAATGGGAGGGGACGAGTTTGTCGTTATTTTGACCGGCGTGAAGCTGACGGAGGATGTGGCCCATGCCGCAAAAGACATGCTCAGCGCCTTGTCTTCCCCTTATGAGCTGGATGACCGGGAAGTTTTTATCACCACGAGCATCGGGATTGCCCTTTACCCCTTTGACGGCAAAGACCCGGACACCCTGCTGAAAAATGCCGACATAGCCATGTACCAGGCCAAGGAAGGCGGACGGAACTCTTACCGGTTTTATACGGCCGCAATGAACGCCAAGGCCGAACAGCGGCTGACCATGGAAACAAGCCTGCGTCATGCACTGGAACGGAATGAGTTCCTTTTGCATTACCAGCCTTGCCTTGACCTTAAAAGCGGCCGTATTACCGGCATGGAGGCGCTGTTGCGCTGGCAGCACCCGACCTTGGGTCTGGTCCCCCCGGATCGGTTTATCCCTACAGCCGAAGAGACCGGCCTGATTCTTCCCATCGGTGAATGGGTGCTGCACACGGCCTGCGCATGCGTAAAAGCGTTGCAGGAAGCGGGCTTTCCCCACCTGCGCATGGCGGTCAACCTGTCGGGCAGGCAGCTTAAACGGTACGATCTGGTTGGCGCGGTGGCAAGTGCGCTGGAAGCAACGGGGATTGATCCCACCTGCCTGGAACTGGAACTCACCGAAAGTTCCATCATGGAAAACATCAAGGAAACAACGAAAATACTGTACGCCATCAGAGAGATGGGGATATCGCTGGCCATTGACGATTTCGGGACCGGATATTCATCGTTGAGCTACCTGAAACGCTTCCCAATTCACAAGCTCAAGATCGACCGTTCGTTCGTGCGCGACATACCGGCAAATCCCGATGACATGGCGATTACACGGGCGATTATCGCCATGGCGCAGAGCTTGAAGCTGAAGGTGACCGCCGAGGGAGTTGAGACGGAGGAGCAGTTGATGTTCATGAGCGAGCACGACTGCGATGAACTCCAGGGATACTTTATCAGCCGTCCTGTGCCGGTAAGAGAGCTGGTGGATTTTCTGCAGAGCGGGTTCGTTTTTGCAAAAGGGACGGGTCAGGGGGCGAACTCCTTGCCCCTTGCCACATGCCCCTTGCCCCATGGCCCTTTTTTGTCTTAATATCCCCCGATAAACGCCGATATGAATAACATGGTAGATTATCGAGCGTACATGTTCAGGAGCCCGTTACTATGAGCGATGCCTGTCAGCGTGTGGATAGCGCCGCAAACTTGTCCAATGAGGATTTCTCCCGTTTAAGCCAGTTCATCTATAAACAGTGCGGCATCAAGATGCCCATAGCCAAAAAAACCATGCTTGAAGCGCGCTTGCAGAAACGGCTGCGGAGCATGGGAATGAGGTCGTTCAGAGATTATTGCGATTACTTGTTCAGCCCCCAGGGAATAGAGCAGGAACTGGTGCAGATGATCGACCTGGTGACTACCAACAAGACCGATTTTTTCCGTGAGCCGGACCATTTTGACTATCTGCAGCAGCGGGTGTTGCCGGAATGGGTACAAAAATACGGGGGTGGCATTAACAGGAAGCTGATGATCTGGAGCGCCGGATGTTCCACCGGAGAGGAGCCGTATACCCTGTCCATGGTACTGAGCGAATTTGCGGAAAGCTGTCCCGGATTCAAATTTCAGATACTGGCCACGGATATCTCCACCAGGGTGCTGGAAAAGGCGAGAACGGCCATATACGAAGAGGAGCGGGTGGAGTCTGTCCCCATGCCCATGAAGAGAAAATATCTGCTGCGAAGCCGTGACAAAGCCAGTGGTCTGGTGCGAATCGCTCCGGAACTGCGGGAAAAGGTACAGTTTCGTCGCCTGAATTTCATGGACAGCGACTTCGGCATGCGCGAGCCGATAGATATCATTTTTTGCCGTAACGTGATTATCTACTTTGACCGGCCGACCCAGGAACGGTTGCTGAATCACTTTTACAACCATATGACTCCCGGCGGGTATATCTTTATGGGGCACTCCGAAACCTTGAACGGTCTGGATGTCCCTCTGGTTACGGTGCATCCGACCATCTACAGGAAGCAGAAATAAGGCAGGTTCTAGGTTCGAGGTTCCAGGTTCCAACCTTAAACGCAGAACCTTGAACGTTGAACAGATTTACACGGGAACATGCCAAATGGACCCTCATAAAACAAAACTTCCGTTTCATTATCTGAAGCCGGGGGAGATGTTCCTCGGTGAGAACCCCACATTGGTCACGACGCTCCTTGGTTCATGCGTTTCGATCACCATGTACAGTCAACGCTTTAGAGTCGGCGCCATCTGCCACGGTCTTTTGCCGTCGTGCAGGGGGAAAGGGCGCTGCGACTGTACGGAGAGCTTCAGATATGTGGATTGCTCCATCCGGCAGATGATGGGAGGGTTTCATCAACTGGGGATCGTTCGAGAGGAGATCGAGGTTAAGGTCTTCGGCGGTTCGGACATGTTCAGCTCGGATGAAAAAACGGGGATAAGCATTGCCGTGGGGACGCAGAATGTTGAAATGGCCCTGAAGGTTATTGAAAGGGAAGGGCTCCGGCTCCTTGTGTCCGATGTCGGGGGGTCTCGTGGGCGGAAGATTTTTTTCTATACCCATACCGGTGAGGTTCTCTTGAAACGGCTCAACGAAACGGATGGCGTGGCGTTTGACTGACCTTTCCTTTCCCGGGCCGATTGATTTGGCGAGGATATGCGCGTGGAAAAAAAGATACGAGTGCTTATTGTAGATGACTCTGCCGTGGTCCGCCAAACGATGACGGAAATTCTCTCCTCTGACCCGCAGATCGAGATAATGGGGACCGCTTCGGACCCTTTTATCGCCGCTGACCGGATCAAGGAGGAAATCCCCGATGTGATCACTCTGGATGTGGAAATGCCGCGCATGGACGGCATTACGTTTTTGCAGAAAATCATGAGCCAGCGCCCGATACCGGTGGTAATGTGTTCCAGCCTGACCGACCGGGGGTCTGAGACCGCCCTGAAGGCACTGGAATACGGTGCGGTGGAAATCATTCAGAAGCCGCGGATGGGGACTAAACAGTTCCTGGAGGAGTCCAGGGTGCGCATCTGCGATGTTGTAAAGGCGGCCTCGCAGGCAAGAGTGAAGACCATTTCCGCAAGGTCGCACGCGGTCGCGCCGAAGCTTACCGCGGATGTCATAATTGAGAAGCCCAGTTCAAAGGCAATGATTCAGACCACCGAAAAAGTGGTGGTGGTGGGGGCTTCCACCGGCGGCACCGAGGCCCTGCGCATCTTTCTCGAAACGCTACCTGCAGATTCTCCCGGGATCGTCGTCGTCCAGCACATGCCTGAAGGCTTTACCAGAGCGTTCTCGCAGCGTCTGGACGGACTCTGCCGCGTCACCGTGAAGGAGGCGGAGAATAACGACACGGTCGTGCGGGGACGGGCGCTGATTGCCCCGGGAAATCATCACCTTCTCCTCAAGCGGAGCGGCGCACGTTATTATGTGGAGGTGAAAGACGGGCCGCTCGTTTCCCGGCACCGCCCGTCAGTGGATGTCCTGTTTCGCTCGGCGGCTCGTTATGCGGGGAAGAACGCCGTGGGAGTGATCATGACCGGCATGGGTGACGACGGTGCACGAGGGATGCGGGAGATGAAGGATGCGGGTGCAAAGAACATTGCCCAGGACGAGGCCACTTCGGTGGTATTCGGCATGCCCAATGAGGCGATCAAACTCGGCGGCGTGGATCTGGTGCGGCCGCTAGGGGCCATTGCGGTGGAGGTCCTCAGGCTGTGTGAGTAATTAAGGCGAATGGCCGAAGGCGAAAGGCTATAGGATGGATCGCGTAGTCCCTTTCGCCCTTTGCCATTCGCCTTTTGCCCTTTTATTGTCAAGGAGCTTCCCAATGTCCAAAGAAAAGTTTTTTCTGGGTCGCCAGCCGATACTGAACCGGAACCAGCATATTATAGGGTTTGAGCTTCTTTTCCGCTCGGCCGACATACACTACGCCGATATCTCCAATTATATGCAGGCCAGTGCCAGCGTAATTATCAATGCGCTTTCGGATTTCGGCATTCAGCAGGTGATGGGAAGGCATAAAGGGTTTTTCAACGTCACCGCCGAAATGCTGATGAGTGATGCGCTCGAATTGCTGCCGAAAGAACAGGTGGTCATCGAACTATTGGAGATGATCGAGATGGACAACGCGATTGTCAAACGCTGCCGTGACCTCAGGGCGCTTGGATTCACGCTGGCTTTGGATGACTGTGTGTATACTCCGGCTTGCGAGCCGCTTTACGAGCTGGTCGATATTGTCAAGCTCGACATCTTGCAGATACCCGGACCGACGTTGCCGGAAACAATCAAGCGGTTCAGTGCCTGGCCGCTCACCCTGCTGGCGGAGAAGGTCGAGACGGCTGAACAGTATGATTTCTGCTGCAAACAGGGATTTGAGCTGTTTCAGGGGTATTATTTCGCCCGACCGGTTGTTTTGAAGCAAAAACGGGTGGATGTCGCGAAGGTCACCCTGACGAGATTGCTGGAACAGGTGCTTGAGGATGCCGAGATACGGGAGATCGAAGAAACCTTCAAGGAGAATCCCAACCTGACATATAACCTGCTGCGCCTGGTCAATTCGGTCGGCATGGGGCTCAAGGAAAAAATAAAGTCGTTGCGCCACGCTTTAACGGTACTGGGGCTGAAACAGCTGAAGCGATGGATTCTGCTTGCGCTCTTTGCCCATAGTGATTCGCGCGGGGTACAAAGCCCTCTTCTGGAAACGGCCGCATTGCGCGGCAGGTTGATGGAGCAGCTGGTGCAGCGGCATCCGGCGCTTGAGGGGGATCGTGACTATTCTGACCGCGCTTTTATGACCGGTGTTCTTTCCTTTATCGATGTCCTGTTCGAGGTAACGATGGTTGAGATAGTCGATCAGCTCAATCTGAGCGACGATATCCGTCAGGCACTCCTGGCCAGGGACGGGGTGCTGGGCACTATCCTCCTCTTGACGGAAAAGCTGGAGCAGACCGATTTCAATGCCGTTGAGCGATTGTTAAGCCAGTCTCAGCTCAGCCAGGACCATCTCCTGGCCGCGCAACTGGAGGCGATCAACTGGGTAAGCAGAATGGGTGATTCCTTGTAATTCCCTCCTTGACACAACCCCGCCTTTTGATGTAGCTTAGTACGTCCCGCCTCAGGAAGGGACTATTTTATTTAGTTTCCATCCGGAAACGGTCCTTTTCCGCCTTGGCGGCGTCAATCTTCGGGCTTGCTTGTGCGACGTACCGATGTACGTCTCCGCGCAACCCCTCGATTTCCTTGCCAGGACGAAAAATTCCTCGTTTCAGAATTGGAAACCAATAGTGTCACATCCGGTTTCCGGATGGACACTATTTAATGGCCCTTAAATTTGATGAAGATAACCGCTGTAATCCCCGCCAGATTTGCATCCACCCGGTTTGAAGGAAAAGCTCTTGCCGATATCATGGGGAAGCCCATGGTACAGCACGTCTATGAGCGGACGGCCAGGGCGTCCCTTGTTTCCGAGGTGATCGTTGCTACCGACGACGAACGGATCGCTGCTGCCGTCCGGGCTTTCGGCGGCTGCGTAGAGATGACTTCGCGGTCCCATGAAACGGGGACCGACCGGCTGGCTGAAGTGGCAGCACGTCTTGACTCGGATATCATTGTTAATGTTCAGGGTGACGAGCCGCTCATTGAGCCGGCAATGATCGACGAGGCGATCATGCCGCTCAGCCTGGATACTTCCATCTTGATGGGGACTTTGAAGTCCCGCATCAGGACCCTGCATGACTTTTTGAGCCCCAATGCGGTCAAGGTGGTCACCGATCTGGAGGGTTTTGCCCTCTATTTCTCCCGCTCCCCTCTGCCCAACTTCCGCGACAAATGGAACGACCTGAAAGACGAGGCCTTTGCTTCCGGCAAGCTTCTCTGTTACAAGCATGTGGGGCTGTATGTCTACCGCCGTGATTTCCTGCTTCAGTATGCCCGGATGTCCCCCACCTTCCTGGAGCTGGCGGAAAAGCTGGAACAGCTGAGAGTTCTGGAAAACGGCTACCGGATCAAGGTGGTGGAGACCGAGTGCGAATCCATCGGGGTAGATACTCCGGGAGACCTGGAAAAGGTCATTGAAAGGCTGAAAATACGTGAGGGGTGAGGTGTTAGGAGTGAGGAGTTATACATGAAGACCAAATTCATTTTGGTGACCGGCGGCGTAGTCTCATCCATCGGCAAGGGGCTTGCCTCCGCTTCCCTGGGAGCCCTTCTGGAGGCACGGGGACTCAGGGTCACCATGCAGAAACTGGACCCTTACATTAACGTTGATCCCGGCACCATGTCCCCCTTCCAGCACGGCGAGGTCTTTGTCACCGACGATGGGGCTGAAACCGACCTGGATCTGGGGCACTACGAGCGTTACACCTCTGCCCGCCTTTCCAAAAAGAGCAATTTTACCACCGGCCAGGTCTATTTTTCCGTGATCGAGAAGGAGCGGCGCGGCGACTATCTGGGGGGAACCGTGCAGGTGATCCCCCACATAACCGATGAAATAAAGTCCAAGATTCTGGAGAATGCCAAGGGGAACGATGTAGCCATTGTCGAGATCGGCGGCACGGTGGGGGATATCGAGTCGCTTCCTTTTCTGGAGGCGATCCGGCAGTTCAAGGCCGACCGTGGAGCCGGCAACGTGCTCTTTATCCACCTCACGTTGGTTCCGCATATAAAGACTGCCGGGGAATTGAAGACCAAGCCGACCCAGCATTCGGTAAAGGAGCTTCGCGAGATCGGTATCCAGCCCGACATACTGGTGTGCCGTTGCGAAACGGACCTCCCCCAGGATCTGAAGGCTAAGATCGCCCTGTTCTGCAACGTGGAGGAAAAGGCGGTCATCACGTCGGCGGATGCCGAGCATATCTATGCCGTTCCCTTGGCGCTGCACCGTGAAGGGCTGGATGAGCAGGTGGTGGAGAAGCTCAATATCTGGACCAAGGCCCCCGATCTGACCCACTGGCAGGAGGTGGTCGAAAAGCTGAGAAAACCGAGCAGGGGGGAAGTCAGAATTGCCATTGTCGGCAAGTATGTGAACCTGACCGAATCGTACAAATCCCTCTCCGAAGCCCTTACTCACGGCGGTATCGCCAATGACTGCCGGGTGACCCTCAAGTATCTCGACTCGGAAAAGATAGAACAGGAAGGGTTTGACGGGCTTCTGGACGACGTCGACGGCATCCTGGTGCCGGGCGGTTTCGGTGAACGGGGGACCGAAGGGAAGATCCAGGCCATACACTATGCCAGGACCAGAAAGGTCCCGCTGTTCGGCATCTGCCTGGGTATGCAGATGGCCGTAGTGGAATACGCAAGAAACGTATGCGGTCTTAAAGACGCCTATTCCAGTGAGTTTAAGCAGGATTGCGAGAACCCCGTCATCCATCTCATGGAAGAGCAGAAGGAGGTTGCGCGCAAGGGTGGAACCATGCGGCTGGGGGCATATCCCTGTAGCCTGGCCAAAGGTACCTTTGCCCAGAAGGCTTATGGCGCCACCGAAATTTCCGAGCGTCACCGCCACCGATACGAATTCAACAACCGTTACAGCGATATCCTCGTCGCCAACGGGTTGGTGCTGTCGGGCGTTTATAAGGAACGAGACCTGGTGGAGATGGTGGAAATCCACGATCACCCCTGGTTTGTCGGTTGCCAGTTCCATCCCGAGTTCAAATCCAAGCCCTTAAGTCCCCACCCTCTGTTCCGGGCGTTCATCGCCGCGGCGCTGGAGAACAAGAAATAGGCTAAAGGTGAAGGGCTCAGGGCAAAAGGGTTAAACTAAAGGTTTCCCTTTAGCCTTTAGCCCTGAGCCCTTTGCCTGTTTTCGAAGGCTGTAAAGCCGGCAAAGGAAAACCATGGTCAAAGAAATAATTATCGGCAACGTCAAGATAGGCGCCGACCGGCCCCTGGTGCTGGTGGCGGGGCCATGCGTTATGGAGAACGAGGCGTCAACCCTGCGCTGCGCCGAGCGCCTCATGACCATCTGCAATGGCGTCTCCGTTCCTCTTATCTTCAAGGCCTCTTACGACAAGGCAAACCGCACGTCGGTAACTTCCTTTCGCGGCCCCGGTCTGAAAGAAGGGCTGCGTATCCTGGGGAAAGTGCAGTCGGCGCTTGGTGTGCCGGTCCTTTCGGATATCCACTCTATTGAGCAGGTAGAGCCTGCTTCTGAAGTACTTGACGTGATGCAGATACCGGCATTTCTCTGCCGCCAGACCGACCTGGTGGTCGCGGCGTCAAAAAGCGGCCGGGTGGTGAACATCAAAAAGGGGCAGTTCCTCGCCCCATGGGATATGGATAACGTGGTCGGAAAGGCGCTCTCGACCGGCAACGACAGGATTATCCTGACGGAGCGGGGGGTATCGTTCGGTTACAACAATCTGGTTTCCGATATGCGGAGTCTTCCCATCATGCGGGGGACCGGGTATCCGGTGATCTTCGACGCCACCCACAGCGTCCAGCTCCCCGGCGGGCAGGGGGGCTCGTCGGGCGGTCAGCGGGAGTTCGTGGAATATCTTGCCAGGGCGGCGGTGGCGACAGGTATAGACGGAATCTTCATGGAAGTCCACGAAGATCCGGACAAGGCGCTCTGCGACGGTCCCAACTCCATCAAGCTGGATGAGTTGCCGGCGCTGCTGAAAAAACTGAAGGCGATTGACGCCATCGTCAAATAAACGGTTAGGAGTGAGGAGTTAGGAGTGAGGGGTAACTATTCCCCTCCTCACGCCTCACTCCTTACCCCTCACGGGGTTTAAAGTGATTCTCGAAGAAGCGAAAAAAGTAATCAGGATCGAGGCCGAGGCTCTCATGAACCTGGCCGATGCCATAAACGGGGAGTTCGAGAGGGCGGTGGAGCTTATCCTTGCCTCAAAGGGAAGGGTGGTTGTTACCGGCATTGGGAAATCGGGACTGATCGGGCAGAAAATCGCCTCCACCATGGCATCCACCGGTACTCCCGCTTTTTTCCTCCATCCCGCCGAAGGGATACACGGTGACCTGGGGATGATCATGAAGGGGGACGTGGTGATTGCGGTTTCCAACAGCGGTGAGACAGAAGAGGTGGTACGCATCCTCCCTGTTATCAAACGCCTGGGCGCGAACCTCATCGCCATGGCCGGCAACTCTTCTTCCACCCTTGCCAGGGCAGGTGATGTTTTCCTCGATATCTCGGTGAAAGAAGAGGCATGTCCTCTCGGTCTCGCACCGACAGCCTCGACTACTGCCACCCTGGCCATGGGGGACGCCCTCGCAGTGGCGCTGTTGCTCCAGCGCGGCTTTAGGGCCGAAGATTTCGCCCTCTTCCATCCGGGCGGCGCCCTCGGGAAGAAACTGATTCTGAGGGTTGAGGACCTGATGCACACGGGGGACGCCATTCCCCATGTGAATGGGGATATGCTCATGCGCGAGGCGCTTTTCGTCATCACCTCCAAGGGTTTGGGAATTACCGGGGTTACCGATGAGTCGGGGGGCCTCGTCGGGGTTATTACTGACGGGGACCTGCGCCGCGCTCTGGAGAAAGGGGTCGATATAATGACCCGCAGGGCTTGCGATCTGATGACGGGAAACCCCAAGCGGATCAGACGCTCGGAGCTGGCTGCCAAGGCCCTGCAGCGGATGGAGGAGTACTCCATCACCTCGCTCTTTGTTTTTCAGGGGGAAAGCGATGCGAAACCGGTGGGGATTGTGCACCTGCACGATCTCCTGAAGGCGGGCATCGCCTGAAAGCGGCTGCGCCACTTTCAAGGTTCGAGGTGCGAGGAACGAGAAATCATTTCCGGAACCTCGATCCTCGGTCCTCGTTCCTCGCGGGCCAAGGTTCGCCGGTATCGCAGCACGGATAATTAATGAACGAACGATTAGCCAAAATTAAATTACTCCTGCTCGATGTGGACGGGGTTTTGACTGACGGCCGCATCATCTTCGATTCCAATCGGGTGGAGAGCAAATTTTTCAACGTCAAGGACGGCCACGGTATCAAGATGGTGCAGAGGGCGGGGGTCGAGGTGGGGATCATATCCGGCCGGGAGTCCATAGTGGTCGCCAACCGGGCACAGGAACTGGGGATAAACCGCGTCTACCAGAAGGCGCTTGACAAGTTGGCCCCTTACCTGAAAATCCTTGCGGAGACCGGCCTCGACGATTCCCAGGTTGCCTTCATGGGGGACGATATTATTGACATCCCGGTCATGCGCCGAGTTGGGTTCGCCGCAGCTCCGGCTGACGCCATGGAGTACGTGTTGCCCCATGTCCATTTTGTGACCAGGAATCGCGGCGGATGGGGGGCAGTGCGTGAGGTATGCGACCTCCTGCTGAAGGGACAGGGAGCCTGGGATGCGGTTACCGCCAGATATTTCCTCTAACCTCGCGGCTTGTAGCAGCCCGTGCCCACCAATCCGTAGAGAAATTCAGGGAAAGATTGACAGCCCGCTTTCAGGAAACAACCGAAAGCGGGTTTTTAATTGATTGCAGGGGCGTGATTTCCTGCTATTTTTGTCGTATGTTCCGACGTCGTGCGATAATTGGGTTCATACAATGAACGTTAAGTGGAAAGCAAGAGGCCCGGTCGGGGTCAGAAAGGCCGCCGTCAGAATTACAGCCATCTACGCCGTTATCGGAGGGTTGTGGATTCTCTTTTCTGACAAGCTATTGTCTCTGCTCGTAACGGACCCCACTCTCCTCAGTCGGATGCAGACCGCCAAGGGGTGGCTGTACGTCGGCGCCACGGCTTTGCTCCTCTACTGGCTTTTGCGTCGGTATCTGGCGGAGGCCGAAAGAGCCGCCAGGGCACGGGGTGAAAGCGAAGCCAGATTCCAGGCGATTTACCAGACCGCGCCGGTCTCGATATGGGAAGCGGACCTCTCTTTAGTCAAGGCGGACCTCGATACCCTGAAAGCGAAAGGGATCAAGGATTTCAGTCAATATTTCACTGACCAGCCGGGTTATGTCATGCAAGTCTTGCAGAATCTGCAGGTACTCGATGTAAACGAAACGACGCTCAAAATCTTTGCGGCAGGCAGTAAAACAGAACTCCTGAGCGCACTGGACCGTGTATTCATGCAGGAATCTCTAACGGTATTTCGCGACGGTCTTGTCGCCATCGCCGAAGGGAAGGGATATTTCGAAGCGGAAGCGGTCATGATAACGCTGCAGGGAGATCGAAGGGATATTCTGGTCTCTCTGGCGATCCCGCCCGACAGCACGAAGTTCGGCAATCTTCCGGTGAGCGTCGTAGACATTACCGAACGCAAAAGGACGGAGGAGATGCTGCGGCTCCTGGAATCCGCCGTCCAGCAGACCAGGGAAGCGATTACCATCACAACCGCGGAGCTCGATCCTCCCGGCCCTCAGATCGTCTATGTCAACCCGGCGTTCACCGCCATAACGGGTTATGAGGCCAGGGAGGTCATCGGCAAGACCCCCCGGATACTGCAGGGGCCCAAAACCGACCGGAAGCTCCTGGACCGTATGCGCGAGACCTTGTGGCAAAGGCGGCCGTTCCAATGTGAAACCGTAAACTACCGCAAGGACGGCTCGGAATTTATCATGGAATGGTATGTGGCTCCTCTGGTGAACAAACAGTTCCAGGTTACCCATTTTGTCGCAATGCAGAGGGATTTTACCGAACGGAAGCGGGCGGAAGAGGAAATTCGCAATCTTAACGTGGAGTTACAGCGCCGGATCACGGAGCTTGAAGCGGCCAGGGAAATCGGCGGCCGGTAGCAGCGCTCTCTTTGTATCCGGACGCCCGATTTCAGTCCGGGGTCCGGCTTGCTTTAAGTCCTTCCCCCAGCGTGGGGTAGAGAAGTCCGATCCCGAGTTTCTCCCGCATTTTGCCGTTGTCCATCTGCCTGGATTCGGAGAAATAGGAGAGGATCAGGGGGTTCATGACCTCCCTGGCCTCTTTCATGGATACCTGCGGTGGCCTCATGAGTCCGAAGGCATCGGCAACGGCGTTGAAGTAGTGGGTCATGGTACCGCTCTCTCCGTCGCTGACATTGAAAATATCCCCCGCTTCTCCCTTGTCGGCGGCTGCAATACAGACCCTGGCCAGATCGTCCGCGTGGATGCGGTTGGTGAACGGGGCTTCATGCTCGTAAAGCACCGGATTTCCGCTTTCGATATGGGGGATGGGGAGGCGTCCGGGGCCGTAAATCCCCGCGACCCGGAGAATGACAACGGGAGCGTTTCTTTCGTTGCCCCATGAAAGAAGAAAAGCTTCCGCATCCAAGCGGCGCTTGGCCCTTGTGGTTTGCGGATGTGGCGGGGTCTCTTCGGTGACCGCACTCCCTCCGCAGTCGCCGTAAACCCCGCTGGTGCTCATGTACACCACCTTGTGCGGCTCATCTCCCGGGGCTACGGATGTGCAGAAAGACCGCATCCGCGGGTCAGTCAAACCTCCACCCGGCGGCGGGGCGAAGTAAAAGACCAGTGCCCCTTTTGTGGGAAGGTTTCTGAGGGAGGGGGGATAGTCCAGGTCTCCGGAGACCGTCTGGATCCCCAGTTTTTCCAACTCTTCAAAACTTTTGGCCGCCCTGGCCATCGCCACGACTGAGGCATTTTTCTCCATGGCCAACTTGGCAACCCGCTTGCCGACATAGCCGCAGCCGATGATAAGAACTCTGTCCAAATGTATCTCTCCTTCTGCTGAAATCGTAATAATTCAATTGCGGTTGTTGCTTTACATGGGGTTTCCCGATGCATTCCCTATGGTTCGTCCGCGGATCAGATTTTCGATCTGAAGGGGTGAAGGGCGCTTGCCGAATTTATGGCTTCTCCTTGCTTCCGCCTCAATATTTTCCAGCATCGCCACCAAACGGTCGATGGCTGTTATCCTGTAAAATTTCCCAATCTGGCTCCCTATCTTCGAAAGGTCGGACCCTTCCTGGAATACAATGACCCCGTATACCGAAATGTCCCACGGACTCCGCTTCTTCACGATGTGCATGAGACTCATGCAGTATTCGTTCACCTGGTGGAAGGGGTTGTCTCCCCAGAGGCTGTCAATCTGTTTTTTCCCCATCTCGTTGCGGCAAAACCATTTGTCGTTTTCAATGTCCCCATCGGAATCTATAGTCCCAAGGTAATTTTTTGCCTCGATGACAATCAGGCATTCTTTGCTTACGACAATGCAATCGGTGAACTGGCTGTAATTTTTACCGGCGGCAACATTAAAGCTGTTTATCAGGAGCCATTCTCCCTTCAGGTATTTAGGGCTTTTATAGATACATTCGAACATCTTCTGTTCAAAGGCGTTTGAAAATTTTGTTTTAACCGCGTATTCCAGCGCATTATAAGTTTCTTTTTTGTCCTTGTCTGAGGCTCCTTCAAATTCCGCAATCTTAGCCCGCAGAATCTCCATTTCCTGCTTGGATTTATTCAGTTCTTCATGCAATTTTGCTGATTGTTCCTGTTTTCCCTCTTCAATTTCCTTGATAACGTCTTCGGCAAACTTCTTATATTGATAATCGTCCTTTACTTTTTGTTCCAGTTCTTTAATTCTATTGAGGTATATTTCAAATTGTGCGGATGTGTACCTGTTCTGCTCTTCCAGTTGGTAGTTCTTTTCCTCCAGGAGCTTCAGGTAGTTGTCGGCGTTATTGATCAATTCATACTCACGCTGCTTGGCGGTCCATAACTGCAAGCGTCTTATTCCGAGCGACAGTTCTAAAACCAGCCAGATCAAAAATCCGCCCAGCAGGCATACCTGCATGGTTTTCAGGTAATACTTCCAGGGTCCTGCATCTTTAAAGGGCTCCTTGATCCACTGGCTGTAATCCTCGCCGAAGCTGTGGGGCATGTTGCTGAGGATATACAGACGGCCAATAATCTCGCCCTGGTTCGTCGCAGTATTTCGGCGTACGCCTGGTTTTTGCCGTTCAGTGGGTAGGGGGATGGCCCCTTGCAGCACTACGTATGGTTCCTTCACCAGATCGGCGGGAGTTGGGAACTTTCGCCAATTCAGATCAGGGTTGGAGGAATAGAGAATTTTCTGGTCGGGGCAATCCTGTTTTCCCGCCGGACAATCTGTGATGACGAATCCGAATACCCCAAAATTGCTGTCCAATACCTGTTGCAATGCCACTATATCGTTCATGATCAGATAGTATGACAGCCTTGTCCTTAACTGGTCGGACAGGAAATTGAGATCGGTGGTATGGATCTTAAACAGCGCTTTGTTGTAATGATTATCGTAATTCTCCCTGTTGAGAGGTTGTGCAATTACTATGGACAGCGCCATGATGATGGAAAACCTCAGGATAATATAGAAGAACTGCCTTATGGACATTACTTTTCCCATCAATGGTTAATCCTTGATTTTTTTTATTACTCTGCATCTTTTCCCAATGATTTTGCAAGAGCTAATTCCGCCGGAAATGGTAAAATAATTATGAACAACGGCTTCGATGGGTTAAGATTAATCCCCCGTCTTCAATCTTTGTGCCAAATTTCCCCTTCCCCGCCACAATCCGCTTTACAGCCATTTTTTATGGTGTTATACTCTCTTCGAAATTATGATAAAGCGGAATAAAATCAGGCAGCTTCTGGCCTTGGTTATCGTGTTGGCCGGAATATCGCTTGTGGCGGCAATCCTCTTTGAGGTGTACCGGGAAAAGCGGCCTGCAGAGCGGTTGTCTCGGCTTCCCAAAAACATTGACGTATCTCTGCAAAAAATCCATTATACCGAGACGAAGAACGGGGTGCGGAAGTGGGACCTTTTGGCCGACAAGGCGGAATACGACAAGGTGAAGGAGATCACCCGATTGACCGGTGTCCGTATGACCGTCAAAGGTGACCGCACGACAGGAGATATTGTCCTGACCGCCGACCGGGCCGATTATCTCAACAAAACCAGGGATGTAAGACTTTCCGGGAACATTGTGGCAAGAAGCGGAACGGGGATGGCGTTTTCTACGGGTCATGCGGAATATATCGCCGCCAGGTCCGTGATCCGAACCACAGATCGGGTAAGGTTCGCCGACGGTAATCTGACCGTGGAAGGGGTCGGGATGGAGCTTATGACCGATTCAAGAAGCGTAAAAATAGTGCGGGACGTAACCGCAACAGCAAGGTCCGGGTCCGGCCGATGATGAAAACGGGAATTCTGGTCATCTCCCTTGTTCTGGCGTTAGCCGGCGGGGGCAATGCGGGTGGAGGCGCCGGCGGAGAGCGGCGCAGTCTGCCGATTCAGTTAAAGGCCGATGAACTTGTTGCCGATAGCACTAACAGGACCGCCACTTTTGTGGGGCGGGTCTCGGCCCGGCAGGGGGACGTAACCATTTACTCCGACAGGTTGGTTATCAACTACTCCGAGCGCAACAACGAAGTGGAGAAGGTGGAGGCGTTCGGCAACGTGCGCATCGTTCAGGGTAACCGGCTGGGAGAGGCCGGCCATGCGGTCTATGACAATAAAGCGGGTAAGATAACCCTTGATACAAACCCGAAGGTACATGAGGGGAATAATGTGGTTTCGGGGAAGGTGATCACCTATTTTGTTGACGAACAGAAAAGTATGGTTACCGGCGGGCCGGATGTGCGCGTTGAGGCGGTCATCCATCCCAGGGATAAGGGGAAAGATGACGGCAAAAAACCTTGAACGGACCCTTTACACCAGCGGGTTGAAAAAAAGTTTCGATAATCGGGCGGTTGTTAACGGCGTGGACCTGGAGGTCTCATCCGGCGAGGTGGTGGGGCTTCTGGGGCCGAACGGTGCGGGTAAGACCACCACGTTCTATATGGTGGTCGGTCTGTGCCGTCCGGACAGCGGCCAGGTATTTCTCGACGGCGAAGCCATCACGGAACTTCCCATGTATCTTCGGGCCCGCAGGGGTATTAGCTATCTTCCCCAGGAGCCCTCGGTCTTCAGAAAACTGACGGTTGAGGAAAATGTCCTGGCTGTGCTGGAAACGATGGAGCTTTCCAGCGGTCGCCGCCATGAAAGAGCGGAAGAACTCCTGGAGGATTTCAAGATAACCCATATCGCCGGGAGGAAGGGTTTCGCCCTTTCCGGCGGTGAACGCCGCCGGGTGGAAATAGCCCGGGCACTGGCGACCAACCCCTCCTTCATTCTGCTGGATGAACCGTTTGCCGGCATAGACCCCATAGCGGTCATTGATATCCAGAACATTATTGCCGATCTCAAAGGGAGAGGGATCGGGGTACTGATTTCGGACCACAACGTCCGGGAGACCCTTGTCGTCTGCGAAAAGGCCTATATTTTGAACGCCGGTGAAGTCCTTGAATGCGGCGACCCGGTGCAGATAGCGGAAAGCAAAAAGGCACGGGAGATATACCTGGGAGAGAAGTTCAAACTATAAAAACAGTTCTATGTTCTAGGTTCTAAGTTCAATGTTAAACATAAAGCTTAAAACGTAGAACGTAGAACGTAGAACGTAGAACGGATGTTAAGCTATGGCTATTGAAATGCGCCAACAAATGAAGCTGGCCCAGCAACTGGTGATGACCCCCCAGTTGCAGCAGGCTATCAAGCTCCTCCAGCTTTCCAGGCTTGAGTTGCAGGATGTTGTGCGCCAGGAGTTGGAAGAGAACCCGGTGCTTGATGAGTCGCTGGAGATGGAGGAGAACAAGGAGGCCGAACAGCTTGAACTGACTGAAAAGGAAGCCGCGCCGGAGCCGGAAGCTGTTGATTTCAAGGAAGTTACAGCCGGTGAGGAAACCCTGCGCGAGATGGATTGGGAATCCTATCTGGAAGGTTACAATTACAGCGCCGGCGAGCAATATTTTGACGACGACGACGACAGGCCTTCCTACGAAAATATCCTGACCAAAAAGAGCACACTGTTTGATCACCTGATGTGGCAGCTGAACCTGACCAGGCTCTCGGAAAAGGAAACCGAGGTCGGCACCGAGGTCATCGGCAATATCGATGAGGACGGCTATTTCCGGGCAACCCTCGCCGATGTGGCGGCGGCCTGCCAAGTGGATGAACCTTTAGTGGAAGCTGTTTTGAAAAGGGTTCAGGACTTCGATCCGCCGGGAATTGCGGCCAGAGACCTGCGGGAATGTCTCCTGCTCCAGGTGCAGCAGCTCGGCATGGAGGGGAGCCTGGTAGAAGTGCTGCTGCGTGATCATTTAAAGGATCTTGAAACCCGCAAGTACAAACAGATAGCCCGGACGGTCGGGTGCGATATCAACGACATCCTGCTGACGGCAAAGATCATTGCGACCCTTGACCCCCAGCCCGGCCGGGTCTTCGGCCAGGATGACGTCCATTATATTTCACCCGACATATTTGTGTATAAGATCGCTGATGAGTATGTGGTGGTATTGAATGACGAGGGGCTCCCAAATCTTCGGATCAATCCGTTATACGCCGGTGAATGGAAAGCAGGGCAGCAGGCTGACGCCAAGGTTGAGGAATACCTGAACGACAAAATCCGCTCTGCAATGTGGCTTATCAAAAGCATCCATCAGCGGCAGCGGACCATTTACAAGGCGGCCAAAAGCATCGTAAAGTTCCAGCGCGATTTCTTCGACCGGGGTATTGAATACCTGAAACCGCTTGTGCTGCGGGATGTTGCCGAGGATATAGGGATGCACGAGTCCACCATCAGCCGCGTTACCACGAGTAAGTATATGCAGACGCCGCAGGGGCTGTATGAGCTGAAATATTTCTTTAACAGCGGCATTTCCACAAACGGCGGCGATTTTATCGCTTCCGAGAGCGTTAAGAACAAGATCAAAGAGATTGTAGGGTCCGAGGACCCCCGCAAACCGTACAGCGACCAGACCCTGGCTGAACTGCTGTCGGCCAATAACATCAATATTGCCCGGCGCACCGTGACAAAGTACCGGGAAATGCTGAAAATCGGTTCGTCGTCGGAGAGAAAGAGACTTTTTTAAGAAACATTATTTTTAAGGAGGAATTATGCAGATTACCACAACATTCAGACACATGGAGCCGAGTGATGCTCTGAAAAGCTATGCCGAAGAAAAGCTGGAAAGGATCAAAAAATATATCGATGAACCGACAATCGCCCAGGTTTTCCTGACCGTTGAAAAGATCCGCCACTCCGCAGAAGTTACCATAACCGCCAAAGGGATTACCATCAAGGCCGCGGAGGAGACCAACGACATGTATTCGGCCGTCGATGCCGTGGTGGACAAAATTGAGCGGCAACTGCGCCGCTACAAGGAGCGGCTCAAGGAACACAAGCCTGCTGAAGTGGTTCGTGAGCGGAAGGTTGTGAAAAGTATCGTTGAGGCCGAAAGTATCGAGCAGCGGAGGGAACCGGTAATCATCAGGACCAAAACCTTTTCCATCAAACCGATGTCCGTGGAAGAAGCCGTCATGCAGATGGACCTTCTCCACAAGGATTTTCTTGTTTTTACCGATGCGGGCACTGAAAATATCAACGTTATCTACCGCCGTAAGGACGGTAACTATGGTCTTATCGAGCCTTCGAAAGGATAAATCGGTGACGGGTGACGCGTGACAAGTGGAAAAGCCATCGTTGCCGGAGGATAGATGAAGATTAATCTGCTCTTGCAGCCGGAGGATATAATTCCCGCTCTTTCCTCTGCAGCAAAGGAAGCGGTCCTCAATGAGCTCGCGGCAAAGGTGGTGGAGCGGCATCCCGGTCTGGACCATGCTGAACTTCTGAAGATATTGCTTGAACGGGAAAAATTGGGGAGCACCGGCATCGGGGACGGCATTGCCATTCCCCACGGCAAGATGAAACAGGCAAAAGGCCTTGTGCTGGTCTTTGGCAGAAGCCTTTCCGGCGTGGATTTCAATGCCCTCGACGACAGGAAGGTGAATCTGTTCTTTCTGCTCGTCGCACCTGAAGACGCTGTCGGTATTCATCTGAAAATGCTGGCCCGGATATCACGGATACTGAAAGACCCGGCAATCCGCAAAGGGCTTCTGGAGGCTCCGGATGCCGCCGCGATTTTCAAAATCATCCGCGAACAGGACAGCCGCTATTGAATACTATCAGTCTTTCCATCGAAGTCCTCCTCAATGACGAGGAATACGGCTTGGACCTCAAGCTGATTGCAGGGAGAAAAGGGCTTCACCACAGAGTTCACAGCTCCCGCATTCAGAAACCTGGCCTGGCGCTGACCGGCTATACGGAACACCTCCATCCCGACCGGGTCCAGGTGCTGGGTAACACTGAAATTTCTTATCTGCGCCAGATCCCGGAACAGGCGGCGATTGATTACGTTGTCAAGCTGTGCGCTTTTCCGATCTCATGCTTCATAATCACCAAAGGGCTCGACCCCCCCGATTTCCTGAAGACGGAGACGGAAAAGGCCGGGATACCTCTTCTGGTGACATCCCACCAGTCATCCACCTTTATTTCCCTCATTACAAAATTTCTTGAGGAAAGGCTCCTCCCTACGACCCATATCCATGGGGTTCTGGTCGATGTTCTAGGGGTCGGTGTCCTCCTGTTGGGAAAGAGCGGTATCGGCAAGAGCGAATGCGCCCTGGATCTCGTGATCCGCGGGCACAGACTGGTGGCCGACGATGTAATCTTTATAAAAAAGAAGATGCCGGCAGCTCTGGTCGGGCAGGCCGGAGAGACGATCCAGCATCACATGGAGATCAGGGGGCTGGGAATCATCAATATCAAGGACCTGTACGGCGTTTCCTCAATTCGTGAAAAAAAAATCATCGACATGGTGCTGGAGCTGGTCGAATGGGACCCGGTCCATGAGTACGACCGGCTGGGTATTGACGACCAGATCTACACCATTTTAGGGGTAGGACTTCCGCATCTCAAGATCCCGGTCCGTCCCGGGCGCAACCTTACGTCCATCATCGAGGTGGCAGCCAGGAATTTCCTGCTCAAGGGGATGGGTTATCATTCGGCCAAGGAGTTTCACGAAAAACTCCTGGCGCGCATGGAAGTCCGCCCCCTGGGTGATGAGGTGGAATGAGATGCGGATATTGATTATTACGGGACTTTCCGGTTCCGGCAAATCCACCGCCGTACGTGCCCTGGAGGATGAAGGTTTCTTCTGCCTGGACAATTTGCCGGTTACGCTGTTCCCGACATTTATCGAACTGGTGGACAAGTCTAAGGAAAGGGTCCGTGACGTTGCCCTGGTGATGGATATCCGCGGCCGGGACTTCCTCAAGGGGTACGAGAAGGTTTTTCAGGAGATCGGGGAAGAGGGACACTCCGTTGAGATAATCTTTTTCGATGCCACCGATGAGGTGCTGATCCGGCGTTTTTCCGAGACGCGGCGCCGCCATCCTGCCCAGGAGAGCGGATCCGTGCCCGAGGGGATCCGCTTTGAGCGAGAGTTGCTTTCAGGGCTCAAGAGGATGGCCACCTTTATCATCGACACATCGGAATTGAACGTCCATCAGTTGAAAGAGCTGGTCATTGCCCGCATCAAAGGAGGTCAGGAGGCCAGGGAGTTGACGGTTCATCTGCAGTCGTTCGGCTACCGCTTCGGGATACCTCTTGAGTCGGACCTGGTGATGGATGTCCGGTTCCTGCCGAACCCCCATTTTGTCCCGGAACTGAAGGAGTTTTCCGGCCTCGACCCGGGGGTCAGGAATTATGTTCTGGAAAAGCCTGAGACCGCGGTTTTTCTGGGAAAGCTCACGGACATGCTGGAGTTCCTTCTGCCGGGCTACCGGCACGAGGGGAAATCTTATCTGACCATCTCCATCGGATGCACAGGCGGCAGGCACCGTTCGGTGGTCATTGCCGAAGAATTGCGTGCATTTTTCAACGGTCAAAAGGTAAACCTGAAGGTAACCCACCGCGATATGGAAAAGGGATAATGTCATGATAGGATTGGTTCTGGTGACACATGCCGGGATGGCCCGCGAGTTATTGACCGCGGCGGAAATGATCGTGGGAAAGCTTGATCTGGTCGAGACGGTAGGCATTCAACAGGATGATCCGGTCGAGGGAATAAGGAATTCCATAACCGGGGCGATTGAAAGGGTTAACGACTCCGGAGTGATAATCATGACCGACATGTTTGGCGGCACCCCCTCCAACATGAGTCTTTCCTTCCTGGAGGATAACAGGGTGGAGGTCCTGACCGGGGTCAACCTGCCGATGGTGATAAAATTCGCCGCCGAGCGCGGAAAGCGCGGTGTGGCTGAACTGGCAGGCCTGTTGAAGGAATGCGGCAGGGAGAGTATATCGGTGGCTGGGGAGTATCTGAAGAAGTGAAAGGTGAAAAGTGAAAGGTGAATTATAAGCAGGGTTTTTTCACCTTTCACCCTTCACGTTTCACGGTTCTCGATAAAGGAAGACATGCTCGAACAGGAATTCACCATTGTCAACAAACTGGGGCTTCACGCCAGGGCCTCCGCCCTTTTTGTAAAGACCGCCAGTCATTTTAAATCGGAGATCAGGATTGCCCGGGAGGGTGTGGAGGTCAACGGAAAAAGTATAATGGGGATCATGATGCTTGCCGCCGGCAAGGGGAGCGTCATCCGGGTAAAGATTGAAGGAGAAGACGAAGCGGAGGCGATGTCTTCCCTGGGAGAGCTTGTACAGAATGGCTTCGGCGAAGACTAAAAACAGGTTTTTACAGGGGGTCGGGGCTTCTCCCGGCATTGCCATCGGAAGCGCGCGGATTACCGATCGAAGCCGGGTTGCGGTGGTCGAGGAGAAGGTCACGCAGGCCGAAATCCCGGCCGAGGTGAATCGCTTTAATAACGCCCTCCGCGCTGCGAAAGAAGAGCTCAAGGCTTTAAAACAGCAGATATCCGAACAGAAGGGTACGGAACATCTTTATGTCATAGACACCCATCTGCTGATCCTTGAAGACAGCATGCTGACCCTTGAGACTGTGGGATTCATCGAAAATGAGGGGGTCAACGCCGAAGGCGCCCTGAAAAGGACCCTGCTGAAATTCAAGGAATTCTTCGCCACGATCGAAGATGAATATCTGCGCGAGCGAAGCGGCGATGTGGAGACGGTGATCGAGCGGGTCATCCGCAAACTGGTCGGCCACAGCCAGGAACCGCTCAACACAGTGGAAGGGAAGGCGCTCATTGTCGCCCACGACCTTTCACCCGCCGACATTCTGCAGATCGACAAGGAAAAGGTGATCGGCTTTGTCACCGACCTTGGGGGAAAAACTTCCCATTCCGCCATCCTGGCCCGTGCCTTGGAGATTCCTGCGGCGGTCGGTCTGGAACGGGCGACTGCAGATATTGCCGACGGCGACTCTGTCATAATAGACGGCACAACCGGCGTTGTGATCATAAATCCCGACCAGGAGACCTTCCGCGAGTACCTGCAACGCAAACTGCATTACGAATACCTGGAGCGGGAGCTATTAAAGCTCAAGGACCTTCCGGCGGAGACCACCGACGGCCACCGTATTCTGTTGAAGGGTAATGTGGAATTCTTTGAAGAGGTCCCCTCCGTCAAGGGGCACGGCGGCGAGGGGATAGGGCTGTATCGGACGGAGATGCTCTTTTTCAACCGCACCGAGCTTCCCGATGAGGAGGAGCAGTTTGCCGCTTATTCAACTCTGGTCCGATCAATGGCGCCGCACGCGGTAACCATCCGCACCCTCGATGTGGGAGGAGACAAATTCGTTACCGGCCTTAATCTTGCGGATGAGCTGAATCCTGCCCTGGGGTTGCGGGCCATCCGTCTCTCTTTGCGGCAGCCCGACACCTTCAAGCCCCAGCTGCGGGCGATCTTAAGGGCTAGCGCCCTGGGGCGGGTGCGTATTTTCTTCCCCATGGTGTCCGGGGTGGCCGAAATCCGGGCGGTCAAAGCGCTCCTGGAGGAGGCGAAGGAGGATCTCCGGGCGGCGGGTATCCCCTTTGATGAACATATCGAGATCGGCATCATGATCGAGATCCCGTCCGCCGTTATCATTGCCGACCTCCTTGCCCGTGAGGTCGACTTTTTCAGCGTCGGCACCAACGACCTGATCCAGTATTCGCTCGCCATAGACCGGACCAACGAACACCTCTCCAACCTTTATGAGCCGCTCCACCCGGCCGTGCTGCGGTCCCTGAAGATGGTGGTGGATGCCGCCCATGTCGCCGGTATCGACGCCTGTATGTGCGGAGAGATGGCGGGGGAGCCGGAATACCTTCCGATCCTTCTGGGGCTCGGGTTCGACGAGCTTTCCATGAACGCCGTATCAATCCCCCGGGTGAAAAAAATCCTGCGCCTCTGTGCCAAAAGCGAAGTGGAAAAGATTGTGACCAAAGCCCTCACCTATCCCACCGCCCAGGAGGTCGAATCGTACCTCAAGAGCGAGATCGCCGCCCACTATTCCGAAAGTTTCGACTAGTCTCCAGTCCCATTTTCCCTCTCAGCCAAGATATACCGGCTCTCTCCCCCCTTTATATAATTTACTTACAGGATGACGAGATTTGCCACGGATAGCGTGCCTGCCCCGACGGTCAGAGTGCCGTAAATTGACGAAAGTCCCGTTGCTGCGCCGTAGGCGTCGTCATAGCCGCCGCTGATGGTTACGGAAATGTTGCGGTCGAGCAGAAGGTTTTCATAGAATGTCACTGCCTTTGCCTGGATTGTTGCGCCATCTGCAGCGACGGCAAAGGCGGCTGCCAATGTCGTATAATAGCCCGGCGATGGTGCGTTCATGAGCACCGGAGGTTTGAGGTTGAAAACGGCGGAAACCGGAAGATCGGAGGTCATGGTTATCTGACAGGGACCGGTGCCGCTGCAGCTTGCCTGCCATCCGGCAAAAAGGGAATCTGACGCCGCGGCCGGGGCGAGGGTAACTGTTGCGCCCTGGGTGAAAGAGGCTCCGCAGATGGTCCCGCAGTCGATGCCGGAAGGCTGGCTGGTCACGGTTCCGCTCCCGGTGCCGCTCTTGCTGACGGCGAGTGTAGCGACGGTATTTATCCCGGTCCCGCTCAGGGGCACGGTCAGTGGAGGATCGGGGTCGTCGGAGGAAATCAGGAGCGTGGTGCTCAAAATGCCTGCGGCAGTGGGGCGGAAACGGACGCCGACGGTACAGGAAGAGGCAGCGGGGAGGGAGACGCCGGAGCAATAGTCGCTGTCGATTGCAAACTGGTCGGCAGCGCTGCCGGTGCGGGATATCTGCCCGACGGCAAGAGAGGTCGCGCCGTTGTTGGTGATGGTAACGGCGCTGACAGGCGAGCTGCCGCCGACCGTCACGCTCCCCAGGTCGAGACCGGCCGGAGAAACGCCGATATCGGGGTAATTAAGCGCCGCTTCCAGGTTGAGGCGCGGTTTTACATAGGTAACGGACCGGACGGTGGTGATGCCGTCCCCGCTGGCTGTCAACCTGCCGGAGACGGCATCGGCGGTAAGCGACGGATGAGCCCCCTTCAGCACCGCGACGGCCCCTGCCACGTGGGGAGTCGCCTGTGAGGTCCCGGCGTACGTGTAGCCGGCTGCCGTAGTCCAGGCGCCCGGGGCAAGGATCGACATGAAACCGGCCATGTTGGAGAAGCAGGTGGTCTTGTCGGCGGCTGTATTGTTGTCCGTACAGGCCGAGGTATGGATTACGCCGATGTCGGCGTCGTATACCGCCCCGACCGATACCGCTCCGGGTACGCAGGCCGGCGACGATATGGCTCCGTCAAAAGCGTCATTGCCCGAGGCGATAACGGTGACCACCCCCAAGCTTTTAAGGGTGGCGACGGCGTTGGCCAGGGGGTCCGTGTTGCAGGGAGAGGAATAGCTTCCTCCCCCAAGGCTCATGTTCACCGAAACGATGTTGTAGGTGCTCCGGTTGCCGACCACCCAGTTCAAAGCGGACAAAAGGTCGGAATAATAGGCATAGCCGTCGGTGCGGAAGACATCGAGGGCTATCAGTTTCGTATCGGGGGCCACTCCGGCGACTATTCCCGCCACATTGGTGCCGTGGCCGTCATCGTCCGGGCTGCCGTCATTGGGGGCGAAATCCTGGGCATAGACCACCTTGCAGGAAGCGGGAACGCCGGGAGCGGAGCAACCGCCGAAGGCCGCCAGGGTATAATTGATTCCGGTGTCAAGCACGGCGACGGAAGTGCCGCTGCCGGTCATCCCGGCAGAATGGACCTGCGGGGCGCGGATGAGGGGGAGGCTTTGCGCCAGAAAATGCCTGAGGGGGCGGTTTTCGTGCACCGACAGGACCTCCGGCTGCTCCAGAAGGTCGGCCAGGGCCGCGCCGTCCATCTCCAGGTGCATGACCGGAAAATGGTCGTAGAAGGTCAGTTCCATGACGTCTTTTTTATGGGACAGGGCGGAAAGGAGCCGTTTTTTCCTGTCGGTCAATTTCATGACGCGTGCTTGTAATGGCGGGACATTTTTGTCATTTGACGATACCTCCCCGGCAATGGGCGGCGATTCCGCATTCTCATCGAAGATGACGATGACTTCGCTCCGGCCATGAAGGGCGATCTTATCCCGCACTTCTTTCGCCAGCCGACCCTGGTCCACATGGCGCTGCAGGGATGCATTCAGGAAAAAGTCCGATCCCCAGAGGAGACGCGGGGCGGCCACCAGCAGCACGAGGCAAAGCACGCATCCGCCGATCGCCGTTTGGGGAAGGCAAGTTTTATTTGGTATTGTTCCGGACATCGAGCGGTTTAATCTGCAATACGCATTCCTTTCTAATCTTTTCCCGCCGGCCTGTATTCAGGCCGCATCAATCCTTAACCTGGCAAGAAAGCCGCCCTCATTGTTGAGAGCGGCTTTCGATTGTTTCTCCCTTGACAAACCTACCTGTCTGGCGTTATAAATTACAGTCTTTTCTAAAAAATTTCTGCTCGTTCGAGTAAATATGAGGAGGTTTTATCAAGATGGAAATGAAGGACTTTATCTTTACTTCCGAATCGGTTTCGGAAGGGCACCCCGACAAGGTTGCCGACCAGATTTCAGACGCGATTCTTGACGCCATTCTCGCCCAGGACCCGAAATCACGCGTTGCCTGCGAAACTCTTGTGACGACCGGCATGGCCGTTGTCGCCGGCGAGATCACCACCAACGCCATCGTCGACTACCCGAAGGTCGTTCGCGAAACCATCAAGGAGATCGGCTACAACGACTCGGCCATGGGTTTTGACTGGGAGACCTGTGCGGTCCTCACTACCATCGATAAGCAATCCCCGGACATTTCCCAGGGGGTTACGGAAGGGGAAGGGCTGTTCAAGGAGCAGGGGGCCGGCGACCAGGGGTTGATGTTCGGCTATGCCTGCAATGAAACCGTTGAGCTCATGCCGATGTCGATCCTGCTCTCGCACAAGCTGGTAAAGAAGCTTGCCGACGTCCGCAAAGCCGGTGTTCTGAACTTCCTCCGTCCCGATTCCAAATCCCAGGTTTCCATCCGCTACGTGGATGACAAGCCGGTGCACGTGGATACGGTGGTCGTTTCTTCCCAGCATACCCCTGAAGTCTCCTATGAGACCATCAAGGAAGGGATCATCGAAGAGGTGGTGAAAAAGGTCATTCCGGCGGAACTTATGGACGCAAACACCCGTTTTCTCATCAACCCCACCGGCCGCTTCGTTGTCGGCGGTCCCATGGGTGACTGCGGGCTTACCGGCCGCAAGATCATCGTTGACAGCTACGGCGGGCACGGCGCCCATGGGGGCGGCGCGTTCTCCGGCAAGGACCCTTCCAAGGTGGACCGCTCCGCCGCCTACATGGGGCGTTACGTCGCCAAGAACCTGGTTGCCGCAGGTCTCTGTGAAAAGTGCGAAGTGCAGGTGGCCTATGCAATCGGTGTGGCCGAGCCGGTTTCGGTAATGGTCGACACGTCCGGTACAGGCAAGATCCCTTCCGCACGTATCGCCCAGATCGTCCGGGAGGTCTTTGACCTCCGTCCCCGCGCCATTATTGAGCAGCTCGACCTCCTCCGCCCGATCTACAAGAAGACCGCCGCCTATGGCCATTTTGGTCGCGAGCTCCCCGAGTTTACCTGGGAGCGGACTGATAAGGTCGCTATCATTAAGGAGAAGGCGGGCTTTTAGAAGTTAAAAGCCGGGATTCGGGAACCGGGAAGCGTAAAACCAATCAGCAAGAAAGGCCGGGTGGCATCGCCACCCGGCCTTTCTTTTCTCTTCCCGCTTCCCGCTTCCCGGTTCACGGTTCACGGTTCACGCCTCGCGCGCGCCGCGCGAGAACCGGTACCCCACCCCGCGTACCGTCTGAAAATAGACCGGGTTTGCCGGGTTGGGTTCAAAATATTTCCTGAGTCTTACAATAAAATTGTCCAAAGTCCGCGTTTCGGTGTTGGAAGAGTATCCCCAGACCTTTTCCAGCAAAGCTTTACGGGTGATGGCTTCCCCCTCCCTTTGGAAAAAAAAGGCGAGCATCTTTACTTCCAGTTCGGTCAGATCTATTTCTCCCTGGGCGGTCTTGGCATGGTAGGAGAGGAGAAATACTTCGTTGTCGCCGAATCTGTACGCCTCCTCTACCGGTTCCGGCCGGTACCAGGAGGAGCGGCGCAGCATACCTCCGACCCGTAGAAGAAACTCACTCAGGCTGAACGGTTTTGTCAGGTAGTCGTCGGCCCCGCTCTCAAGCCCGGTTATCCTGTCACCCTCCTCGGAGCGGGCCGTCAGTATCAGCACCGGCACGCGGGTGTCCATTTGCCTTATCTCCTTGCAGACCTTAAAGCCGTCCATCCCCGGCAGCATCACATCCAGGATGACCAGGGAAAAACGATCGTACTTGAGCCTCTCCAGCGCCTCCTCGCCGCTCTCCACGTGGCTGACCCGGCAATTCTCCTGTTCCAGGTTAAAGCATATCCCGCGGGCCAGGTGAATTTCGTCTTCCACGAGAAGGATGTGCGGTTTCTCTTCAGGCATCGTTTACCCCTTCTCCGGTCCCCGATCACCGGTTTTCAACGGCAGCGTTATCAGAAAGGTGCATCCTTTTCCCGCCCCTTCGCTCGTCACCGTGATCCGCCCGCCATGCTCCTTTATGACCGACTTTACTATATAAAGGCCCAATCCGGTGCCGCGGATGTTCTCGCCCGGTCTTCTTACCCGATAAAACATCCGGAATATCTTTTTAAGGTCTTTGACATCAACTCCCATTCCTTTGTCCTGAAACGTGAGGAGACACTTCTTCCCCGCCGCTTTCAAGCAGACCCTGATATCTGGAGAACCCTCTGCGTAAAGGACGGCGTTCTCAAAAAGATTGCGGAGCACCATCTCCATTCCTTCCACATCGACAGCCGCCCTGATCCCCTTTTCCACCTCGAGGGCGAGGTTTCCACCTTCCGGAAGCTTGCTTCTCTTTCGCTCCATAAATTTAACGATAAAATCGGAAAAATCAATTGCGGTATAGTGAGCTCCGCGTCGTCGGTGCTCAAGCTTCCCCGCCATCAGGAGGTTGTTGATCAGGCCGTTCAGCCGCTCGGTATCGGACAGCATGGTGTCGAGAAAACGCTCCAGTTTTTCCGCCGGAGGTTTGCGGAGCCTTATGGTTTCCAGGTGGAGCTGGATGGAGGCGAGCGGCGATTTAAGCTCATGGGTGACCTGGGAAATGAAGTTCTTCTGCTCTTTGTATAGTGTTGATTGGCGTTTCCAGTAGAGAAAGATGACGTACACTCCGACCAGGATGACGAACAGAAGGAACAGCCCCTCCACCAGTACGAGCCAGTTGACGCTTTGCCCCACCAGTTCCGGTTTATAGCGCACGGCCAGATCACGGAATTCCTTGTGGCTCCCGATGAACCAGTAAACCCAGAAAATGACCAGCAACACCCATACAAGCTGGATGCCGATGAAGGCCGTCAGGGGACTGAAAAGTTTTTTAAACCAGTTCATGATCACTGTGTAGCATCTAACCCCGCAATATGCAAGGACTATTTCCTTTTACAATACTATTACAATCGTCAAATACGGTTTCTGGTAAGCTGACGACAGTCGTGAGTAAGCGAAAAATCTTGCCGGGAGGCGTTTGGAGATGATAAAGCCTTTGAAAATAGGTAAATACGAAGTGAAGTACCCGCTCATCCAGGGAGGGATGGGGGTTCGTATCTCCGGCGGCTCGCTGGCCGGTCATGTTGCCAAATGCGGCGGAGTCGGGTTGGTTGCCGCGGCCGGTATCGCCCTGAACAGCGGATTTTACAAGGGAGACAATTATGTGCAGGCCGATCTGGACGGTTTCAAGGCCGAGCTGGAAAAGGCCTACGGAATAGCGCCGGACGGCGTTATCGGCGTCAACGTCATGGTAGCCCTGTCCGATTATGAACTTCTGGTAGAGGCAGCCATAGAGGGCGGCGCAAAGGTAATAGTCTGCGGTGCCGGGCTGCCCCTGACCTTGCCGGGAATTACAGCCCATGCTCCAGATGTGGCGCTGGTTCCGATTGTCTCTTCGGCGCGGGCCGCTCATCTCATTGCCAAAAAGTGGGAAAAAGGGTATGGTCGCCTTCCCGATGCGGTGGTGGTGGAGGACCCGGACACCGCCGGCGGGCACCTGGGAGAAAAGCTGGAAAACATCGGCACCGGCGAGTATGACCAGTATGCTACCGTGCGCGAGGTGAAGGAGTTTTTCCGGGCCGAATACGGCAGGGATATACCGGTTATCGCCGCCGGCGGCATATGGGATCGGGCCGACCTTCTGCAAGCGCTGGCCGAAGGGGCCGATGGCGTGCAGATGGCGAGCCGCTTTGTGCCCACCGTGGAATGCGACGCATCGCCCGAATTCAAGCAGGCTTATCTCGACTGCTGCCGGGAGGATATCGGCCTGATCATGAGCCCTGCGGGGCTGCCGGGCCGCGCCATTCTCCGCAACCAGGAGAGTATCGTCCTCTACGATGAGATGAACGCGACGGGATGCACGACCGCTTGCCTGAAGAAATGCTCTTACAGGGAGTCCGGCGAGCGCTTCTGCATCGTGAAGGCCCTTGACCGGGCTCAGCGAGGGGATGTGGAGACCGGCCTCGTGTTCTGCGGTTCTAACGCCTGGAAGGCGGACCGGCTTACCTCCGTCCGGGAGATATTTGACGAACTGTTTGGAAGCATGGCCGCAGAGGAAGCGGCCTGAAGGCCGGGATGCGGCATAAAGGCCGGGAAGCGGGAAGCGGGATGCGGGAAGCGTAAAGAAGGCGACGGTTTTTGACCGTCGCCTTCTTTGCGTCTGCGTACTATTCCCTGCATTTCAGCTTTGACCTGGTTGACGAAAAGTGTTATAAAAATCGCTTTGAATCTATTACAGCAATCGAAAGACGGAGGGAAGAAATGGGATTACATGAGGCAAAAGACGCCGGCGCGGCGTTTAACGATTATACGGTACGGGATATCTCGCTGGCTGCCTGGGGGCGCAAGGAGATGATCATCGCCGAGACCGAGATGCCGGGACTCATGGCCATCCGTGAGGAATACGCCAAGACCCGGCCGCTTAAGGGCGCGCGCATCGCCGGCTCGCTGCACATGACCATTCAGACCGCCATGCTTATCGAAACCCTGACGGCGCTTGGCGCCGAGGTGCGCTGGGCATCGTGCAACATCTTCTCCACGCAGGACCACGCCGCTGCGGCCGTTGCCGCTGCCGGCATCCCGGTCTTCGCCTTCAAGGGGGAGAGCCTGGCGGAATACTGGGAGTTCACCCACAAAATCTTCGAGTGGCACGACGGCGGCGCTCCCAACATGATCCTGGACGACGGCGGCGATGCCACCCTGCTGCTGCATCTGGGAAGCGACGCCGAGAAAGACCCGTCGGTCATTGCCAATCCCACCTGCGAGGAAGAGCAGTACCTGTTCGCCGCCATAGGCAAGCGCCTGACTGAAAAGCCAGGCTGGTACTCTAAAGCTGCCGCCAATATCAAGGGCGTTACCGAAGAAACCACTACCGGCGTGCATCGCCTCTATGAAATGCACAAAAAGGGCACACTCAAGTTCCCAGCCATCAACGTCAACGACTCGGTCACCAAGTCCAAGTTCGATAACATCTATGGTTGCCGCGAGTCCCTGATGGACGGCATCAAGCGCGCCACCGACGTGATGGTCGCCGGCAAGGTGGCGGTCATCTGCGGCTACGGCGACGTCGGCAAAGGATGCTCCCAGGCCATGCGCGGTCTCCAGGCCCAGGTCTGGGTCACCGAGATCGACCCGATCTGCGCCCTGCAGGCGGCCATGGAAGGGTACAAGGTCGTCACCATGGAGTACGCCGCCGACAAGGCCGACATCTTCGTCACCACCACCGGCAACATCGACGTCATCACCCACGAGCATATGAAGGCGATGAAGCACAACGCCATCGTCTGCAACATCGGACATTTCGACAACGAGATCGAGGTTGCCAAGCTTAAAGATTACCAGTGGGAGAACATCAAGCCCCAGGTGGATCATGTCATCTTCCCGGACGGGAAAAGGATCATCCTCCTCGCCGAAGGGCGTCTGGTCAACCTCGGCTGCGCCACCGGCCACCCCTCCTATGTCATGTCCTCCTCCTTCGCCAATCAGACCCTGGCGCAGATGGAGATATTCTGCAACCCCGGCAAATATCCGGTCGGCGTCTACACTCTGCCCAAGGAACTTGACGAGAAGGTGGCCCGTCTCCAGCTCAAGACCCTCGGTGCCATGCTGACCGAGTTGACCAGTGAGCAGGCCGCATACATCGGGGTGCCGAAGGATGGGCCGTATAAGACGGACCACTACCGGTACTGAAGTCAGTTTTCCCGTAAAAAAAGCCGCCTGCAACATCGCAGACGGCTTTTTTCTATTGTGCGCCGTTTCCCGGTTCCCGCTTCCCGGTTCGTTCACGGTGCGCTGACGGATACCACTGAACTTTCCTCGCCGTTGGGGTTGATAACCTGCACCGTGAAACTCTTCTGGACGGGACTGTAGGGGTAACGCTGGTAAATCATCCGGTTACAGTTGATAAAAATGACCCTTTCCCGCTCGGTGGCATTTGTCGTCCCGCTGTAAATGCGTTTTGTGTCCACGGCCAGCGGCGAACCGGTAGCCTCCAGACTTTTTTCCTCCGTGATTGCCAGCGCAGCCCCCTGCTGGAAATTTCTCCCCGTAATGATCAGGTTGTAGTAATTGACGTATGTTTCTCCCTGGGTGATGCTTTCCATTTCCGGCTTGGAATCGATAAGGAGTCCCAGAACTCCCGAAGCGGCGTCTTCCGTGTTTTTGACCTGGATGTTATGGAGCCCGGCGGCCACCTGGGGAACCATGAAGGAAATGGACTCCGACGACTGGAAACGGCTTCTGATACCGGCACCGTCGAAAAGTATCTGGGATTTCTCCTGGAAATTGTAGCCGTTGACGGTCACTTCACGGTCCCTGCCGGTGGAGCACGCGTCGATTTTGTCCGGCGATAGCGATGTGGCTACCGGTTTTTGGGGCATGATGGTGAAATTGTATATCCTGCTGGTGGCGCCGTCCGCCCTCTTGAGAAAGAGGGCGTAAAGCCCGGCCTCGAGCTTTGGGATGTCGAAGGAGAGCTGTTTAGGGCCGAGCACCCTGGTCGGCACTTCCTGGTTGCCGAGAAAAGCGGTGGTCTTGTCGGTGAAGCCGGTGCCGTAAAGGGTGACGCTTATTCCCGGCTCTCCCTGGGCCGGGACGATGCTGAGGACGTTGACGGGAGATACCTTCTCCTCCTGGGCCTGACCGGACTTTTGGCCGGTCCGGGGAGGGGTCAGAATCTTCAGGGCGCCGAAGACGGGATGCGCCGCCAGGAGCGTGACGATGGCCAATGAGATGATAAACCGATAAGGCACGGCAATTTCTCCTTTCAAAATTCGACATATATTACACGGTTGACAAGAACTACCTGTCATTCTTGGGCAATTAAAGCATGGCGGATAACGTTGTCAAATGTTTTTGACCGCGTAAAAATATATCACGGCAGCCGTTAACGATTGACCGTCATGGCCAGCCATACCCCCACGGCGGCAAAGAGGAAGTTGGCCGCCCAGGCGGAAATCAGCGGCGAGAGCACCCCCCCCTGGCCGAAAGAGAGAACGACGGCGTTTATCATGAAATAACCGAAACCAATGCCGAGGCTCACCCCGATGCCGAGGGCTATGCCGCTGGTGCGCCCCCCGCGCAGGGCGAAGGGTATGCCGAGAAAGGCCATGACTAAGCTGGCAAAGGGAAGCGATATCTTGGAGTGCATCTGAGCCCGGTATCTGGTGGCGTCATACCCTCCTTTTTCAAGCTTTTCACAGTACCGCCTGAGTTCCAGGAACCCCATATTGTCGGTGTATTTCCCCAGCACCCGCAGGTCGTCGATCTTAAGATGCAGATACACGGGCATCTCTCTCACCGTTGCGCTGCGCACCACATTTCCTCCCGCAAACTCTCTTACCGCTACATCTTTTAACAGCCAGTGATCGGAGCTGAGTATCCCCTGCGACGCCTCGATCCGTGTCGTCGGGCTCATTTCTGCGCCAAACCGCCACAGGGTAACACCTTTCAGGGTCCTGGTCGCCGGGTCGAAGAGCCTGGCCTGAAGGGTGGAGTTTTCTTCCCGGTACCAGATGTTCTGCTGGCGGAAAAATGTGTTGGGGCTTTTTTTCGCGATCAGCACATCTTCGATGTACTTCATCCTTTCAAAGCTCTTCGGCACAATCAGTTCAGCGCTAAAGAGGGTGAAGAGGCTTATGAAAAATGCCGCGATCAGGATGGGAGCGGTAATTCGAACAAGACTGATGCCACAGCCGCGCATGGCGACAATCTCGCTGTTGCGCGACAGAACCCCCAGCGTGAGCATGGTGGCCATCAAAACCGCCAGCGGGGTAATCTGGTTAAGGATTTCCGGGATCTTGTACAGAAAGAAGAGGGCCATGACCTGAGGTTCACCCCCGGCGCGGGAGAACTTGCCGATTTTTTCCAGAAAGTCAATGACCAGGTAAATGGCGATAAACGAGCCTATACAGAGGGAAAGCATCCGGAGATACGCGGCGGTGATATAACGGCTGACGATCTTCACGATAGGTTCCTCTGCCGCTGAAAACTCTCCCGCAGCCAGCGGAAGCAGAATGTCGTCACGTCGAAGAGGAAGAAACGCTCTTCATTTGCGGTCTTGCGGAACAGGTATACGCCCAGGACCAAAAAGACCAGGTTCGGAGCCCATACGGCTGCCGCCGGATGGAGCAATTCGCGTTCTCCCAGGGCCTTGCCGATGGAAAGAACGATGTAGTAGATGAGGAGTACACCAATGCTCAGGGAGAAGCCGGCTCCTTTGCCGGAGCGCTGGTTCTGGATCCCGAGCGGCATCCCCACCAGGACGAAGATGAAGCAGGCAAAAGGGAGGGCAAAGCGCCGGTGGAATTCGAGCCGCATGTCGAGTCGCATCTTCCGGTCAACCGAGGGGGAGCGGATGCCGTGACGCAACTCTTCCATGGACATGTCCAGTTCGTTCTTCAATATCTCCCGGATCGTCTCCTGGAGATTGACGCTCAGGTCGTAATCAGCGAATTCTATCAGGCGGTAGCCGGTCTTTCCCAGGGGATGATGGATGCTGCCGTTCTTGAGCTGCATCCTCAGTATCCTTGTTGCCGGGTCTATGGCGATCACGCCGTTTTTGGCGAAGATGGTGGAAGAATCTGACGGGTTCCTTTCGTCATGGATGAGGATGCCGGACATGGTATGTTCCTCCCGGCTGTAGCGGTCGAGGTAGATGATCATGCCCGGAAAGTCGTCGATGAACACCCGCTCCTTTATACTCAGGTCGGCCCTGCTCTGCATTACATTGAACAACAGCTTCTTGAACGAGATATTCCCCCAGGGGAGGGCGTAAACGGTGATGAATGTGGTGCAGATATAAGCGATGACGGCGAAAGCGAACACCGCCGGCAGCAGTCCATAAAGGCTTACCCCGCAAGCTTTCATGGCGGTTATCTCGCTGTCGGCCGAAAGCCTGCCGAATGCCAGCAGCACCGCCAGCAGAAACGCCATGGGGATGGTAACCAGGCAGAAATAGGGGAGGAGATAGAGGACCATCCGCAGGACGTCGGTAAGGGGAACCCCTTTGGCCACAACCAGATCGGCCAGTTTCAGGAGCCGCCCCATGAGAAGGACGGAGGTGAATGTCGCCATACCCAGCAGGAACGGAACGGTTATTTCCGTGAAAAGATAGCGATGGAAGGTCTTTTTCATGACCAAAGCATCATACATGAGATGGGGGGGGAAGTA
>WSYB01000074.1 GCA_009773645.1 Geobacteraceae bacterium
GAAGCCGCTAGGATGTGCGCCATGTCGATCGGCCCCCCCCCCGGCATGCGCGACTGGCTGCCTCAGGACGCGCTGCTCCGCCAGCACCTGATGGAGACCATCGGCAGGGTATACCGCCTCTACGGCTACCTGCCGATTGACACCCCTGTCATGGAAGACCTCTCGGTCCTGCTCGGCAAGGGCGGCGGGGAAAACGAGAAGCTCCTGTTCAAGATCCTGAAGCGCGGCGAGAAGCTCGTCGAGGCGCAAGCGGCCGGCGGCGGTCTTGCGGACCAGGGCCTGCGGTTTGACCTGACCGTGCCGCTGGCGCGTTTCGTCGCGACGCATCAAGGGAAACTCCCCAAAGTCTTCCGCCGCTACCACATCGCACCGGTCTGGCGCGCCGACCGCCCGCAGAAAGGACGGTTCCGCGAGTTCTATCAGTGCGACATCGACGTGGTCGGCGGCGCGTCACTGGATTACGAAGTTGAAATCATTACGGCCACGGAACGCGTGCTCAAAGAGTTGAATCTCGGGAAGTACCGATTCCGCTTGAGCGACAAACGCCTGTTACCGCTCGTGCTCGAAGGCTACGGGGTGCCCACGGAACAGATCCCCCCTATCACGATTGTGCTGGATAAGCTCGATAAACTCCCTCTCGACGAAATCTGTGCCGAGATAAAAAAGCTCCTTCCTGCCAGTTCAGCAGCATCGGAAAAGGTGGCGGCTTTTGTCCGTGATGCCGATCCAGTACGGAAAATCGAATGTGGCCCCGCGCCGTATCCCTTTGACAAAATTCTGCAGGATCTTGAGCGTACTTCGGTTTATACAGCCTTGACCGCTGTCCACAATAATTTGATGAGCATCATGCACGCAGTTCTCTCTATAAACGACCACTCCGGCATCGTCGTCGACCCCATCCTTGTGCGCGGCATGGACTACTACACCGGCCCGGTGTACGAAGCCGTTGTGGAGGGCTATCCGTCAGCCATCCTCGGAGGCGGGCGGTATGACGGGTTGATCGGGCGTTTTGCCGGTAAAGACATCCCGGCGGTCGGCTGCTCGATCGGCTTTGAGCGGATCCTCTCCATCCTGCAGGAGCGCAAATCGGGGCAACCCGCTGCTACGACATCGCGAGTTCTGCTCGTCAATGACGGCCAACCCAGCGATCTCCTCCAACAGCAAGCTGAGCAACTCCGGAATGCCGGCATTTGTATCGAAACTTATCTCAATCAGGATGATCAGGGGAAGCAGTTCAAGTATGCGGAAGCCGCCTGCATTAAATGGGCTATCAAAAGCTTCGATGAATCCGCGTCGACGGTAATCGTTCGCCACCTCCCGGAAAGGCGTGATTTGACCATGCCTTTGGCTGAGTTTATAGCTCTCCTGAACGGCACTACCACCTCGTCGTTTCATCCGTAATTTCCTCCTCTTCCATCTTCCGGTTTTCTCTCATTTTTTCATTGACTCTTAGCTGCTTTTTGTGGTAGTTTTTTCTCGTGTTGCACTCATTAAAATCTCTTATTATCCTGCTTAGTTACGAATCTCACCGTCCTGTGTATATGCGATGAAAAAAAGAGCCTTAGGTATTCTTCTATCCACAGGCCCATCCAATGCAAATATTTCTACGGCTGTTAACCTTTCTGATGCAGCGCTCAAGGCCAACGTCGACGTCTATCTTTACTTGATAGACGAGGGTGTTCTTACTGTCGATGACCCTCGCCTTCAGCCCCTGCGTGACTCCGGCCTGAAATTATTCGCTTGCGCCTACGGTGCACAGCAACATGGTGTGGCTAGAAAAGATGACAAGGCCACCTATTGTGGTTTAGTGGTCCTTTCAAACATCGTTTCAAGTTGTGATCGCTTTGTGGCCTTAAATTGACCTTTTCTTATGAAAGTTCATTCACCAAAGATCGTGGTCCTGATTGCCGTCGATCCTATGAAAGACCACAGGGCTGTTGAGGCCCTCCGTATTGCCTTGGGTTTAGGCTCCCATAATGAAGGAGTCGATGTCTCTATTGTTTTAAGTGGGCGCTCTCCATTCCTTCTAGCTGAAGATACAAGTGACATCATGGATGGAGAAATCCTTGAGAAGCATCTTCCTGTTTTTATTGAATGGGGTTCTTCCTTCGCTATCGCTGCCGATGCTGGCGTTCCTCTCCACTACGTTCAGGGTTGCAAAACCACGCCTGTCTCCCTCTCCGATATTGCCGCTAACCTGGAGCTTGCTGATCGTGTCCTCATCTTCTCTTAGCCTGAATAAATGATGCTGCACTTGCTTAAAGACCCCGTCACCCCGTTGGCTTTTCGTATTCTATCCGCTCAGACATCTCCCCAGACAACCCCTCCCGTGGTTGTCATGCTGTCTCCTTCCGGTACAATGCCGGACCTTCCCGGATGCACGGTCTATCGCGTAACAGAGAGTGCCGCCACGCCGAGTGGCAATAGTATTTCGTATGCCCGGTTGGTTTCGCTTATTTTTGAAGCGGACCACGTTATCACATGGTGATGTGTTCTTCTTTTCCGAATTGTATATTGAAGAAACTGAGTAGGAGACGGAAGAAGAAAGAGTGTCTGTGGGTAAGGGGTATAGGGAAGGAAAAGGAAAGACACGTAACGACATAGGCGTTTCGCGTGTCATAGAAGGTATGGTGGAAGACCAGCTGTGGGGAGAGAGGATATCCTGCAGATGAGAGGGGTACGGCGAGAGTGGAGAACAGGAACAGTAGTATGAGTGAAGCCCGGCAGTAATATTTATCCACAGGTGTGGAAAGACTTGTGGACTTCTTGAAAAATAAGGATTCTAAGTGGACGTATCGACTTTATGGCAGGAGAGCACCGGGATTCTCAAGGACCGGGTGTCAAAGGATGTCTACGAGACCTGGTTTCAAGACATATCTATCGAAAACATAAGCGATTATGAGGCAGTTTTACGGGTACCGAATCGCTTCTTCAGGGACTGGATAAGGGAACATTATCAGACGATTTTAGAAGACGTGATTGGGCAGGTAGCCGACAATAGAGGCTTACGGGTGGCATATACCATTTCAGAGCCGGAAGCGAAAGGGAAAGAGCCTTTACGGGAGACGGTTGAGCGTGTGCCAGGCACGGTTTCCACACGCGGCAAGCGGCCGTCGCATTTGAACCCCCGATATATGTTTTCGACTTTCGTGGCCGCTTCAAACAATCAGTTGGTGCGGGCAGCCTGCCTCAAGGTTGCCGAATCGCCGGCGACTTCCTACAACCCCCTGCTGATCTACGGAGGAGTGGGTCTGGGCAAGACGCACCTGATGCATGCCATCGGCAACTTCGTCCTGGAGCATACAGATCTCCGGATCGCCTACGTCACCTCGGAGCAGTTCACCAACGAGGTCATCAACGGCATCCGCTACGACAAGATGATCGACGTCCGGCGGCGCTACCGGAACATCGACATGCTGCTGGTGGACGACATCCAGTTCATCGCCGGCAAGCAGGCGACCCAGGAAGAGTTCTTTCACACCTTCAACAGCCTGTACGAAGCCCGCAAGCAGATCGTGGTGTCGAGCGATCGCTACCCCAAGGATATGCCGGAAATGGAGGAGCGCCTCCGCTCGCGGCTGGAATGGGGCCTGGTTGCCGACATCCAACCGTACCCGCTGGAGGCGCGGATCGCCATCCTTCAGGACAAGGCCGACCGGGAGGGCATTGCGATTCCAAACGACGTCGCGCACTTTGTGGCCAACAACATCAAGGCCAACATCCGGGAGCTGGAGGGCTCGCTGGTCAG
>WSYB01000032.1 GCA_009773645.1 Geobacteraceae bacterium
GAATGGAGTGAGCATGCAGAGTGAACCGACGCCTGGAAGATACCGGCACTACAAGGGGGGCGAGTACCGGGTGATCGGCACGGCCCGTCACAGTGAGACTGACGAACTGCTGGTGGTCTATCGCTGCATATACGATAACGATTCCCTCTGGGTACGGCCGCTGGCGATGTTTATGGAGTCGGTGGTCATCAACGGGCAAGAAGTGCCGCGCTTTTCACGCTGCGAGGAACCTGTATAGACTCATGAAAAAGTGAACGCCAGGGGGAGGCAAGAGGGGGCAAATATGCAACTAGCAGGCTGTTGAAAAACGTCGCGAGGAGGCCGGGATGCACGGCGCAAGCGAGGGAGGGAGAGAGGCGTAGCAGGGCTACGTCGAACTTCCGAGCGAGCGGCAACACCGCAGACCGGACCCGCAGCAGTTTTTCAACAACCTGCTAGGTGTTCCCGCCACCGAGCGTCAACCCCCGTATAAAGTTGCGGAGAATCTGGCCGCCGCAGGGTTTGTAATTTCTGTGCCCTTCTGCTCGAAACATCGCGGACAATTCGGATTTTGAGAGCCGGGCGCCGGCCTTTCCGAGGATCGCGAGCATTGCCTCATCATTCAATTCCAGAGCTATTCTGAGCTTCCTCAGGATGAGATTATTGTTTAACGCCATGCCCGTCGTTTTAGCCGAACCGGGCTTCGGATCGTGCGCGCCCCGCCGGGAAGTGATCAGGCCGTCCAGGAACGCGCCCATCACCGTGTCGTCGCAGACCACAAAGCCGGTCTCTTCCTCTTTTTTCAGCAGTTTCAGCACGTCTATCGGCCTGATTTCATACCCGCCCAACGTGCATAATTCTGCTATGGTTTCGCCATTCAGGTTCAGCGCGTAACGGAGCCTGCGGAGCAGATCGTTATTGGTCATGGTCTTTTTCCTTAGTAAATACTCACGGACAGAAAAGGGGGCAGGCTACTGAGAAAAGCAGCCTGCCCCCTTTCTACTACCGGTTGTTATGAAAAAAAGATACCTGCCTACTCGGTGCGGCTGGTGACTTCCAGCAGGTGGTACCCGAACTGGGTCTGGATCGGACCGAGGACCTTGCCCACTTCGCCGCTGAAAACGGCCTGATCGAATTCCTTGACCATCTGGCCCGGGCCGAATTCACCCAGACCACCACCCTGCTTGCCCGAGGGGCAGAGGGAATGGTCTCGTGCAACAGCCGCAAAGTCGGCTCCAGCTTCAATCTGTTTCTTGAGGTCTTCGCAGACTTCCTTGCTTGCCACCAGGATATGGCGGGCAGTGGCTCTTGCCATGGTGTACTCCTTGTTGTGTAAGTGGGGGCTAAGGGGACGTAGTTGATTTGGGGGCTAAGGGGGGGCTAAGGGGACGTAGTTGATTTGTTGACTTAACTGCACGGAATTCCGGGGACATCCATGATAAGGGAAATTTAGAGGGGCCGCATCTACCTTCTGCATAAAAACGCTACACCCTGTTTGTGCGTTCTGTTCCGATTGTCGATTTAACACACGCGTTCTACGCTATGTGCGAGTTGTTCTTTGATCCATGCATTGATACTTTCCCCGGATTGTTTGGCGGCAACGTAGATTTTGCGGTGCAGGTCAGGTGGGATTCTCAGCATGAATTTGCCGGTGAAAGGCTTCTCTGGCTGCTGGCCAAGCTTTGCGCAATATTCGAGATAGTCTTCTACGGAATCCCGGAACGCCTGTTTGATTTCGTCAACTGTTTTACCCTGGAAGGTGATGACGTCGCGGGTATTGATCACTTCCCCATGAAAGATTTCCGCGTCGTCATCGAATTCCACATGACCTATATATCCCTTGTATTCCATCATGGCCTTACCCCCGCTTCCGTCAAGAATTTGCGTACGGATTTTACCGCACCCCTGTCGGTCTCTTTTTGTGGATGGGGACGATGAAACGTCGCGCGTATGCCGTTCAGATAAAAACGGATACGGGAACCGCTCCCTTCGTCCCTGTCTGCTCCGAGTGAAAGGAAAAGGGCTTCGATGTCCGCCCATGGAATGTTTGCCTTTACCGGATCTTCAAAGATCGCCTGCAAAGTTTTGCGGTGTTTTGCGCTCACAGTGGGAATAGTATCATTTTGAGATACCATGTCAAGCGATTCTTGATGGAAGTGGATCTATGGGGGTAATCGAAAGATTCGAAAGATCAACGGCCGGAACCATCGATGTGCCGATTCTTCAGGAAGAGATAAACCAGGGGGGGAAGGACCAGGAGGAAGGCAATTAAGAGTAGCTGGAAGGTTTTTCCTACCCCCTGGGCGTCGGCATACATCCCCACCAAAGGGCCGGTGATCGCGAAAAGGAGCCGGAAACAGAGGGACTGAAGGGAAAGCATTCCGGCCCGGTTTGCCGACGGAATCTCGGCCTGTGCCACGTGAAGAAGGAACGGCCCCCGCATCCCCCGCATCGCCGTCAGAAGGTAGTAGAAGAGAAATCCCCACACCCCTGCCGAGAGCCCCAACCCCAGATATCCCCCCCACACCAGAACCACCAGAAGCAGTATCATGCCACGTTCGTTAAGGCGTTCCCGCACCCGATGGCTCAGGACGGCGAAGATGGCAACGGTGAGGTTGGCTCCCGCCCAGATCGGGCCAAAGGAGGCGATGGGGACGCCGGCGTCACGCATGTACGGCTGAATCAACCAGACCGGATAGAAGGACGAAATCCCCAGCACGATGCTCAGGAGGATCGTTACCCGGAGGCGCCGGTTCTCGATGAAGACGTATCGCGCCGAGGCAAGCGCCTCTTTCAGGTGCCCCCCAAAGTGTCTCTGCTCACGCTGCGGTTCCGTCAACCCGCGCGTGAGGAAGAGCGCCAGAACCCAGACCCCCACCTGGAGTATGAAGGGAAGGAGGGGGTACCTGGCATAGAGAACGCCGGCGAAGAGCGCCCCCGCCGCTTCACCGGTCTGGCCGAACCCGGTCGAGCGACCTTCGAAACGCGTATAGGCAGGTTCCTCCTCCGTTCCCTTCACCGATTCATAGAGGAGAGCGCTGTCCGTGCCGCTGATGAAGGAGGTGGATATCCCGAGGAGTATCTCCGCGATGAGGACGTCCCGAAAGGACGAGGCTACCGTGTAGACTCCCCATCCCAGTATGCCGAGAACTGATGCCACGGTCAGGGCCGTCCTATAGCCGACCCTGTCGCTGATGTACCCGGACGGGTACTCCATCAATACCATCGCCACGGCGAAGATGCCTTGCAGGAGCAAGATCTGCGACAGCGACAGCCCGAGGTGGTCCTTCCAGAAAAGGGTTATGACCGCCATGGGAAAGAGGGTCATCTGGAGAAAGGAGAACGCATAGAGCAGGGGGACATTGCGCCGGAGTGAGGTCATGGGAAGCATTATGAAGCATTCGGGACGAATTATGAAGGGGAAAGGTGACGCTCCCGATGCCAGATCAGCTCTCCGTTTCGATACACCTCGTACACACGGTGCAGGGGGATGGATAACGGTTCTCCGGCAGCGTCGTTCAGAACCAAGGAAGAATGATCATCCGGAGGAAACCGCACCTCCCCCAGCGGGACCACAATGATCCGCTTCTCAAAGCGGTCGAAGTAGCCAATGGCGAAATCTCCCCGGCCGTATTCCCGGTCCCAGCGCATGCGATTGAGCAGTTCGCGAATGCTGATCATAGACTTTCCCTTCTCGTGATTCATTTATAGTTTACCGCATTCCGGGCTGGACATTTGACCTGTGTGGCGGCTGCGTGTATGATACGGTCAAAAAAGCGAATGAAAGAGACTGCAGATGCACCAATTGAAATATTTAGCAGGCTATTCACCCCAGTTAACGGCCCAGGTGGCGCAACTGGCAGCGGAAAATAGATTGGGCAGCGTCATTGTGCAGAGATATCCGAAGGCGCACGGTGTGAGAACCGACAGAGCGCTGTATGATTTTACCGTGCAGATAAAGAACGAGTTCATGCGCACCGCCCAGCCGCTGAGCAGGGTGGCATACGACGGGAAAATCCATGTGATCGACAACGCCCTGGGGACCCACACCTTTGTATCACGGATACAGGGGGACAAGCTGAAGGCAAAGCACGAAATCCGCATAGCATCCATCTTCCGCGATGCTCCCGTAGAATTTCTGAAAATGATTGTCGTGCACGAGCTTGCGCACTTAAAGGAGAAGGAGCATAACAAGGCTTTCTATCAACTCTGCGAATATATGGAACCCGCCTACCACCAGTTGGAATTTGATACACGGCTGTTCCTGACCCACGTGGAGATGGCTGGATCACCTTACCTGCAGCAAGAGGCATAGGCGGTTTTCCCCGCCATTGTACAGACTACCTCGCTGTTTTTCCTGCACCGCGAAAGCAAATTGAGGTGCAATCTCTGAATGTCTCTGTATTCTCACCTCATGCTGTCGCGCGGCAGAAAGGCCAGCGCAGCTACTGTGCCCCACGGCAAGAGGAAAAACCCGCCGAAGAACAGCGCGCATAGGAGGCCGGCGTGCTTCAGGATTGCCCATTCTAACCAAGCGGTGTTTGTCAAGGCGGCAATCAGTATCGATAGCTCGAATATCTTCATCATGTTCGTTTCTCCGGGAGGCAGCGGGAAGCAAGAATCTTTTCCAACCGGGCACACCGGCTAGGTGTTTTTCTGTCTTATGATGTTCAGCGGTTCCGCATCCGGAAGAGATCTTGCGGTTGCTCATCCGGATGCGGATATGTCGGTAAGAGTCCTATTTCTTGAGCAATTCGATCTCCAGGGTGATGGTTATCTCTTCACCCACGGCAACCCCACCGGTTTCAAGTGCAGCGTTCCAGACCAAACCGAAATCCTTACGATTGATCTTGGTGCTGGCCGTGGCGCCCCGACGGATATTGCCCCAAGGGTCCTTGCTCTCTTTTGACGGTCCTTCCACCTCAAGCACTACCTGGCGGGTCACGCCGTGCAGGGTCAGGTCGCCCGTGACTTTCAGCTTGTCCTTGCCGGCCTTCGCCACCTTTTTCGATACGAACGTCATGGTAGGGTGTTTGGCCACATCGAAGAAATCGGCGCTCCGGAGGTGCTCATCCCGCTTCTGTACGTTAGTGTTAATAGAAGTGGTGTCGATGGTAACTTCAACTTTTGACTTGGTGATGTCCTTGTCGTTGATGTCAACGGTGCCGGTATGCTTGTCGAAACTCCCCTTGACGTTGGATACCATCAGGTGGCGTACCTTGAATCCGACATTTGAATGATCAGGATCGATGTTCCAGGTGGACGCCGAGGCAAAGGCCGGAATGGCCAGGGTGACAATTACTGCAATTAGCTTGATAAAACGTTTCATGATTCGAATTCTCCTTTGAGTGATTTGTTTAAGATGAAGCGATTTAATGTTAAAGCATAATCCTAAAAAATTTTAGTTCCTTTTACTCCTCCTTTCTCTTAGCCCAAGCACACGGCAAAGGCGTCCAAGCTCATCCTGCTCGGTTTCCTCAAGAATGCACATTTCTTCTACGATGGCTGCCAGAACACGCGGGAAGACCCCTGCAATCAACTGCTGTCCCTCGTTTGTGAGATGAATAATTATATAGCGCCGATCTTCGGCAGTACGCTCCCGTCGTACCAGTCCACGTCGCTCCAGGTTGTCGATGACCATAGTGATGTTGCCGGTGCTCTTGAGTATCTTCTTCGCAATGTCACGCTGGCAGAGAGGCCCTTTATGAAACAGTGCCTCAAGAATGCCGAACTGGCTGATGGTCAGATCCGAAGCTGCCATGGTCCGACCGGTGCGACCGGTCACTGACTCCGCCGCCCGCATCAGCTTGGTATAGGCGTTTAACGCCCTTTTTTCGCTGTCCGTATATGTCGATGGTGACTTATTCATGTTACCCTTCGCAAGACATCAAATGATTTAATGTTAAACTATACTGGAAAGCGATTATTGTCAACAGATTTTTTTAGTCTTTTCGGGAGCAAACTTTTTGTTGTGGCTGGTTATGAATATAGCTAATTGCATTTATGAGCTGCAAAAGTACACTTGATAAAGGAGTCGAATTCATCTAAGGAAGGCCGCAATCATGAACTTCACGGAACTGCTTAATCCGCAAAACTCAGCCCTTATACTCATCGACTTTCAGCCGCAGATGACCTTCGGCGTCGCCAACATCGACCGGCAAACCCTCTTCAACAACGTTATCCTTCTGGCCAAGGCGGCAAAGATCTTCAATGTGCCGACCATCCTCACCACGGTGGAGTCGAAAAGCTTCTCGGGCGACATGTGTCATGCCGGTGCTGGTGAAAATTCTCAGGCCCTGGCTGAAACACCGCTCGTAAGGGGGTAGAGTCATGAATACACCTGATCTGATACTACATAACGGCAAGATTACCACCCTCGATGGCGCCAAGCCTCAAGTTTCGTCCGTTGCCATAACTGGCGGACGCATAACCGCCACCGGAGGTGAAGAACTCCTCGGGACTGCAACTGACAGGACCAGGAGGATCGACCTCAGGGGCCGTCGGGTCATTCCCGGTCTCAACGATTCGCATATGCATGTGATCCGTGGCGGTCTCAGTTACAACCTGGAGCTTCGCTGGGATGGTGTTCCGTCTCTCGCCGACGGCTTGCGCATGCTGAAAGAGCAGGTGCAACGCACTCCTCCCGGCCAATGGGTCCGGGTCATCGGCGGCTGGAGCGAATTTCAGTTCGCCGAGCGGCGCATGCCCACGCTCGAGGAAATTAACGCCGTCTCCCCAGACACACCGGTCTTTGTCCTGCACCTGTATTGCCGCGGAATGTTGAACAAGGCCGCTCTGCGGGCCTGCGGCTACACGAAGGACACCCCGAATCCGCCCGCCGGTGAAATCCAGCGCGACGGGAACGGTAATCCCACCGGGCTTCTCATCGCCCGTCCCAATGCCGGCATTCTTTACGCCACCGTCGGCAAGCAACCCAAACTGCCGCCCGACCATCAAATGAATTCTTCACGGCACTTCATGCGCGAGTTGAATCGCCTTGGCCTCACCAGCCTGGTGGACGCGGGCGGCGGATCGCAAATCTACCCGGATGACTACGCGATCATCGAGGAACTTCACAAGCGTGGTGAAATGACCGTGCGCATGGCCTACAACATCTTCACGCAAAAACCCAAAGAGGAAAAAGAGGATTTCCTGCGTTGCATGAAGCTGACCGCGCCCGGCAAGGGTGACGATTTCTATCGCTGCAACGGCGCCGGAGAAATGCTGGTCTACTCGGCGGCGGATTTCGAAGATTTCCTGGAACCCCGGCCCGACCTCCCGTCCAACCTGGAGCAGGAGCTGAAAGAGGTCGTTTCACTGCTGGCCGCCAATAAATGGCCGTTCCGCATTCACGCGACCTATGACGAAAGCATTTCCCGCATGTTGAACGTGTTCGAAGAGGTAACCCGCGAAGTCCCCTTCGGTGACACAAAATGGTTCTTCGATCATTGCGAAACCATCTCCGACCGCAGCCTCGAACGCGTCAAAGCGCTGGGAGGCGGCGTTGCCATCCAGAACCGCATGGCCTTCCAGGGCGAATATTTCCTGGATCGTTATGGGAAGCAGGCGGCGGAACGTACTCCTCCGGTACGAAGTATGCTCGATCTTGGCATTCCTGTGGGAGCGGGCACCGATGCAACACGCGTATCCAGCTATAACCCCTGGCTTTCCCTTTACTGGCTGGTTGCCGGGAAGACCATCGGTGGCGCCTCGCTGTATTCTGAAGCAAACCGCCTCAGCCGGGAGGAAGCATTACAGCTCTATACCCAGGGGAGCAGCTGGTTTTCGGGCGAAAGCGGCAAGAAAGGGGCCATCGCCATCGGCCAACTGGCGGATGTCACCGCGCTCACCGAAGATTACTTCTCTGTGCCGGAGGAGAAAATCAAGGGGATCGAGTCCGTCCTAACTATTGTTGACGGAAAGATTGTTTACGGCGCTGGGGAATTTGGGAACCTTGACCCGCCTCCGCTGCCAGTGCTGCCGGAATGGTCACCCATAAAGGTTTATGGCGGGTATGGGGCGCCATTGGACATGCGCAAAGCTGCTCGCGCCGGCGTCCCGGTCCCTGGTCACCAGCATAGCGCTGAATGCCATTCCCACGGCTGTCACCATGCCGCCCATCAACTCCAGGTCGGCATCAAAGCTGCGGCTCCCCGTTACGGTGACTTCTGGGGCTTGGGCTGCGATTGCTTTGCCTTCTGATCACCAAGCCGATATCGAGTCAATCACCGCAGGATGAAAACCGCTCGCGGTGCCATATGAGCTATCGCAATGAAACTAATGTTACATAGCCGCAATTTCCTCAGCCAGCTCATCCAGGGTGGCCACCGCCAGATCGGCCAACTCCGGCCAGCGGAAGGCGCCGTTGCGGTCCACATGGATGGTGGCAGTGCCGGCGGCACGTCCCACCTGCAAGTCGAACAGATAGTCTCCCACCATCACTGTCTCGTCCGGTGCGCTCCTCCAGGCGACGAGGAGTTTCTCGATCCCCTCCGGATGGGGTTTGGGCGCCGCCTCTCCCCGGCCGAGGATGGCGTCGGAGGTAAAGTACCCTTTAAGACCGATCTGGGGTGTGCAGGGCAATCTCCCGCGTGTTGCGAGTGAGGATGCCGACGCGGGCGTCGCGCCGGAGCAACTGATCGAGCAGCCGCCTGGCGCCAGGGGCGGCGGCGGTCTTGACGGCCAGCTCATACTCGATCTCGATCAACCGGGCGTGCCGGGCCGCAGCCTCGGCATCAGGCAGGGATGCGAGGAACTGGAGGATGTCGGCGTCGCTCTCCGTCATGCCGAGCGCACTGCGGATGGCCGCAAAATCATGCACCGGAAGGGTCAGCGTCCCATCCAGGTCGAATATCCAGCAGCGGCGAGCGAGGATATGGTGAGCAGTCATGTTCTCAGGATAGCCTTTTCCCACCATTCCGGCAACGGCAGACTGTACTAAAAAAGGAGATAAACTACTTTTCTCAAAAAGCAGCCTTTTCGAAAAATCCGGGGATATCCATACTTAATTCACAAGGCGGCCAAGCGGCCGCCATTGCTGTTTCTTGGCCGGCGGATTGATTACGTACTCAGCCGTGAGTGTTAAGTCGGTTTCTCAGAGCATCGCCGCTCCAGATCCCGCCCCCCTGCGAAGCGATGAACAGAAAACCGAAGCAGTAGAGCACTGCGAGTTCGCCTTTGTTCTGGATCGGCAGCAGCGCCTCTGTTCCGTGCACCATCCAATAAGCGACGGCCATCTGACCGCTCGATATAAAGGCCGCCCAGTGCGTGAACAGGCCGATCATCACCAGGATGCCTCCAATCAGTTCGATCGGGCCGGCGACATAGGTAATGAATGCGGGGGTTCCTCCCGGCATTCCGCTCGGAAAATCGAACAGCTTCTGGGAACCGTGCCACAGAAATAGAAACCCGACAACGATCCGCATCAGCGCGTAACAGTAGGAACTGTAATTCGACATGAATGATTTCATGGGAACACCTCCTGTTTGATACTAGCGGAATTCCGGGGACATCCAAACTTAATTCAAAAGGCGGCCAAGTCGGCCGCCGCGTCAGGCTTTCTGGTAATCCGGGTTCATCTGCCAGAGCGCCAGCGTCGCCCCGGTCGGATCAGTGATCACGCTGAACCAGCCGATACTGGGTATTTCGGTGGCCTCCTTGCAGATCGTCGCCCCGAGGGATTTGGCCTTTGCGGTGGCGGCGACCGCATCGGCCACCAGGACGTAGGCCAGCCAGAACGAAGGGGAATCGGGCATCGGGTTTTTCATCATGCCGCCTCCCGTTCCCTCACCCACCTTGATCAAGGTATAGTCCATCCCGGGGATGTCTTCCAGTTTCCAGTCAAACAACGCGGTATAGAATTTCCTGGCTTCGGCCACGTCGTTGGTCACCAACTCTACATGCACAAACGGGTTTGCCATCACTCTCCCCTTTCTCGCGGTGCAGTGGTGTTTCTTGGTTAATTATTGCGTTCCCGGCCTCGTTCCTCCTCTTTCTTCTGCCCTTCCCCCTGGCCCTGGCCGGGCTTCTGCGACCGCTCCCTGTCCTGCGGTCTTTGCTCCCGGCTTTGCGGCCTTGGCTCCGGCGGCTTCCCCCTCTCCCGTAATCTTTGTTCCTGGCCTTGCGGCCTTGGCGCCTGCCGCTCACGCTGTACAGCCCCTGGCTGCTCCCTCTGCTCCCTCTGTTCCCGGAGTGCCGGTCCTCGCTGCTGAGGAGGGGTTTCGTGCTGCGGCTGCGAGCGTGGTCCAGCCGGACCGCCCGGCTGGACCGGCGCTGGACGTTGGATATCCTGCTGCCTTGGGCCTCTCATCCGGGGCTCTTCCTGCCTTCCCCGCTGAGCAGGTGCGGGCGCTCTCTGTTCTCCCCGCCGCTCAAAGTGCTGGCGGACTGTCCTGTCACGCGGCTCGTAACGATAATGCTGGCGGCGTAGCGTCTGCTGCTGCTCCACCGCCCGGGGATACCGATCTCCCGAATACCGCCGCTGGTAGACAGGCAGCGGGGCGCGCACCGGGGCAGAGCCGCGGTCCCACCTGTCCCATCCCCTTCGGCGATGCTCCCATTCTCGGCCCCAGTGCTCACCCCAGCGGGGCGGCGCATTCGACCGCCACTCTCGAAAGTACAGGGGCGGCTGCCGGTAGTAGCGCACGGGGACACGCAGGATGAACACCGGCACAACCTCCGGCTCCACAAGCCACCAGGGGCCGTTGTACCAGTAACTCGCGTACCAGTAATCGTTCTGGTAAACCCAGTACAGGCCGTCGTAAAAGAAATAGTTGGCAGCGACCCGCGGAGCGTAGTAGACCGGGTAGCCCGGCACCGGTACGAGTTCCGGGAACAACGGCAGGTTGATCCCGATGCTCACGTTGGGTAACCCGATGCCGATGCTCACCTGGGCCGAGGCAGAAGTTACCGAGCACGACAGCATCCACAGCACAATGATTCCGTAGCGCATTTTTTGCATTTTGTCCTCCATTTCGATAAGCACGGTCGTGGGCATTGCTTGTCAATTGGAAAGTAACACCGGCCCCAACTCTCTATGAACTGCGGGCAGGATACGACGGTGCGGGGGTTTACGTTTTGAGCACAATAAGTTTATCCCTCGCTGCTGACCTGTCAATCAGGCAGTCATGGAAAGTCTGTACACCGATAGGAAATTCCGCTCGGCACCTGGTCATTCATTGCAAAATAAACGCCGTGAAACCTTGTACTTATAGGTTCCACGGCGTTATGGCGTTTCAGGCGTTTCGGTAATACGTACCGGCAGGCGACTATTTTATATTGAGCAGTTCAACCTCGAAGATGAGGGTCGCATTGGGCGGGACGGCGCTGCCTGCACCACGGGAACCGTAGGCAAGCTCGGGCGGGCAGACCAGTTTGGCCTTGCCGCCGACCTTCATAATCTGTACCCCTTCGGTCCAGCAGGGAATTACCCCGGAGAGGGGAAAGCTGATGGACTGGTTACGCTTGTAGGAGCTGTCAAACTCCTTGCCGTTCGTCAGGGTGCCGCGATAGTTGACTTCGACGGTGCTGGAGGCACTCGGCGACTTGCCTTTGCCATCCTTCATGGAAATGTAGACCATCCCGGATGGGGTCTTCACGGCGCCTTTTTCCTTAGCGGCTTTGCCGATGGCATCGTTAGCTGCCGCAAAGGCCGGGACCGTTAAAACAGTGGCGATAGCTGCAATGATAAGTCTCTTCATCTCTGCTCCTTATTGTGGTGGAATTTTGAATTCAACGGGCGCTATCCTACCATTGAAAAATTGCCGCCGTCAACAGTTCCATAGAAAACACCCCGTTTCGAAACTCCGAGACGGGGCGTCTCGTTTTGCAGCTGTACCTGCAATCCTATGACCTTCCCGGAGGGGGCGGGGCGAATCCACCGTTATCCCACAGCCGGTTGGGCGGACGGCGGTGGGGCATATCGCAACTCACGACACCCAGCCGGCAGAGGGTGGAACGCCATTCGTACTTGAAATGGATGGTTTCGACGGCCCTGTTCTCTGCCTCGAAGGCAACAGTCTCAACCGGTGAATACTCCTCGCGGCCATAGCCGGTTCCGGCGCCATCCAGGGCCTGTTCCGATTTGGCAGCCTTTTTCGCCTCACTCCTGGCTGCCGGTGCGGCCGGTGCCGCCCCCGCGAGGTCGGCGGCACCGGAAGACGCATCGCCCCTGCCTCCAAAACCGCGCTCATAGGTCGGGGCCTGTTGGGACATGGGGAAGGGGGGCGGTTGATGGCACAGCACTTCCGGGTATGCGGCCACGGTGATGACTCCCATGGCGCTCTCATCCCCGAAGGCGGCGGCGTAGGAGTCCGGCACGTCGGTGAAGTAGAAGCGGTTGATCCGCTCCTGCCCGGTGCGCCAGCCCGCGAATTCGCCCGAACCGTAGGGTTCCAGGATGTACATCCGCTCGCTGCTCTTCAGCCAGGACTTTTCTCCCGAGATGATGTTGCGGCCGTCCACGGCGATCACCAGGCCGACGCGACGGTTCAGCCGGTTGCGGACCTCGATGCGGTAATGCTCACCCTTGACCGCCTCGGCGTAGACCTTCTTCAAGTCGTGTTTTGTCTTGACCGGGTAAGTGGGGAGAGTCCGGCCGTCATCGGTGACGATGCGCACCTCGATGGCGTTTCCCACACTCCCTGCCCAGACGTTTGCCGCAGACAACATAACTGCCAGAACGATTGTTGCGATGGTTTTCATGAGCCGTTCCTCCTTGGGGAATAATGTGTCATTGTTCCCTTTGACAGGAGGAAGCGGAAAAATGTTCCCCGAAAAAATCACCAGACGATTTCTATTTCGACCATCCCTGACAGATCCCGTGTCTGAGGCCGCTCCACGACCCTGCCGAGACATCCCAGCTGTTCGAGCAATTCGCCCATGCGGAGTGACGGGATACGGGCCTTGATGGCATGTGGCCGTACGAGGCCGTTATCGATGACGGAACCGCCGGAGCGGGTCACCGCTTCCTTGAGCGAGCCAGGCGCCGAAGCAGGGGCGATCAAGTCCAATCGAATCTTGGCCTTCGGCAGTGCCACCCCCGCTGGTGCTGCCGAGGCACCCCCTGCCGCTTCGGATTTCAGCATGTCGCGCTCGCCTGCGCCAGGGGCCTCTTTCTCCATCTCCGCTGCGGCCTTCTTTGCATGTTTAGCAGATTTCGCGCCATGACCGGGCTGGTAGGGCGAGGCGCCGCCGGACAGTGCCTCAGCTGCCGGTGCGCCACGCTCCTCCTTCATGACCGGGGGGGCCGGGGCGAAGGCAGGCTGCGGGGAGGGTTTGCCGGGGGACTCCAGTACATGCTGCGGCGCACCCTGATCCGCCGCTTTCGATGCAGACGGTTGGGCGGGCATGGTTTCTTCCGATCGAAGTTCTTTCTTCGCGGCTGGCGGCTCCGGCGTGGGTGTCTCTGCTGCTGGAACCTTCTTTTTGAGCGCTCCGGCAGGTTTGTCGGTTTTCGGGGTCGCGGCGGGGATATCCTGTCGGATGGCCGGCTGCTTTAGTTCGGTCTCCACGTTGCGCGCCAGGTAGTAGCCGCTGACGCAGACCAGCAGCAGCGCCGCAAACTCGATCGGCAGCTTGATATGCAGCGGGAAAAAGATCCGTTGCAGCCAGCTCCGCTTTTCCTGTTGCTGCTCCCGCACCCGGGCCGTGATGCGCGTGACCAGCCAGGCGGGGGGCTCCAACTCGGGAATTGTCCTGATCAGGCGCAGCGTGGTCTGCAGGTCGACCAGCTCAACCCGGCACGAGTCACATTCGGCAAGATGTTCCTCCAGACGGATGCGTTCTGCCGGTTCGAGGTCGCCGCCACAGTAGGCGGAGAGCTGTTTTCGGATGTCGTCGTGATTTTTCATTGCGTACCCAGTGCTCTTTTCAGGCAATCCTTGACTGCGTCCCTGGCCCGGAAGAGGCGTGACTTGACCGTTCCCTCTCTCAGCTGCAATGCTGTCCCGACCTCCTCGTAGGACATCTCCTGCATGTCCCTCAGCACCAGCACCTCGCGGAACCCCTGATCCAGCGCCTCGATGCAGCGCTGCACCTGCTGCCTGAGTTCGGCCTCCTCCAGTTGCTCCAATACCGATGGTGACATGCCGGGTGGATCCGGCAGCTCCTCTCCGTCGCTATACGGCAGTGGTGCATTCAGGGAATAGGCGGAACGCTGTTCGGTGACTCTGCGTTGCTGGATGCGGTTGCGTGACAGGTTGACGGCGATGGCGGTCAGCCAGGTGGAGAATCGCGCCTCGCCCCGGTAGTCTCCGATCTTGCTCCACGCGGCTATGAAGGCGTCCTGGACGATGTCGGCGGCGTCCTCGTGGATGCCGGTCATGCGCACGGCGATATTGAAGAGCATGCGCTGATGCCGCAGCACCAGGCATTCGAAGGCCGATGTGTCGCCTCGCCTGCAGGCCACGATCAGGGCTTCGTCACTGACCGAATTTTGTTCTGCCACCTTCACGTTATATGACATCCCCTGTAGAGAAAAAGTTCCCGACATGAACCGGTACGTCACAGTATCATATCAGGTGGAGGGGGAAAAGGGGTCAACAGGCTACTTTTCACCATTCAAAGTAGCTGTCCCCTTTTGCATAGCTTTTCTGATCACTTTTCTTTATCATTTCACTTGGTCGACCTGATCCGACCCTCAACAGTCACCCTCTGGCCAAGCAGAATATTCAGCCGCAACCCAAGAAGTTGCGGTCAACGGTGGGCTGAGATGCGATCTACCTCCAATCTGACCATCGAGTGGGTTAAACCGGACATTGCCACCGAACAGTGGGAGTTTTCCCATCACCCCGACAAGCAGGGCTTCTACCTGCGCCACAACATCGGCTGGGGCCGGATTCTGTCCGGTTTTGATGCCGGACGGCTGGTGGCCTATCCCCGTTCGGACCGGATCAATGGAGTACCGGTAGCGCTCTCCTACAGCAGCTATGACGACTATGCCCGCTATCTGGCGAAGGCCAAACGGGGCTACCGCAGAAAATACTCCCTGATGGAGGAGTCGCTGCAACGCCTCGGGACGCTGACCCTCCCGGCGCCGATCGTCCTGCAGTGCGGCGGTGAAGCGCTGCTCTTCTCCGGCTACCGCCGGCTCTGCCTGGCCTGGAACTACGGGATGGCGCCCTGCGTCTGGCTGCTGCCATTCGGAAATGATCAGGGGGACATTCTATAGCCCGCCCAATTCTTATCTCTACAATCATCCGCCAATTTCTGCTATCGTGCATCAGATCGACTCTTCCCATGTGAGGCGCAATTGAAGGCTGTAAAATGGCTGGCGGCATTCGTCCTCGGCGCAATCTTTCTCTATGCCGCCTGGATCGGCGTGGCGCTCTTTCGCCTCCCCCCGGTGGCAGGACTCGCCGACCGGAAGATGAACCTGACCATCCAGGTGAAGGACTGGCAGGGGAAGCTCCACCCCTTCGTGGTCGGGCCGCGTAACGCCCGGTGGACCCCGTCGGAGAGCATCCCGACCGACTTGAAGTGGGCGGTTATATTGGCGGAGGACGCCAACTTCTACCTGCACAAGGGGATCGACGTCACGGCCATAAGGAACGCCATCAAATACGACCTGGAGAAGAGGCGCTTCGCCCGCGGCGCCTCGACCATAACCCAGCAGGCGGCGAAGAACCTCTTCCTGTCCCGGGAAAAGACCGTCACGCGCAAGATCGAGGAGGTCTACCTCGCCAAACGGATGGAGCAGGAGCTTACCAAGGGGAGGATCCTCGAGCTCTACCTGAACATCGTCGAGCTGGGGCCGATGGTGTACGGCGTTGGCTACGGCTCCCGTTACTATTTCGACAAGCCGGCGAGCGCCCTCACCCCACGGGAGTGCGCCTTCCTCGCCGCCATGCTTCCCGGCCCGCAGAAGGTCTACAACCCGTACCGGCACCTGGACCGGGTGCTGAAGCGCTCCGACATGATCCTGGGCCAGTTGCGGCAGAAGGGGGTGCTGACCGAGGCGGAGTACCGTCAGGCCCTAGCGGAGACACCGGATATCGGCGGCATGCAGAGGAAGGTTGACAGGAGCTTCGCGGGGAAGGTGCGGAAATTCTTCAAGAATCTGCTCGATTCTTTCCGGTGAGGTGCAACAATGACCAACGGGAGTGCCGCTTTTTCGGAAAGCGGCGTCTCCCTCTGGAAGGAGGTCTGACTATCTGCTATTCTTGGCAATATACCGCACGGCAAAGGTTTCTTTTCAGGGGGGCAGGTTGAAAAAAATAGTGGTGATCGGATTGATGCTGCTTCTCCTGCCGGCCTGCGCCAGCAAGGATTGGCAGACCGCAAGCCGCGAATCCGCTGGCATCGCGCCCGATCCTTTAGTGCTGAAGGAGGCGGTGCTGCAGGTCTACGCTGCCCCTGCGTGGGGGTGGCGCGGCTGGTTTGCCATACACACCTGGATCGCAGCCAAACGGACCGGCGAGAAGGCGTACACCGTGTATGAAGTCATCGGTTGGCGACAGCGGAAAGGCCTGCCCGTGGTTCGCATCGAAAAGGATCTGCCCGACCGCTTCTGGTTTGGCGAGAAACCGAGACTGCTGAAGGAGCGCCGTGGAGCAGGTGTCGACGCGCTGATCGCAGCGGTCGACGTGGCGGCGCGGACCTATCCGTGGCCTGACACCTATAGCGCCTTCCCGTGGCCGAACAGCAACACGTTTACGGCCTGGGTTGCCCGGCAGGTCCCTGCACTCGATCTTCACCTTCCCTTTTCCGCAATCGGCAGCGGATACGGGGAGTGATAGAAGGGTCGGCCGCGGGGGTACTCGGAGCCGTACGTATGAATAAATGTAAACTTGACCCCTTCGCGTTCTCCATGGTATGTTTCGTCGCCTGTATTACGGCAGTTTAAAGCGACGAAATCAGGGGCGGCCGCAAACGCCGGAGCCGCCGCACGAAGGGAAGGGAACGTGAACTACTCAAAATCAAAGCTCTACCACGGCTATGCCGGCAAAATATTGACCGTCGATCTGGGAACCGGCGCCATCGCCACCCCTGAAATCGACCCCCACGTGAGGGATTATTTCATCGGCGGCCGCAGCCTCGGACTCTATCTGCTGCATCAGGCAATCACCCCGCACACGAAAGCCTGCGATCCCGAAAATCCATTGATCCTGGCCAACGGCCCGCTGGGGGGCATTCCCCAGTTTCCGGGGACGGCCAAGGCAATGGCCGTTTCCCTTTCACCTCTGACCGGCATTCCGGGTGTCTCCAATTTCGGCGGCTATTTCGGGGCCTTCCTCAAGTACGCCGGCTTCGATGCCCTGAAAATAACGGGAAAAGCCGATCACGACGTCATGATCATCATCGACGGTTTCAAGCAGGCAGTATCCGTGGCGGAAGCACCCGCCGATGACGAGGTCTTCGACCTGGAGCGGGACATCGCAGACCGGTTCGTCCAGGCGGGTCATGACAAAAGACACATCGCCTTCATGACGACGGGGATCGGCGCCGCCAATACTACCTATGGCTGCATCAACAGCCACTACTATGATGCCACCAAGCCGGTGGACGGGAAGAAGGGGCTCTTCCGGACGAAGCAGGCCGGCAGGACCGGCATCGGAAGCGTGATGCGGGACAAGCGGATCAGAGCCATCGTCGTCCTGTCCGACCATCCCCATGGCGACAACCCGTACGGCGCGGCCGACTGGGAGAAGGTGAAGCGGTCGGGGGCGAGGCTCCATACCATCGTCAAGGAGGTCGATCCCCAGTCGCTCAAGATGCACCGCAAGGGGAGCGCCGGGCTCATTACCTTCATGAGCAAGCAGGAATACCAGTCTCTCCCCGTAAACAACTACCAGGGAGGGTCCGACCCGCGGGCGGTACAGATCTGCGGGAAATTCTATGCGGAGCACCTGTTCGAGCACCGGGGAATGGACGGCTGTTTTCCCGGCTGCAACCTGCAATGCACCAAGGGTGGATGGGTGACCCTCGTCTCCGGCGACCACAAGGGCCGAAAGGTGTGGGTCGATGGTCCCGAGTACGAAACGGCCGCCGGCTTCGGCTCCAACCTGGGGATATGGAATCCCGAATTCATCATGGAGGCCAACTGGCACTGCGATAACTACGGGATCGACACCATCACCACGTGCGTCATCATGGCCTTCCTGATGGAATGCTTCCAGCGGGGGTATCTGAACAATGAAGATGCGGGGGGGCTCTCGCTTGCCTGGGGGGATGAACAGTCGGCTCTGACCTTCCTCCACCAGCTTGCCCGCGGCGAGACGGAACTGGCACGGGCTGCGGGCAAAGGGATGATCGAGCTGGTCGACTGGATCACCGCCACCTGTGTAAAGAAAACCGGGACAGATCCGAGGCCGGAGCTGGAGCAGTTTGCCATGCAGACCAAGGGGCTCCCCTTTTCTCTCTACCGGACCCACCGGTCGCTGTCCATGCAGGGTTCCTATGCCGCCGCCAGCGACATCGGAGCCCACCATGCCGCTGCCTGGCTCATCAAGGCGGACCTCATGGGCGCATTCCCCACCTTCCAGGACAAAGCCAAGGCGCTCATGACCTATCCGCGGGTCCGTCTCGGCAACGACAACCTGGGGCTCTGCAAGCTCCCGTGGGTGGATGTATTTAACCCCGAATCGGAGAAAAGGACGCATACGGATATCTACATCAATCCCGCGTCCCAGGAGATCTATGCCGATTTCTACAACGGGATGCTGGGGACGGATCTGACCTGGGAGCTGATATTCGAGCAGACGGACCGTGACATCAATCTGCAGCGGGTCATGAACGTCATGCGTTACGGCAAAGAGACAGGCACACACGACTGGATTCCGGACCGGGCCATCGGACCGACCGACGACCTGCTCTACGAAGCCGAGAAGGAATATAACGACCAGGAACTGAGCACACTCCTGGTAAAAACCCTGGCAGAGGTCCAGAACATGCCGACGGGGGAAAAGCGGGAACGCCTCATGAACCACCGGAAAGAGGAACTGCGCAGATTGATCGAGGTGTACTATGAGGAACGTGGCTGGAACGAGTTGGGCATACCGACCGTCGCCACCCTGAAACACCTCGGGTTGTGGCAATTCCTGACTGAGGAAACAAAGTCAAGGATTTCTGAAACCGCGGATAAATAGGATAATTATTTCCCCTGCATATCTATTTGTACACATGTATGCCTATATTATACACGCTGAAAATGGCTCAAGGGGTTATTTTTACTACACTAACTCAACGCCAATTCTCATTAATCCTCACCGGTAAAATTTATTAGTATATATTTCTCATACTCCCCCCGAATTTTTAAGCAAAACCCAATCTTTACCTTGTGCCACAATAGCTTGTAATTACAGCACGTTAACTACAAACAATCAAAAAAAACTAATATAGGCATAGTGAATGCAGTATCCCAGAATAACACCATCAGGAAACCCGTATAAGGGGAGGTCATTATGAAAACATCAGCCAGGAACACACTCATTGCTTCAATCGTCGGAATGGCCACACCCGCGTTTGCCGCCAGCGGGGCTGAAAACGAGGGGAGCGGCATTCTTCTGGTTCTTTTCCTGGGGTTTGGCGCGCTGATCATATCTTTTCAGCTTATCCCCAGCGCGCTCCTGTTTTTCTCAATGGTTAAAGGGCTGCTCGCCAAGCCTCTTAAAGAAAGCCCGGCGCTGGCCGGCAAGAAGAGCGGGAAGCCATTGTAATCAAAACGATCGGCATTTCAAAAATACGGTGCCCGGAAGGCACTGAAATATCGAGGAGGAACCACCATGAAAAAGACACGCCTGCTTTTAACCACATTGACCCTTTGGCTGGCAGCGACCACTCCGGCCTTTGCCGCTACAACCACCAGAGTATATTCGAGCGGTTTATTGGTTCTGGTATTTCTCGGGTTTTGCGCCCTTGTAGTTGTCGTCCAACTGATCCCGGCTTTCACTGCCCTCTGGGGATTGCTTAAGAGTCAAAGTAAAAAAGAGCCTGTGGAAGCGAAGATAACCGCCTAGGTTGTATGTATGATCGCCCTTAACATAAAAAGGCCTTGCGATAATTTCGCAAGGCCTTTATCCTGCCTTTTGATTTGCCCGGTTTTCTCTACATTACGTATCCTTCATTCCCCCCTGTCACTTGATTTCTCTTGGCATAACAAAATTTTGTTTTAAATAGATGCGCAAGTCAATTTATTGACAATACTCGCAAGAAGCTTCTCCTGTGACCCTGACACAGCGCTTACGCCAGCCTTCACTTTTGGGGCAAATAGTTGCGAGAGGGCAGAAACCGGCACGTTGCGGTGAGCCAATGTAAATTGGCAAGGTGCTTGCACGGGATTAAGAACCATTAAATTTTTATGTTGTCAATGTAGCAGGACAGCGCTTGGCATCCAGGCGAAACGAACCTAAAGTTTCGACAATGGTCCCAGCCTGAACAGGAGGACATAAACCGTGAAAACCATAACTCAAAGACAATCATCGCCCAGACGTTTACTGGAGATGGGAAAAACCGAGAGCGGAATCGGCCGTATAGGCACGGACACCATTGCGGACCTGAAGCAGCAGCTCAATGAAGCTGTTTTTCTGGGAAGGTTTATCGGTGCAATCAGCGCCTCTCTGGACCCCAACGACATCTGTGCGATTGCCTCCCGGTGGCTTTATGACTTCGTCCCGTATCTCAGAATAGTCTTTGCCCTGTCGCCGGATTTGGGCGTCAAAACCCTGGTCTACTCCCCGGGCACGGCCAAGGAATCCGAGCTTGATCCGTCCACAACGGATAAATTACCCGGATATATCCCCGAAGAGTTTAAAGACTCCCGGAACTTGAGCATGGTATCATTGTTTGACGGAGGAGTCCGCTGCAGACGTTATTCCCTGGAACTGCCTGAAAAGATGGGATACATTTTGATCTATTTTGAGGAACGCAATACAGGTTCTTTTTCGGCATCGTTTTTAAACAATGTCGTGGAGAATTTCTCCCATGCCCTGAGGAACGCGCTGGAACATAACAAAGTGAAAGAACTTGCCATGCGGGACAGCCTCACCGGCCTGTTCAACCGACGTGTGTTCGACGAAATGCTCAATATTGAAGGAAAACGGCTTGAATTGATGCCTCTGTCACTCCTTATTATTGACCTGGACAACTTCAAGCAGATCAACGACAGGTTCGGACATCCTGCCGGTGACCAGGTTCTTGCCAGGTTTGGTAAAATTCTGCGTGAAAACTGCCGCGGTTCCGACCTTGTTGCCCGCTACGGGGGAGAAGAGTTTGCCGTTATGCTCCCTGCCACCTCTTCTTCCATCGCGTTCGATATCGCTCAGCGTTTGCGGGTCAGGCTGGCTGACACCGTTTTTGTCTTCGGTGATCAACAGGTTCGGTTGACTGCGAGTATCGGCATAGCTTATACCGCCGGCACCGGAAAAACGGCTGGCGATCTGGTGCAGCGGGCTGATCAGGCCCTCTACCGGGCCAAGAAGAACGGCAAGAATCGGACTTGCGTTTACGCGACCAAGCCGGTTGAAGTTGTTAAAAAGGAACCCATCCGTAAAAAGGTCTGCTATGCCCGGCTCCATACAGATTAGCACGTCGTTTCTGTTTGCCGGACCGAACTGTTATTACATGCATCCCGGGTCAGGCACATCGAGGGAATTGTTTGCCGCATAGGCCCTCCCCCTGCACCCTCCCGTACAAAGGGGGAGCTCGGCACAATGAGCACACCCCGCAGGAGCTCTCACGATTTTTTCCCTGAGCTCCTTTTTCTCTTTGGAGAAGATAATGTCCTTAAGTGTCGCTTCCATGAGGCTGCCAAGCTTTACCGGCATGGAAGGGCAGGGATAGACGTCCCCTTCAGGGGATATATAAAGCATGGTGTTGGCCGCCTGGCACCCCCCTTCCGGAAACTCGACCGATGGGAAAAAAACTTTCCATAGAAAGGGGTCGTGGATTATGAGCTTGATGCGTGCAGGTATGCCGATGCCATGCACCCTTGCGGTGAGCTCTTCCCTCTCCCTTTGGTCGAGATAAAAGCAGTCCCGTTCTTTCGTGAGTCTCTGCATGGGCAGCACCAGGTAAGGGACGTCGTTGTCCAGGCAGAACGACAGGAGCTCGGGAAGCGTTTTATGGTTATCTTTCCTGACCTCGAAGTAAATCCCCGGCAGCAGAACTTTTTTCTCATGCCATATGTCCTGCAAGGGTCGCAGTTCATCGAGTGAAGACGCCATGAGAAACAACGCCCTGACATGAAGGTTGTGGAGAAGGCTTATTACCTGCGGATTTATGGCCGAACCCGGCAGGGCAAGGGATACGGCGATGTTTTCGTTTTTTAGCCTTTCGAGTATCTGTAAGCATGCGCCGCTTATGGAAGGGTCGGTATCGACCAGATTGAGACTCAGAATCCTGATTCCGACAATCTCTTCGCATATCCGCTGATAGCCAGGACGTACCTCCGTTGTGGGGGTAACATCCCAGTATATCCTGATCGGCGTTTTCAGTTCCCTGAGGTTCATCATAGCCAGCAGTGGGGATCGGGACTGTTGATATCGCCGGTAAGGGCCAGTGCCCTTGCGCTGCAGCCGCCGAGGCATTCCGAGTAATCGCTGCATCGGACGCACTTCCCGGTCGGTTGTTTGTTCCGCATCTTCTCCAGCACAGGGGATTTGAGCCAGATCTCCTTCAGATCGTCCCGCGTGATGTTGCCGATGACGATGGGAATGAAACCGCAGGGGGTGACATCGCCGTTGGATTTTATATTGAGGGAGAGCTTGCCGCACACGCTCCCCTTGACCGGTTTGTTGTCACTGCTTAATCCCAGGGAAGCGATGATCGGGTCATCCAGCGAGAGGTCAAGCCCCTTGACCCCCTGTTTGGCCTGTAGCGCCTTACGGTAAAACTCCCGCCATTCTTCGGGTGTCAGGTCCAGTTCGTCCTTATGGGCAAGCCCCAGTCCCGAGCATTTGAAGTTATGGAAATTCAGCTGGTCAACCTTGTGCCGGAGGGCAAACTCGATGAGCGCATCGATCTCGGTATGGTTGAACCTGCATATAACCGTTGATATGGAGGTCCTGATGCCGGCCTCCTGCAGGTGCAAAAGGGCGCTTACGGCCCTTTTGTGGCTCCCCTTGACGCCCCTGAAGCGGTCGTGCACGCCGGGCAGATGGCTGTCAATACTGATCCCTACCTTGGAAAAACCGGCGCCTTTAAGCCTGACCGCCATTTCCCCGTCGATCAGGTAGCCGTTGCTGTTCATGGAAACCCGCAGGCCCTTGTTGGCTGCAAATTCCGCTATGGCAAGGAGGTCGGCGCGCAGAAGGGGTTCCCCCCCGCCGAAGTTGACGGAAAAGACCCCTGCATTCGCCACCTTTTCAATGCAGCTGCAAAGTGTGCGGGCGTCAAGTTCCTCTGCCGAATCATTCCTGCTGTAGCAGTGCCGGCAGGTGAAGTTGCAGCTGTTATTGATCGCCCAGTTGATGGTAAGCGGCGCCTTGAGGAAAAGTTCATTCTTCATAACGGATAAATCCCTTTTCGGCGAGCTCGGACAAAAAACTCATCACATCCGCCTTCAATACGTCCGCTTCCACGTCGAACTGAAGAATCAACTCAGAAAGAATTTCGTCCACACTCCTGCCGTCGCAGAGCTTCCAGACTTCCGTACCGAGGATATTGAGCGACACCATCATCCCGTCGGAAAAAAGAAGCGACGTCCCCATATCTTCAACGTCAGCCCCTTGCTCCAGCCCTTCATAGGCCTGCGCCTTGGCTTCGTCTTCCTCGCGCCACATGACGTCGGGATTGCGCTGAATCCTTTTCATCGGCCGCTCCCTTCCTGATGAATTAATCGCCTTTCGCCGTTATCGATGCAATCACGAGGTTCTCTTGCGAAGAATTTCGTATTCCGTGATCTTCAAAGGCAGGAACAATAACGATCTGACCAACATTTATGGTTTGGGACTGCTTGCCCGAGAGGAATTCTCCACTGCCTTCCATGACCATCCAGATATGATTCCCATGATGGGTGTGGGTAATGATTTCCTGGCCCGGCTTCATGCAGATCAGGCTGATTTTGGCGTTATCGTCTGTCCAGATTGTTTCCTGGTGACGCTTTTCATCGGAAAACTTCTTGAGCTTCTCTACTTCCAGTATCTGTGTGTTCATACTCTCCCTCCGTTTCTAATTTTTTATATCCGCATATTCGCACTAGCTTTAACCTTGTGCACTATCGCCCAGAGAACCACTCTAAGCCTTATGCACGAGTTTCAAGATTCTCCCGAGAATCTCCGATGCTCTATTGAAAAAGTGTGATGCGAGGGTCGCAGGCAGCTCTGCCTGGTGTTCAGCATACCCGGAGAAGAGAACCCCGTAGCGGGATGACAGCTTATTTACTGCCAGTGCGTCATCCGCCCCGGGCTGATGTTTCCCGGCCACGATCAGCATGCTCTTTCCGTCCCCGGTAAATCGTGAAATGGTGTTCAGTTCAACATCGGTTAACGGTCGCCTTGCGGCTGATTCTCCAAGAAAAATCCAGAGCTGGCTATGATCTCCGAGCAGCCGTCCGGAAATTTCAGGGGTTTCCCGTCTGTCCGTTATCCTGAACTTGATTCCTTTCTGCGCCAGATCGGCAGAAATATACTTATCGAAAGATTTTTTATCGAGTCCGCCGTCGCGGAAGGTGTCATAGATGAGGACACTTCCCGTTGCCGGCGAATTATTGTTTTGTTCCAGCCATTCGGCAATGTTGCTGATATACTTGCGGTTGTCATACTTGGACGGGTCCAAAAACCGGTCGTTCCCGGAATCAAAAACAATTCCTCCCTGTCTCTCCAGGTCATTGGTATAAGTTGCAATTATACTTTTGCCGGCCGGGTCCATTACGATCCGCACGTTCTGATTCTGTTTCTGAATTACGGATGATTTCCCCCCCGATATGGACCTGACCCCCTTTAATAGAGGATTGCCCGTGTCTACGCCCGGCACGAAGACAAGAAATTGAAAAGAGTAGGCGATCAGCATCGTTCCCGCGAGACAAACGAACATATAGAGAAAGAAAACCCGTTTCTTGAAAATAGTCCAGAATAGCATCATCGTGGGTATCGCCGTCACCGGGCCGCCTATCATGAACGCCAGCCCTGCTCCGCCGTCAAGCGTGCCGTTTAGTGAGCTTTTTATATGGTAGATGATGCTCGAAGCACTAATCTGATGGAGAAATATGGGGACTGACCCGAGGGTAACCCACATGATGTTCAGCGGATCTTTTTGCCCGAAGAACCGGTAAATCCATTCGTACGGCATGTACCTCTCGACAATGGCCCCGATTACAACGCCGACAACGATATATTTCCCCACCAGCCATAGCATTTCCGATGACTTGGCAAGGAATATGAGGAATTTATTGTTCGTTCTGACAGCCACCCGGTTGCCGAACTTCTCCTTGCAGTTACACCTCAGGCGCTCATCCGGGTAATCTTCATCGTGGAAATCTCCCCTGGTGATGGCTCCTTCGATAAATATGCTATCCGTCTGAAAACCTCTTTTCCTGAGAAAATGGGTGACAAGTCCGGCAAAAATGCCCATGAATAATGCGGCAACGGTCCTGATCACCGTCCATTCCGGTCCCAGGTCGTTCAGGGTCAGGAGATACGTTGAGGGGCTCATCAAAGGGGAAGTCACCAGGAGGGACATGACCGGAGCAAGGGGGAGGCCGGCAAACAAGAGGCTCACGGCTGTGGTCAGAGTGCCGCAGGCGCATAACGGCGTAATTATCCCCACGAACGAGGCAATGAAAACACTTATGACCCCATATCTTTTCAGGGATGCTTGCAGTTTAACGGCAACCTTGTAAGTGCGCAAATATCCGGCCAGGAGTATCCCGACAATAAAATAGGGAAACACATCCCAGAGCTCAGCAAGGACGCCGTGCTTATCGAAAATCAGATCCCATATTTCACTGCCCACGAGAAGGGGGAACGATCTCGGCAAAGAATCGGATTTTGCCAGATGACCACTTGGCCCGTAAACCCATACATGCCAGATGATCAGCGCGAGAGAAGCCAGTATCATGAAAAGGAGCGTCTTATTCGCTGCATTCGAGGACGCTCCGTGGACCTGGCACTCTTCCGATCTCTTTTTATTAAAGAACATTAGTGGCATTTTGCCATTCTCCCGATGCCTCATGGATGCCTAACATCCCGAACTGGTCATCTCCATGGGCCCTTCCTGGGAAATCGTCTGATAAATGACAAAACAGCCCCGGCGCCCATCACGGCAAACCCGGCAAAGACATAGGGCCTCCCAGGGTCTCTCACGATCTGAATGCCGGCAAAAGCTGCACCGTTAGGGTCTCTGTCAACCTGTGTATTATAGAAATAAAGCCCTTCACACTGAAAAGGGTTGTTCACCTCTGCGGTCCCCTCCGCAATTCTCCCCGAGCCATTGGAAAGCATCAGGTCGACCCACAACCTCTTCAGAGAAGGATTCTGAAAGGCTACCAGTTTGAATTCATGGGGGAAATCCGCCGGGAGATTATTGACTCCCGAGGTATCGAAGGAACCAATGAAACGGCCTTGATCATAAACGCTGAGCTTCAGTTTTTCCGATGGGAATTCGAGCGCGTCAACCTTGATCCTGTACTTATTCAGCTCAAAGCTTTCCCCCGTCTTCAGGGTGAAAAGACCCGTCTTTTCCTTGCCCGTGAGGACACCCACTTTTACCGGTATCGGATAGTACTCCCTGTTTATCCGCTTCACGGTCAGTTCCATGCCCAGAGGGAGGTCCCTTTCCCGATCCCATCGGTAGACCTGGTCCACCACCCCCCCCTCATAGACATTCACCGTCGCCACAAATCCAAAAGAAGTTACGAAACAACCGATAAGGGTCAAAAGCACCCCGCCATGGAGAATCAGGACGGGTGTTGAAAGCGTCTTTAGCCTTCGAACGGTGCAGAGGATCAGATTCAGTCCTAAAAAGCCAAGAAGGGTCAGAAATGGCGGGCTTGAATAAATCTCTCTCTTTTCCAAAAAGGTTCCGGGAATGGCAAGCAGAGAAATCGCCAGAAAAAGCGCAACCGCCAATTCTGTCGAACCAAGAAATTTATATGTCTTTTTAATCCCCTCATTCACAAGCAAATCAACCTATTCCCCTAGATAAGCTTCTTTGCCTTTAAGTAATCTTTTGCAACTTTTTTCGGCTTTTCATCTGATTTCACAGATTTGAACAGTTTTGCATAGGTTTCATTATTTAAGGCAGCGGTAAGCTTACTTATCAGTTTCGGAAGGGCTGGGTAATTCGTCAGGGTTTCAACCGTCAGTACGGGAGCGTAATGCTGAGCTCCTCCAAATGGTTCAAGCCAGACAAGGTTTAAATTTTTTCTATATTCGCTCTTTATTAACTCATAGGCCGTTTTCATATTGGTCTCTTTGGGTTTGCCCAATACCTCCATTGCACGATCCGTGTTTTCTATCAGCATGCCGATTTGCCCCTGCTTCACAGCATTATAGAGCTCCTTTGAATCCTTATAGAATAGTATTTTCACATTTGATCCGGTTCTCTCGTTTATCAGAATGGAAACCATTTCTGCCAATAACTGCTCATTTGGCGAACTAGGGATACCGATATAGAGTATCCTGCCAACACAGGCATCCGACATCGGGACAAAAACAAGAAACGCAGCAACGATGAGTAAATAATGGATTCTTTTCATAATTCAACCTGTTTAACAGTGTTAGAAGCTACCAATGGTTTAGACTAATAAATATATTCATTGTAACGTTAGCTCAATATCCAAGGCAATATCTAATTTGTCGGCTTCCGGAATAAGTTCCTTGGAAACGAGAAGTTTCGGCTCTGGAGGGAATGTCGAGGCACCCCCCACAAAATATTTTTCCCCTGGGGGGAGATAAAGCGTGTAAGTCCCGTCTTCATCGGTCCATGCCGACATGAAATCAGGGAGCTGCACTACTTCTTTATTTCTATGGGCAAATACATAAGCGTTCTGGACGGGAACACCATTAGTATCGACAACCCGTCCTCTCAACGTTAAGCAATCATCTCGCATTGTCCGTTTCTTTTTGCCAACTTCCCTTATATCCGCCACAACAAAATCATTCTCAAGCACTTGGTCCGTAGTCAGCTCTATCTCCACCGGTTCACCCGAGTGTTTGTCTCCCGGCATGAGCGGCCCATATCTTTCATCTTTCCTCACGCGTGCCACCGCCCAATATTTCCCCGTCGGCAAGGCAATTAAGACACGGCCGTCCTTATCCGATTTTGGTGATATGAAATCCGCGGGCCTCTTAGTATTTGCACTATCATAAATAAATATTTCGGCCCCATCTACCGGCTTCCCTTCAATATCCACGACGTTGCCCTTCAGACTGGAAGTTTCCACCGCACAAACGCTGGATACAGAAACCAGCGCACCCCATGCAGCAACCAGTAAAATATGCAAAGTTAACCGTGTCATTTTATCTCTCTCAGATCCGTCTTGAGAGGCCCTTTGAAGTACGGCTCATAAAAAACCTTTCCTATGCCGGGCTCCTGCCGCCCATCGAAAATGGTATCACCCGGATCACCATATCCCCACCAGTTTTCCCTCGCATTGACATCCTCATCATTAAAATCGCCAACCCGGACGTTGTAATCTATATTCGCAAATATATTATTCCGCGTGATATTAAGTCCTCCCCCTTTTTCCCGGACAAAAATACCCGTTTCATTCTTCGTTATGACATTCTCTGTAATAACGGCATTACCCCGGTATGCCCTGATGCCGATGTAATTATCCTCAAATATGGAGTGCTTAACCTCAACGGGACCGCTCCTGAATCTCATGCCGCCATAGTTTTTCGTGAAATGGCTGTCCGTAACGGAAAGATTTGTGAAATGACTATGGATACCCCAAGTGGCATACTCGAAAACACAATGGGCGATCACACTGCCGGCGGCATATTCCAGCAGGACCTCATCCCAATCCGAAGCGCCATTTTTTTGCATGGAGGTGAAGAGAATTTTCCCGTCATTCCTTCCCGCTGCAATTATTTTGCCTTTTATTGCAAGACCGGCGCCCTGTGAAAATTGCACCGTTGTATTCGGGGCAACTTTTAAGACTGCGCCGTGTAGAACGGTGATGGTATTTTTTGCGGTAATGACGCCACGCCAGGTTACGTCAGTGGGTACGGTCTGCACCGGCCATACAAAGGGGAAGGGATTTACGCTTGCATTTTCATAAACAACCTTCCCTTTTACCGGATCGTCAGCCTTATCGTAAATGACCCTGTCCGTATCATCGCCACCCCACCAGTTGGATGGTGCGGAAACGCCATTTTTCCCGTCCAGATCAATGGCATAAAGACCGTTTTTGATAAAGTTGTTCCCTGTGATCACCCCATCAAAGGATACTATTCCTATGCCTCGTTCTCCGTTGTCGGAGATTAGATTCCCTTTTATAATCGCCCTTGCATCCTGGATATTCAGGCCGTTAAAGCCGTTTCCGGCCACAGCGTTTCCGTTTATCTCGATATTGTCGATGTTTTTCATTGAGAAGCCGACTTCCAGGTTGTTGGTAATACTGTTATGGCTATAATCACCGTAATAATTATCCGCCACCATGAGTCCGTACCGGTTGCCGTCAATCAGGTTCTCTTGCAGCGTTACAGCGCCTTCCCTTACCCTTACCCCCTCTTTCCGGTTCCCCAGAATCTTATTTCCCCGAGCCACGAGATTGGCTCGCAGGAAATTAGCCCCCAGGTAATTATTGCAGATGTAATTATCGGAAAACGTGATATCGGAATCCCTTCCCTGAACACCGCTCTTATTCCCGTACAGATAGTTCCCCCGTATCTCGGCCAGCGATTCCTGAAACTGAATGCCACGGTAATTGTTTCTTAAAATCGATTTATGAACTATCACATTGGAAAAATGAAAATGAAGCCCGCGGTAGGCGTGCTCAATCCGGCAATACTCTATGAGGTTCTGCGTCCCGGCACTGTTCATGATGTTAATGGCGTCCCAGTCCCCCATTCTTTTCTGTTTCTCGGCTGATCTGAAAACGATGGGATGTTCCGTTGTCCCTTTGGCAATAAGGCGTCCTTGGACCAAAAGGCCATTCTCGCCGATACCGTCACCGTTGGTGTCTTTTTTCCAAAACTCGACGATTGTGCCCGGCATTATAACCAGCCTGCTCCCTTCCGGCACCCTGATTATCCCGCTGACCTCTATCCGCCCTTGCCAGACTGTATCCCCCAGCAATACTTCATCTTTATACTGCCGGCTCACGGCAATTTCCTCTTTGCCGTCCAGCTTTATCTCAGGCCTGTAATCATTGGCAACGACGGAGTATTTATCCTTTTTTCGGTTCCCTTTGACCAGTGCTGTTCCGGCCGCCACTTTTGCGCCCTGAAGTGTAAAGATGCCGTAATCGTTTTCCGTAATCCGGGAACCTTTGACCGTAACAACAGCCTTCTCCCCTTGAGCCACAATGCCGTAGCGATTCTCCTGTAAGACCGACCCTTCCACCAGAAGATCCCCATCGAGAACATACACACCTGTTTCTGCGTTTTTCACTCGACACGCCTGCATCACCGCAGTTCCATTGTCAACAATTAGCCCCGCCCAGACTCCCGGCTTCATCTCTTCGCCGGAAAACTCCACCGGCGCCTTTTCTGTCCCTTCCACCCTGAGCGTCCCTCTGATGGTTATCTCGGTCAAAGGGGAGACATATTCAGGATCTGTCTTTGTACTTTCCGCGGACACAACCTTAACCGTCGTGCCGGCTCTGACGGTGAGGGTGATCCCTTCAGGAACCAGAATATCTTCGGTAACCTTGATTTCACCTTGCCAGACGGTATCCGTCACTATGACACCGGCAAGGGCAAGAGAAGGAAAGAACATACAGAACACAAAAAGTGCCCCGTAGCTTAATTTGTTGGCTAATATTTTATTCATATGCACGATTGATCGCATTTGTCCTCATAAATATCAGAGAGGCACCGACAATCTCAATGTCGATGCCTCTCCGAAGGTTTCCGTCCCATCAACAGGGATGCACCGCGGCACTTCCCACGATCTTAGGACGAGTATATTTACTCTTTTTCATCGGTTTACCTCACCTCCTTTCTTGCCAAAAGGTTGCAATTCCCGCGTATTAGGACCCCTGCCAGGAAACTTTACCCCTTTTAGATTTATCCCCTTGACAATCTCTCCTGTCTTTACTCTGACTTCAACGGGCGCCACAGGCGCCTGTTCACCGTAACTATCTACAATTTCACCTGAGAGGGGGGGACCGCCGCCGTACACATTCCTGGTCTTTAGATAATAATTGCCGCCCGCATGAACTCTCAGAATATACTTACCGTCTTTAGCCGTTTTATCTGAGACAAAGAGTGGTTTCCCGACGATCGTCGGCGTTACAAAGGCAAAGACCAGCACGCCTTCCACAGGCTTTCCATCCGCATCCTGAACATAACCTTCTATAGCGGTAATCCCCTCTTTGACCACCGATCTTTTGTAGGGAACGGCCTCTGCGATAACCCCTACGTCAAGCTTCTCTCCCTTTTTTATGACATATTCCCTAGGGGTGCCTTTTTCATCCCGGCTGATAAACAAATAATCCCCTTCTATCGGCGGACCGATCAGCTTTTTTGCCTCTCTTTTTATTGCGCCAAGGCAATACTTTCCTTCGAGGAGCTCTACGGAAAATCTTCCCTTATCATCCGTCTCAGCAACAAAGTCTGGGACTCTCCAGTATTTATCACTGGAAGGAGGTGGGCCTGTCGCTATATTATACAAAAAAACCATCCCGCCACTCATCGGCCCACCTCCCTTAATCATCAGTTGGCCTGAAACGGTGCCCACCTTCACATCTTCAGCATGGCTCATGCCAAACACGGCCAGGATACATAAAGAAACAACTGCAATGGAAACTAATCTTCTCATGCGTAACCTCCCCTTGGGCGTAATATACCATGACGCATACCTTAGTCTCTCACACCCACACCTTGTACCACGGAGGTGAGAAACGGAAAGAATACAACCCGGCTGAGTTCATTGTCATCTTCGTTATCGTAAATAGTTTTTTCAATTTTTTCCTTTTTATCTTCACCCCACCAGTTATTCGATATATTTATATCCTGATTCTGTCCATCACCCAATGAAACATTATACTTGAAATTCTCAAAGATATTGTTGTTGAAAAAGTGGGGTGGCTCAACACTCTTGTCCAATTTCATAAAGTCAACCGCATTTATATGCTGCCTGACAAACAATACACCGACATCATTATTTCGAACAACGTTGTTTTTGACGGAAATATTTCCTTCAAAACGCATAAATCTTATGCCGACCTTATTATTTACAAAATTATTGTGCTCCACCAAAAGGTTTGCGGTGTTAAAATGGAGACCTCTGTTGTTATTGGTAAAAACAGAATCCGATATTTTAACGTTTGAATAGTGAACCATTACCCCGGAATATGCCCACTCAAATTGGCAGTATTCGATAACATTATCGGTTTCTGCGGCAATAAACTGAACATATGACCAGTCATTTATCTGGGGCCTCTCCTCGGCGGATGTAAAAATAATCCTCTTTTCCCCGGTCCCTCTGGCCACCATCCGTCCTTCTACAAGTATTTCCCCATCGCCAAAGCCGTTATCGTCTTGATCGATCCGGCTGAATTTTATGACGGTTCCAGGCTTGATGGTAAGTGTCGCCCCTCGCTTGACCGAAACTACTCCTTTTATCAGGATATTCCCTTGCCACACCGTATCTCTGTCTACGACCCGGTCCGCCACAATTGTCACGCCCTTGGCGGCAGCCTTGTCCGTGGTTGTTTCTTTTTTCTCGGGCTTGTCCGGTGGAAGCCGAACTGCCTCTAACGATTCGGCCATTACTTTCCCGACGGTAATATTAACGTTATCTATCAGCACTCCAGCCTTATTATATGAGACGACATGTCTGGAATTCCCCTGATAAAGCCCATAGATTTCCCCCTTGTGGGGGCCGTCGCCCAGGGTATCTCTGGCCACAACATTGTAGTCGCCCGCCTTGTCCAAGTGAATGAAATAATTGCCGTTCTTGTCGGTTTCTCCTGATTTTTCCGTGCCATGGCTCAGATGGTACATCATAAAAACCGGTGATTCGCTTTTATAGGCAAGCACCGTAATACCGGCAACAGGTTTTCCTCCCGCATCGGTGACTTTGCCTTGAATTCCGGTCTTTAACCTGGAGGCTGCACTCTCAAGCGTCGCGTAATCGTTGGTTTTTATCGAAGGAGTGTCAACAAAAGCGTTTCTATCATCCTTTGGATAACATGGCACTTCAATCTGGACTGTCTTATCAGATTTGACTTCCACCGGATTCTGGGGGTAATAACAGAATAAATCCCCCTTTTTGAGCGGCTTGTTTCCCTTGCCGCTTTCTATTTTTTTGGCAATCACCACATATTTGCCGGGAGGAACGGCAAGATTGAATCTCCCATCGCCACCAACAGATTCGGTCCTCAGCCCAAGACCTCTAAATGGTCTGCTCTCCGGAGTATAAATCGCGACATAAGCGCCTTTCACCGGCTGGCCCTTATACGTTACAATTCCGTTTAAAGAGGGCACGCCCTCCTCGTAAACTGGCGGCAGCTTTATCTCATTGGCTATAAGGGTAACCCATATATCTTCTTTTTTCACCTTAATGGGATTTTTACCATGATAAGCGGAATATTCCTTCCCATCCTTGATCCCTCTGGCGGTAAAGTAATATTCCCCTTCCGGCAGTTGAGCCTTGTACAAGCCTTTATTGTCGGTAGCCTCTGATATATACGCAGGAGCACCGGATTGAATATCCTCATAACTCTTATATGCGTACACCTTTGCCCCATTGAGGGGGCCGGATTCGGTAAAGACCCTTCCTTCGATGTTTATATCCGCAGCTGCAGCCAACGCCGGATACATCAGTAAAAAAAGCGCGAGGATTCTCATCATATAGACCTTTGACCTCTTTTAGAGCTAATTGGCCGGAGAAACAATACCAAATTAACAACCTATCGGTAATCGGGTAAGAGTCAAAAAAAATCGGAACTACCGCCACTAAAAGGTAACATCATGACCCTGACCATATAGACCGCCAGGCGCTACGGAGTTGCTCTTCTCCTCGCACCAAACTCTTGTCCGGGCTTTGATTTCAACGTCTCAACCTTTATGTGGTTATAGTTCCGTAGCAATATACAGGCCAAAACCAGCGCATCTGTGTGTGACCGATTAAGGCTATTATCTAAATTATGCTGATCTATCCTCCTATTTTAATAGCATAAAAATAATGTTCGAACAATTTAAAACGACACAATTTAAAACACAGAGAATTACAGATGCAATCAATTAAATTCACACATTGATGTTCAGCATGGATGCACAGCAGCACTCCCCACAACCTTTGGCGGTATATATCTTTTTCTCATCATGTGGCACCTCCTTTCTTGGGTTGTCTGCCTGAAACTTACTCTCAGCGGCAAACATTCGCCCCGGTCTCGTATGGCTTCGCAAATACCGAAGCTTCGCTGAAAGGAGACTGCAGCGCTCCCTTGAGCGCGCGCACCCGATAACGGTATTTACAGTTCGGGTCGATGGCGACGTTGTCGGTATAGGTCAAGGTTGCACCATCGACGATCTTGACAGTCGCCCAGTATCCATCCCGCGCCTGCCGCTGGATCTCGAAATAGTCCGGATTGTCGCAAGGATCGGGCGAGCAGGCGACAGGGGTCCAATCGAGCCGAATCATGAAGCCGCCATTCAGGGGGATGGCGGTCAGATTCTGATTGGGGATACTCAGGGTGGTCGCGCTTTTTTCGGTGCTTTCCGGGGATTCGGTACCGTTCGCCGCGTGCACATGGTAATAGTACGCCGTATTCTCCGTGAGCCCCGCATCCTGATGGCAGTAAACTGCCGGTGTAGCTGTCGGACAACTGACGGTCGGGTAGGGTTCGCCGCAGTATGAAGTGCTGTATGTCACGCTCGGGTTGGCGATCTGGCCGTATGTCCCCCCGCTTCCCGTTTTGCGGTCCACCTTGTAGCTGGTGGCGCCGTATGATAACGGCCAGCATATATCGATCCGATCTTCGGAGATGGCAGTTGCGGTAATCGAGGGTATTGCCGGAGTGGTGGTGGCCGACGCCTCCGGGCTGGTAGCCGAATAGCCGCCGGAAGAGTTGGCGCTGACCCGATAGTAGTACAGCGTGCCGGAGCTAAGGCCGGTGTTGTTGTTGAAAGTTGTCACATCCGTGCCCACCGTGCCGACGGAACCCCAGGAACCGGATGCTCCGGTCTTGCGCTCGATGTTGTAGCCGCTGTTGCCAAAGACATTCGGCGACCACGTTACGGTGATGTTCGAAGCGGTTATCCCGCTCAAAGTAGGCTGAACAGGCGCAACCGGCTTTGTCGACTGGGACACGGAACTGCTTATAGCGGAATCCGGTGTCAGCGGTGGTCCGGAAGGTCCGGTGGCCACAACCCGATAGCAGTAAAAGGTTCCGGGGGTGAGGCCGGCATGGTTGTAGGATGTTGTATTGATCGCCACCGTGATGGGTCCGTTCCAGTTCCCTGCGGTGCAGTCCGCCCCTGAGCGTTGTTTCCAGTAGAGCTTGTAGCCGTTATCCCCGTAAACATTACTCCACGTCGGCGTCAGCTGGGTCGTGGTTGTGGATGCCGCCGTGGGAGCGTACATGGTCGGCACCGGCGGAGTGATGGTATCCCACTGCTCTTCACTCCAGGCCGTATAGTCCGTCGCATTGTATTTAGCCCTCACCCGGAACCGGTACGTATAGCCGGCTGTCAACCCCGCTGTCGACGTGGTGTTGATTATCCGGGTGGTGCCGTCAACCGGCTGGGCCTGAGTAAAGGTCGTGCAGGCGCCTACTGTACGAACTGAGGGAGTTTGGTGATCAGTCGACGGACACCTTTCAACTTCATAACCATTGGTGGCGGCGTCAATCTTGTTCCAGGATACCTCAAGCGGATTGGTGGTCAGAACCGGGGCTCTGTCGGAGCGGCGGAAGATATGCCCGACTTCCGGCGCGAAGTAGGAGAAATTGATGGTGGTCGATGTCGGCGGTGTGTTCAGCTGGAAGTTGTTGATCTTCGTCCTTTGGCTTGTCCCGGCCGTATGAGGCATTCTTCCCATCTGGTATATCCAGTACAGGTTCGGTGTATACGTGTCACCGGACAAGAGATCGAGCTGTCTTTTCAACTCCCACGCTCCCCCGGTGGGTGCGGTGTAGAACATCACGTTGCTGCCGGATTTCGCCAGTCTCATTCTCCCTGAAGTTTCGCCGGACGGGATGATGAGTTGTTCCGTTACCCATGTTATCGGTTCGTAGATGCTTACCCAGTATGCTTCCACCGCCTGCGCAGCCGGCCGCGGATCGAATATGGTGTATGAGTCGTTGCTGGCGATCTGGTACGGGAACGGAGGATCCACGGTGATGGTGTTGGCGGTGTTGCCCGTGATTGTCCTGAAGAGACCGATATTGGGTCCGCTGGACATGTACAGGTGGAAACCCTGCCATTGGTTTGTGCCCCAGTTCTTCGGCGGCAGGGTAGTGCCCGTGTTATCGGATGAATCGACGAGCATGGCGTTGGTGTTGTTTTTACCGTCCTGGGTGCTGCCGTTGGTGCCGGCATTGCCCGCTATGACATTGATCCTGTAGGCATCGACATTGAATATCTTGTAGGAGTCGCCGCTGCCGATGGGAGAGGTGAATCCGGTGCCTGCCACGGTGACGCTGGTGGCGTCACTGCTGGTGATTTTCAGGATCTGTCCCGCATTGGCTCCACTGGTCATATTCAGGTAGTAGGTCTGCCACTGATTGGCGCTCCAGCTCTTCGTGGTATCGACGAGTTTGGTGTTGGTGCTCCCGCTTGCGGCGGCAGTTCCCGTCACCTGGGCCGGATCGTTGGGGAATGGGCTGTCCAGGGTTATGCTGTTGGCCGTATTGGCGGTGATCTTGCGAACCAGCTGGTTGTTGGGGCCGGAGATCATCTGCAGGTAGTAGTCTTTCCACTGGTCGACGGCCCAGCTCTTCCAGGGGGTTGTGGAGCCGGCCATGGTCCTCGTGTCGTACAGGGTGTCCAGGGTGGCCGACACAGCGGTGCTCCTGCCGTTGTCCTGCGGGACCAGACGGCCGCGGTGAATGTAGGTGTTGTAGGATATGCCAATGGGTGACTGAAAGTCGTATCTCATCGAGGCATACGTATTGGTCAGGTAGAGATAGGGGAGCGAGGTGTCCGGTGGTATCAGGCCGCTCATGATCGTGTAGTCGATCTGGGTGTCGAAATTACCCGTGAGGGGCGTGAGATCTTTCAGGGCCAGGAGCTCGTAGTTGTAGTTGTTGGCGTAGCCGGGGGCGACAGAGTAGAACTCGGCCTCCGGGTTGGTCAGCGTCAGTTTTGCCGTACCGTTATTCGGTAAACCGGGAGCTACGGTCTTTGTTACTGTACCGCTGCCTTGCGTGGCAGCCGTGGCGCCGATCATATAGGTGTCGGTCGGGCTGACGGGGCTGGCGAATGGTGTCGCCACGGTAAGCGTGGTGGCGGTCTTGCCGGTAATGGGTCGCGACTGGCCGTTGTTGCTCCCCGAGGTCATCATCAGGTAGTACCCCTGGGTCCAGTCGGAGAGCCAGGTGTTCGCCGTATCCACAAGGTCGGTGGTGCTGCTGCCGGGGCTCCCGACGGCGGTGCCGAAATAGGAGGCGATCTGGGCGTTGGGCGAGATGAGATAGGTGTCGCCGGGGAGGATGGCACTGTCAAAGGCGGGCGATACGGTAACCGAAGTGGGGGTGTTGCCGGTTATCTTGCGTACCTTGCCTGCGTTGTCGCGTGAGGTCATCATCAGGTAGTACCCTGTATAATTGGTTGCCCCCCACCAGCTTGCCGTATCCACCAGTTGGGTAGCGCTGGAGCCGCTCCCCACGGCTGTCCCGAAATAGGAGGCCACCTTGGCAGGCGGCGCGATCAGGTAGGTGTCGCCCACGACGATTGGGGACGGGAAGGCATCGACAGTGAGCGCTGTGGCTGTTTTACCCGTGATCCTGCGCGCGTGGCCGTTGTTGCTGCCGGAAGTCATCATCACGTAGTACCCCTGGGTCCAGTCGGTTCCCCAGGTGTTTGCGCTATCCACGAGCTGGGTGGTGCTGGAGCCGCTCCCCGCCGCCGTGCCGAAGTAGGAGGCGATCCGGTAGGTTTCCCCGGTGTTGTTCAGTGAGGAGAATGGCGTTGACGTATAGATGTACTGACTGTTATTACCGCGGATCGTCCTTTCCTGCCCGATCTTCGCGGCATCGCCGCTTGTGATGATCTTGATTTTAAACCCGTTCCACTCGTGGGTTCCCCAGTTTTTGTCCGCATCGTAGAGGCTGTCGTTGGGGTTGGCACCATCGTACCAGGTCGCCTTTCCGTATGCCGTCTGGAGAACCACGTAGCTGTCGCCGCTATTGATGGTCTCGGTCGTAAAGGCCGGGCTTGCATAAATGGCGCTGTTGACGCTGCCGGCGATATTTTTGGTGTACGTGTTTGCCCCGGAGGTGATCACCACCGGTTGATTGATCCAGTAGTCGCCGATAGGCCAGTATTTCGACGCATCCTCGATAACGGTATATGAGGATTCATACTGGGTTTGAGACACCGAAAGTGCAGGCGCATTGGGCGGGGTGGTCTTGCACTGCGGCGCGCTGTAGACGGGGGACGGGGGGGTCGGCTCGGTACTGTACGCCTTCACCTGGTAACAATACTGGGTGTTTAACGCGAGAGGGCTATGCACATAGGAGACGTTGTTTATCGGGTGCGCCGCCACAATCTCACTCCAGGGGCCGGTGCTTGTGGGTCCCGTTTCTATGGCATAGCTGGTTTCGCCCGGCAGCTGGTTCCATGAAAGGGTGAGCGATGTGGCGCTCGCCGGTGTTACAGTCAGGGTCGGGGCGGTGAGGTTCGTCCACGCATGCAGCACGTTGCCGGCAGCGGATGTATTGCCGGACACCGTGGCGACGATTCTGTACCGGTAATTGGTACCCGCCGCAAGGCCGGTTGCGGAATAAGGTGACGTCACATTGCTCGCTTTGGTCGTCCATCCGGCGTACGTGCCGTCTGCGCCTCTACAGGTGCTTGGATTACTGTCACTGTTATTGCAGGACGATTGCTCGACGTTATATCCCGTAGCTTCCGGTACCGTCGACCATACCAGATTGATCTGCCCGGATGCCCCGGTGGCGCTGCTCAGGGTGGGAGTAGGCAGTTTGGTCTTTGCGTTCTGCTCGCCGCTCCAGGCGGAATCTCCGGCGGCATTGGCGGCTTTGACGTGGAAGTAGTATGTCTTATTCGGCAGCAGGCCGGTAACGGTGCAGTTGAGGTTCAGGTTGATCGGACAGCCGGAGGGGACATAGGTACCGCCCGTCCCTTCCTTGTATTCCAGGGTGTAGGAGGTTACATTCGCCCCGGGCACAACGGGGTTGGTCCAGGCCAGATACATCTGTGTATCGGTGATGGTAGTGGGAGCGCTCAGTGTCGGCACGGCCAGAGCCGCTGTGCCGCTCTGCTCGTTACTCCAGGCGGAATCTCCGCCGGTATTGGCGGCCTTGACCTGGAAGTTGTACGCATTCGGTGCCGTAAGGCCGGTAACGGTACAGGTGGTGCCGGCCATGTTGGTGCAGGCCGGGAAGTTGGCGTAGGCGCCGCCCGACACCTTGTATTGCAGCGTATAGGTGGCCGCACCGGTGACGGCGTTCCAACCCAGAACCATCTGGGTATTGGTGATACTGGTGGGTGCGTTCAATGTCGGAGCCACCGGTTTGGTTATGGCGCTCGGCTCGTTGCTCGGCAGAGAATATCCGGAGACGCTGTTGGTGCTGACCCGATAGGAGTAGGTGGTACCGGGTGTAAGTCCTTGATCTACATGGTAATTCTCGTTGGTTAATTTGGTGGGCAGATCTCCCCACGCCCCCGCGCCGATTTTGCGCTCAACCTTGTACCCGGTGTTCCCCGTTACCTGATCCCAGTTAACGGTAATTTGACTGGTGGAGTCCACCGTCAGGGTGGTCAGGGTCGGTTTCGGGAGTCTGGTGGTGACGCACATTGGTGGCGTCTTCCGGGAAGGAAGGCTGCTGAAAATGGCGTTGATCCTGTAGCAATAGTTGGTACCGGCGGTCAGCCCCGTGTCAGGGTGGCTCGTGGCGCCGGCACCGGGCGTGGCTATCACGGTCCAGGTGCTGACGGGGGTTGCCGGTCCGGGGGTCCGTTCGATGATGAACGTGGCACTGGCGTTGTTATGTTGCCAGCTCAGGTCCACCTTGCTGTAATCTGCCTGGGAAGTCCCCGTGAACGGTGCGGGAACCAGGAGATAGCCGTTTGTCTGCTTAAGGACCGCATAATCCGGATTGTTTGCCGCATTCGTTGCGAAGCCGGCGATAAACGCCTCTCCCTGATAGTTGGCGGTGATCGCCGTTGCCTCGTCTTTCCTGCCGGTCCCGTCATAGGTCATCGCCCCCAGGAATGTTCCCTCATAGTCGTAAATGAGGGACATGATGTCTGAGGTGCCGTCAAAGGCAGGATCGGTATCGGGGCCGCCACGGGTATTGCCGGTTACATAAATGTAGCCGGACGAGTCCATCGTCATGGCTGTGACATAGTCGTAAGTCGCCGGCCGGTCGAAGTTTATCTCCCAGAACGGTTTGCCGCCGCCGGCCGTCAACATGCCGTCAGCCGGGTTGTACCTGATCAGGTGAAAATCGCTGTCGGTTGCGCTCACATAGGCAGTGCCCGCGACCACCACTGCGCCGTCGATCGGGTCTATCTTGACTGCCGCGGCCTCGGCATCGAAGCCGGGGTAATTGAACGATTTTTCCCAGATTCTCCGATTTCCTGCCGGGACTGCAGCGCCGTCATACTTGACCGTATAGAAAACATACTCCCCCGCGGCATTCGTGGCATAGCCGGTTACGTAAGCGTTACCCGCGGTGTCCACATCCAGGGAGAGGGCCTGGTCATCGCCGCTTGCAACGCCATATACGCTTTGGCTGACGTTATAGGTATCCGACCAGAGGAGCCCCCCGGTAGCGCCGTCGTACTTCGCGGTGAACCAGTCGAAGTTGATGGCGGGCAGCGGCGGTGTCTGCTGGTCGAAAATGTAGCCGCTGACAAAGATATTGCCCGCGGAGTCGAAGGCGACCGCGGCAGGTTGCTCGCTGCGGCCGCTGTTGACAACTATCGGCGTCCACGGCCGGGTTCCGTCGTTTCTGAGTTTCATGATGAAAATATCATCGTTTGGCGGGGTTGCCGAGTTGCTGCCGAAGCCGATGACAACGCTGTTATTGGCGCCATCCCGTATCATCGAGATCGCGGTGGCCTGGTCAATCCCGTTCTGGGTGCCATACTGGAAATCCCACAAGAAATCGGGGGTGGCGGTCGGATCGGTGATGGTGGAGGTCTGTACTTTCCTCGTATAGAGGTCATCACTTTTGTCGCTGCCGCCGGAGAGGTAGGCCGTGCCGGTAACCAAGAGATTGCCGCTGCTGTCCAGCGCCAAGCCGGCGGCCATATCGGTGCCGCCGTCGCCGCTGTCGTAGCGCGCCTTCCATTTGACCGACTTGTCGCTCCGATCAAGCTTGATGGTCATATAGTCATAGGTATGCATATCCGCGACCCCTTCTTCCGTGAGGTCGCTGTACCCGGTCACCACCGGATGGTTGTCGGAGCCGAACGTGATGGCCGTGGCGAAGTCTTCCCGGTGGTCCGCACCGTCGTAGAGGTAACTCCAGCCCGGAAGATCGTACGTCACCACCTTGGTCAGGGCATGCGCTTCGTTGCTGTAGTATGAATCATCGTTGGCGGTGTTGTTGGCCCGCACCTGGTAGTAATAGTACTTGTTGGGGGTAAGGGGGGGGGAACTGTCGGTATAGGTAACGGTGGCGGTACTGTTGGGAGAGGGGGGAGAGTTGATTGTGGCTATGTCACCCCACGTGCCGCTTTCCCCCAGTTTCCTCTGGATGACGAATTTCTCCTCGTTTATGGAGTTGTCCGACCAGGTGAGGGTTATGGAGGTGTTGGAAGCAGCGGCGGCGGTCAGTTTGGTGGGGGCGTTCAGCGCTCCGAAGTCGTACTTTATTGCCGCGAAGTCGACGCCGGTGACACCGGAGTCGGACCAGCCGGCCACGACAATATTGCGCGACGACAGGGCGATACCGACCGGCCGGTCGTTTTTATTGGCGCTGCCGTTCCACTCCTTTGACCAGAGAAGGAAGCCGTTGTCTTTTCTATATTTGAGCGTGACAAAATCTTCGTTGGATGAGACGGTGGTATAGCCGGTGACGAAGACCCCGCCATCCACCGCATCGTCCACCACTATGCCGGCAGGGACATCGGCGGCGCCGTCACCCGCGTTGAATACCGCCTCCCATGCGGGGGCGCCGTTGCTGCCGCTGTACCGGGCAGTGAAGAAATCCGTATTGCCGGCCAGGGTGGCGGTAGAGCCGGTGACGTAGACGTCTCCCGCACCGTCGACCCACAACCCCTTCGGCTCGTCGTCGCCGCTGCCGCCGTTGTTGTTGTAGATCTTTTCCCAGGCAGGGGTAGCGCTGCCGGGATTGTATTTGGCGGTGTAGATGTCCTTGTTGTTCGCTGCGTTCGTGAAAAAGCCGGTGATGATCACGTACCCTGCCGAATCCATCTTCACCGCTACCCCGCGGTCTTCCCGGCTCCCCGGCGAAGAATAGCGCCACTCCCTGACAAACGATTTGTCAAAACCGTATTTGCGGGTGAGAATATCGAAATCCGCTCCGTTGTACGAGTAGCCGGTCACGGCAATGCCGTCAACGCCGGCGGTGATGGCGTTTATCCGGTTGTTATTGTTGGGGTAGGCCGTGTCGTCGTAGAGTTCCACCCATGCGGGAACAGCGCCGCCGGAAAGATATTTGATGATCAGGAAATCGTCATTCCTTGTTCCATTGGCGGCATATCCGGCAACATAGATGTCACCGGAGCCGTCCACGGCGATTGCCGTGGGCCAATCGTTGCCGCTGGCCGCATCGTAGGTGTGCTCCCACATTACCGCACCGGTCGCGCCATCGTATTTGACGGTGTGGATATCATAGTTGGTGCCGTTCCAGGCGTAACCGGCCACGATTATATTCCTGGCGGAATCCACCGCCACCGCCGTTGCCACATCGGTGCCGGCGGCTCCGTAGGTGACCGGCGGCCATGCCAATCCCGTTCCGTCGGCCTTGAACTTCGCCACCTGGTAATCATTGCCGCCACCGGGATTCGTGTAGCCGGCGACTACAATATTGCCGTCGGCATCCACGGCCGTTGCCTTGGCGTACTGTTCGCCGTCCCGATTATCGACTACCGGGAACGGCGTGACCGGGTCGCTCCCTTTGGCGAACGCCGTCGCAGAGAATGCGAGAGAGATCACCAGGGCAAGCATCAAAAGTGGCGGCAGAAAACGGGCGCTGGTAAACTGTAGTACGGCCCTCAGTCTGTTCAGATTGCATTTACAATCGCGGCTCATGGAATTGCCTCCGATATTGTGCTTATTAGTATGTTCTCTGGCCTGGAGATATGCTTTTACCATGGTGTCACGTTGTTCCACAGGTTGCCGCCCGACCAATTAGTCATAACCGCAGGATTTGCATTATATGTTTGACCGAATCTGCCCGCATGACAAGCCGTGGTCGCCTCGGGAACCGTAAAATTGCTGGCGTCCCGCACGCCGAGAATGCTTCCGATGGGATAGCCGCGGTGCTCGTTGCCCCAACTCCCCACCGTATAAGACCACCTCGTCTGGCCGTAGCGCTGTTTATCGACCCCCCAGTTTACTCCGCCGGAAGGCTTGCCGCCGCGGTGTTTGTAATCCAGACAGTTGGTCTGCATCAGCCTCGGCAGACCTGAATTGTGCGGCTGATGGCACTTTGAGCAGGTAAAGGCGTGTTCGTTATTCACGCCCCATCCCTTGACCGACTCGTGGATGCGGTCGATGGTTTTGAAGCCGGCTGCGCCGTTGTTCCTGTTGACGCCGTCGGTAAGGGTCTCTTTTTTGTGGCAGTTCAGGCACAACCCGGCAAATTTCGTATCATTCTCGCTGATTCTCTTCGGTGAGCCGGTCGCTACACCATTCACCGTGCCGAAAGTATTGCGGTCAAGAGTGTGCTTGGTGACCGGCTGCACGTTCCCAAACGTCGCAAAGTTCGCACGGCTGTACATCCCATATTTATATCCGATGGTATATTGCGACCACGAGTTGGCAGTCGCCTCCGTACCGTACGGGTTGGGAGGCGGCGCATCCTCCTTGTAGGGCGAGGTCATCCAGGTCCCTTTCAGAAGCGGCACGGCATAGGCCTGATCGCTTCCCAGGACCGGACTGACGCCGTGGGGATCATGGCAAGGTGTGCAGAGTCCCTTCACCGTTGCCGAATAGGGGACAATTTTGTATGCGTCGCCGGCGGCCACGGTTGCGTTGAACGGTTCGAATGTCAGGGTGGTGGCCGTGCTGTTGGTGATCTTGCGGAGTTGGCCGCTGTTGCTGCCGCTCCCCATGAGGAGATAGAAGTTTATCCACTTATTTGCAGGTGACCAGCTTTTCCCGCTGTCGGTCAGGGTGGAGTCGGAACCGCTGCCGGCAGTGCCCGAATCCTTGGCCAGATTGGGGAGGGAACCGGTTGGCACGGACGCCTTCAGGTGGCCGCCGACAATCGTCTGCTTGCTCATGCGCTCACTGAAGCGCGCAGTGGATGCCTTGATCCCGTCACCGAACCTCGGCGTATCCTTGTATCCCATGATCGGCGCCGTTGCGCCGAATGTCTGGTTGTAGCCCCACGGGGTCTTGCCGTTCGGGACAACTTCGCCGGCAGTGGCGGTATTGTGGCAGTCAAAGCACTGCCCGGCGCCGGCGCCGTATGGGTTGACCCCCGAGGTATTGGATGAGGCCTTGTAGTCGTTGGCGTAGCCACCCATGTCCTTCTTGGTCTCCTTTAGGTTTGCGCCGTTGTTGGTGCCGTTGAAGGTGACATAGCTGGACGTGGCACCGACGACCTTGGAACCGTGGGAGTTGTGGCAGTCGAAGCACTGCACGTTTTTGTTGTTTACTCCCCCCCTGGTATCCGTGATGACTCCGTCGATGCCGGTGACCGGGTTCCACCCTCCCCCGTTCGCCACACCGTTGCCGTGGGCCGAGAATGCCTTGGTGATATTCTTCTGTGCGGCATTGGGCGTGCTCCCATATTTGCCCCAGTTGGTGGTGCCGGTCTGGGAGTAACGGGCGCCGATGCTCTGCAGGTCCCAGGCGTACTGGCGGGGTGTCTTGCAGTCGCCGAACGGAGTGGTGTCGTTGTTCTCGTCGTTGTGGCAAGAAAGACAGTGGTTGGAGACGTTGCTGACTTCGTTTCTTTCCTGGCCGGTACCCATGTTGGAGGCAAGGAAGGTGGTGACAGTTGCCCTGCCGTCGGCAGTGGAGGTATTACGGTAAACCGTCGGCCGCGTTCCCGGCCCGTACATCACCAGGTCAACCACATCGTTTTTGACCGATGTATACGAGATGTAATTGTAACCGGTGTGGTACTGGTTATCGATCAAGCCATCCGGAGTCGATTCCCAGTGGCAGGCATAGCAATGCCTGTTGGTGACCTCGATCCCCTGAACGTGGTGGGAGTTCGACTTAAGCTGCCCCATGACATCCATCCGCTTGCCGATGGTGCCGGCGTGGCACTTGGTGCAGTCACGCGGCAGACCGAAGGACGTATGCTTCGGGATCGGCTTCTTACTGCTGTGACAGGAGTCGCAGGCCTGCTTGGCGGCGTGACTGTCGGCAAAACGATGTTCGTGGCAGGTGGTGCAGCGCCGGGTAAGGTTGTGTCCGTCACCGCCGGCGCTGGTAAAATGCTTGCTGTCCGTCGAATGGCAGACATTACAGATCGTATCAATGGCGCCTTGGTTGGTCTTCTTCGCGTAGTTGGTGCCGCTCTGGTTGTCGGTGAAGATTACCGGGGAGCGGCTGAGCGGAACACCATACTTGCCGTCGGTGGTGGTCGCCACCTGCTTCTGGACCATGTAGATATTGTCTTTGTCGCCGTGGGGGTCATGACAGTCCCAGCAGAACTTGCCCCCTTTCCAGGTCCCCATGACTTTACCGTTGCCGTCTTTCGTCCACCCACCGGATTTGGTGAAGTCCCGGTAGTGCTTATAGCCGAAATGTCCGCCGGAGGCCCGCGCCTTCCGCGGTTTGATGTAGCCGGTACCGGGATTGAAGCCGAGGGCATACTTGTTCGGGTTGTTTGCCGGTGCAATATGACAGCTCGTGCATTGATTGCTGCTGTCGTCGTCATGGCACTGGAGGCAGACCCCCATCATCATGTACTGGTTTTCGATGTCGTCTTTCTGTTCCTGTGTCCAGATGCCGGCATTGGAGTTATGCCCCTTGTGCGTGCTTCTGTTTGGGAACGTACCGCTGTCCGAATCATGGCAGCTCGCCATCGTGCAATTGTCCACGGCGGTATGGGTGGGAAACCTGATTATCGAGGAAAGATTCTGGAACTTGTATTTGTATACGATACCGCTCGTGGTAGCCTGCGGTGAAAGGGATTCGGGCTGCCCCACGTGGCATTCCATGCACTCGACATCGGTTCGCATCATGTGGCAGTAGACGCACTCCTTTGCGAAGCGCTGTTTGTACTGGTTGTGCATCCGCAGCCGGAACGGGTTGCTGGAATAGTTGTGCAGGACGTTGTTGTCGTGGCAGTACCAGCAGGGGTTGCCGGGGAAATTGGCGGCCGGGTTGCCCGATTTGGGATAGGAGCCGGTACCGGCTGCGGATGAATACCTGCCGTGTCCCGTCGTTTCCCATTCCGTCTTGTTGATCCTTGCCTGGACACCGTCGAATATGGCGCCGAAACTGTCCACATCGCCTTCTGTGGTGCTGTGGCAGCTGAGGCAGGTTACGGCGCTGTTGACCGAACCGCCCCAGACCGGATCCACTTCGCCCGTACCTGTATGACAAGAGGTGCCGGAACAGGTTTTATTGATTTGGTCATACTGGCCGCCGGTTTTGAAATCTACATTCCGGTCCTTGTTTACATGGAAGTAGGGGTTGATGTGGGCCACCTCGTCCATGCTGCCCGGTGGAATGCCGCTCTCGTGGCAGTCGGTGCATGTTCCGTTCAAGACGGTGTTGCTGTGGCAGCTATCGCAGGTGAAGTTGGTTTCCACATGGCGGGCATGGGAGTTGGCCCGGCCGGTACCCGGCCCCTGGTTGGGGAACATCGGGAGGGAGGCCTTCCATTCCTCGCCGCTCGGCCAGGCGGTACGTACAGAGAGAACCGTAGAGATGTTGTTTAACAGGAACTTCCGTGTGCCGTTGTGACAGCCGATACAAGTCCCTCTCGGGTGACC
>WSYB01000075.1 GCA_009773645.1 Geobacteraceae bacterium
TTCCAGTAGGTCCTTCACGGTTTCTGATTTCAAGCCTCCCGGGTAGCCCGAATGCCGGTAATAGGTTTTCTGCCTGACTTTGTCGCCGGTCAGGTGAATTTTCTCGGCGTTCACGACGATCACATGGTCGCCCGTATCCACGTGAGGAGTGAAGATCGGTTTATGCTTGCCCCGCAGAACGATGGCGACTTGTGTGGCCAGGCGACCCAATGTTTTTCCCTCGGCGTCGACGACGTACCACTTTCGCTTGATGTCCGCTTCCTTTGCGGAATAGGTTCTTGTCATGATGCTGCGCTCCTCGTGCTAGACTGTGCCGCCGAATTCCTTCGCCCCCAACATTTTCAGCCATGGATCGACATTTTCAGGCGCCAACCGGTCCAACACGTCCTGCGCCACATAGATCGGGCTGCTGGTCCGAACGGCCAGGGCGATGGCGTCGCTCGGTCTGGAGTCCACGGTCAACTCGGATTGCTTGCTGCTCAGGTAGATCGAGGCATAGTAGGTGGTATTTTTCACGTCCGTCACGACGACCTTCGAAATTTTCAGGCCCAGTTGCTCGGTCAGGTTCCGGATCAAGTCGTGACTGAGCGGTCGTGGAGGAATGACCCCTTCCATGGCCAGCCTGATGGCCGTGCCCTCTGCAACTCCCACCCAGATCGGGAGGGTGTGGGCCTTGTTCTCATCCTGCAGGATCACAACCTGGCTGTCCGAATTTGGGATTGCGTCAGGCATGACCCCTTGCACCGTTAATTTAACCAAGCCAGTCTCCATCATCGCCGCCCTTGAGGCTGATCGTGAAAGCTGTTGCCGAGAGGGACGGAATATCCGTCACGCGTCGAATTTGCCAAAGTCCTCAGGCTTGAGATTTTCCAGCCAGCGGTCCATCTCTTCGTTGCTGTGCTTGCGGATGACATCGTCGTTCACGAAGATGGGGGTCTTTACCCGCAAGGCAAGCGCAATGGCATCGCTGGGCCTGGCGTCGATCGAGTACTCCGAATCTTCATAGAGGAGATGGACTCGCGCGTAATAGGTGTTCTCTTTCAGATCGGTGACCACCACGCTGATAACCTTGGCATCCGCCGTATCCAGCATGGTTTTCATGAGATCGTGCGTCATCGGTCTGGGAGTCGACACCCCTTCCATGGCAAAACTGATGGCGCTGGCCTCAGGCTTACCCACCCAGATGGGAAGCATCTCGGCGTTGCTGTCATCCCGCAGAATGATGATGTAGGCGTTCGTATAGGGGTCAAACATCAACCCCCGGACATGCATCTGGGTCAGCATTCAGCACCTGAAAACTTTTCTTTACCTACCACTTTCGCCTTGGTGTTGTCAAATGAACGTCGCCTGTGGCCGACCTGTACCAACGAGCGCTTTGCGGCGTCCCTCTGCTCAGGATTTCTTACGGTGTGGGCTGCTCCGGCTTTGGCAACTTCAGAAAGCTGAGCATCTGCTCTTTCACGAGGGTTCGCCCGCTTTCCTCGCCGAGATTGACACGGTATTCGTTGATTACCATCACCCGCATTTTCACCCACTCGGCCCAGCATGGCGCGCAGATGCAGGCTTTCACCTGCGATTCAAGCTTGCCCAGATATAATGGTTCAGAGATGGCCTCTCCCTGGTTGCCGCAACGGATGCATTGGACCTGTGCCATAAGACGAGGATGCTCCTTTCCTAGTACTTCAACGCTGGTGGCGATGAGGATTCTAGCACAGCCATCCTGATAAAGGGAACCCGCTGCGGCTCGACGCGCCTTGACGGTTGGAGGGCATCGTGTTAGAAACGGCGAGGCGCGCGGCGCATGCCCGGGTGGCGAAATGGCAGACGCAGCGGACTCAAAATCCGCCGGTGGCGACACCATGGGAGTTCGACCCTCCCCCCGGGCACCAATTCGAACGCCGCTCAGCCAAGACTTCGCGGCTACGGAAGCCGCAGGCGCTCCTCGCTTGCTCATGCCCGGGAACCCGTACCTCCAGTGCTCTTCATTTGCCCGGGCATTTCGATCAAACCATCTGAATTCCCACGGCCTTCCGAGGCAAAAAAAGGCCGTCTTTTTCGCAATTTTTCCCTCTTGACACGACCTGAGGCCTGCGCTATAGTGCCGCCATCTTTCACCTGAGTTTAAGGGTAATGCCTCAGGAGAAAGTGGCGGCGTACAGGCGCCGTCGGTCATCATAATATAAATCTCCTAAGGGGAGGCGAATCATTATGAACAGGTTTCTAGCAATCGGTACAGGTGCCCTTTTCTCCCTCGTGATCGCGGGGGCGGCAATGGCTCAAGAGCGGGCGGTGCTGCAGGAAGGCTCTTCAGGTCTGGGTGGCGGTTTTATCGGGAGCGGGCCTGGCGGCGGGATCGATAACAGCTGGATGCGCGAGTTGCTCTCCAAGCCTGAAACCGTCTATGGGCGGCTCTGGGGCAAGGACATCCCCGGTGGTAAAATCTATGTTGAGACCGGCGGTGGCGCTGTCCTCACGCTCAAGATCACCGCTGATACCAACATTGATAAGCTCAAGGCTCTCGGAGTCGGCAACGACATTGAGGTCCAGGTCAAGCGCAACTACCGACGCCTTGGAACCGGCTCGGAGGCGGCTGATGTTCCGGAGGGCGACGCGATTGCGCTCAGCGCCGAGGTGATTCGTGCGGCCGTCAATCCATCTGCCTTGACGCCTCAGGCCGGCTTTGAGCCGGATACGGATCGCGGGATCCACAGCAAGGATTCATCTGTGATGGGTGGCGTCGGCGGGCAGTGCTGGCAGTGCTACGAGGGCCAAGCCGCGTCCTACGGCAAGTAAGTAAGGGCGATTCAAATTTAGCGGCGGTGTGGGGACGCGCGTACACACCGGGCGCTCACTGGATTCTCTGTCGGGCGGTGGTCGAAAGGCCATCGCCCGATTTTTTTAGGTGGCCATCCCCTTCCGGCCGTCTTGCTCTTTGAATGAATCGTCCTCGCGATCCGTCCGCTTTCGTTTCGGGGCCCCTTCCACCACAAGCGTGATTTCTCCCTTTGGCGGATGGGTTTGGACTTGCTCCAGCAACTCGCCCAGTGTCCCACGATGAAATTCCTCAAACCGCTTCGTGAGTTCGCGTCCCAGGACGGCGCGGCGATTGCCAAGTATGGAATGAAGGGATGCCAAGAGCTTGCCGATGCGGTGGGGGCTCTCGAAGAGGATCAGTGAGGCGGAGTCCTCGCGAAGACTCTCGATACGTTTCGAACGAGGTCCGTCCTTGCGCGGCAAGAATCCCTCGAATCGGAAGGAATCGGTCGGCAGGCCTGATGCCGCCAGCGCAGCCAATATGGC
>WSYB01000033.1 GCA_009773645.1 Geobacteraceae bacterium
TGTCTCAGCCGCGGAGGTGACCGGCGTCCATAAGGGGTCTACCGAGCTCTCTTTCATTCCCCGAGGGGTGAAAGGGGGGGATTTCGCTTTCGACATCGGCACCGCAGGTTCCACTCCGCTGGTGCTGCAAACCGTCATCCCGGCGCTGCTGTTCGCCGAAAGAAAGAGCACGGTGACCCTGACAGGGGGCACCCACGTCCCGTTCAGCCCTTCCTTCCATTACCTGGCCGAAGTCTTTGCCCCTACGCTGAAAACGCTGGGGGTGGAGGTGCGACTTGCCATCGACTCCTACGGCTTCTATCCGCGGGGCGGGGGAAGGGTGAGGGCCGAGATTGTCCCGACAAAGGGGCTCAAACCGCTGCGGGTTGCGGAAAGGGGAAGGGTTATCAATGTCAGGGGGTATTCCGCGGTGGGAAACCTCCCCCTTTCCATCGCCGAGCGCCAGCGCGATGCCGCACTGGAAAGGATCCATGGACGGCTGCTCCACTTCAAAGAGGGGATAGGGATAGAGCTCTTGCAGGCGCCGACCCCCGGCCAGGGGACGTTCCTCTTCCTGAGGGCGGAAGCGGAACACTCCGTGGCGGGGTTCACCGCCCTCGGCGAACGGGGGAAGCGGGCCGAGGCGGTAGGGAGTGAGGCGGCGGCAGAGTTTCTCAACTATTATGCCACGGATGCGGCCCTCGATCCGCATCTGGCGGACCAGATAGTGCTCTACCTCTCCCTCTGCGAGGGGGAATCGGTGTTTTCAACCGCTTCAATCACCCCGCATCTCCTGACCAACCTGTGGGTGTTGGGGCTGTTCCGGAAATTTCGGCATGACATTGATGGTGAGCCGGGAAATTCCGGCAAGATAAGGATGAATTTCCATTCCTGACCTCCCGGAGTCTCACTGATCCACGCGGTCTCTGCTCTTATCATATCTTTCAGAAGGGGGTCTTATCATGCAGGGGTATGATCATGATTGGTTGTGCCGGCGGATTGTGGAAAAGATCGGCGATGCGATACTCTTCTCGGACCGGGAGGGGATCATCCGCCTCTGGAATGCCGGGGCAGAAATAATGTTCGGATTCAAGGCCGAAGAAGCCATCGGCCGGTCCCTCGATATCATTACACCCGAGAATCTACGTGCGCGCCACTGGGAAGGGTATTACAGGGTGATGGAAACGGGCGTATCGCGCTACGAAAAAGAGCTCCTCGCCGTTCCGGCACTCAGAAAGGACGGCGAGCGCATTTCCGTTGAGTTTTCCATGGCTCTCATCCGCAACGGGGCGGGTGAAATCCTGGGAGTTGCCGCTGTTGCCCGCAACGTGACGGCCCGCTGGCAGAGGGAGAAGTCTTTGAGAGAGCGCCTTGCGGCGCTGGAAGCGCAGGTTGGGGAAATGGAAAACAGATGAAGTAAATCAGGGAAGGTATCTGTTCAAACAGAAAAACGTGTGTACACGTATCATGGCAAGGAAAAGAAGAACGTCGCGCCTCTCCCCGGTTCTCCTTCCGCCCAGATCCGTCCGCCGTGGCGCTGGATGATCCTTTGCACCGTAGCGAGGCCGATGCCGTGCCCTTTGAATTCGTCGGCGCCGTGGAGACGATGGAAAGGGGTGAACAGGTTGTCTGCATACCTCATGTCAAAACCGGCTCCGTTGTCCCGGACGAAATAGACCGGTTTTCCTTCCGCTTCAACCCGGCCGAAGCCGATGACTGCCTCCTTTCGCTTGCCGGTGTATTTCCAGGCGTTGCCGAGGAGGTTCTCCAGGACAACCCTCAGCAGGTTCGCATCCCCATTGACCGTTATCCCTTCAGCGATCCGGAACTCGACCCCGCGTCCGGGCTCGCTCAGACTCAGTTCCGCAGCAATCGCCCTGGCCATGCCGCTGAGATCGACCGTTTCCCTGTGCAGTTCACCGCGCGTCAGGTGGGAAAAGTTGAGGAGGGCCTCGATGAGTTTGGCCATGCGCAGGGTCCCGTCGTAGATCTCCCGAAGGTAGCCCCGGCATCGGTCATCGAGATTGCTGCCGCACAGTTCCAGGACTACCTGGCAGTAGCCGTTGATGTTCGTCAGGGGTTTGCGCAGGTCGTGGGAGACGGTGTAGCCGAATGCCTCCAGCTCGGCGTTGGCGGTCTCCAGTTCGGCGGCGCGGGATGAAAGGTTGGTGTGCAGGGTTTCGATCTGCTCCTCCATCCGCTTGCGTGCGGTGATATCGTTCAAGATGCTCAACAGGCACTCTTCACCGCCGATTTCGATGATCGTCGCCGAGTACAACCCCACGAAAACTTCGCCGCTCCTGTCACGGAAGCTGATCTCCCGGTCGCGCACTTCCCCCTTTTCACGGAGCGTTTGAATCACCCAGACGCGGTCATCCGGATTGACCCAGATGTTGAGGTCAATGGCGGAGCTGCCGATGACCTCATCCCGCTTGTACTTGAAGGCCTTCTCAAAAGCTTCGTTGACTTCGATCAGCCTCCCTTCCTCCAGGGTGCTGCTGACGACGAGGAGACTCGGCGCGTACCGGAAAACCTTGGCGAATTTCTCTTCCGACCTGCGCAGCGCCTCTTCCGCCCTTTTGCGTTCTGTGATGTCGGTTATGATACAGACCATGCACGTGACACCGCAGAGGTCGATGAGTTCGGCAGAGAGGAGGCCGACGAAGAGCCCGCCCGACCTGTTCCTGAAGCCCATTTCAAGGTCACGAAGCCTCCCCTGTTCCTGAAGAGTCCGGATCACCCTGGTTCGGTCCGCCGGGTTTTCCCAGAAATCGACTTCCGCCATGGTGCGGCCGAAGACCTCCCCCTGGCGATAACCGCAAGCCTGCTCGAACGCCTCGTTGACCTCGACATACTTTTCGTACGGCAACGTGACGATAATAAGGAGGCTCGGCACGGCCAGGAAGGCCTTGGAAAACTTCTCTTCCGATTCGCGCAGCGCCTCTTCGGCCATTTTACGCACGGTAATGTCGCGCCCTTCGGGCACCAGGAGAACCACATTGTCGTTTTCATCCTTCACCGGTGTGAGCGAGAAATCGACCCAGACGAGTTTGCCTTCGGGGGTCTTATGGGTGGCTTCGAATCGCACCTCTTCTCCCTGGGACGCCCTCCTGACGGCATCGCGCAGTTGCTCCTGCAATTCCGTTGAATGGGTCCACCAGGGGGTCTCCCAGAAGGGTTTGCCGAGTACTTCCCGTTGCGTATCTTTGGCGTGGGTGATTATCGGTTCCAGCATGCGTAGCGGGAATGATTTGCCGATCTTTTCGGGTTCCCTGGCTTTGATCAGTTCGGCCGCCGACCGGTTCATCTTGATGAGGGTCCCGTCGGGCTTCATCAGACCCATCAGTTGGGATGCCTGTTCGAAGATGATGCGGAACAGCGCCTCACTCTCCTGTAGAGCCTCCTCCGCTAGTTTGCGTGCGGCAATATCTTCTACGACAACGATGAAATAGGCGGGATTACCGGGGTTCTTGCGTACCAGCGATACAGTCACATTTGCCCAGACGCTCGATCCGTTCTTGTGGAGATAGCGTTTTTCGAGCGAATAACTTCGCACCTCGTCAGCCAGTGCCCGTTGAAAATTTTCGACACTTGGCGCTATGTCATCGATATAGGTAATCTCCTTGAACGTCAGGTTACGCAGCTCTTCTTCGGTGTAACCGACTATATCGCACATTTTCCGGTTGGCCCGCAGCCAGCGCCCTTCCAGGTCGACATGGGCCATGCCGACCGCGGCCTGGTCGAACGTGGCGCGGAACCGTTCTTCGCTCTCCCGCAGCGCCAATTCCACCTCTTTATGTTCAGTTTTTTCAAACATGACCGTGTTCCTTCCTCCTTGTGGCATGAGCGGGGTCAGTCTTGACAGATTAACGGTGGGCGTGCACGGAAGTGATTTAATTTTACTATGGTTGTGGGGAGGGTCAAGGATGGCGGGTACGTAAAAGGAACGTAAATTTTATGACGGTCGTCACAATAATGACGATTTCCTCCCCTTTAATGAAAAGCATTGATATAGTCTCGTTGAATTATCTTTTTGCATATAGCCGGTAATAGATAAGGGGTAGAAAGCCCTTTAAGACCGTCATAATTGTGACGGTTCAGGGGGCGCGGCTCTCTTGCGATGCGTGGCATTTTTGTAATTAAGCGCTATTAAGCAGGCATAACCAATTGAAATGCAACATTTAATTGTCCCCCGGCAGAGGGCAAAGGCGGATATTTTATGACGGAAACCAACTTGGCACATTTGCTGAAGTTCCCAGATACATTCAGCATTTGAAACTCATTAATCCGGGGAGGTAACGATATGAGATGTCCCAGATGCAAAGGGAGAATGTACTCGGAGAGATTTTATGATTTTGTCAGGTCTTTTGATGCCTGGAAATGTACCAGTTGCGGTGACGTGGTTGATGAAGTCATCCTGACAAACAGGGCAAGCAGCTGCAACCTTTTTCCGGGGTGAAAACCTTGTTCGGTGAGATGTATCTGTGAAAAGAGGGGACTTCCCCTCTTTTTTATTTGCGTTTCAACGATAAACAGAATGCGGCTGAACCTTACAATGTAAAGAAAAACGTTGCTCCTTTTCCTGCTTCCCCTTCGGCCCAGATCCGTCCTCCGTGGCGCTGAATGATCCGCTGCACCGTGGCCAGGCCGATGCCGGTCCCCTCGAATTCGCTTCGATCATGCAGGCGCTGGAATGCGCCGAACAGTCTGTGGGCCTCCCCCATGTCGAAACCGGCGCCGTTGTCGCGAACGAAATAAACCGGCTTCTCTTCCGATTCGGTCATTCCGAATTCTATGCTGGCCGATTCCTCTTTGCCGGTATACTTCCAGGCGTTGCCGAGCAGATTCTCCATAACCACGCGCAGCAGGACCGTATCTCCGCAGCACTTCACCCCTTCCGCAATGGTGAAGGTAACCCGGCGGCCGGGCTGCCTCATCTGCAGGTCCGTTGCGACGGCCGATGCCATGTTGCTGAGATCGGACTCCTCACGATGCAGTTCCTGGCGGGTCACCTTGGAAAATTTCAAGAGGGCGGCGATCAGTTTATCCATACGCCGGATTTCTTCATGAATGTAGTGGATGAATCGCTTGCTTTGTTCATCGAGCTTGTCGGCGCACAGCTCAGTCAGTACCTGGCAGGAGCCGTTGATGTTGCTCAAAGGTGCGCGCAGGTCGTGTGAGACGCTGTGGCTGAAGGCTTCCAGTTCCGCGTTGACGGCTTCCATTTCCCGGTTTGTTTCTTCAAGCTCCTGGTTGGCGACCTCCAGTTCCAGATTGGCCGCCTCCAGTTCCAGGTTGACTTCTTCCAGCTCATCAGCCTTTGCCGCAAGGCGCTCCTCGCTCAACTTCAGTTCCCGGAAGAGGAGGTCGTACGGCCTCGCCAGCCCGGTTTCGATCAAGGCCTTGTAGATGAGGTAAAAGGCGATGAGCTTGAAAAAATGCCCGGCCATGTTGCTGATGCCGTACACGTCGTTGTAGAGGGTAAATGCCAGCTCCGCGAGGACGAGGAGCACGATGGAGGCGGTGAGAAGGCGCACCACGTCCCGGTGAAACGCCCGGCGCTTGCGAAGCAAGAAGGCGAGAGAGGCGACGAGAAGAGCCGCGATGATGTATTCGCTGACCTTTTTGAATAAGGTCAGCCCCACCCCTTCCACAAAACAGTCGGGGAATACCCGCCAGGTGAAGATGGAAAGGAGGAGGAGAGATACAGCCACAGTATACCCCGCAACCGCGAAACGGGGGTTGAGCCTGCGGCCCAGGAAGAGCGGAGCCGCCAGCAGGGAGAAACCCTGGAGATAGCGGGCGGCGATCCAGAGCTGGGTAGGGAGGTTGGCGCCGAACCCGGGGAACACTCCCATGTTCTTGTAGGCCAGGGTATGCAGAAGATCGATCCCCCCGATGAAGAGATAGGCGATGCCGGTGAAGAGGAGGTAATTGTTGTCGAGGAAACGGTGCGAATTCCAGGCAATCATGAAAATTCCGCAGGCGACCACAATGGAGAATACTTCGACAAGGGTATGGAACAGGAGGTAGCTGTAGAGGCTGGTCAGGTAGAGGCCGATCAAAGCCGCCCCTCCCAAAAGAAATGTTGAAGTTTTACCATGAATAAGGGGTGGTTCAGTCATTTCCTTTTCTCCAAATCAGCAGCTGCGTCATAAATTGACGTATGAAATGCTTAATTACGGCTAATTCTGGCGTGATGAGTCAATAACAAATTTCAAGGAAGTAACAATGATTGCCTCTCTCAACTCAGAGTTAATTCGGTGCCGGCTTTTCCCCCGGTACCCCGCTCGATATCTTCGATGGAAGCGATCACGGCCCTCTTCCCGCCGTTTTTCATGAACTGGACTGCCGCTTCGACCTTCGGTCCCATGGAGCCGGCTGGGAAATGCCCTTCATCCAGGTGATGGAGGGCCTCCTCGACGGTCATGGTGTCGATGAGTTTTTCCCCGGGCTCGCCGTAGTGGAGGAATGCCCCCGCCACATCGGTGGCGATGACAAGGATATCCACCCCGACTTCTTCGGCCAGCTTAGCGCTTGCCAGGTCCTTGTCGATGACGGCGTCCACCCCGTGGAAAGCCCGCCCATCCCGGATCACCGGTATCCCGCCACCACCGCAGCAGATGACGATGAATCCCATCTCAATGAGCTTTCCGATCTCTCGCTTTTCCACGATGGTGATGGGCCGGGGGGAAGCCACTACCCGCCGGTATCCCTTCGGGGTCTTGCGGGCCGGCCAGTGCGCCCGGGCCGCTTCTTCCGCTGAATAAACGGGGCCGATCGGTTTCGACGGGTCGTGAAAGGCAGGGTCCTCTTCATCCACGACCACGTAACTTACGAGGCTCGCAATGAGCTGTTCGCTCGTTGGATCGAGCGCCAAAAGCTCGCTCTCCAGGGTCGATTCGATCATGTAGCCGAGCTGTCCCTGGGTCTGCGCCACAAGGATTTCCAGCGGGAGTTTCGGAACCGCATCGCAGCATTCCTGCTGGAGAAGAAGGTTCCCTACCTGGGGGCCGTTCCCGTGGGTGATGATGACCCGGTAGTTTCGGGAAAGCCTGGCAATCTGGCCCATGGGGACCTTGAGGTTTGCGAACTGCTCCTCGATCGTTCCCTCTTCTCCATTCCGGATCAGGGCGTTGCCGCCGAGGGCCACGAGGAGGGTTTGTCTCTCCGATATGCCTTTTGTGCAGAGCGTCATGTCTCTCTCGTGGGATTCGGGATTCGGGAATCGGGAATCGGTTTTAAACTTAGGACCTCGAACCTCGAACCTTCTTTATTTGCCGCAGCATTTCTTGTATTTCGCGCCGCTTCCGCAGGGGCAGGGGTCGTTGCGGCCGACCTTGCTGCTTACTATCGGCCGTGGCGCAACAGCCCTGCCGTCGGTGAAAAACCACTTCCCCTCATTTTTTTTGAAGCCGGCCAGCTCGTGGTGCTGCTTTCTCGCCCCCTTTTCCCGGTAACGGGCGATGAACTCCACATCCCCTTGATCGTCGTCCGGCCCGCCCCCCGTGGTGGCGAGTATTTCGAGGTTTTCCCACTCGGAACTCTTTGCCCACTCCTCCGTCCCTTTGTGGTCGTAACCCTCCCGATGGTCGGGGTGAGTTGTTTCAAACAGGTAGCCGGTTTCCACCTTGACATAGGCGGAGTAGCGGGAGCGCATCAGCTCTTCGGCGGTCGCAGCCGTCCGCTTCCCTCTGATCAACGGTTCGCAGCATTCTGCGTAGTCAAGGTTTGAGCCGCACGGGCAGTTGTCCATAAGAACTCCTTTGCAATACAGAAATTAACTCAATAAAATCATGGTAATGCCTTAATTTGTTTTCCTTTGCGCCTTGGCGTCTTTGCGTTAAAGAAAGGTTTACCGTAGTTGTTATTATTCGCTGCTTCAACTTTATTATGAATGATCTAAAAATTAACCTTACTGCCGGAAGGGGAAGAGAAACATCGCCCGGAGAAACGGGCGGGCGCGGTCGAGCTCCCCCGCGGCAAGTGCGGAAATCATTACCGGCCGCCGGAATTTTCGCAGGAAGCGCCTGGCGCCTGCATCGAGCACGGGATTGGGAAAACCGAGCCTGGGGGCCACGGCAGCGGACCCCACCCTGAATGCCCCCACGTAATCACGCAGCACCGGATTCAGCATTAGCCGCGTATCGGGCGCCAGAGCGCACCCCCCTCCGGTTTCACGACCGACGTAGATGATGAAATTCGGTACGGCCTCCCGGTTTTTCTCCAGCCTGCACAGGCGCTCAACCTCTGCGGAAACGTCCGGCAGCGCTCCGGTATGGGCAAAAAGAAGGGGCGAAAGATTGGTCTTGCCGATCATTGTCATCAGCTCGTCAATCCTGAAGGTCCTGGCGCAGGGGTGCAGGAACGCATCGGCAAGCCCCCCGTCAAAGGTTGCCTCATGGGAATCCCGTACATACCGGTAAAAACGTGAATCCTTGTCCGCTCTTTTTATCAGCCTCCTGACGGACGGGACATCCTTTATTCCCAGCAGTCGGAACGCCTTTCTGACCGATTCCGCCTCTCTTCGCCCACGGTTGCTGTAAACCATGAGACGCATGATTCCGCCTTTGGCGAGCCTCTTCTCCAGGGCGCGCAACCCTGCAAGGGGGTCCTCCAGGTGATGAATTACGCCAAATGAGTCGATGAATCCGTACTCTCCAAGGGCTTTCGAGTTATCGAGCAGGTCTCCGGCCTCCCAGGTGATATTGAAACAGCCGTGAAGAAGGGCATGGATTTTTGCCCGGCTGAGATTCCGCCGTGAAAGGTCGAGGGCGGTGATTTCGTCCTTCGGATTGGCAAGGCTGGTCGGATAGGGGGAAAAGCTGCCGCAGCCGGCAAGGAGAATCCGGTTCTTACCGGAAGGGGGGAGCTTACCGTTGAACCTTGCCCAGAGGCTTTCCCGGTTCAGCGCGTAGGTATCGCATGGACGTACGGAGGCCAGGAGGCTGTAATGGGGATAGTGGTATTTCTCGTAATGGAGCCTTACCCGTTCGTTCATTACCCCGCTGCCCGCTCCCGTCTGTGAAGATTGTCCTGTCTGTATCGTAATACTCAGGCGGTTGTCACCCGGTATTTTTCGGAGGCGTGTTCCGCTGCAATGATACAGAGCTGCGGCGGTCCCCCCTTGAACGGATAGGTTCGCTCCCAGAGTCTCTTGTCGCGGGGGTCGCGGTAGAGCGTTGCCAAGCCGGAAGGATCGTCGGCAAGGTGTTCAAGCTGCGTCCCGGTAAGCCACTCGATCCGGTCGTATACCGCGTCACCCACCACCTTGCTCCCCAGATCAAGCCACATACCGATCAGTTCCGTTTCTTCGGGTTTCAGTTCTTTCATTGTTCCTCCTCGCTTCTGCGGAAATCAGGGTTATGTGGAAACCAATAGTTTCTCATCCGGATCTTCCGGCTGGAAACGAATTACTGCATGGGCGTTAGAGATTTTGCCTGTTGAATATTCCCGGTCCCGCTCTATACTTTTTATAGGAAGGCATGACCTGCCGGCGCAAGACAACCGCAATGGTGATCTCATGAGCAAAAGGAGACAACTATGACGCATATCGAGACTGCACGGGTAAATGAAATATTGGGGCTGCAAGTCGGCATAATTAAGGATTTTGCAGCTAAGCTGAATACAGACGACCTGGAACGGCTGGAAGCTGACCTGGTCGAGGTTGGAAAGGCGGTGAAAGAGCTCAGGAGCATTTTGGAAGGCCTTCCCCACAAACATCTGTAATGCAGCAGGGCATGGAGCCTGTCGAACCCTGCCCTCTTCGGGGAGGCGGCCAATTTACGGCCGCCTCCCCGTTCTCTGCTATTTCCCGATCTTCAACACGATTTTTCCGAAGTGCTTGTCCTCTTCCATCATCCTGTGGGCATCGACGACCTGATCGATGGTGAACACCTTTTCGATGATCGGCACGATGGTCCGGTCGGCCAACTTGGGGAGAGCTCTTCTGGTGAATTCGGTGACGATCTCCCCTTTTTCGGATACCGGCCGCGAGCGGAGCACGGAGCCGATGATGCTCTGCCGCTTTACCATCATGAGGGCCAGATTGAGCTCGGCCTTGATGCCGCTGGTAACGCCGATGATCACCAGCTTCCCTTTGTAGGCGAGGGAATTCATGTTGGGGGCCAGGTATTTGGCCCCTATATGGTCGAGGATGAGGTCAACCCCCTTTTTGTAGGTGTATTCCTTGACGATTTCGGTGAAGTCCGGGGTCTCCTTGAAATCGATGACGAGGTCCGCCCCCACTTCCTTGACCCGCTCCAGCTTTTCCGGGGCGGCGGTGACTATAAGTTTCGAGTTGGGAGTGAGTGCCCGGCAGAGCTGGATGCCTGCGGTGTTGACGCCGCCGCCGCCGCCGTGGAGGATGGCGGTCTGCCCATCCCGGAACTCTCCGATCATGAAGATGTTGAGAAAGGCGGTGATGTAGGACTCGCAGACGCAGGCGGCCTCCTCGAAGCTCATGGAGTCGGGGATGGGCATCAGGTGGTTGGCGTAGGCGACGGCGTATTCCGCGTAGCCCCCCCCGCCGACCAGGGAGATGACCCGGTCTCCCACTTTCCAGCCGCTGACCCCGGAGCCCAGCTCATCGACCACCCCGGCTGCTTCAAGGCCGAGAATCTCAGAATCACCGGGCGGCGGCGGATATTTTCCTTCCCGCTGCACCAGGTCGGGACGGTTGACGGACGTCGCCATGACTTTGACCAGCACCTGGCCTTCGGCAGGTCGCGGTTTGTCAACCTCGCCGACCCTGAGCACCTCCAGACCGCCGAATCCTTCGAGCAGAACCGCTTTCATAAAGATTTCCTCCTATGGCTAGTTTATTCAACAGTTCATCATGAGAGTGAGAAATACAGTCATGTATACACAGGAAACGACAGGAAATCAACCGTAAATCCCTTGTTTTCATGTTCAATTAGTATCAGCTGCCGCTTGGATGGACAGAACCCTTTTTACTGGTAAAATGTAGGTAGAACTTTTCTAAGAGGAGGACTCAAAATGGCAAGGACACCTTGGGTTGACAAAGATGTATGTATCAGTTGCGGACTCTGTATTAACAACGTGCCGGACGTGTTCCGCTTCGATGACGACGGCAAGGCGGAATGCTACGACCCGGACGGGGCATCCGAAGTGGATATCCAGAGCAACGCCATCGACGTCTGTCCGGTATCGTGCATCCTTTGGCAGGAGTAGGCTCTCATGTGTCCCCTCCCTTTCGTAAGGGGAGGGGTGGAGGGATTTGGGTCGGGTAAATTCCGGGAAAGGGGATGACATGACGGAGAAGCTGAATGCAAAAAGGTTGGAGGAGCTTGGTGAGAGCGAGTATAGGGAGCTTGAAAGCGTTTATGGAAAACTCAAGGATTTAAGGGCATCCATTGCGCAGATGCACGATGATTTATTAAAGGAGGCGACGCCGCCTACCTTTGATAAACTGGAGGCAATCTACCTGATGGTTGAGGATGTGTTCGCCGGTCTGGAGCGGTATCTCCTCCCCGAATGCGACCCCAACAGCGCCTTTGAGCCGGTGAGGCGCGAGGAATAGGTATGGGCTGTAGTTTCAGGAATCACGTTTCGTTTCCTGTGCAATCACCCCATCCCTCACCTCAAATATTTTGTCAAAACCTTCCACCATTCGGTGGTCATGGGTGACGACCAGAATGGCTGAATGGTTTTCAACTGCCAGTTTCTTCAAAAGGGCCATGACGTTTTTGCCGTTTTCCGTGTCCAAGGCTGCAGTCGGCTCATCGGCCAGGATTACCTTCGGTTTGTTAGCCAAGGCTCTTGCGATGGCCACTCGTTGCGCCTCACCGCCTGAAAGGGCGGTAGGGTAGTTGTTCAGCCGGTGCCCCAGATTGAGGGAGATGAGGAGTTCGGTCGCCCGATGTTTTGCTTCTGTCTTCGTCAGGTGGTTAATTTCCAGAGCAATCATGACGTTCTCCAGGGCGGTCAGGAAGGGTATCAGGTTATGCGCCTGGAAGATGAAACCAAGCTTTTCGCGGCGAATCCGTTTCAGGTCCAGGCCCGGAATCCATCCTTCATCGGCAATATTTGCGCCGTCAATGACCACCTTGCCGTGCGTCGGCTCATTGATCAGGCCGATGGAGGTAAGTAAGGTGGTTTTCCCGGACCCGGACGGTCCGAGAATTGCGACCAGTTCTCCGGGCTTGACCTGAAATGTGGCATCTGCGATGGCGGTTACCGCCGTCTCGCCCTTACCATAAATTTTCGTGAGTTTTTCCACTTCAATTGCGTACATGCTTATCCACCCAGTGCTTCCGCCGGTTCGACCTTGAGCGCCTTCCGTATCCCCACAAAGCTTGAAATCATGCAGATCGCCATGACAATGGCAAAGAGCGCTTGCAGGTCGAAAGGTTCCAGGACAATCCGGCGGGGGAATTTTTCATAGGTCAGCAGGATCAGGACATACCCGATGCCGTAAGCGATGGCCCCCATAAGGAGCGACTGCTGGAGGATCATGCCGACAATCACCCGGTTTTGGGAGCCGATCAGTTTGAGGGTGGCAATGACCCTGATCTTGTCGATGGTCGAGGTGTAGATGATGAGGGAGATGATCACCGCCGAGATGACCAGGAGGATAATGCGGAAAAGTCCGAGCTGCATCCGTGCCTTCTCGATCATCCCCTTGGTGAGGATCTTCGTTTGCTCTTCCACGGAGATTGGCCGGAAATGGTTCCAGCGGCTGATCCGCTCCTGGACCTCCTTAAGGTCCGCCCCTGGCGCCAGCCGCGCCACGACGGTGTTCACCGTGTGGGTTGATTCCGTGATGCCGGCGATGTTCTGTTGCAGGTATTTTGCCTGGGCCGGTGAAAGGGACTGAATGGCGGCCAGATTCGCTCCGATCCGCTCCCGGTCGTTCCTGATGGCGTAGTTGTCTTTCTTGAACTGGATATCCTGGGCATCGGCAAGACTCACATACGCCGCCGGGTCGCCACCGGACGAGACCACCTTCCCGGTGATTCCCACCACGGTGTAGTCATGGAGCCCCAGGTGAATCTTCTCGCCGATCTCCATCCGCATCGCCTTGGCAACCACAATTTCGTAATGCTTTTGGCGAATGCCGCGCCCCGCAATGATCCCTGGCGGTCCGCCGAAACCGTTCAGGTCATAACCGATGAGGAAAAAGCGGAACGGTTTCCCCTGCCGTTCGATCTGGATGGTCTGGAAGGAGAGGGGGGATGCCTCCGCCACGCCGGGCACCGCCCTTATGCGGTACTTGATGTCTTCCGGGATGCGCGAGGTCTCGGCAAACGGGCCGTTGGTGTCCTGCTGCACCACCCAGATGTCGGCCTTGGCGAAGTCGAGCACCGCCAGAGCATCGGCAAAGAGCCCCCGGTAGATCCCTCCCATGCTCATCACCACCCCGAGCAGCAGTCCCAGGCCGATGGAGGTGAGGATGAACCTGCCCCGGTGATAGCGTATGTCCCGAATGGCGAGATTCATTGGGCTGTCCGTACTTTCATGCCGTCTTTGAATTTTGCCATCTCCGGCGGCGGTGCAACAGCGACCCGCTCGCCACCGTCGAGACCGGCGACAATTTCAGTAACGTTGCGGCGATCCTCGATGCCGATCGTCACCTGTTTGAATGTGAGCTTTCCGTTGGCCACGACCCAGACACCGCGTTTCTTGTCCTTGGTGACAATGGCGGCAGAGGGGAGAGCCGGGGCATCTTTCTTCATTTCCGTGACGATGTAAACGTCGGACTGCTCACCCAGGCGGAAATTTTTCAGTGGCTGGGTGAAAGTCACGTCCACTTCCAGCTCTTCGGTTACCCGGTCGCTCTGGTGTCCCAGTCGGGCAACCTGGCCGGGGAACTGCTCGCCGGCCGTGGAACGAAGCGTGATCATGGCCTTCTTCCCGATCGATACCCCTTTCAACTGGGATTCGTCCACGTTGGCCTTGACCCAGACGGTCCGGGGATCGGCCAGGGTGAAGATCGACATTCCCGAAGTCACCGTGGCACCCTTTTCCAGGTCCCGCGTAATGATGACCCCGTCCTGGGGAGCGTAGATGAGCGTATCGGCGACCTTACTTTTGGCAAAACCGAGGCCGGCACGACCGGCCTGCTGCTCCATCCGTACCGCGTCAATGGCGGCCCGGCAGCGTGCAACCTCTTCCCTGGCCACCTGGCAGGCGGTGTCATACTGTTCGGCCTCCAGCTTGGCGACCAGGTTCTTTTCCGCCAGCGTCTTGAACCGCTGGGCGTTTTTTTCCGCCAGGGCCAGGTTCGCCTTGGCCTTCTGCAGGTTGGCCTGTTCCACACTCAAACTGGCCGCGGACCTGCTCAGTCCGGCCTCAGACTGCCGCTGCTGATGGAAAACGTCGTCATTCTCCAACCTGGCGAGGAGCTGGCCCCGTTTCACTTGATCACCCTGATCGGCATACAACTCCGCGATCCTGCCGGTGATCTTGCTGGAGACGCCGACCACCACCTTGGCCTCCACCGTACCGTTGCCGTAGACCTGGGCGGTCAGATCATGCTTCTCAACGGTTACGACCTTCACCCGCGGCGTCACCTTGAGCACGATGCCAACGGCCACGAGAACAATGGGCCAAATCAAATACTTTTTCTTTCTTGTCAAAGTTTTCAGCAGTTCCATTCGTCACTCCTTAGCGGTTACGTCTCACTCTTTCCCCACTGCCCGGTCAAGCCGGGCCAGCGAGATGTAGTAATCGTACATGGCCTGGATATGGGCCGTCTGCGCATCAAGGGCCTGGGTTTGCGCATCGGTTACTTCGATGATGCTGCCGACCCCTTCATGATAGCGCCCCTCAGCCAGCGCCTGGCTTTCGTTAGTTGCCGCAACTTCCTTCTCGGTCGAGACCATACGGGCGGCTGCCTCATTTCCGCCAAGCCATGTGGATTCGACTTCCTTGATGATTTGCAGCTTGAGATTACTCTGTCGGGCTTCGATGGCGCTGATGTTTGCGTTGGCTTCACGTACCTGTTCGACTGAGGAAAAGCCCGAAAAGAGCGGCATGGTCAGGTTCAGGCCCATTCCCCAGACGTTGCCGCTGGGAGGAAAGTCCCGGTCAGCGTAGCCGATGCTGGCCGTACCGGAGAGGACCGGTAGATAGCCGCTTTTGGCTGATTTGAGATTGGCGGATGCAGCCGATTTCAGGGCCGTAAATTGTTGCAGTTCGGCACGGTTGCGTATGGCTTCCTGTTGAGCCTGGCTCCGTTCCGGCAAAGCGAGCGAAACGGGAGATGGTTCGGTCAAGGTACGTTCTTCCAGGGATGCTATCCCCATGGCGTTGACAAGCTCTAACCGAGCGATCTCCCTGTTGTTCTCCGCACGGATCAGAGCCGTCTTGGCGGCAAACAGGTTAGCTTCGGCCCTGGCCACGTCCACCTTCGCCCTGATTCCCTGATTGGAGAACTCCTGCGCCTGTCGGTGGACCTCCGCCCGTGCCTTGACGGTTTCCCTGACTGCAACAACCTGTTTTTCAGCTGCAAGTAGAAGATAGAAGCCGCTTCTGACGCGTAGCGTCAAATCCTGCCGGGTGATGGTGAGAGCTTTGTCAGCGGCATCACGATTGCTGCGAGCCGCATCTACCGCCCCGGAGGTGCGACCGAAATCGTAGATGGTCTGCTTCAGGTAGAGGGCTTCTGTATTGACTTCCGTCGTTTTGATGTTCTGCAAGGCCGTGAGGTAGGAACGGCCCCTGCTCCAGTCGGCTGCAATACTGACCTGGGGGTAGTAGCTCGCCAATGCCTGGCCGGTTCTGGCTTCGGCACCGTTCAGGTTCTCCTTGGCCTCGATTATCTGCGGGTGGTTCTTCAGTGCTGTTGTCAGGGCCTCGTCGAGTGTCAGCGAGGGGGCTGCATAGAGAGGCTGAGTCGGAACAAGGAGAGCAATTAGGAATAGCACGAATTTTTTCATAGAGGTTCCAAGGATATGCAGTAAATTGAATGTTAAGTGATTATACGCTCACATTTGCGGCAAAAAAAATCAACAAACAAGGCTCTTGAAATTTTGCCAGAGTTTTCCCGCCTCCGGTCGTATTTCAAAAGATGCGTTACTTATCGTCCAGCGCAGCGCGGTAAACTGGATCATGCCAAGGAGGGTCAGGGCCGTTTCTCTGGGAGACAACCCCGGCTTCAATTCACCTTCGGCAATCGCTGCGGCAATGACGCCCGTTATCGTTTCAATATAATTTCCGATGCGTAGCGCCAGCTTATCCGCAATATTTCGGTGGCCAAGGTGGACATCATCGGAGAAAACGAACCGTGGAATCCCCGGATGTTCTGCTATAAGAGAGATGTGGGAGAAAAAGATGGTCTCCAGCTTTTCCAGTGGTTTCCGGCTTCCGCCGGCGATGGTGGCTGCCTTGCCCATGACCGCACTGCCGATGAATTCCGCCAGGGCGGAATAAATCTCGTCTTTTCCGCCGAAGTGCCGGTAAATATTGGCCTCGCTCATCCCGGCCGAATCGGCGATTGCGGCAATAGTCAGCGCCCGCACACCTTTACTTCCCACAACCTCAAGGGCTGCCCGGACAATTTCTTCCTTGCGAACGCGAGTACTTTTCTTTTCTAACATTGCCACTCCATGCGAATATATATTCACATAATATGCGCACTTCAACGCATGGTCAAGCAAATTTACGGAACGAAGAAAAGACGTCTTAAAATGCCTGCCAAAGAAACCAGGCTCCGGCAAGCGAGATTATGCAACCGCTCATCTTCCTGCCCCAGTTTGAAAGTTTTACCACACCACGAGTTTTGGCAAATGCTTCCACAAAACCGGTAACCGTCCCTGCAAAGAGCATCAGCAGGCAGTGGCCGATGGCGTAGGTGAATAGCAGTGCCGTGCCATAGAGCACCTGCCCCTTTGTCGCCACGTAAGTCAGGATCACCACCAGTACCGGCGTGGCGCAGGGTGAAGATACGACACCGAAGAAAAGACCGAGGATGAAAGAGCCGACCACGCCTCCCTGTTTCGGCTTGAAGTCTCGCCTGATGGGGAGGCGAATCGCGTAGAACCCCATCATCTGTCCCCCCATCACCAGGGCCACGATACCGGCGGCAACATACCACCAGCCGCCGACGGTACCGAACATGGTCCCCAGAAGCCCGGCTGCGGCACCGAAGGCGGTAAAGGTGAGCGACAGTCCCAGAATAAACGAGAGCGAGTAGCGAAACGCCTTCCAGCGGTCACCATCGGCATACCCCCCGACGAAGCCTACCACCAGCGGAATGGTGGCCAGTACGCAGGGAGAGGCCGAGGAGAGAACCCCCGCCAGAAAGACGGCACCAAAGGCCACCAGCTGGTACAGCGTGATGATCTGCTCGATGTTGTCGAGGAAGGTCACTTGAGCCCCGCCGCCTTCAGTTCCTTGACAATGTCCGCCTTGTCCATGAAGCCGATGTGGCGCTTTACTTCTTTCCCCTGGGCATTGAAGAATATCTGGGTCGGAATCATCTGGATGCGGAACTTTGGGACGGCAGCCTGGTTTTCATGGACGTCGATGAAGAGCACCGAAGCCCTGCTGCGATATTCCGCCGAAAGGGATTCGAGGATCGGCGCCATCTTCTTGCAGGGGATGCAGGTGCGGGCGCCCAGGTCGATGACCGTCGGTTTGCCGGAAGATAGGGCCTGCCGGACGTTTGTGTCGCTGGCCGAGGGGAGTTCAGCGTGCACGGCAGCGGCAAGCATCAGGGTAATGGCAAGAGCTGTTATGCACTGTTTCATGGATGTTTCTTTCGAGGTTTTGATATTGGATCGTCAGGGATGACGCTCTACAGCATCCAGATTCACGGAAGCAGCTCGATGTTGTCCCCCGGCCTTACCATCCCTCCGTGCACGACCCTGGCAAATATCCCTTCTTTCGGCATCACGCAGTCCCCTGCCTGATGGTAGATCGCGCAGCGGGTGTGGCACTCCTTGCCGATCTGGGTTACTTCCAAAAGCGTCTCACCCACGGCCAGCCGGGTGCCGAGCGGGAGCGACGGCAGGTCGATCCCTTGCGTTGTTATGTTTTCGGCGAAGTCGCCGGTCGTGACGTCAAGGCCGAGGGCTCGCATTTTTTCGATGCTCTCAATGGCGAGCAGGCTCACCTGCCGGTGCCAGTCGCCGGCATGGGCGTCCCCGACAATGCCGTGGTTTTCCTGCAACTGCACCTGTTCGACCGGTGTTTTTCGTTCACCCTTGTTCAGGCTCATGCAGACCGCCACAACTGTTCCCTGTTGCATCTTCATCCTCCTATCCGGTCCATGTCAATCCGTCCTTTTTCGCCGCCGCCTTCGGTAAGCTGGTGCCGGTCCGGCTTTTCGGCAACTACCCGGCAGAGTGCATCGCGGAGGGCGGCATCGTCGCCACCGGCAAGCACGGGGCGGAGGTCGACGGTCCCGCAGTCGAAGAGACAGCTCTTGGCAATGCCTGTCGAAGTTACCCGGATACGGTTGCAGTCGCCACAGAAATGACAGGAGACCGGGGTGATCACCCCAACCAGCCCGGCTGCTCCGGCAATTCGCTGGTAGCGCGCCGGCCCTGCCAGGTTTTCGGAAGCCTCGTCTGTCATCGCGAACCGGCGTGACAGCCGCGCCAGTATCTCTGCACCGGGCATTACGGTTGCTTCCCAACCCGGCTCCGCCAGGGTCGGCATGTACTCGATAAAGCGCACCCGGTAGGGGCGATCAAGTGTCAGGGCGGCAAACTCTTCAAGCTCGTCATCATTGACGCCGCGCATAACGACCACATTTATCTTGATGAATCTGAACCCGGCAGACTCGGCAGCGGCGATCCCGGCCAGCACCTGACGGAGGTCCCCACCACGGGTAATCGCCGCGAAGGTTTCCGGTCGCAGGGAATCCAGGCTGATATTGAGGCTTTCCACTCCGGCATCGCGCAACGGAACCGCCATCTCGGGGAGCATCACGCCGTTGGTGGTGAGCACCAGTCGCCGCAGACCGGGAATCGCCGCCAGTCGCCGCAGAAAGTCGATGATCCCCCGCCGCACCAGTGGTTCGCCGCCGGTCACCCGGATTTTCTCCACGCCGATGGCCACCGCAGCACGGGCGACCCGCAGCAGTTCCTCGTAGCTCAGGATATCGCCGTGGCCGACCTTGACCCTCCCCTCGGCCGGCATGCAGTATCGGCAGCGGAGGTTGCAGCGGTCGGTTACGGAGAGGCGGAGGTAGTTTATCCTGCGCCCGTGGGGATCAACCAGGGTCATAGCAAAACCTCTCCCATCTCGAATCCCCGATCCAGCAGAAGGACTTCCACTTCGTCCCCCGTGGCATGCAACGCCTCGGGGGCCAGGCGTATCAGGCCGTTCCCCTGAATCAGCGACGAGAGGCGGCCGGAACTCTGATTGCCGGTGGTTGATACGTAATAGCGGCCATCGTGTATCGACACAATCCCACGGACCAGGTGGGGGCGTTTTCCTTTGTTTGCCGCCGGCTCCTGCAGGACCGCCTTGACCGACGGCTGGAAAATCCGCCGGCGCCCCATGGTCTTGAGAATTGACGGCCGCACGAACAGCTCGAACGAGACCATGGCGGCAACCGGGTTTCCCGGCAGGGCGAAGACCGGCTTCCCCTGCAACATGGCGAAAGCCAGGGGCTTGCCCGGTTTCATGTTGACCTTCCAGAAGGTGACGCTGCCGCCGAGTTTTTCAATCGCCACCTTGACGAAATCCCGGTCGCCGACCGATACGCCGCCGGTAATGACCAGCAGGTCCGCATTCAGGCCGGCCCTGATCTTGTCGCAGGTGGTGTCGAGGGTGTCCGGGGCAATCCCCAGCAGCACAGGGTCACCCCCCGCATCCAGCACCTGCGCGGCCAGGCTGTAGCTGTTACTGTTGATGATCTTGCCCGGCGCCGGTGTCGAGCCGGGCTCCAGGAGCTCATCGCCCGTGGCCAGGATGGCGACCCGCGCGCGGCGGTAAACGGCCAGGGATGTTGTGCCCATGGCCGAGAGCATGCCGATTTCCTGGGGTCTGATGGTAGCACCGGCAGGGATGACGACAGTGCCGTGCCGGATGTCCTCGCCTCGCTTGCGCACGTGCGAACCCGCCTTGACTGCAGAGGTGAGGCGTATCCATTCGCCGTTCTCCTCGACATCTTCGATGGGTACTACCGTATCGCAGCCGCCAGGGACCGGCGCGCCGGTCATGATCCTGATCGCTTCACCGGCTTGTACGGGGACGGAGCGCGCCTCTCCCGCCGGCAGAAAGCCGGTCACCCGGAGACGGTCGTTGCTCAACGTTGCATGGGAGAATGCAAACCCGTCCATGGCGGAGTTGTCGGCCGCCGGAATGTCCCACGGGGCGATGTGGTCCTCAGGAGTTACCCTGTTCAACCCCTGGAACACGGAAACCTTTTCCGTTTCCAGTGGAGTGATGTATTCCAGGATGGTCCGTTGCGCTTCCTCAATGCTTACCATACGCAGTTTCCCTTACCTTATCGTATTGAGCAAAAAAAGCACGTCGGATGCTCAAAAGTCGAGTTCGATGAACTTGCGGTTCACCATGTCGTTGAATCCTTTTTGCAGGAGATCGAATTTATCCAGGAGAACGGCAGCCTGGGGGGTAAGGGACGATTCGCCGCCGCCGGGACCCCCCTTCAGGCGATTTACGAGGGGGAAACCCAACCGCTTTTCCATGGCGTCGATGTAAGTCCACGCCTTGCGGTAGGGAATTCCCATCGCCTTCGTCGCCGCATTGATCGAACCGGTCATTTGTATCAATCGCAGCAGTTCTTCCCGTCCTTGGCCGAACACCGGCTCACCGTCGATCTCCAGCCAGATCTTGGAGCGGACTTGGAGCACTGAACCGGAGCCGCTCATTTCCGGCAGGGGCGTCTTGCCGGTGTCCGATTTTGCCACGAATGAAACCCCCTTGACGGTCATAGTTCTCCTCCTATTTTTGCAAATTCTTCCGGGGTGTTGACGTTCAGAAAAGCCCTTCCATCCCCGTCGAACCGGGCAAGTTCTTCGTACGCTACATGCCTGACCCGGACCTGCGGATAATAAGCGTAGGCACAGAAGTCACCGCTATCGAGGAGCGTCCTGATCGGTTCGAGACAGCTTTTCGAGTAGAGTGCGAAGAGCGGTTCATAACCGTGCGTTGTGCTCGGTACTACGGCATCGAAACCGTCCCTCAGGGAGCAGAGGTAGCGGAGAACCTCCCTGCTCGGAAATGGGAGGTCGCAGGAGGAAACGAAAACGTACTCCGTTTCCGCGTTATGGAGTCCGGTATAGAGTCCACCCAGGGCGCTGCCGGGGTAGATGTCCGGCAAAACGGGGAGGCCGTAGCCGGCAAAGCGCTCCTCCCGGTTTCCTACCAGGATGACCCGGTCGAAGCTGTCCCTGAACGCATCCAGTACCCGTTCGAAGAGGGGTTTGCCGGAAACTTCCAGGAACGCCTTGTCCCTTCCCATGCGGCGGCTCTTCCCGCCGACCAGGATCACGCCGGTGATGTCATGTTGCAGATTTTCGAGCATGGATCCTCGTTTCCAATCTGGAAACTATTTATCCTTCTTCTCATTCTCATCGGGATTTATAAGCTTGGGCTCTTCCTCGGCGGCCTTCTTGAAACTCCTGATCGCACCGCCGAGGGACGCTCCGAGTTGGGGGAGTTTCCCCGGACCAAAGATCACCAGCATGATGACGAGAATGATGACGAGTTCCGGCATGCCGAATCCGAACATCCGATTCCTCCTTTAGTTGTTTTTGCTGAGAGTTTGTAATGGTTATACCAAATACGCATATCGATGTGCAACATCAATTTCCACACACTGTATCAGGGCTTCGGATGCGGGCGAAAGGTCGGTGCAGACCGGCATTTTCCTGAACATGGTCTCCTCCTTGGCTCTATTTGACTTCGGTAAATCCATATACGCCGACGGAACCGAAATAACGGCGCTGGAACCAGAATGCCACGTTGACCAGCCCGATCATAACCGGCACCTCCACCAGCGGGCCGATGACCGCCGCGAAGGCTGCGCCGGAATTGAGGCCAAAGACCGCCACGGCCACGGCGATGGCCAGTTCGAAGTTATTGCTGGCGGCGGTAAAGGCCAGCGTGGTGGTCTTGGAATAGTCGGCGCCCAGCCGTTTTCCCATCCAGAAAGAGACCAGGAACATCAGCACAAAGTAGATCAGCATCGGGATGGCGATCCGCACCACGTCCATCGGCAGTTGCACGATCAGGTTCCCCTTGAGGCTGAACATGACCACAATAGTGAAAAGGAGCGCGATCAGGGTAATGGGGCCGATTCGCGGCACCACCTCCCGGTGGTAGCGCTCCACCCCCATCCTTTTGACGCCGATGAGGCGCGTCAGCGCTCCGGCGATGCACGGGATGCCCAGGTAGATGAAGACGCTCTCCGCGATCTGGCGAATGCTCACTTCCACAAGGCTCCCAGTCAGGCCGAACAGAGGCGGCAGGACCGTGATGAAGAACCAGGCGTAGACGCTATAGAAAAGGACCTGGAAGATGCTGTTGAAGGCGACCAGGCCGGCGGCGTACTCGGTGTTTCCCTTGGCCAGTTCATTCCAGACGATCACCATGGCGATGCAGCGGGCGAGGCCGATCATGATGAGGCCGACCATGTACTCCGGCTTGTCGGGGAGAAAGACGATGGCCAAGATGAACATGAGGATCGGCCCGATGAGCCAGTTCTGCACCAGCGAAAGCCCCAGGATCTTCTTGTTGCGGAAGACTTCGGGCATCTCCTCGTACTTCACCTTGGCGAAGGGGGGGTACATCATCAGGATCAGGCCGGCGGCGATGGGGATGTTGGTGGTCCCGACCTGGAAGCGGTTGATGAATGCTTCCACGCCGGGGACGAACCAGCCGAGCCCAACTCCGAGAGCCATGGCGGCGAAGATCCAGAAAGTGAGCCAACGGTCGAGGAAAGAGAGTTTTTTTGAAATGCCTCCGGACATGAATTGGTGCCTCCGTATGGTGGTTTTGTAGGGGCAACCCTATGTGGTTGCCCTGAATCAGGGCGGCCACGCAGGGCCGCCCCTACACATCGGCGGAGCGGCAGGAGTTATGGGTGCAGAGGAAAAGGACTATTTATCTTAATGGTCAAGACATTCTCCTTGCAATATCCGCTTGAACGGATATAATGGCGCAAAATTTTTTTAGGCGCAGCGATTCCCCTGTCCGAAACCAGCCAGCAGCTCACGGTCCGCCACTGATGTTCCGGTGTTGAGGAGTTGCTTTTTCAGGAGCGGGATTAACTCCTTCTGGTTTGCACTGCTGTCCCGTATGGAATAGTAGATCCAGAGCCCGCAACGGTGGTCGTTTACCCACCCGGCTTTCCTGAGATGGGCCAGGTGACGGGAAGTTGTCGACTGGGGTAGCTTCAAAGCCGCGATGATGTCGCAGACGCAGAGTTCCCCTTCGGACAGAAGAAGCGCCAGGATACGGAGTCGGGTTTCGTCCGCCAAAGCTTTATATAGTTGCACGTTTTGTTTCATGGGAAAAACTATATCCGTTTAAAAGGATATGGTCAAGGACTTCTCAAGTGAATATCGAAGAGCCGCATCAGGTGGCCGATTGTCAATTAATCATGAAGGAGGGAAAGCGGATGAAAAATGCTCTGTTCTGGATTCCTGTGCTTGGAATATCTCTATGGCTGGGCGCCGCTCAGGCTGCTGTCGGTGGCGGCGACGTCACCCTGAAGAACAAGGGTGGCGATGTGATATTCAGCCATGGGGCGCATATTGATGGGGCGGGCCTCGAATGCGCCGCGTGCCATGACAAGCTCTATCTGAGCAAGGCCCAGCACAGGAAGGTCTCCATGAAGGAGATGCAGAAGGGTAAGTCGTGCGGCGCCTGCCACAACGGCAAGAATGCCTTCAGTGTAAAAGGGAACTGTTCAAACTGTCATAAGAAATAAGATGCTATGGAGGAAGGAAATGAAAATCAAACGGAGAGATTTTCTCAAGATTACCGCCGCCGCAGGCGCAGCAGCTACGGTCGGTCTGCCGAAGTTGAACGCCTTCGCCCAGACCGGCGCCGATAAAGCGGCGGTCGCCAACAACGGGGAGTGGGTGCCGTCAACTTGCCAGGGGTGCACCGCCTGGTGTCCCGTCGAGTTCCTGGTCCAGAATGGCAGGATCACCAAGGTGCGGGGCAACCAGCTCAGCAAGGCGAACGGCGGCTACGTCTGCCCCCGTGGCCATTTGATGATCCAGCAGGCCTACGACCCTGACCGGGTCAAGGTGCCCATGAAACGCACCAACCCCCAGAAGGGGCGTGGCATCGATCCCAAATTCGTCCCCATCTCCTGGGACGAGGCCATGGACACCATCGCCGATAGGATGATGGAACTGCGCAAAGCCGGAGAGCCGGAGAAGCTGATGTACATGCGCGGCCGCTATTCTTCTACCGCCACCGACCTCCTCTACGGCACACTGCCCAAGGTCTTCGGCACCCCGAATTACTTTTCCCACAGCGCCATCTGCGCCGAGGCCGAGAAGATGGGCCCCGGCTACACCCAGGGGTTCTTCGGTTACCGCGACTACGACCTGGCCAAGACCAGGTGTCTGGTGGTCTGGGGCTGTGATCCGCTCTCTTCCAACCGCCAGGTCCCCAATGCCATCGCCAAGTTCAGCGACATTCTCGATCTCGGCACGGTGATCGCCGTCGATCCCCGCATGAGCGCGTCGGTTGCCAAGGCCCAGGAGTGGCTCCCCATCAAGCCGGGCGAGGACGGCGCCCTGGCTGCGGCCCTTGCCCATGTGCTCCTGACCGAGGGGATGTGGAGCAAGGAGTTCGTCGGCGACTTCAAGGATGGCAAGAATCTGTTCAAGAGCGGCGCCGCTGTCGACGAGGCCGCTTTTGTGGAGAAGCAGACCCATGGCGTGGTCAAGTGGTGGAACCTGGAACTGAAAGACAAGACCCCGGCCTGGGCCGCCAGGAAGACCCTGATCCCCGCGGAGCAGATCATCCGCGTGGCACGTGCCATGGGGAAGGCCGGCTCTGCCTGTGCAGTCTGGATGGGACCCGGCGTAGCCATGACCCCCCGCGGCACCTACGCCTCCATGGCGGTCTACGCCCTGAACGGCATCCTCGGCTCCATCGAGACCGAGGGGGGGGTCTTCCAGAGCTCCAGTGTTCCCGTGGAAAAGTTCCCGGAAATCAAGGAGACCTTCATCGACGAACTGGCCAAGAAATCGGGCAAGGGGAAAAAGATCGACGGGCGCGGCGCCAAGGACATGCCGGCCATGATGGGGGGCAAGGCGGGGAGCGGCGTGGTCACCAACAATGTGGCCAACGGCCTGCTGAAGAATCCGGACGCCGTCAAGGTCTTCATAAGCTCCTGGAGCAACTTCAACTTCTCCTGCACCGGCGCCCAGCGTTGGGACAAGGCCATGGCCAAGGTTCCCTTCTTTGTCCACATGGTCACCAACGCCTCGGAGATGACCCAGTTTGCCGATATCGTGCTGCCGGCTACCTTTGCCCCCACCGAGAAGCTATCCATCATCACCAACATGGCCAACCTGCACGGACATATGTCGATCCAGCAGGCGGTGGCCAAGCCCCTCTGGCAGGTAAAGGCAGAAGAGACCGAGGTGATGTGGCTCCTGGCAGAAAAGCTGAAGGCCCGTGGCTTTGCCAATCTGTACGACTACTACGCCTCTTTCGAGGACCCCGAGACCAAGAAGAAGCCGACCGACGCCGCCGAGTTTGTCGAAATTGCCGCCAGGATCAGCAGCCAGAAGGTCTGGAACGGCAAGGAAAAACTGAAGGGGGACAAGCTTGCAGGTTGGACGGAGTTCCGCAAGAAGGGGATCTACAACTCCGAGACCTATCCCTACAAGAAAAACTGGGGCAAGTTGGATCCGACCACCGGTAAGTTTGAAGGGAAGTTCAAGACCGAGACCAAGAAATTCGAGTTTTACAGCGAAACCATGAAGAAGGCATTCCAGGAACACGCCGAGAAACACAAGACCACCATCGACGACATCCTCAAGGCAAGCGGCTATGAGGCCCAGGGAGAACTGGCCTTCGTTCCCCACTACGAGTCCCCCAAACGCCACGGCAGCGTGAAGGAGTACCCGTTCACCTTCATCGATTACAAGTCGCGTCTCAACCGCGAGGGGCGCTCTCAGAACGCCACCTGGTACCAGGAGTTCAAGAAGGTGGACGTGGGGGATGAAAGCTGGGGCGACGTGGTCAAGATCAACCCGGCAGACGGCAAGAAGCTCGGCATCAAGAGCGGCGACAAGGTGAAGATCACGTCGACCACCGGTTCCATCGTCACTACGGCCAAGCTGTGGGAAGGGGTCCGTCCCGGCACGGCGGCCAAGTGCTACGGTCAGGGGCACTGGGCCTACGGCCGTGTGGCTGCCAAGGATTACGCCAAGGCCGAGCCGCGCGGCGGCAACAACAACGAGATACTCGTGGACGACTATGACCGCCTGAGCGGTTCCACCGCTCGTAACGGCGGCTTCACCGGCGTGAAGATCGAAAAAATCTAGGGAGGTTTAGATAAATGCCAAAGCAATACGGAATGGTCATAGACCTGCAGAGGTGCGTCGGCTGCGGAGCCTGCGCCCTGGCCTGCAAGACCGAAAACAATACCCAGGACCGCGCCAAGGGACAGACCTTCAACTGGGCCGACTTCATCTACAAGGAAGAGGGGAAGTTCCCCAACGTGAAATACACCGCCATGCCGGTGCTATGCAACCACTGCTCCGACGCCCCCTGCGTCAAGGCCTGTCCGGTGAAGCCCAAGTCGATGTTCAAGACCGCCGACGGCATTACCATGCACAACGAAGGGCGCTGCATCGGCTGTCGCCGCTGCCAGAAGGCTTGTCCCTATAGTTCCATGGACGTGGGGAAGGACAAGGCCGCCTACAGCGTCATCAGCGTCAATGACGGCGTCGCGGAGCCTCACCCCTTCTACCGCGACGGCAACGAGCTGATCAAGGGGTGCACCGCCTCCGGCGCCGAGACGGCCAAGCAGGCAGGGGACGTCCCTCCCCATCGTCACGATTATTCCCATCATGATTACGCAAGCGTCCGCAAGAAGGGGGTCGCGGAGAAGTGCATCTTCTGCGAACATCGTGTGAAAAAGGGAGAGCTTCCCAACTGCGTGGTCGCCTGTCCGTCGAAGGCGCGCATCTTCGGCGACCTGAACGACGCATCGAGCGAGCCGGCCAAACTGCTGAAGAAGTACAAGGCGATGCGCCTCAAGGAAGAGAAGGGGACCAGCCCCAATGTGGCTTATGTCAGGAACTTCCGGGGTGCAAAAAAGGCTTGAACGGCAGAGGCATAGTGTAACTGATGTCATGTCGGGGATGGGGGCTTTTCCCCATCCCCTTTTTACGCCCATGCGGCGAACGGCAACGCAAAGAGGTAGCGGCACATCATGAGCGTCACGAATGAAATGACCCTTTATCACAATCTTGAAATCTCCTACCGGCTCCTCTCGGCTTCCCTCTACCAGCCCTCTTTTGAATGGGGCGACGCGGATATATTTGCACATCTGAAGGGGGCGCTGCAGGTGGTCGCTCCAGCGGCGGCCGCTGGAGCTGAAGCCATGGAAGGAGTGCTCCGGGCTGGCGGCGAGACCGAATTGACATTGGTCTATGCCCGACTTTTTGTCGGGCCGTTTTCTTTGGGTGCGCCTCCGTACGGATCTTTCTATCTGGAGCCTGAAAAAAAGGTCATGGGGGAGACCACCGTGGCGGTGCAGGAGTTTTACCGCCAGGCGGGGCTCGCTCTGGACGAAGACTTTACGGAACTCCACGATCATATGGCGGTGGAGCTGGAATTCATCTCATATCTTCTCCGGTCTGCCGTGTCGGAAGCGGCAGAGAGGGGGGAGGCGGCTTCTACCGAGTGGGTTGACAGGCGCAGGGAGTTTCTGCGACGGTTTCTCGTTGGATGGTACGGCGATTTTTGCGCCGCCATTCGCGAAGCTACGGATAACCCCTTTTACCTTGCCTATGCGGACTGTCTCGAAGCAGTGGTCGGGCGGGACCGGGAGTTACTGGGACTTAAATAACACGAATTACCGGGAGTTGCCACCGATGACAGTCGGTCGGATAATTGAAAAACTGGCGCCGAACACCGCTTCGGTACTCAAGCTGGACGCGTCCCGCTGTCTGAAGATGCGGCTTGGGGAGAGTGGTTGCTCCCGCTGCGCAACCATATGTCCCGTGGGCGCCATTGACCTGAGCGACGGCCTGAAGATCGGCAAGGAGCGATGCACCGGCTGCCTTACCTGCACCACTGCCTGTCCCTCCGGGGCAATTGAGGCCCATGAAGACTTCAATAACATCCTGAGCGCCCTTGCCCGTCATTCCATGCCGGTATTCGTCGTCGGCTGTCGATTGGCCGGTTCCCGTTCCCACAGGCAGCTTCCCTGTCTGGGAATGCTTTCGGCAGAGCATCTGGTCGGACTCTACGCAAGGGGGGGTGCCGTGGTTCAACTGGCGGCGAATGCCTGCGACGGCTGTGCGGCGGGCGCCATGCGGGAGCGTCTGGCGATCCGGCTTCGCGAAACAGCCCGCACCACCCGCCTCCCTTTCGACCGGCGCATCTTTTTGGTCACCAAGGCAGACGACATCCAATTTAACGAACCCGGCCTCGACCGGCGTTCCTTCTTCTCTTCACTGCGAAACCTGGCCGTGCAGGGGGTAACAACTGCGCTTGCCGCACCAGCCGGGGAAAAACGAGGTCTGTGCTACGGGGATAAGTCCCTGCCGCAACGGCGTGCCGTCCTCCTGGGGGCAATCGATTCCCTCCCACCTGAAAAAGCCCGCTCAGTACATGATGCCTTTACTTTCTCGGCGTCATTCAACGACTCCTGTGACGGTTGCCTCGGTTGCGTCAGGGCCTGTCCGACGGCGGCCATCTCCGAAACGGGCGATTCCACTCCTTCCTTCGATTCATCACGATGCACCGGCTGTAGACTTTGCACGGAGTTCTGTCTGTCGGGAGCCGTCGATATTGTGCCTTGTTCGGCTGCCGCACCATCATCAGCCGGCACCTGACGTCGCTCTTGCGCCAACATCGGCGGCGCGTCATCATCTTTCAGACAGCAATGTACGACGATTCACCAGACACATTATCCTGCGGGTCTGCGGCCGTCACGGTAATACTTCCGACCCTGAAGGCATCCATTTCCTTCTGGAGAATTCCTGTCTGGTCTGAAAGGAAGTTAACTGCCGTATCGAGGATCTTGGTTGCGTCGAGATTCTTTCCGGTCGATTTCTCTATTTTATTGACTGCCTGAACAATTCTGTTACTGGACTCGGACTGAATAGCGCACGCTGACTTGATGTTGTTGATCATCCAGGTAATGTTTTCCGTGGACCTGGCGATTGTGCCGCTCACTTTTGCCTGTTCTCTGGTGGATATGCAGACCTGACCGGCAAATCCCGACATTCGCTCGACTGTGACTGCAATAAAATCACTGGCTTTTGCCTGCTCTTTCGTCGCACTTCCGATCTGCCGGACCATCAAGGAAACCTTTTCCATAGCCTCGTTGATCATTCTGCTCCCCCCAGACTGCTCCACAGCGGCGCGGGCAATTGTGTCCATCCTGTCGGTCGAGCTCTTCACCCCGGCAACAATCTTTTCAAGCGCCTCTCCCGATTTTCTGGAAAGGAGGGATCCTTCCTCAATGCTCTTCTCCGCGGAGTCTATCGCCTGCACAGCCCTTTCGGTCTCCTGCTGGACCCCTTTGATCAATTGCGTGATCTCTCCTGTAGAGCTCTTGGTTCTTTCGGCAAGCTCTTTGATTTCGTCGGCAACGACCGCAAACCCTTTGCCGTGTTCTCCGGCCTGGGCGGCAATAATGGCGGCATTGAGGGCCAGCAGGTTTGTCTGTCCGGTCAAATCGTCTATGACTTTGATAATGGCGCCGATGTTTTCGGCTTTTTCGGACAGGGCGGTGATTACGTCAGCGGTAATCAAGGAAGAACTACGAATTTCATCCATCCCGGCGATGGTGGCTTCCACTGAGTCTTTGCCTGTCTCGGCATCCTTCAGGACTTCTTTGGCGATTGCCGCTGTTTCCCGTGAGTTTCTTTCGATCTCCTTGATGGAGGAGTCCATCTGGGAAACAGAGGACGCAGTGGTGGTGGAAGTGTCCATGAGAGCCGAGGCGCTATCGCTGATCTGCTTTATTGCCGACGCTATCTCGGCAATGGAAGAGCTGACCTCTTCTACGGATTCAACCAGGGATTCCATATTGACAGCTACTTCTTCCACGCTTGCAGCCATTTCCAGTATGGAAGAAGATGTTTCCGAAGCTGAAACGGAAAGACTGTCAACTCCTTGCGCCACTTCCGCCACTGACGTATTGATAGCCTGTACGGCCAGTGCGGTTTCTTTAATATCTGCTGCCTGGAAATCGGCAGTCTCCATTACAGTCTTCGATGCCTGAAAGATGTTCCCGGATACCCCGGCAAGGTCCCGCGCCGAGGCATTGATCCTGTTTACCATGTTGCCCAGGCTTCCCACCATTTTATTGAGGGAGGCGGAGAGTTCGCCGATCTCATCACTGGAATTTACCTCAATGGTCTCGGAAAGGTTTCCTTCCGCCACCGATTGAGCGAATATGACCCCTTGCCGCAGTGGTTTGGTGACCGATCTTGCCACCACAGTTATGGTGAAGAGGACGATGAGGAAAAGTGCCGCACTGATGCCGCCCGCCAGAATAATCTTTTGTCGGATGACCGCTCCCGTTACGGTTTCACGTTCTTCAATTTCAAGCCGCAGGGTGTCGACGGTATTTCCAACCTGTTCGATGAAGCGGTCGTAGCGCATCTTCTGGATGGTCTTTGTCAGCTCACGGGCCTTTTCGCGATTTGCCCGGCGTGCCGCGGGTATCTGCTCGTTTTCCATGGTGTCGGCAAATTCCTGCCAGGTCGCTTGGGCATCCTGGACCGCTACCTTCTTTTCTTCCGAGTCCATCTTCATTGTGATGGCGGCGAATTTTTCGTTGATGTCGGATGTGAGTTGCTGAAGATTGCCGAGGATCTGCTGCTGCTCATCGCTGCTGGTTTCAGCGATCAGGTTGATCAGTTCGGCCCTGACCTGGTTCAGGTCGGACTTCAGGAGGGCGATCTGTTCGATTGAGTCTTTGGAATTTTTGATGTTCGAATAAATTTTGCTGCCGATTTTTACCTCGTTGATGGTGTAGTACCCCATGCCAAGCGAGATAAGAAAGCCGAGAAAGACCACCAAAATGAGGGAGAGCATCTTGGTGGTGATTTTCATCCGACCAGCAAAATTCAAGCTATGTTTGAGTCTCAAGGGGAGCACTCCTACGGAAAAGGTTAAGCACCGCATGGCGGCCATGCGGTGCTGATGGGGCGGGAAATCTAATTTCCCTTACGCACCGGTACGAAATTCCTGGATACGATGGCCTGCCCTTCGGCTGAAATAATGAAGCTGATAAACTCCTTTACTTCTCCTTTCGGCACCCCTTTGGTCACCAGGTTCAGCGGCCTGGAGATCAGGTATGCGCCGGAGCGGGTGTTTTTGTCGTCGGGACTGACGCCGTTCACGGAAATAGACTTTACTTTCCCCCTGATGTCGGCCGGAAGGGTAGCGTAGAGGCCGAGGCTGACGGTACAGACGGCATTTTCATCCTTTGCGACCTCAACGATCTGTTCGCGGGGGAGGTCGATCTGCTTGAACTTGGCGTGCGGGGCACCGTCGAGGACATGTTCCTGGAACATCTCGATCGTGGCCCGTTTCCCATCCAGAATTTCGGTGTTAGGTACGATAGGGGCGTTCTTTCCCCCCACTTCCTGCCAGTTCCTGATCTTTCCGGTGAAAATTCCCTTGAGCTGCTCCTTGGTCAGATTCTTGATCGGATTGTTTTTATGAATGAAGACCGCCACGGCATCATAACCAATGGTCGTCGAGGAGAGCTTTTCCTTCTTCTCCTCAGGTTTGAGCGGCCTGGAGGCCCCCGCCAGAACTACCTTGCCTTCGATCAGGGCTTTTACCCCCTTACCGGAACCGGGAATGTCCACGGAAGCGAACTTTTTCCCGCTTTTCTTTTCGAAAGCCTCCACCGCCCCAGCCTTCAAAACGCCGGTGCCGATGGTTGACGAGCCACTGTAGGTGATTTCTGCCAGTGCGGTGTGGGGAAGGACAATGAGGACAGCAAACAGCGTGAAGAACAGATTTTTAAACATTGATTGCCTCCTGTTGCAGAAAATATCGCAGAGATTGATACGGCTGGCCGGGAAGATGATAAAAACTGAGACCGCCACCTGCGGCGCTTCAAGTGACATGGAGAAAACGCCCGCTGAAACGAATCACTTTCCGGTAAGTTATACAGCTTCAGCTCAGTCATTGGCAAGGGAAAAAGGGGAGTCATGCAGCCCGTTTTTTTTGTCTGCAATCTCAGGGTTTGAAGGTGCGGGCGATCACCCTCAAATCCCGGCAATTCAATGCGAACGAATTAATGTTATCGTGCTAAAGATTTCCCGGAGAACGCCGAAAAATGACTTATAGATAATACATTTGAGGAGGATAAAATGAGCAAAAAGGGACTGACTTCATCCGTTATGCAGCGGAAAACGACCTTGTTTGCGGCAGCTTTGCTGCTGTTGGGAGCCGCCCAGGTCGCCCAGGCCGAAACCGTGAAACTCCACGGTTCCACAACCGTCCAGAAGAGGATCATGGAGCCGGGCAAGGAGGCACTGAAAAAAGCGGCCGGCATTGACCTGGTGCTGGTGGGCAACGGCACCGGCAATGGTCTGGAAGATCTGGTAAGCGGGAAGTGCGACGCTTCCATGGCTTCGGAAGAGCTGGCCGACGCAGTCGCCAGCATGAAGGACGCCAGCGGCAAGGAGGCGGCTGCCGATCTTGTGCCCCACGTCATTACGACGGATGTCATCAAGGTTATCGTCCATCCGTCCAACACCGTGACCAAATTATCCAAGGAGCAACTGAAAGGGCTGCACAACGGTTCCATTGCAAACTGGAAAGAAGTGGGCGGTCCCGACCAGGGGGTAATCGTCATCACGTCGCATCTTGGTTCGGCGACGAGAAAGGTTTTCCAGAAAACGGTCATGGACGGCGCCAAGTACGTTGACGGTGCCATCGAAGTGGAAACGACCCGCAAGGAAATCGACAATGTTTCCCAGTTCCCGGAAGCGATCGGCGCAGTCAGCATGGGTTTCATCAACCTCCCCGGCAACAGGGAGAAGGTGAAAATTGTCGAAACGCAGGAAATAAGCCGCCCGCTCATGCTGATCACAAAGGGTGAGGCATCCCCGGGGGTGAAAAAGGTCGTCGACTTTTTCAAGGGTGAAGGGAAAAAGCACATAAAGGATTAGCCGAGGATGCAGATAGTGAAGGGAGGACGGTTGTTGCCGTGCTCCCTTCGCCTCTGTTTGTCAAAACATAAAAGCGAGAGAACGTATGACCATCAAGACAAAGCTTTTTGCAAACATGATGCTGACCATCATCGGTATCCTGGTCATCGGCGGCTTCAGCCTCGCAGGGATGAAATTCGTGCAAAGCAAGCTCTCGGTCCTCACTGAACAGTCAACCCCCTACCAGTTGAAAACGATAGAGCTTCAGCGGGCTTTGCAGGAACATACCTCGAACCTGATCAAGCTCGCCACGTCAACCTCGATGGCTGATTTCAATGCCACCAGGAGCGACGCCGAGAAAACTCTCGCCGACGTAAAAACCGCGTCGGGTGAACTCGCCGGCTTTAAGTCGTCCGGGGAAGGCAATAACAACTCCTCAGTCCAGGAACTGGAAGGGATCACCACGGAGCTGTTCAAGACTACCCAGGAGCGGCTGCAGGCCGAGGCAGCCGGCAAAGCGGCCGATGCCCTGACGAAAAAGAAGCTGCAGGACATTGCCGGACGGCTGCGGGAGATGGATGGCGCCATGAAGACCGTTCAAAAAAGCTCCATGCACCAGCTTTCGTCCTCCAACGACAGCGTCAAGACCATCACCCAGAAGGTGAAAAACACCCAGGCGGCGACCAGTACCCTCAATGACGTAAAAATTGCCATCCTGGAAATTTCCGCCGCCGACACCAAAACGGCGCTCACCGTCGCAAAAAGCCATTTTACGGTTGCTGCACGGCTTGTCACGCAAAGCAATCTCGTAAAGGCCGACAAGTCCGGCACCGTTGCGAAAGAACTGACCGAGGGCGTTGAAGAGATCACCAAGCGGGTAACTGCTCCACAGGGGCTGCTGGAACTTAAAACATCTTTGTTGATAACCCCTGACGAAGAGACTAAGAAGAAATTTACCCAGGCGGTCGCCCAGGTCAATCAAAAGCTGGCGCAACTGACGGTTATCATGGGGGACACGGTCGAAAAGGCGGCCGAAGATTTTGCCTCGGAGGATAAAAAATTCGACAGTTCGCTGAAGGGGGCAAACTCGGCCGGCGACATCATGGCGTCAACCAGTGAACTGATTGCCCTTGGTTCGGACGTCAGCAGGCTGATAAACGAGCTTTTCAGCGCCGCGACCGTCCAGCAGCTGGACGTCATCAAGGGACAGCTCATCCTCAAATTCGAGAGTGCCGCTGCCGTGCAGAGAAGGGTTGCAGCGTACAAGTCGGCCTCCGGTAAAGCGGGTCAGGTCGGGAAGTTCAACAGCGTGGCCGGGTCCCTGAACGATATCAGGGGCCTCCTGCTGGTGAAGGACGGGGCTGCAGAGAAGCTTGCCCATATCATCAGGGTCAAGGCACAGGCGCAGGCACTCAACGACAAACTGAAAGATCTGGTTGCCAAGCAGCGTGAGGAAGGGAAGAAGGGAGTGACCTCGGCCCAGGCGGAACAGGAAAAGGCCGTAAAATCGGTCAATCGGGTTTTCAGAACCAACATAACGTCGGTAGCTATCATTGCCCTCGTCGTGCTGGTTTTGGGCGTCGTGTTCAGCTTCGGACTGGTCAAATCCATTACCAGCCCCATCAAGGAATTAATCGATATCTCCGAGAAGTTCGGCAACGGCGATTTTACCAGCAGCCTTGACGAAAAGCGCAAGGACGAGTTTGGCGCGCTGGCCGTTCATTTCAACCAGGCAACCGCCAAACTGAAGGATATAACATCCCAGATTCGGGAGGCCATCGGCAACCTTGCCCAGAATTCCAACACCCTCACGGCGACCGCCGAGGAGCTGAGTGTGGGGGCGCGGCAACAGGCGACCCAGACCGACCAGTCCGCCTCGGCCATGACGGAAATGACCCAGACAATCCAGGATGTGGCCCATAACGCCCATGAGGCGGCAGCTGAAACGAAAAATGCCCTTGATTTGGCGGCAAACGGGCAGAAAATCGTCAGCGAGACGGTTCAGGGCATGGAGGAAATTGCCGCGGCTGTCCGGGAAACAGCGGAAACCATCAGGCTCCTCGGCGAAAACTCGGCAAAGATCGGCTCGGTGGTTGATGTCATCAACGAAATCGCCGACCAGACCAATCTCCTCGCCCTTAACGCTGCAATTGAGGCGGCCCGTGCCGGTGATGCCGGTATGGGGTTTGCCGTGGTCGCCGATGAAGTCCGCAAGCTGGCGGAAAAGACAGGCGAGTCAACCAAGGAAATTGCCGAAATGGTGGCGCAGATTCAGGCAAACACACAGAGATCGGTCAAGGCGATGGAAAAGGGAACCGTCAAGGTTGTAGAGGGGACGCAGCGTGCGAATGAGGCCAACCGCTCCCTCGAATCGATCGTCCAGGCATCTACCAGAGGTGTCGACATGGTGCAGACCATTGCCACTGCGGCGGAAGAGCAGTCGGCAGTGGCTGCCGGAGTTTCCACGAGCATGGAACAAATAGCCGCAATTACCCGTGCAGCGGAATCGTCCACCAGCGGGATAACCCATGCCGCCGAGGAGCTCAACCTACTCGCTGACGGCCTTAACCGCATGGCGGAATGGTTCAAGATGGAAAGCACCTCGCAGAATGTCCTGAAATTGCCCCCCCAGGTTGAGCGTATTGCCGCGACCCGCACCGTGAAGCGAATATAGAGACGAAGGATTCCTTTATGAGGAGCTGATGAAATTGCCGGATTTTCAGGGAGTAAACAAGGGGTGCAGATCGCACCCCTTTTGGTGTGTGATACAAGAATTCGTTTTATTTCGTTTCCATCCGGAAACTCCGGATGAGAAACTATTGGTTTCCAATTTGGAAACGAGGATTTTTTCGTTCTGGCAAGGAAATCAAGGGATTGCGCGGAGGCGTACATCGGTACGCCGCACCCCACGACGGCCTTGTGCCTGGCGCGGATCGCCTCCATGTCCCCCTTCAGAAAGCCGATGTGGCGCTCGCACTCCGCATTTTTCAGATAGCTCTCCACCAGCTTCGCCATGTAGGCGTTATATTTCCTGGTGGAGCCTCCGTGGGCGTAGTTCCTGCCGGGGAAGCGGCGAATGTCGCCGTTGAACTCCGGGGAGATGTGGTAGAGCTCGTGGCAGATGGTGATCAGCTTCTCCGTTAAGGTAAGATTGAGAAACCTGGGGACAAGGAAGTAGATGACATAGAGCATCTCCCTCCCCTGGTGGGTGACGGTCGGCATGGCGCAGGTGATGGTCCGCCTGCCGCGCCGGACTTCCGTGGTGAGCGCGCCCCCCGCAAAACGGAGCGGATGGATCTTGGCATAGGTGCCGTGTACGCCGCCGCTGCGGGTGGAGGCGACGCAGACCAGGACTCTGGCGGGGTCGATATGACTCAGCTCTTCCACCCGGCAGACGATATCGGCGATCAGCCGTTCCAGCTCAGCAGTCAGGTTGAGGGTGGTCATGATTCAGTCGTTCATTTTTCACTTTTCACCAATTTTCTTGGTTTTGTGGCAGAAAAGGCAGCGCATGGGGCCTCCGCCGGGCTTTGCCGGATGATCGTGGGGAAACGGGATCTTTACCCCGTCATGGCACGGGGCGCAGAGGGGGTCTACCTCACTCTTCTTCTTTCCGGCCTGCAGCATATCGTAGAACTGGCGGTGGGTTTCGTCGTAGGGGACCTTCGTGGTCTTCTCCTCGCCGGAGATGATATAGAAGACAAGCAGAACAGCCAGGGCCAGGGCGATAAACATCCAGTCTTTCTTGCCGATTTTCATCAAAAACCTCCTTTTAAATACAGGGACTGGGGACTGGGGACCGGTAAAGGCCTCTGTTAATCCCTAGCACCCGGTCCCTAATCCCCAGTCCCCAAAAGAGCGCAGCCTATGGCGCCGTTGTGCTGGGGGTGCGCCGGAACGATTACGGGAAGCCCCGTCTCTTTTTCCAGGAGTCTTACCAGTGCCCCGTTCAGCGCCACACCACCGCTCAGCACCAGATGATCCGAGGGAAAGCGCCTGAGCATGGGAAGGACCCGTTTTACCAGGGTCTGGTTGACCCCGGCGCAGAGCCGCGCTATGGGATAGCCGCGCAGGATTTGTCCGATCAGCTCCGATTCTCCGAAGATGCCGCAGGTGGCGTCCAGCTTTACCGGTTCTTCCCAGTGGGAGGAGAGTTCATCGAGGCTTACCTCCAGAATCACCGCCATGTTTTCCAGATAACGGCCGCTTGAGGCGGCGCATTTGTCGTTCATGACGAAGTCGGAAAGCCTTCCGTTCCGTATCAGCGCCACCTTGGTGTCCTGCCCCCCCATGTCCAGCATGGTGAAGTCCTTGAGAGCTGTCTGAAAGAGGGCTCCGGCCACATGGGCCCGTATCTCGGAGATAACCCGCGCCCCGCGCATGTTCAGGGTATTGCGTCCATAACCGGTGACCACCAGGGGAGCATCCTCAAGTTCTTCCGCGGTGAACAGACCGGTCCCTGCAAGGTCGAGGGAGAGCTCATCTCCAACGACCTTACCGAACCGTTTGTAAAAGGCAATGGTATCATAATCGGCCAGCCGGACTAATGTCCCGCCACCCATGGCCGCAAACTTCGCCTTTCTGCTCCCCAGGTCGATGCCTATTTTGAGGTTCGAGGTTCGAGGTTCGAGGTTCGAAGTTTTTATTTCCCGTTTACTATTCACCATTTACCATTCACCGCCTTTCAGCGAGCATTTCCAGAAATCCCTCGATCCTGATTTTCGTACGGGCGTCCAGGGGGGACGGCTTGTCCCCTTCAAGGGTGAGCACCGGGAGTGGGAGTTTTTTGCGGATGATCATGTCCTCGATTTGCCTGAAGCAGAAAGACTGGACGTAATGAATGACGGCGTCCACTCTTCTCCTCTCCGTTTCCGGGAGGATGTCGGAAAGGCGGTGGAAAATGTCGTAGGGGTAGGTATAGGAACGGTACTGCTCCACCAGATCGGGAAGAAGATAGGGCATGGCGAATTGTCGCTGGGTCTCGTTGAACACCACCCGTGCACCATGTGACTCCAGGAACGGGTAGAGGCCGTCGAAGATGGGGGGGACGCCGATATAGGCAAGCCGCAGCCGGTCTTTGAATGGGGGACGGGAGCGGACCTTCTGCAGAAAATCATCGACCTCCGCCTCAAAACGATCGGGGTCGCCGTTCATGTCGGAAGTCGCCACCTGGAAATAGTGGTTTTCCTGACCCGAAACCAGGTTCTCCTCCCAGGTGAGCCGGTCGATTTCCCGAACCTTTCCCCTGATCCCGTCCAGCCGCGCCTTTGCCTCCCGGACCTCTTCCCATGTTACGCCGAAATGGCGCATGAGTTTCTCGATCTCGAAACGGAGGCTTGTCGCATCCCGGTCATGGGGATAGGCGAAGGGGGCTATGGTTATTCCTTGCAGAGAAAGGACTTCCATGAGCGCTTTGGTGTAGCTGCAATCCCCCTCGGTGACCGCCACCATTTCCTTTATGCCGCTTTCTATCATGACGGCATAAATTCCCTTGATCCAGCCGCAGATGTTTCTGGGGAAGCCTGCTATCTCGGCTTCTTCTGTCAACCGGTGGCTGTCTTTGCTGGTGATGAAAACGTTGTTCAGATCAACCGGCTTCTTTCCCGCCGCAATGATGACTTCCAGCGGTATGGTTGTGGTAAAACCGACTCTGTTCAAGGATTTATTCCGACTTGATAAAGATAAAATAGATCAGCGCGCCGCCGATCACCAGCCCGCCGAAAGCGAAGGGGAGGGTTGAACTGAGGGTGAGTTCATTACCCTCCTCCCCATGGAGGGTAAAGCGGACCAGAAGCATGATGGATATGGCGGCAAAGAGGAACGCCAGGACCGGTTTTGACCGTTTGACCACCGCATAGAAGAAGAGGACCAGGAACAACCCGATAAACACCGGGCTTTCCATGGCGGACTTGAATGTCAGATTTTTCATGAAATTGACGATGTTTTCCGTCTCAAAGGGGGACATCCATTCTTTTGCCTTGCCGAGCATTTCCCGTTTTTCCATGGGTCCTCCGCTTTTCAATATCTGTATTCAATAGCAAATTTTGCTGCAAAATTAAAGCAGGATTATCAAGGAGGGCGATGAGCAAATGCCTTGACATCGCCCAGAGCATAAAATACTATATTCTATTTTCGTAACGACAACAAGCAAATGTACTCTATACAGGGGAGATGGGAATTACATTGGCCTGGAAAGCTATTGGCATATTCGATTCGGGAGTAGGCGGACTGACCGTTCTGAAGGAGGTGGTAAAGACCCTTCCCCAGGAAGACACCATTTACTTCGGTGATACGGCCCGCTTTCCTTACGGCACCAAGTCGCCGGAGACCGTTATCCGTTACAGCCTTGAAATCGCCTCGTTTCTCGTAAAACGCGACATCAAGCTCCTCGTGGTGGCCTGCAACACCGCATCGGCCGTTTCTTTGGAGGCTCTGCAAAATGAGCTCTCCATTCCCATTGTCGGGGTCATCGAGCCGGGAGCCCGCCGGGCCGTCGCTACGACACGAAGCGGCAAGGTGGGGGTCATCGGGACCGAGGGGACCATTAAGAGCAGCGCCTATGCCAAGGCGATCAAGAGGATGAACCAGGAGGTGGAGGTGATTACCCGCGCCTGTCCCATGTTCGTACCCCTGGCCGAAGAGGGGTGGGTGGACAACGAGGTCGCCCGGCTCACGGCACGGACCTATCTGCAGGGGCTCACAGAGGAAGGGGTTGATACGCTGGTCCTCGGCTGCACCCATTACCCGCTGCTGAAAGGTGTCATCGCCGACGTCATGGGTAACGGTGTGAAGCTTGTGGATTCTGCCGAGGAAACTGCCCGTGCCGTGGCCGAGATCCTCCGCAACAACGGCTTGCTGCGCCCGTCTTCGGAAAAGGGGAACCATCACTATTTCGTTACCGATGTGCCGGCCGGGTTTATCAGGATCGGCAACCGCCTCCTCGGCGAGAAGCTGGGGGACGTCTACCAGGTGAGCCTGGATGATAACCGGGAGAGCGAGGAGCCGAAGGGTGAAGCGGAATAACAGGCCGCGCCGGAGGATGGCGCTTCTCATTGTTGCATTTATCGTATTCGCGGCAATTATTGGCGCTCTCATAATGCAGAAGTATGAGAAAAGCCGTCTTACCTCTCCTGTCCCGCCGCAGCCCCGGCAGGCGGGGACCTTTTTGGCGACCCTGTTCTTTGCCTCCCCCGACGGCGGAGGGCTGGTGCGCGAGGGGCGTGAGATCGACGCCTGCGGGGAGACTGCGGGATGTGTGGAAGCGGTTATAGATGAGTTGGTAAACGGCCCGCTGGGGGAACTGGCGCCGACCCTCCCGCCGAATACAACCATTCGCGGCGTTCAGGTGGCCGGAGACAAAGCGGTCATCGATCTGGACAAAGGGTTTGAGGAGGGGCTTCCTGCCGGGAGTTCCGCAGAGATGACGGCCGTCTATTCCATCGTTGATACCGTTGCCGTTAATTTTCCCCAGATCAAAAATGTAACATTTTTGATAGAAGGGAAGCCGGTTGAAACCCTGAAGGGGCACCTGGACCTGCGGCAGCCGCTTGCGCCCGATTTTTCGCTGGAAAAGGGTCTTAAAAATCCTGCCACAGAGACACAGAGGCACTGAGAAAGGCAAAAGGCCTTAACCACCAAGCCACGGACGACACCCTGGCCTTTGTGGTGGGAAAATGGACCGTACCGGCTATCTGGGTTTTTCCTCTGTGTCTCTGTGGCAAATTTGCGATGAGGGTTATATTGAATGAAACAGCCATTTCTGCAGGCGATAAGAGAACGGGTGCTGGTCCTGGACGGAGCCATGGGGACCATGCTCCAGGAGCGTGGCTTAAAGCCTGGGCAGTCGCCGGAGGAACTGAACCTCACCATGCCGGAGGTGGTGGCCGGGGTGCACCGGGAATACATGGAGTCGGGTGCGGACATCATCGTCACCAACACTTTTGGCGGTAACCGCGAAAAGCTTTCCCATTATGGTCTGGAAGGAAGGATCGAAGAAATCAACGCCCGTGGCGTTGCCATTGCCAGAGAGGTTGCCGGCGAGAGTGCCTATGTGGCGGCTTCCCTGGGCCCAACCGGTAAGTTTGTCGAGCCGATCGGTGACCTCTCCTTTGACGAAATGACGGCAATCTTCCGGGAACAAGTCGCACCCATCATTGCGGCGGGGGCGGATCTCTTCACACTGGAGACCTTTCTCGATATCAAGGAGGCACGGGCCGCGGTCATTGCCATCCGTGAGATTTCGGCTTCAATCCCGATCATAGCCATGCTGACCTTTGATGACAAGGGGAGAAGCGTACTCGGCACGCCGCCGGAGGCTGCCGCGATTACGCTTGAGGCTGCCGGTGCCGATATCGTCGGCTCCAACTGCGGTCTGGGCGTGGACGGCATCTATGACATACTCGCTGCCATGCGCCGGGTCACCCGTCTGCCGCTCATCTCCCAGGCCAATGCCGGGCTTCCGCAGCTCAAGGACGGCAAGACCGTCTTCCCCGGAACGCCGGAGGAGATGACCGCTTATCACGACCGGATGCTGGAACTCGGCGTCCGCGTTATCGGCGGCTGCTGCGGCACTACTCCGGCCCATATCAGCGCGATCCGGGATGCGCTTGCGGCGAAGGACCAGTCATACCGGGTGTGCGGCCCTCCTGCCGGGGTAACCTTTCTCTCCAGCCGCAGCGGATTTGCGGCGATCGGCGGGGGCAATCCGGTGGCGGTTATCGGCGAGCGGATCAACCCCACAGGTAAAAAGGCCTTTGTTGCGGAGCTCAGGGAGGGGAAGGTTTCCTATATCCGCCGTGAGGCCATGGAACAGGTGGCTGCCGGTGCGACGCTCCTGGATATAAATGTGGGTGCGCCCGGCATAGACGAGCCTGCAGCCATGGAGCGGGCGGTTTTTTGTGTGGCCGGCGCAGTGACGGTGCCGCTGGTGCTTGATTCGTCCAGCCCCGAGGCGTTGGAACGGGGTCTCAAGGCTGCCGACGGCAAGGTGCTGGTCAATTCGGTAAACGGAGAAGAAAAGAGCCTGGCGCGCGTACTGCCGCTGGTGAAAAAATACGGGGCCGCGGTTGTCGGCCTGACCCTGGACGAAAAGGGGATCCCGCCAACCGGCGACGAGCGGTGCGCCGTTGCGGTACGGATCCTCGCCGCGGCAAGAGAAGCGGGGATCCCTTCCGAGAATGTCATCGTCGATTGTCTTACCCTCACGGTCAGTGCCGAGCAGAGGCGGGCCATGGAGACGCTCAAGGCGGTGAAACTGGTAAAAGAGCAGCTTGGCCTCGGGACGGTGCTGGGGGTGAGCAACATCTCTTTCGGCCTCCCCTGCCGCCCCCTCATTTCCTCGACCTTTTTTGCCATGGCCATGGCGGCGGGGCTTGATGCGGCAATTATCAACCCCAAGGAAAAGGCGATGATGGACGCCCTGCGGTCGGCGATGGTGCTTCTGAACAGGGACCCGAATGCGGCCGCGTATATTGATGCCTACAAGGGGGAGGTGGCCGCTGCGGCTCAATCTCCGCTTGAAGAGCCGCACGATACCAAAAGCCGGCTTGCCAGAGCCATCATTGACGGCGACCGGGAAAACGTCGTTGCCATCGTGGAGGAGGCGCTCAGGGAAGGACTTTCCCCATTGCAGATCAGCAATGAAGGGCTGCTCCCCGGCCTGGAAGAGGTGGGGAGGCGCTTTGAGAAGAACATCTTTTTTCTCCCCCAGGTCATGCAGGCCGCCGATACCATGCAGGCCGCCTTCAGCCGCCTGAAGGAAGAGATGAAGGGGAAGCCCTTCGAGAGCCGGGGAAAAATTCTCATGGCCACCGTGGAGGGGGACATCCATGATATCGGTAAAAACATAGTCTGCACCCTCCTGGAAAACCACGGCTTTGAGGTGATCGACCTGGGGAAAAACGTCCCGGCCGAGCGGATATTGGCCGAGGCGCAGGCGCAGAAGGTCGATGCGGTCGGCCTTTCGGCGCTGATGACCACCACCATGGCCGAGATGGAAAATGTCATTGCCAAGCTGAAAGAACACGGGGTGAAGACCTTCACCATGGTCGGCGGGGCTGTGGTGACTAAGGACTACGCAGACATGATCGGCGCCGATCTCTATGCGAAAGACGCCATGGAGGCGGTCGCCATGATCAGGAAACTGCTGCAAAAATAATGTTCTACGTTCTACGTTCTACGTTACAACCCCGAATCTTAAACCTTGAACGTAGAACCTAGAACCTAGAACCCGGTATTTATTGTTGCAACTATTTGATTCATGTGATATTTACAGATTGTACGTCATTTGGCGGACAGGAAACGGAAATGGTTGTAGGGTTCAATCACAATATCATGTACAAGGGGGAGATTTTCCATATCCAGACCGAGGACAGCGGCGTCACTAACCCCCATATCATAACCCTCCTTTATCGCGGCGGCACGATCATCTCTTCGAAAAAGACCGGCTATGCCGATATCATCAAGATTGAAAATCTTGATAAAGTGGTGGAGGAGCTGATGAAGGAGCAGCACAAGGAGATGCTGCGCCGCCTTAAAGCCGGTGAGTTTGACGACCGGGCTTTCGGTTCCCCCCCAGCCTCTCCCCCTCAGGATGCAAATGGAAGGGTGTCATTGCCTGTCTCCCCCCCTGTGCCGATCTCTTCGCAAAAAACCTCCGCTGAGGTTCCAAAGCCTGCGCAGTCCCTTGATGAAATAATATTGGATTGTCTCACCGATGGTGAGGACAAATAGCAAAAATATCCAACAACCGGAAAGGAACGTTTTTGGTGAAAGAGACTATTGCCGAATTGGAAGAAAAGGCCAGGGAATTGCGCGTCTCTGTTATAAAGACGCTGCACAGATCACAATCGGGGCATACCGGTGGTTCCCTCTCGTCCATTGACATGATTACCGCCCTCTATTTTCATAAGATGCGCCATGACCCGAGAAATCCCCTGTGGGAGGAGCGGGACCGTTTTATCCTCTGCAAGGGGCATGCGGCCCCGGCCCAGTATGTGGCTTTGGCCGCCGCCGGGTATTTCCCCAAGGAAGACCTGATGATGCTGCGCCGTCTCGGAAGCCACCTTCAGGGGCATCCGGACAGCAAATCCACGCCGGGGGTCGAGGTTTGCACCGGTTCCCTCGGGCAGGGGCTCTCCATGGCCAACGGCATGGCTCTCGGTCTTAAGTTGGACGGTAAGGGTTGCAGGGTTTACGCCCTGCTGGGAGACGGGGAACTCCAGGAGGGACAGGTCTGGGAGGCGGCCATGGCTGCGGCCCATTACAGGCTCGACAATCTCTGCGCCCTGATTGACGCTAATTCCCTGCAGATTGACGGTGAAGTGGCGAAGGTCATGAACGTCGCTCCCATCGCCGATAAATTCCGGGCCTTCGGCTGGCGTACCCTGGAGATCGACGGCCACGACATGGGGGAGATCGTCGCCGCCCTTGATAATGCGGAGACGATCAAGGGGGCGCCGACCGTTATAGTTGCCAGGACGGTCAAGGGGAAAGGTGTTTCCTTCTTTGAGAACAAGGCCGCCTACCACGGCGTTACCCCCAGCGATGAGGAGTTGCCCAGGGCGCTGGAGTGCCTGGGAGAACAATGCAACTTATGACGAAAACGAAAGGAATTTCGATATGAGCAACATGATCGCCACCAGAGATGCGTACGGCGAGACCCTGGCAGAGCTGGGGGGGGAGAATAAGGACATTGTGGTGCTGGATGCGGACCTCTCCGGTTCCACCAAGACAGGGGTATTTGCGAAAAAATTCCCCGAGCGCTTCTTTAATATGGGGATTGCCGAGGCCAACATGGTCGGCACCGCCGCCGGTCTGGCCGCCGCCGGCAAGATTCCGTTCGTCTCCACTTTTGCCATCTTCGCCGCGGGACGGGCGTGGGAGCAGATCCGCCAGTCGGTTGCCTATCCCAAGGCCAATGTGAAGATCGTACCGACCCACGGGGGGATAACCGTAGGAGAAGACGGCGGTTCCCACCAGTCGGTGGAGGATATCGCCATCATGAGGGCAATCCCGAACATGACGGTCATTGTGCCGGCCGACGGCCCGGAGACGAAGCTGGCGATCAGGGCCGCCGCCGCTCATAAGGGGCCGGTCTATATCAGGCTTGGCCGCAACAAGGTTCCCACCGTCTTTGATGATGGGTATCGTTTCGAGATAGGGAAGGGGGTGGAGGTGGCAGCCGGCACTGACCTGACCTTCGTTACCACCGGCCTCATGACCGCCCAGGCGGTCACCGCCGCCGGCCTTCTGAAGAAAGAAGGGGTTTCGGCCCGGGTGGTTCATATCGCCACCATAAAACCTCTCGACCAGGAGATAATCCTGAAGGCCGCCAGGGAGACCGGCGCCATAGTGACCGCCGAGGAACATTCCGTCATCGGCGGTCTGGGGGGAGCGGTGGCTGAGCTGTTGAGCGAAAAGCATCCGGTAACCGTCAAAAGGGTCGGCATCAATGACCGTTTCGGCACTTCCGGCAAGGCCGAGGAGCTTCTGAAATATTTCGGCCTCACACCTCAAGACCTTGTGGAAGCGGCGCGGGAGACTCTGGCCGGGAAAAGGTGAGTCCGGGCAAAAGGGTGTGACTATCAGAATCCTGAAATCATCGAAAGGGTTTACCTATCTCGCCGCCCTGATGATCGTGGTGATCATGGGGATCATGCTGGGCGTCATCGGTCAGAGCTGGCAGAGGACCATGAAACGGGAGCGGGAAGAGGAGCTCCTGTTTCGCGGCAACCAGATTAGGGATGCGATTGTCCGCTGGAACACAAAGAGACCCGGACAGCATCCCCCGACGCCGCTCCGGGACCTGAAGGACCTCTTGAAGGACCCCCGTTCCATGGCCAATGTCCGGTATCTGCGGAGACTGTACAAGGACCCCGTCACCGGTAAAGATTTCGAAGTCATAAGAGATCCGGTAAAGGGGGTCATCGGGGTCCGCAGTACCAGTGAGGACAAGCCCCTGAGGGAAAGCTTCCAATCACTACTTCCCGTTACGGACCAGGAATTGGAAAAATTGTACCTGTCGTTTGAGAAGAAGGAAAAATACAGCGATTGGGCATTTGTGTTCGGCCAGCTGCCTCCGAGGGGAACCGTGATACAGTGATAAAAGCCTCCTCGCCGTTTCCAGGATGAAGCCGACGGACAGCGGTCTGATTCGCTGAGGGATCCCCATACATTCATCGTACAGCCCGACTCAATGGAGGCCGGTTGGTATTCAAGAGCCTGACAACGAGGGTCATCGTAATATCCATAAGCCTTCTGGCTTTCGGCATCAGTGCGTATGCTTTTGTCAACCTTAACAGGGAGCGGAACCAGCTCATTAACTCTGCCCGCGAGAGCACCGAGCTTCTGCTGCATACCATCGAAAGAAGTATCTACAACTCGATGCGGATCGGCAATACCGAGGACGTGCAGATAATTCTGGAGATGGTCGGGCAGAGTCACAAATTGCTGGGGGTGCGCATCTTTCATCCCCATGGGATCGTGCTCAAATCGTCCCACCCTGATGAAGTCGGCAAGCCTGTAGATGATAGAGACTACAATCTTTTCATAAATAACAAGAAAGAGGGGATATTCAATGTAACCGGGCAGGGCGAGGTTATCAAGATGCTGAAGCCCATTTATAATGATGAACCGTGTCACATCTGCCATGGGCACAAGACCCGTATAATAGGGGTGCTGAACGTCGATTATTCGCTGGTTGATACCAGGAAGCAGATGGTAGAGGCGACCAAGCTTTTTGTCTTTTCCACGGTAGCGATAATCTTATTTCTTTCGGTGACCATTTCCCTGGTCATGCTCAAGTTTGTGAGAAAACCGCTGAAGCTTATCGTGGAAAACATGGCACGCGTGGAAAAGGGCGATTTGACGGTACGGATGACTTACGGAGCGAAGGACGAGGTGGGGCGTCTCATTGCCAGCTTCGATTCGATGGTTGACCGGCTTGATATCGCCAAGAAGGAGCTTGAGCAGTATCACTTCCAGCAGATGGAAAGGGCGGATCGACTCGCCTCTGTAGGAGAAATGGCGGCAGGTATTGCCCATGAGATCAAAAATCCGCTGACCGGTATAGCCGCTGCAATCACCATCATAAAGGACGATTTTGCAGCTTCCGACGCCCGCATGGAAATTTTGAACGAAGTCCTGGAACAGGTCAAGCGCCTGGATAAGACGGTAAACGATCTCCTCTTTTTTGGCAAGCCGACCCTGCCGGAACCGACATATACCAACATTAACAGCATCTTGAAAAAAACCGTCATGTTCGCTTCCCAGCACCGTGGCGGGAAAAACATTGAAAAAAGACTCGAACTGCAGGAAGATCTTCCGCCGGCTTATGTGGATCCCAAACAGATCCAGCAGGTCTTTCTGAACCTGATTCTGAACGCGATCCAGGCAATGGACGTCAACGGGTTGCTTACCGTTGGGACCTCTCTGGTGGAAGCGGAAGGCAGACCATGGGTTCGAATCAGGATTGCCGATACCGGTCCGGGGATCCCGGCGCAAATCCTGGAGAAAATATTTACCCCGTTCTTTACCACCAAGGCCCAGGGAACCGGGCTTGGCCTGGCCATCTGCCATAAGCTGGTAATCCAGCATGGAGGTAAAATATCAGTGGCAAGCGAAGATGGGAAGGGGACAGAGTTTACCGTAGACCTGCCGGCTTCGGCAGTTCCGGAAGTTTCCGGCGATACAAATGGAATGGACGACCCTATTCTGGTTTAAGGAGCACCCATGAGAAAAATAAAAATACTGGTCGTGGACGATGAACATCTAATCCGCTGGTCTCTCGAACAGAATCTTAAGAAGCAGGGATATGACGTACTGACTGCCGGTAATGGGGAAGATGCGTTGAAGCTTGCCCGTGAAGAACAACCAGATCTGGTTTTGCTTGATATCCAGCTGCCTGGAATGAACGGCCTGGAAGTCCTGGAGAAGATCAAGGAGATCGATGATGATATCATCGTCATCATGGTAACGGCTCACGGCGGGCTGGAAACGGCAGTCAACGCCATGCGGCTGGGGGCGTATGATTATATAAATAAGCCTTTTAATCTTGATGAGATGGCAATAGTCATAAAAAAGGCCCTGGAGACTTCCGATTTGCGCCGCGAAGTTGCGAGCCTGCGCAGTGAACACAAAAAATATGGCCCACCGAAAATTATCGGGGTCAGTAAACACATGCATAATGTTTTAGATATGATGCAGAAGGTGGCCAAGAGCGAGGCGTCAACGGTACTTATCCAGGGGGAATCAGGGACCGGCAAGGAACTGGTAGCAAAGTGGATACACTATGAGTCGAGCCGCGCAGACAAGCCGTTTGTAGCCATTAACTGCGCCGCGGTTCCTGCCACGCTTCTTGAGAGTGAACTGTTCGGTCATGAAAAAGGGTCTTTTACGGATGCCAAGGTGACAAAAAAAGGTCTTTTTGAACTGGCTGACGGCGGCACGGTATTTCTCGATGAAATTGGCGACATGGATGTGGGAATGCAGGCAAAACTTCTGCGGTTCCTGGAAGACAGGACATTCAGGCGAATCGGCGGGACTAAACCTATTTCGGTTGATGTCCGCATCATATCCGCCACCAACAAGGACCTCCTTAAAGCGATAGAGGATAAAACGTTCAGGAACGATCTTTATTACCGCCTCCAGGTTATTCCCATCTTTTTGCCGGCCCTCAGGGAGCGCAAAGAAGATATTATTCTCCTGGCAAATCATTTCATTGAACATTTTAACAGGGAATTTATCAAACACGTCAAGGGTATTTCCAGCATGGCTGAAAAAATGCTTGTGGAATACCATTGGCCCGGCAATATCCGCGAACTGAAAAACGTCGTAGAGCGAGCTATCATCCTGGGGAACGATGAAACGCTTCTGCTTGAGCATCTGCCGCTGGAAATTGTAGCAAAAAGCTCAGCGTCCTGCGCACCTTTGACGACTTTTAAACTGCCACCCGAAGGTGTGGATATTGAGGAGGTCGAAAAGGAGCTTATCCGCCAGGCCTTGGAGAATAGCGATTGGAACCAGTCCAAGGCCGCCAAGAAATTGAACCTGGGGATAGATGCTTTCCGCTATCGTATGAAAAAATTTGGTTTTCTTAAATAGTTTACATCCGTACTTTCCGGATTTAAATTATTAATAAGTCACGGATTCTCACTAAAACGTTAACGCACGCCAAGAAATATATTTAGTTGTTTTAAGCGGTTAGAAATTAGATGAGTTTCTCTTTTGACTTTTTATCTGATCCATCATAAGCTGCAAAATCATGGGCCGCTTTGGTAATACGCTGGGGATAGCTTACAGGGTCTCATTAGCTTAATCCACGCCATTTAACATATACTGAGAAAACTAATCTGAAAAAATGAAAATCCGCCACCTGGTTGGGCACCCATGTTGCAGATAAATTATACCAAGCGACATCAACTGAATCAGATGGGGTCGCCAGACCCAGGGAATAACAGCAAAAATCTCCAATAAATTCGGAGGGATATAAAATGGTACCACGCATTGGAAGAAGATTCGCAAGATTGGTCATCTCGCTGGCAATCCTGGTCATTTCACTGCCAGTGATAGCGTTCGCCGCGGTACCAGTGGTGAAAGTATTAAGCCCGGTATCGCAGGGGATTCGCACTCCCTTGAGAATCGCCCTTGACCCTGCGGGGAACTATTATGTGGCCGACCCGGGCAATGGCGGGGTGTTGAAATATAATGCCGTCGGGAAGCTGGTGCAAGTCATAAAGACGGCCGGCGCTCCCCAAGGGGTTGCAGTGGCATCAAATGGCAACATTCTTGTCAGCCAGGGTAACTTTGTTGCAGAATTGGACAGCAATGGTAACGAAGTACGCAAGTTGGGGAGTGGTGTGAGTCAGTTCAGTTTTGCCAACGGTATTGCGGTTGACAGCGCCGGGTATATTTATGTTGCAGACAGTGTCGCAAATCGTGTTAAGGTATTCAATGCCGGCGGGACGTATGTTAACGAGTTTGGTGTCGGCCTGCTTTCGATGCCTACCGGCATAGCCTATGAGAAGGTGTCCGACCAGCTTGCGGTTGTTGACACGCTAAATGGCAGGATTCAGTTTTTCAACAGTGCCAGTGGCGCTTACAGTTTTGTTAAAACAATCGGCACTTCGATTGGTGCCGGCCCATTGCTGTTTACCGTACCACTGGGAGTTGCCTTCGAGTACAGCAAGGACGTGATCCCGGTTCTCGCAAGAATTTATGTGGTGGACGCATATCAGAGCAGTGTTCAGTCAATCAACGCAGCAGGCAATACTTTTCTCAGGTATATTGGAGACTACGGTTCGGCCAACGGCCAACTCGTGGTCCCTTCCGACGTTGCCTTTGACCAGGCAACCGGTCGGCTGATTGTTGTTAACGGCTTGGGGAACCTGACCGTATACGGCATCGACGGCGGCACAGGCCCGGGAGTTATAAATACTACACCTCTTACACTCACTATCGATAGCTTCCCGCAGAATGTGAGCGTTTCAAATATTACAATCACCGGTACCTGTGATGCGGGCGCAACGGTTGCCGTAAGGACGGATACCGCCGCAACTGCCGGAGTGGTCAGCTATACATCGGGAGGAACCAGGTGGAGCAGCGTCATTTCAGGGCTGCCTCTTGGTCTTACCAACTTTACCGTTGAGGCCAAGTTGCCGGCAAGGAATCCTGCCGCCCTGACGGGAAGCGTTGTATATACGCAGCCGTCGGCGGCGAATTTCACGGTTAATTCCTGGCCCGAGATTACAAATACGACACCCTATACCTTTACGGGAACTAAAGATGCGGCTGCAACTCTTTCGGTTCCTGGCGGGACCTGCACGCAGACTGCGTCCTGGAGCTGTTCGGTGCCGCTGAGCGAAGGTCTCAACAATGTGACCTTTAATGTTGCAGGAGCAACCGGTGCCGTCATTCCGATCAAGCTGGACACAACGGCACCGACCTTACAGATGTCAGCCATTGCAGATCAAAGCTCCACCAGCACCCAGGTACAGAATGTGACCGGCAAGGTTACTGACGCCAACTTGGACAAGGTAACTATTTCTCTGAACGGCAAGCCGGCCCTGGCACTGGCTGTCACCAACGGCGTATTCAGCTACCCGGTAACCCTGGATAATTCCTACAATGCCAGTATTGACAATAATGTAACGGTGGTGGCTACGGACAAGATGGGCCGTACTGCCTCTGCTACCATAATAATCAAGTTTGACTCAAATGCGCCGAAAATAACTGTAAGTGCCCCGGCTGACGGGTCAATTACCAAGTTAAACTCTGTGTCGGTGAGTGGTAGTGTGGATAGAACGTCGACATGTACGGTTGCAGGAGTACCTGCAATTCCTACCGGCCTGAACTGGACTGCGACGGTTAATCTTGCCGCAGGACTCAATACTATCAACATAACCTGTACTGACCAGCTCAACAAGGTTTCAAACGAGAAGAGGACGATCTTCTCCGATGCCGTCAACCCGGATGTGGCAGTTACTACGGTTCCTTCACGGGACTTCTCCACCAAGCAATCCAGCGCGGTCATCTCCGGTACCGTTGGCATTGGCGTCACGGCGCTTTCCAGCACGGTGAACGGTGTTACCAGGTCGCAGCCGATAACCGGCGGGACCTTCAGCTTTAACGTTGACTTCACACAGGAAGGTCCCTCCGCGGTACTGCTTTCCGCCGTTGACAACGGGGGCAAAACCAGCACAACGACGAGAACGGTTATCTATGACGTAACACCGCCGAGTCTGACGGTTAATCCTCCGGCTTTACTTCCGACCACTTCCCTGTCCGGAACGGTTGAAGCCGGTGCGTCTGTGGTTATTACCGATGTGAATAGTCAAACGGTGGGCACGGTAACGGTAACTAACAAAACGTGGAGCGCAGACCTCGGCGCGAGCTACACCAGCCAGGGACTGTTTGCACTTAGGGTCACTGCCACGGACGTCGCCGGAAATACCGTATCTAAATATGGTGTTGCACCTGATGGAGACATCAACGGCAGTGGCGCTGTCACTGGGGATGATGCTGCAATATGTCTTGATATAGTTACACAAAAGATATTGCCGACAAATCCTAGCATGCCATTCTACATTGCCCACGGTGATATAGGGCCGCTGCTGGACGGGAAGCCGAATCCGAACGGCCAGATTGACCTGGTTGATTGCGTGCTGATTCTCAGGAAGCCGATTTCTGCACCGCCGGTATGGTGGTAAACAAAGTGGAATTATCGCACAGCATGAGCGTAGTCAAAATGGTTGAGAATACAGTTGAAATTACATGCTTTTTTAGGAGCGTGCTATGAACAGATCGGTAGTCAATTTGTTGGTTGTCGCGATGGTGCTTATGTTGACGCCATATACGGTGTTTGCGCAAGACACACACTCTGCTGGCGGTGGTTATGGGTGCGGATCATGCCACTCAACCCATAAGTCGCTTGGGACGTTGGGTTTATATGATAATACTTGTTTATCCTGCCATAAGCCGGGGAGTGTTAAACAAGGCGGTCGCAGAATCCAACCGTTCAGTTACGGGGACATGGCCGACCCATATGGGACTTTGCCCGACGCTAAATACCAGACATCGCATAAATGGACCGGTCCCGATGAGGTTCCTGCCGCCGGGGCACTTCCACCAACAAATGTCAGGCTGTCGGATACGTCGACCCCTGTTAAAGCGGGTATGCTCGGTTCGATTTCATGTGCACGATGCCACCAGATTAACGGCTCTAAGGAGTCCTCTGTTAACTCAGCACCGTACCTTCGTGCTCTGAATGATAACGACCAGATGTGTCTCGATTGCCATAAGCCGCGGAGCACGTCGGATGTTGCTAAGGGGACTCATCCGGTGAACATCAATTATACCAGCGTCTCAAAGGCAAAACCTGCCGAGTATAACTCCCGGCCGGTCAACAGCAATCCTTCCAACCCTACATCCGCGATGCGACTCAACAATGGGGTGGTTCTCTGCTCCACATGCCACGGTATCCATTATACAGACTCCAACAGCCGTACATATGATAATTTCTCCAGCGCAGTATTCGGCAGGCTGTCAACCTCCGAGGGGAATCTGCTGAGAACGGATCTGCACGGCAACACGGCCGCAGATTTGAATATCTGTACCAACTGCCATAGAACCTATGACAAGGATGCTAATCCAAATGGTAAGGTAGCCAACCATAACGGGAATAAGCTTCCCAAAAAGCCTCAGAATATTCAGTGCGCCGACTGTCATGGCGGTCATGTGGATTATGTTGGGGCTAATCCGCCCGCCAACGAAGCAACTCCGAACGTTTATTTGATTAACCGTTACATGAACGTCTCTTCCCCTACAGGAAGCTTCAGAACAATACGAAATGGGAAAGCCATAATACAGTCTACTCCGCTTGCCCAGCAGAACTGGTATAAAGATGTTAACGGTGTGTGTGCGTCATGCCATCCTACCTTGCCGCAGTCGATATCCCAGCACGTCCCCTCCACTGATACATCTGTTTGTGCCGGTTGCCATACCCACGCCCAGGGCTTCTCCGCATCCTGTACCGGTTGTCACGGCATGCCTCCCGTAGCAAATGTTGCAGGCGGTGCAGCCAACGGTTATGCCAACTCACCGTACAATTATTCCGCATCGTTGGTGTTCAAGAATGAGTCGACGACTCCGCACGCATCCCATGCGACCGGAACGGGCAATTACTATAACTTTGCCTGCGACGAGTGCCACAAAGGGAACACTCATGCAAACGGGCAATTCCAGCAGGTCTTCATAGTCAAGACCGGTATCATAGCGTCAACTGGCGGTGCGATTCCGGCATATGTCGGGACTGGAAGCGGCACATGTAACACTACTTACTGTCACAGCGACGGGGCAGGGAGCTACAAGTCTCCGACCTGGGCTCTTCAGAAGGACACAATAATAAACAAGCCTGGCGAATGTAGTGCATGTCACAATTTGCCTGCGACCTCAACGTCGCATCCTAAGCACGTAGCAGGCGGGACAACGGGCAAGTCATATTTATGCGCAAACTGCCACGGCGCAACGGTCAATGCGGCCAATGCCATCATTGATAAGACCAAGCACGTCAATGGGACAAAGGAACTGGCCTACTCCGGCACGTTAGGTTCCACGTCAATAATAGGTTGTACCTCATGCCACAATGACGGCAAGGGCGGCGCACCGCTTATCCCACCTCAATGGGGTGTGGCATCGACCGGCGCGTGCGATGCCTGCCACGCCACGAATGCTCTTAGCACCGCCGGCCATGCGGCCCACCTTTCCCTTACCTACGGGCCGGTCTTAAATACTCAGGTTCGTCCGGCTAACTGTCAGAACTGCCATACCTATACAACGGATGTTGCTGCAACCCATGTGAACGGCACGAAGGAAGTAGTTTATACAAACTGTACCCCCTGCCACCCCAACGGTCAGCCGACATGGGTGGGAGGCCAACAGACGACCAATAGCTGGTGTAACAGCTGCCACACCGGCACCCTTTCCGTGATTAAAGGCATCACGGCTCCCAATACCAGCCTTTCAACCACGAAAGGTCACGAGAGCAAGGCGGGCATAACCGGCTGTACAACCTGCCACGATGCCAGTGCAGCGCATATAATCCCGGCAACCAAGTACAGACTGGTAACGGCGCTGCGGCCAAATACCGACATAAATAATCCGTGTAACAACTGCCACAACAACAACACGCCAGTACCGGTTGCCAATGTGAAATTCAAGAACATGAGTACTCATGTCACGGCCAAAGGTGGCGGCCAGACCATGGAATGCTGGCAGTGCCATGACCTCCACGGCACCACTAACAATTCGATGATCAAAACTAAGATTACGTATCTGAACGCGACAACCTCAAACTGGACCGTCAGCTTCACCAACAGGTCAACGGGAATGGTTAATCGCGTGACCAATCGCGGCCTGTGCCAGGTATGTCATAAGACCACCAAGTATTACGTTAAAGGAGTGCCTGAAAACAACCACCCGACAGGAAACTGCTTCACCTGCCATCCCCATAACGCCAAAGGTGGCGCATTCAAACCCGCCGGCGGCTGCGATGTTTGTCACGGTTATCCGCCCGTGCCGAAGAGCGCAATCCGCGGTCCGGCCTCTTCCGGACCCTATAAAGGCACATTCGGCACATTAAACAACTACACCAGTGCCAAGTTCGAAGATTACTCCGGTGGCGGCGGTGCACACCTGAATCACGTGGCAACATACGCCAAGGCCACGGACGGCTGGTCAAACTGCAATATCTGCCACGATAACGGCAACAGCCACAGAACGGTAACGCCGAATTCTAAGGATTGGCGCAGCGGCACGGATGGTGTTATCGGTAATGTGACGGTGGTCTTGGACCCGAGATATAAATTCAACAACACCGGTTTTATACGTTACTCCGGCGCCAAGCTGGTAAACAAACCTGCGGTCAACAAGACCGGCAGTTGTATCAACGTCGGGTGCCATTTCCAACCCACTCCAAGCTGGAGCAATGACAGATAACGAGTCAGAAACGGGGGGCGGTAACTCCGCCCCCTTGAAAAAACCCTGCAGTATTTTTCTGATTGCGAACGTGTTTGTGCATATAAACTAAACTGGTAATGAACCCATATGCATTTAATGTTTATGGGTTATTTTTTTCGGGGATTTAGCTCAGCCGGTTTCCACATATTAAAACCTTTTTGCACCTCTAGATCTCTTCATCCTGTAACGAGCCAAATTATTTATATCTATAAAATATTAGACATAATTAACACTAAATAATATCTGGACGGCTCAACTTGGTGTTCAGATTGCACAATCATTACAATACCAGTTTATTAAACCATATGATCGCAAGGGTGATTCGTGTCTTTATTAGAGTTAAATCAATGGCTTAAGCATGGTGCAAATGAGGAATTAAATATACTGGGATTCCGTCAATTCGCTATACGTTGCCGTCTTTTTGCGAAGCGAATTCCTGACTGAAGCTTATATATTGTATATTGACTGCAGAGCTATTTCGACTAAAGAAAACGAGAAGATTTACGATACGTTTAATAGAGTGTTTAGATAAAAGGTTTGAACTATTAACCTGTTTTATCAATCAAGGGAGAATGACATGGCTAGACAATTTGGCGCAGGAAAGAGAATGGGAGCGGTGCTGTATGGGTTGATTACTCTGGCAATTGTTTTCGTTGTTGCAGGTCCTGTGCAGGCCGCGCCTCAGTACAATTTTACCTGCAGCTCCTGCCACGGGATGCCGCCTCTGGACTCGGCCACAAGGGACACCAGTAACGGCGCGTTTCAGGGGAACCACCAGACCCATCAACCGGCCGGCGCCCAGATACAAAACTGCGCCGTATGTCACAATGCCGCTGGCTATACAAACAGCCACCTGAACGGCCAGATCAGCTTACAGGCCAACATCAACAGCTCGCCGGCGACCGGTCAGTACAAGGTGGACGGAGCAGCGGTGGCGTTCAAGAACCAGACCTCGGTACCGAAGCTCGGCACCTGCTCCAACGTCAACTGCCATTTTGAGGATATTTCGCCGACCTGGGGGTCGGCAAACTTCAGCACAACAATCGACTGTTCGCAGTGTCACACAACCCCCGGCAGTTCAGCGGCACATACCAAGCATGATGCATATTACAGCTGGGCAAGCAACGGCTGTATCAAATGCCATCCCGACTACAAGACCGGCCTGAAATTCTCCCACGCCACCAGCGCCGGCAACCGCGGTATCAGTGTAACCCTCAGTGAAGGCGGTTATGGCCTATAGCGCTCCCAACACGGCAGCGAACTGGGGGAGCACCCTTACCTGTCTCGGCTGCCACAAGGGTGATTCTGCCTCCGGCGCCGCCATGGCCACTTACAGCCACGGCAAGCACGTCAACCCTGCGATCAGCACCAGCATCGGCTGCGTCAAGTGTCATGCGGCGACCGTTTCCGACAACGCCACCGTGAGCAGCAAAGTTGACCACGTTGATAAATTCGTCACTGTAAAATTCAATAACAGCACCACTGCGGTGAACGGCGTCTATAACGGCGTCAACGCCTCCACCGCAGCATATAAAAAGACTCCCGGTTCGTCAGTCGGGAACTGCCAGAACGTATACTGCCACAGTAACGGTACTACTGCGACGGCTCCATTCGTCACCATGTCAACTGCCAGGTGGGGCGGTGCACTGGGCGCCAATTGTACCGGATGTCACGGCGGCGACAACACCCGTCCGGTCAACCGGCAGATGGCCAGTGGCAAGCACGCCAAGCACATAGCCGCCGGCTCCGGCAATTACTCCTTTGGCTGCGCCGACTGCCACAATGGCACCGCTTCCGGCAACACCGCCATTTCCACTCCGGCCAACCATGTCAACTACAAAATTGATGTAGCCATGAGCACAACTTACGGTGGCAGCTACTCCGCCAGCGGTCACAAGCCCGGCGCTGCTGTAGGCACCTGCTCCACAGTATACTGTCACAGCGACGGCAAGGCTACTGCACCGACTTACAAAACAGTAGCGTGGGATGCAGCCGCACTGAACTGTGCCGGCTGCCACGGCGACGCCGCCAGCAACACCCTGTCCGGCAAGCACCAGGCGCACGTGAACAACGCCGGCGTAATCGGCACCAACTTTGGCTGCGTCGACTGCCACGCGCTCACCGTCTCCAACAACACCACCATCAGCAGTGCAGCGAAGCACGTTAACAAATTCCGTGACTACTCCGGCGCCAAGGCGCGCGGCAGCGCCAACTACGTGACCACGACCGGCGTCTGCTCCAACCTTTACTGCCACAGTGACGGCAAGGGCATTTCCAAGTCCATGGCGGCTGCCGGCTGGAACTCCGCCGCCCTCCTCGATTGCAAAGGGTGCCATGGTTCCGCAGGGGCCCCGGCCTTTGTTTCCAAGGCAGGCGAGCCTAACTATACATCCGGCACTGCCGGGTCCGCTACCGCCAACAGCCACGAGAAGCACGTCGGCGGGGCGGCAGACTGTATCAAGTGCCACACCAAAACTACCGCCACCGGCACCTCTATCATCGCCGGTTCACCGGAGCACGTGGACGGCAACATCGACGCCCGGTTCTCCAAGGTATCTTCCTTCACCAACTTCTCCGGCGCCTATAACAAAACCAGCAAGACCTGTTCGGCTACTTACTGCCATGCCGGCTCTACTCCGCAGTGGGGCGCCAATGGCACCCTCAACTGTGCCTCCTGCCACAAGGCCGACAGCACACTGCCCGGCAAGCACAACAAGCATTACGAGAGCGCGACCGTTGCCGGCAGCTATACGGCAACCCCGGGCAACAACGGCACGGCCGGCCAGTACCAGTTCCAGTGCAGTTCCTGTCATGGCTTGAGCATCAGCAACCACGCCAGCGGGCCGGTAAGCGCCAGCGCCGCCGGTGAGATATTCTTCGGTTACTCCGCAGCCGGCAAGCGCGGAACCTACACCTACGGAGGCACCGTCACCCTCGACGGCTCTCTCAACTGGACGAACGGCGCCTGCGCCAACACCTACTGCCACAGTAACGGCGCCGGGGCAGCCGGCAATAACACTACCTTCACTTGGTCTGCCGCCAGCCCGACCCTCGGCTGCGCCGACTGCCATGGTAATGCTACCAGTGCAGGTGCACAAGCCTTGTCGGGACGCCATGACAAGCACGTGAACAATGCCGCATACCTTGGCACCAACTTCGGCTGCGCCGACTGCCATGCCAAGACGGTCAGCAGCAACACCGCCATAGCCGACAAGACCAGGCACGTCAACAAGTTCAAAGACTACTCAGGTGTGCGCGCCGGCAGGAACGCGAACTGCTCCAACATTTACTGCCACAGTAACGGCAAGGCGGGTACTGCGGTTGCAGCCAATGCTACACCGCCTGCGTGGACCTCGACACCGAATCCGCTTTCCTGTAAATCCTGCCATGGGATCAATACCGGCGGGTTCACCAGCCAGTTCGGCGAGCCGAACTATGCATCCGGCACGGCCGGTTCAGCAACAGCCAACAGCCACCAAAAACACGTAAGTGGGGCAGTTGACTGCGTCAAGTGCCATGCCAAGACTACTGCCAGCGGCACGAGCATCATCGCCGGTTCCGTTGATCACGTAGACGGCAATATCGACGCACGGTTCTCCAAGGTATCTTCCTTCACCAACTTCTCCGGCGCCTTTAACAAGACCAGCAAGACCTGTTCAGCAACTTATTGTCATGGTGGTTCGAGTCCGCAATGGGGTGCCAGCGGCTCGCTCAATTGTGCCTCCTGCCATGCTAACCAAGGTGCAGGAACCCAGGCTGCTACGTTAAACGGTGCACACAGCAAGCACAGCGACTGGGAGACTTCCAAGTACAATTATGCTTGTGAAATCTGCCACTCCATTAAAGCAACGACACCTGCGCAGCATGCGGCTGGACCTGTGACAGCTAACCAGGCTGCGGAAGTTGTATTCTATAACGGCGCGTTTACTAACTGGACAAGCACCTCGTACGGTGACGAAACCGCCAAGAAATACCGTTACCGTGCTCTGAATGCGAGCCCTTACGGTGCAGCGGTGCCAGCACCTACTTACAGCGTAGGCGGAACATCTGCCGGTACTGATAACGGCTTCAGTTGGACCGCAGGCACCTGCTCCGCCGTCTGGTGTCACTCAAACGCCAACCCGCAGGGTGGCACCAACAGTTACCAGGCGTCGCTTGCCTGGTCTGCCGGCAGCCTCGCCTGTACCGCTTGCCACGGTGGTACCACCGGCACCGGCGGCACCGGTCTGTCTGCGATTCACGGCAAACACATCAGTGGCGGCGCCGGCTTCGGCTACACCTGCGACAAGTGCCACGTGAACACTACCGCAGCCGGGAGCAACGGCACCCTGAACGCCACCACCGGCATCCAGTATCACGTAAACGCCACCAAGGATGTCAACTTCGACTCTTACAACCCCGGAGCCGGTTATGCAAGCCTGACCTGCTCAACCGTCTACTGCCATAGCGATGGCAAGGGCACCTATGCGGCGAACGTCCGGTGGGATAACGCTTCCTCCGGTGCCTGCGGTTCCTGTCACGCCACTACGCCAGGCATCGGTGGCCTCGCTCTGATCAGCTCCAATGCCCACTTCGAACACTTCAGTTCTTCCTACGGTCCCAAGCTGAGCAAGGCCACCGTGGCAGGTTGCCAGAGTTGTCACACCTATACTGCCGAGAACGCAGCATCCCACGTGAACAAGACACTCGAAGCTCCGCTGGCCAACTGTGCGACCAGCTGCCACAGACAGATGGCCTCGATCCAGTGGGACAACAACAAGGTAAGCTGCGAAAGCTGTCATACCGGTACTTTGTCGATCATCAGCGGAATTACAGCTCCAGGCAAGGCAAGCTTTGCCGGTTATGGCCATGGCAAGATAGCAGGGGGCTTATTGGGCAAGAACTGTATCGATTGTCACGACCGCACCTCGCGCCACATCTCCGGTACACTGGGAGATTCCAACCGCGTCCTGTCAGGGATGGGCACCGGCGATGCCACGCAGGCGTGTACCTACTGCCATAACGACGCGGCAAAAGTTACCAACCCGCTGTTCCGCAACATGAGCACCCACTTCCTGGTTTTGGACGGTCCCCAGGCCATGCTTTGTCAGCAGTGTCATGACCCGCACGGTGCAACCGGCAACCTCTCCATGATTTCAGGAAAGATCAAGTATGGCACGTACTCAGCGACCATATCCTATACCAACATTTCAACGGGTATGATCAATACCCAGAACAACCGTGGCCTCTGCCAGGTTTGTCACTCGCAGACCAGGTTCTTCAAATCCGGCATTGCTGAGTCGGGTCATCCAACGAAGAACTGTTTCAGTTGCCACTTCCACAACGGAAAGGGAGGCGCCTTCAAGCCTTCTGGTGGCTGCGACGCATGCCACGGCTATCCGCCGGTACCGCGGCAGACTGTAACTGCCTTCACCTTCGGGCGTCTTGGCAACTACACCAGCGCCAAGTTCGAAGATTACTCCGGCGGTGGTGGCGCCCATGTGGTGGAAGCTCACGTACCGAAGGCCGCCAAGGCTTCTGACGGCTGGGCACCGTGTACCAGCTGCCACAACAGCGGCGATTCAGCGCACACGATGATTACGCCGATCAGAAGCAACGTCAGCAACGTGAGCGTTTCTCTGAAGCAGAATTACAAGAAGTTCAAAACGGCACAATTCATTACATACAGCGGTGCCAAGCTTGTCAATCCGCCAGCGGTCAATAAGACCGGCAGCTGCTACAACATAAGCTGTCACTTCAAACCGTCACCGGATTGGAGCACCGAAAGATAAACAACCGATGGAGGGGCGGCCTGCCGCCCCTCCGCACCAAGACCGTAATGTGCATTGAATTCAATTAATAACAAATTCTTAAGTTGACGTTGTAAAGGTCAGAATGTAGAATTCTAGCACCAGTGTGCTTTTCCAACTGATAACATTGAACGGACGGTTCTCAGATATGAATAAGGAGTCGACAATGAAGAGATGTCACATAGTGAGAGAGAACAAGCTTGCAATAGTAGCGATGCTGCTCTCACTGGCACTAACGTTCATTGCATCCGGTCCGGCCCAGGCCGCGCCCCAGTACAATCTCACCTGCAGCTCGTGCCACGGCATGCCGCCGCTTGATGCGCTGACCAGGGACATCAGCAGCGGCGCCTTCCAGGGGAACCACCAGACACATCAGCCTGCAAATGCTCAACCGGCCAACTGTACCCTTTGCCATAACAGCGCAGGCTTTACCACCAGCCATGAAAACGGCCAGATCGGCTTCCAGGCCAACATCAACAGCTCGCCGGCGACCGGTCAGTACAAGGTGAGTGGAGTTGCGGTGGCGTTCAAGAACCAGACCACGGTGCCGAAACTCGGCACCTGCTTCGGCGTCAATTGCCACTTTGAGAGTATATCGCCGACATGGGGGTCGGCAAACTTCAGCACAACAACCGACTGTTCGCAATGTCACACGACCCCCGGCAGTTCAGCGGCACATACCAAGCACGATACATATTACAGCTGGGCAAGCAACGGCTGTGTCAAATGCCATCCCGACTACAAGACCGGCCTGAAATTCTCCCACGCCACCAGCGCCGGCAACCGCGGTATCAGTGTAACCCTCAGTGAAGGCGGTTATG
>WSYB01000034.1 GCA_009773645.1 Geobacteraceae bacterium
AAAGTTATCAGCTGTTGACTGCGCCGAGACGTGAAATGAAAGCGGTCCCTCACCGGAACAGATGTCGTGCAGCGAAACCTTAAACTAGCGCCATTCGGGACAGATGTCCCCCTTTTCCCTTATGATGGCGAAAGCCTGATATGAAATGGTATGTTACGAGATACAGCAGGCGGGCATTCCGAGCTTTTCTGCAACTACACGAATCCTGGTCTTGAGTTCCCTGATTTCACTCTCCAGGGCGCTGGTCCGGTTGATGTCGATGCCTTCCATCCCATTCTCCTTGCGCAGTTCGAGATTCTTTGCCTTCAGTTCGCTCGCAAGGCTGGAAGTTTCATTCCTGAACTGCTGCACGGCCTGAGGGTCCTTACATTTCCCGCCGTCACCACACGCGTTGCACCCCGCTGCATATGCCGAGCCGGCAGCAAACATTCCCAGCACCAGCGCGATACTAATGATAGCCCGTTTTTTCATTGTGTGCACCTCCGTCTTGTTATTGATGGCCTGCCAATATGGCCTCATTCATCGTTTATCTTTTCAAATGGCGTGCCATCCAAGGCCACAGCCATAACAACCTGTAGTAACAAGCTTTTTTAACAGTCATCCTTTTTGATTGCGACAGTCATTAGATATTACTCAATAATATTCTCCATTCGTCGAAAAAAATCGTAGCTTTTTCTACAACGATTCGCAAGGCAAGGGTATTTCCTATTCGTTCCCCGTAATTCTTCCGTCTTTCACCTTGATGATTCTCTCCGCCCGTCTCGCTATCTCGTTGTTGTGGGTGACGATAACAACTGTCTTTCCTTCCCGGTGAAGCCTGAATACGGTATCCAGTACTTCGGCCTCAGATTCCGAATCGAGGTTGCCGGTCGGCTCGTCCATGAGGAGTATCTCCGGATCGTTGGCGAGCGCTCGGGCAATGGCGACCCGTTGCTGCTGGCCGCCGGAGAGCTCGGAGGGCTTCGCTTTCAGCTTATCTAAAAGCCCCACCAGAGAAAGAAGCTCCCGCGCCCTCTCCGACTGCCTCTTTTCCGGCGCCCCGGCGAACATCATGGCGGTCGCCACGTTCTCCTCTGCGGTGAGGCTTGAGAGGAGGTTGAAAAACTGGAAGACGAAGCCGATCTTGCGTGCCCGCAGCGCTGCCAGGCGGCTGTTGGAGAGACGGTTGATCTCTTCACCGGCGAGGAATATCGTACCCCCGGTCGGCCTATCGAGGCCGCCGATCAAGTGCATGAGGGTGCTCTTCCCGTGTCCCGAGCGGCCGACTATTGCCGTGAAAGAGCTCCTTGGTATCTCCAGGCTCACCCCGCGCAGGGCGTGGGTCGTGATCTTACCGGTCGTGTAAGTTTTGTGCAGATTTTCCGTTCTTATGATTGCATCATTCATAGCTGATGGCCTCCACTGGCGTCATTCGTGCCGCCTTCCAGGCCGGGTAAACCCCAGAAACGAGGGATACGACAACGGAAAAGATGATCGAGCCGAGGACGATCCGGGCATCCAGGGCTCCGGCGAGATCGCTCCCCTTGATGAGGGTGGTGAACTCGTTCTGGGATATGTAGGGTGAGGCGAACAGGGAAAAGAAGAGGCCGCCGACAACCCCGAAAACGCCGCCGAGCAAGCCATAAAAGCCCGACTCCAGAAAGAAGAGGGAAAAGATGGTTCCCTGCGGCGCGCCAATGGCCTGGAGGATGCCGATCTCACGCTTCCTCTCGGAGACGGCGGTCATCATGGTGTTGATGATGCCGAAGGCGGCGGCCAGGACCGCCACGGCGGCGATGAGCTGCAACGTCATGCTGACCGTCCCGACGATGGAGAGGACCGACCTCAAAAGCTGCTTGTCGGACACCACCGCAACGTTGGCCGTTTCCTGAATCTGCAGGATGTACGCATCGATTTTGGCAATGTCATCCACCTTGATGGCGATGAAGGAGACCATCTCCCCCACCCCGTAGAGCTTTTGGGCGACGGAGAGCGGCAGGTAGACGGCGATGTCGTCCTTCCCGCCAGTCTCCTTGAGAACCCCTGATACGGGAAACTTCTCCCCCCGGATGGTCAGTTCGTCCCCCGGCTTCAGCTTGAACTGCCCGGCGATGCCGGAGCCGATGACCAGTGCCCTTTCATCCTGCGCCGAAAAGTACTTTCCCTGCTCCATCTCCCAGTTCTTGAACCGCTTCATCTCCTCCGGCAGGATGCCGATAACGGAGACCGGGTTGTTCTTGTATGCGGTCCGTTCGGTCAGATAGGGAACGGCGGTCAACCCCTTGATGGCGGCGATCTTCAGCACAGTCTCGAAGGGGATTGCCTCGGGGAGTTGCTCGCCGGTCAGGACGGAGACCTGTTCATATGCGCACCACCCCTTGGGTGTGACCACCAGGTTCGCCCCCAATTCGCTCGCCTGCTTCCTGATCTCTTTCTTCAGCCCCCCGCCCAGAGATAGGAGGGTGACAAAGGAGGCGATGCCGACGGTGATGCCCAGCAGCGTGAAAACAAAACGCCCCTTACGACGGGTGATGTTCTTCACAACCAGTTTCGGAATGTTCATACTACCGCCCTCCCAGATTGAGATGGCGCAGGACATCCACCTTGCTCGCGTTGAAGACGCGTCCCTTGTCGCTGAAGCTACCGGTGACGTTCACCTCGTCCCCCTCCTTCGGTGCCTGCCCCGCGTACTTCACCGGCAGATAGAACGTCGCGCAGGTTACGATTTTGCAGAGCTTCGCCTCGCCCGTGTCGATGATGGTGAACAGTTTCGGGTCTTGCTTGGAAAAGCCCGATACCACGCCGTTGATGGTGACGGTTCCCGTATAGGCGGCGGGGTCGGCCTGGATATCGTTTACCGACAACACCCCTTTTGTCTGGACTTTTTTGGCCATGCCGCTGCTGAAGCCGGCAAAGGCAAAGCCTGTAATTATGATAGCCGCAAGGGCGAAGATGTACCTCTTCATGATAGACCTCCATGATCTTTGAAAAGTATAGATGTGTGGATGCAGAGACACACTTGTCCCTGTATCAGGGGGAGATTGATTCCCGCTTACAAATGTGGGGTGCTAGACGGGTGATGGTGGATGGAAGATCGATCTTATAAAGGGATCGGGAACCGGCTTTGGAATAAAGGCAAGGAAGGGAATGATTTCCGAGGAAACGATCTGCAGGGTTACAGATTCAATGTTGTCGACACTTAGACAGAGGAATGCCGGACAACCAGGCTCGGACTTGGTGGGGACCGGGCTGCTTTCCTGGTCCTCGTCCTGGCCGCACCCGCCGCAGCAGGATTTCTCGGCCTTCACGACCGGCGCGGCGGAAGCGACGGTTTCCAGCCCGGTGAACATGGAGACCACCGCAACCAGGACAATCAGGGAAATTATTTGGAAAGCTCTACTCCGCATTTTACCACTCTAACCAGTCGACAAGCATGTTGTCAATCCGTTTTTCTCCTTATCGGCGCAACAGCCGGGACGAGTTGGCAAGTATCCCCAAGTCTGGGAGCGGCTGGAGCGCGGCGGCAAGGGTATTTCCTATTCGTTCCACGTAATCTTCCGTCTTTTACCTTACTTCGGATACTTTATTGCAAAATCCATTTCTGAGCGAGATCAACAGGAATTGTTTTGGAAAATGTCTGGTAGGAAATAGGGGAAAGGAGTCCGGGACGCCATTGGCCCGGACAACGGGGAAATGATCACTGACGAGAGCTACTTCACCGGCTGGATGAGGCAGGAGGCCGTTTGCTTCTTGGCGATGTCGCCCGGTCTTACCTCCCCTTTAACCACCTCTGCTTCAAAATAGTGCTCACCTGCGTAGGAAAGGACCTTCACCTGGCCGACCTCCTTGGACTGGGGATTCTTTGCCCCGCCTGTCTCCCGGTAGACGGTAATCACGTCGTTGAGGCAGACCTCCTTCTTTACGTCGGCAGTGCCACTATGGAAGAGATGTACCTTGTTCCCTACTTTCATGACCACTTCGCTCTTCACTTTCTTGTCGGCGGCACCGGCGGTAAAGGGTGCAACAACCATGATGGCAAGGACCATCATTCCAAGTGCAACAGCAATTTTACGCATACTTCATCCTCCTTAAACAAGATATCGACTTCTAATGATACAAATATATCAGAGGATATCATGATTGCAATCTCCGAAACGCGTGAGGCAATTCGAGCAGGTTACCGCCACGTCACCTCGTCACCATCATTCCGCCGCCCCCCATCATCCCGCCAGGCTGCCAGCGGTTCCCAGTATAGTTCCAGAAGGCGCTGTGGCTCGTCATGTTGCGAAACATCCCCGAGTAGTTCATGAAACCGGCGCCAATTGGCACGTTCTGGAGGGTCGCGTGCATCTCGTTTCGCATCGCGGTCATAAACGGACTGTCCATTCCCAGGCCGTTCATGGCATTGTCGGCGATCTGCGGCATATTCAGGTTAATCTCTCCCATCATGGCCCGATAGCGGTTGACGTTTACGCCGCTACCGTTCATGACCAGAGGGGCCTGCTCTGCCATGAGAGTCGCCATCTGCCGGGCGGTTTCGCGCATGGTCTGGTAATGTATCTGGTGTTGTCCCGATTGAGAGCCTGCCACATAGTCGGCGAGCATGTCGACGTCGGACGGCATGTTGAACTGGTTACGAAGCTGGGTCATCGCCTCGGCCATGGTCATGTCGGGATTGGCGGCCATTTTTCCCCTGATGAGCGACGACATGGGGCTGACAAAGGCCGTAACACCCGCTGGCGCCGATATGACATAGCCATTCTGGACCGTTTGGCCGGTATCCTCGTCGACCGTGCTTCCCGCCACGGCCCTGCACACGACGGGGTACTCACCGAGGTCGGAAGAGGCAATGCTGAGGGTGTAGGCTCCACCCGCACGGCTGGCCGTCTTCGGCTCCCCTGCATCCCACTGGTAGTTGCCGTTCCTGTCGAGGAAAACCTCCGCTTCCCGCAGGTAGCCATCGGCAACCACCCCGCTCACCGTTGCCGCAGGTGTGCCGGCGCTTCCGCCGCTGCACCCGGCTGTGATTCCCGCGGTAAAAATAACTGCTGTCGTTACCACTATTTTCAACATCGGCTCTTCTCCTCTGATCGCTTCTGCAAGCGAAAGCTAGAATTCGTAGAATACGGCAACCCCGGTACCGTAGTCGGGACTTGCCGTCGTGATCCCCTTGGCTAGATAGCCATCGATGCCGGTATGTTTCGTGATCTCAGGGTTGTGGACGACAATGATCACGGTCACCTGGGCCAGGGGGTGCAAAAAAAAACCGGCCGAACAATTAACTCGGCCGGCTTTTTTGCCTGGCATCATTCAGCGTGATAATTCGCTATTGCATTCAAGATGACATGAATTGCGCATAGGTTTTGTAGGGGCGGGCCTTGCGTCCGCCCAATCGGGCACCCGCAAGGGGTGCCCCTACAAGTGTCATCATGAATGCGCATTGGAATAAGCATCTTTAGCGCGGTGTCACCAGGCAGTAAGCCCCTTTCTTCATGGCGATGTCGCCGGGCTTGATCTCGCCTTTGACGATTTCGGCTTCGAAATAGTGTTCGCCGGCGTAACCGGTCACCTTGACCGCGCCCACTTCAGTGGATTTGGGGGCCTTTGCCCCGCCCGTTTCCCGGTAGACCGCGATTACGTCACCAAGACAGATCTCCTTCTTTACGTCCGCGGTGCCGCTGTGGAACAGGTTGACCTTGTTCCCTACCTTCATCACCACCTCGCCTTTGACCTTCTCGGCAGCCTGAACGGTAATCGGCGCACTTACTGCCGCGACAAAGGCTGCCATAATGGCAAACAACACGATTTTTCTCATGACCGTTCTCCTTTCGCGTAAAATCACTTCGCTCCTCCCCCATCAATTCATTTCATCGCACAACATCATCCGCGCGTCTTGGTCAATCCGGACCATTCACTCAATGGAACGAATTCGCCCGCATCCCTTGTCAATGATGACCCGATCCCGCTTGGTATTAGACTTACGATAGATCTCCGCCTCATAGTAGCCGTCACGCTCCTTGATAGTCCCGATCCTGATGTTGCTTGAAGCATAGAACTCTTCAAGGAATTTGCGGGCTTCATTTGCGGTGGTAACGTTCTGCCTGGCGCCGTACCACCCCCACCGGGGAGATGCCCGATAGCCGCCATACGGTTTATCGCAGTCACACCCCTCCTCGGCCGCGACAACCGGCGCGATGGCCAGTACCGCAGCAACCGCCATTATCAGGATTTTCCCGAATCTTCGCTTCATCGCCTCTGCCTCACCCGCCTGCTGTCCCCTCTTCTCATGATTCAAGCATAGCAAAGGGTTGTGGAGGAAATTTGAAGAGGTTATGGAGAATTATGGAGATTTTCCTGGTCGGGCAGCCGGACGGTAAAAGTGCTTCCTTCCCCGGGCTGGCTTGCGACCTCGATGGCGCCGCCGTGGGCGTCCACCAGTTCGCGGACAATCGGCAACCCCAGCCCCAGGCCGTCACTCTCTTTCCGATAGAAGCGCTCGAAGATGAGCGGCAGGTCTGCTTCAGTTATGCCCCGACCGGTGTCCGTTACATCAATCCGGCAACAACCCGGTTCGGCTGCCCCGCTGAGCCGGATGGTCCCCCCGCTGTCGATGGCCTTGACGGCGTTGGTTACCAGGTTGATAAAGATCTGGGTTAGTCGTTCTAGGTCGGCATTGACCCGGACTTCATCATCGCACGCAACGGAAAAGGAGATGTTTTTCTTGCCAGCCGCATCTGAAAAGCGCTGCGCAATGCTCTCAAGAAAAGGTTTCAGGGGGAGCCGGATGCGCTTCAGGGTCAAGGCGCTGGCTTCGGCCTGGACCAGTTCCTCGACGTTGCCCACAATCCGGGCAAGGCGGAGGTCCTCCTCCAGCAACGATTCCAGCACCCGACGTTCTATCGGGATGAGGCCGTCGAGCATCCCCTCCAACTGCCCCTGCATGATAGCCAGCGGGGTTCTCATCTCATGGGCGAAATTAGCACTGACTTTCTTTCTCAGGGCGTTCTGCTTTTCCAGGGCCTGGGTCATCCGGTTGAAGGAGTGCGCAAGGGTCGCCAGTTCGTCGCTGCCGGTGATCTCGATCCGTTCGTGCAGGTTTCCCTGGCTGATGCTGTCCGCTGCCCGTGCCAGCCGGGATATGGGACGGGTGAGCCTGCGGGCAAGGATCATGCTAGACAGGATAGCGACGCCACCTAGAAGCAGGGCCGAGATGAGGAGAAACCGGTTGGTCCGGGAAACGAACAGCGCCCTTTTCTCATGGGGGAAATAGCGCACCTCCAGGCGTCCTATTTCTTCCCCTTTGAGGAACAGCGGATAGCTGGCATACGGGCCGTGGCTGCGCGTGACATTGATTCCGGCGCTTGACAGGATGCGCTGAAGGCTTTCCGGGGAGAGTTGCTTAAGGGCTCTCGCCGTGTCCATCACCAAGGCGCCGCGCCGGTCTTTCACCCGCATCTCGATGCCAAGCAGCAACGCCCAGACCGCATCTCCCGTCAGTGCTTCCCGATTCCACTCCTGATTCTTCTCGAAGGCGGTTTCCAGGGCGGCGCTCACCCAGTAAACACGGTCCTCCATCTCCCCTTCGGTCAACTGACCGAAATCGCGCACGATCAGCTTCCGCAGAATCAGTGATGACGATACGCCAAGGGCCGCAACGATGATCAGCACAAGCAAGAATTTCCAGCGGATACTGCTACGCATCTTTCACCCCGCCGAACCTGTAGCCCAGGCCGTAGACGGTCAGCACGAACACCGGCGAATGGGGGTCGTCGCCCAGCTTGTGGCGGATGTTCTTGATGTGGGAGTCGATGTTTCTCTCGTACCCCTCGAACCGATAACCCATGACCTTGTCGATCAGCTCTTCCCTGGTGAAGGTCTTCTGGGGGGTAGCGGCAAGAGCGAAGAGGAGCTTGAATTCCGCCGCGGTCAGCTTGACCGGCCGGCCTTTGCAGACGACGCTGAAGCCGGCGTTATCGAGGATGAGCGTGCCGCCGTTGAAGCTGAGCCGGTCGCCGCCGCCGACCTTCCCGGCCCGTTTGAGGACCGCCTGGACACGGCAGACCAGCTCTCGCGGACTGAACGGCTTGACGATGTAGTCATCGGCCCCGAGGGCAAACCCCGCCAGCCGCTCTTCTTCGGAAGACTTGGCGGTCAGCATGATAACGGGTATCTCAGTGGTCTCGGCCAATTCCCGGCAGACCGCCTCGCCGCTCAGGTCGGGAAGCATCAGGTCGAGCACCACCAGAACCGGATTTTCCGTTTTGGCAAGGGCCAAGGCGCTGACTCCGCTTTCCGTATGGATGACCCTGAAACCGGCCTGCTCCAGATAGACGCGGGCGATTTCGGCAAGTTTCAGATCGTCTTCAACAAGGAGAATGGAATGTGACAACGGCTACCTCCCCCTCAAAATATGATACCCAAGATTTAAGCGCTACGAAGGTTTCTACCCCATTCACATCATTCCAGAACCCATCATGCCGCCCGGACGCCAACGACTCCCAGTATAGTTCCAGAAGGCGCTGTGGCTCGTCATGTTACGAAACATCCCCGAGTAGTTCGTGAAACCGCCCCCGACCTGCATCCCCTGGAGCATGGTCCGCATCCGATCCCGCATCGCGGTCATGGGTGCGCTGTCCATACCGCTGCCGTTCATGGCGTTGTCGGTGATCTGCGACATGTTAAGGTTTATCTCTCCCATCATGGCCCGGTAGCGGCCACGATTGATTCCGGCGCCGTTCATGACGAGGGGGGCCTGCTCGGCCATGAGGCTTGTCATCTGCCTGGCGGTCTCCCGCATGGTCTGGTAGTGGACCTGGTGCTGTCCGACACCCGAGCCGGCCACGTAGTCGCCGAGCATATTCACCTCCGCCGGCAGGTTGAGCTGGTTGCGGAGCTGGACCATCGCGTCGGTCGTGGTCATCCCCGGATTGGCGGCCATCTTCTCCCTGATGAGCGATGACATGGGGCTGATGAAGCCGGTTGATCCGGACGGCGCGGAGAGGACGTAGCCGCTCTGCACCGGCTTACCGTCGTCCTCATCAACGGTACTCCCCGCCATGACCCTGACGACGATCGGGTATTTCCCCTCGTCTGCGGGCGCAACTGACAGAGTGTAGTAGCCGTGGGGGCCGGAGACGGTTTTCGGCTCCCCCTCGTCCCACTGGTAGTTGCCGTTCTTGTCCATGAAGACCTGGGCACCCACAAGATAGCCGTCGGCCACAGTCCCACTCACGGTAGCCGCGGGGGTGCTGCCACCGCTGCCGCCGCACCCGGCAATACTTCCCACAGCCAAAACAGCAGCTACTGCCAGAAATCTTTTTAACATGGTCTTTTCTCCTTTAATAGCTTCTGCAAGCGAAGTCTAGAATTCGTAAAAAACGGCAAGCCCCGTACCGTAATCGGGGCTGGCGGTTGTAATCCCCTTGGCCAGATAGCCATCGATGCCTGTTTGCCTCGTAATCTGGTATTTGACCTTCAGCCGCGCTTCCAGCAGGGCCGATGCTCCCTCGACGGGAGGTGTACCTTTCTAAACGCGAAGTTCATTCAATATGATATTCTGAATATACATCTTTCTTCAAGCAGAATTTTGTCGGCGCTTCGCCTTCGTAACAGCTGGTAGTAGCCGGAGGTCTTCATGTTCCGTGAATCCTTTCTTGTCACTCATCCGCATTCCCAACATGATGTGCCTTTGGTGCGAGTCGGCGGAAACCCTCCCAGTCAGGAGGCGAGTAAGCATCCCGTCTCCAGTGAAGCCCGGCATCCCGGATCGTTCCCGGCAGGTCGGCCTCGAAGAGGAGCCGGAAAGCGAGGTAGAGAACGGTGAACTGCTGGTCGCGGTTCCCCGGCTCCCCTAAGGCGTGTCCGAATGGGAAACGGAGAAAGAGCGCCCGGGGAGGCGGTGTTTTCTCCGTGATTTCCCGGACAATGGAGAGGGATATCGTGGGGATTCCCGCTGCTTCTATCGCCCGAGCTGCCAGTCCCACGGACCGGTTGCAGCTCCCTCAGGCAGGAACCAGCAGGGCATAGTCCGCCTTGGCATCGGCGAGCTTACGGGCAATCGCCGGGGCGGTCTCTTCCTGAAGAGTTTTCAGGTGGGGACCGTCGATGTGTCCCATCAGACTGAAGGCTGTCGTGTAAAGGGCGCCCAGGGCACCCGACTCAACAAGTTCCTGTAGCCTCTGGAGCGGTAAAACGAGGTTCAGGTCCCTTTCGGCGTCCCGGTGGTCGTAATAGTCGTGGGTAATGGTGAGGCTGTCAGCAGGGGTATCCGTGGGTATCTCCCGAAAGGTTGGATCGCCGTTCGGGTCGGCCATGTTGAACGGCTGCTGTGTCTTCAAATGGACCCCGCCCGTGGCCACCAGGGCCAGCACCGCTTCCTTCAAAGGTTTCCGGGGTTCAGTCCAGGGAATGCCGGCGATATTCGCATCGAGCCGCCGGCCCCACCGGGCCGCCAGGGATGGGAAAGAGGTAAAAGCCCTGGCAAGAAACCTGTTTTTCAGCCGAATGAAAGTCATGTGCCATATCCTCCTCATCAAGGATTACCACCCAGCAACGATCCACCATGCGTACGATCCGGGCTAGGAGCGTGTCGTCCGGACCCGATCACGTCCCACAGCCTGTCTTCAACCGGAAATTTCCTTCATCTTTAGACATGCGCCCGAAATTACATGTACCGCCCTGTCAATTTCGGTGATCAGGATCGTCTGCGGGGTAATGGCCCTTTCGACGTCATCGACACTTACCATTCCAAATTCATCAACAGGGAGATAGGTAACGGCATACCCCGTTCCTTCCAGGTATTCGCACACCTCGGTAACTGCGGGGTGCTCGATCCTGCTGGTGATGATGTGGTTTCCCCGCTGCCGGTGAGCGAAGGCGATCCCCTTGATGGCCCAGTTGTTCGATTCAGTGCCGCCGCTCGTGAATACGATCTCCGACGGGAGGCAGTTCAGGAGAGAGGCTACCTGTTCGCGGGCGGTCTCGACTGCTCTTTTGGTCTGTTCGCCGTACCAGTGGGAACTAGAGGGATTGCCGAAATGCTCTTCCAGATAAGGACGCATGGCGGCAATCATCTCAGGGTCATGGGGGGTGGTTGCGTTGTAATCGAGATAGATCGGCTTAATCATCGGCGCTCCTTTGCTTCTTGATACAAATATGGCCTCCCGGCTCACCGAAAGGCCAGTTGACGTAACTTCTGAAGCTTTTACTTACAGTCTTCCCGCCAAAGACAGCTCATTTGCCCGCACTCGGCAGCCTTGCCGGTATCAAAGCACATGGGATTTCCCTCCGCCTCCTGGATAGCCCTGATGATCTCGCCCTTCTTCATTTTCCCGGTTTTCACACCCCTCTGTTTGGCTATTTCCTTGATTTCCTCCGTTTTCATGCCTTTTCCCCCTTCAACGTTTATTTGCGCTCCTCCAGGAAAGCCTCTTTGCAGACTTCCGAGCAAAAGTAGAACGTATGACCAGTCCACTCGACCTTGCTTGTCGCCGCAGTCGCCGAAATCTGCATGCCGCAAACAGGGTCAGAGACGATGTTGTCCTTCTGGTAGAATGGATGAGTTTCCAGGCGGAGGTAGGTATCGACAAACTCGATAATCTTTTCCTCCACCCACAAGCCTATTGCTTCGTCCGAGTCATCAAGTGGGAATGTCTGCTCTTCATCCCGCTTGTATTCCATCAGCACGGGACGGATCTCAAGATCGTAGCGGGCCGTAAGCCCTGTACCGCTTTCCTCGGGAAGCAGACATATATCAAAGGAAACGGTGGCGGGGAAACGGGGGGTGTGGGCAAACTGGCAAAAACAGTGGAAATCGGCATCGCCATGCCGTTCCGAGATGGCAGCGTTGTCAAAATGCCGCGACAACTCCTCCATCCGAGGATGGATGACCAACTCCATGGTACGGCGGGCAACGGCGGCAAATCGCTCCCGTTGCTCCAGCAGTTCTTTCATCGTACTGTCGATGAGCTTTTGCTGCTCGGCAAGTTCGTTTTGATGTCGTTCGAGACTATTGAGTATCCTGCTTGATAACCGTCCGTTGTCAGCCATTGTCGTCACCTCCCGTGGGACTTGTTTCAGCGGAATTTTGCATGGCACTCGGTGCATTTCGCTTCCGCCTTCTGAAAGGCAGCCTTGGCCTTGGTAAAATCTCCCTTTTTCGCCAGTTCCACCGTTTCCTTAAGATCGCTTTCAAAGCCGGCCGCTATGTTTCTGAACGTTTTCGGCAGCTTGAGGTTCTTGTGGGGCTTAGCCTTCTTCAGATCTGGGGCCGTGGCGAGCATCTTACCGGCCTCCGCTTCGACAGAAGCAGAGTCCCCTTTCTCCAAGGCCTTTTCGACATTTGCCTGGGCAGCGGCGAACATCGGCATCATGTCGTGGAGCTTCTGCATCTGAGCATTGGCCTTATGCTTTTTCTCGTGCTTCTCCCCTTCGTGGGCGAAAGCCCCACTCTGGATCAGAAGAACTGCACTGAACGTTATTGCTATGATTTTCTTCATATTTCCCCTCAATTTTAACAGGCTTCAATGTTCTTTCACTTCAAGCGAATGCTCCTCATCGCCATCAGCCATTCTTCCGAGCTTATCCACCACTTTCCAGCGAACCTTCACCGGCAATCCGGCCTTGAATAGAGAAGGATCTTTCGGCTTCAGGACCGCGGCCATGTCGAAGACCGAGTGGAAGACTTCCCCGGGAAAAGCCTTCCCATCCTTGTCGGCGATGGTCAGCTCCTTGATTTCGACCGGCCGGTCGAAATAGGCGCTCACCTCTTCCACTTCCTTCGCCCCTTTATCCTTTACCGCCGTCACACTGAGCAGCCTGGGAGGCGAAGGATCGAGTACCGATGACGCGACTGGCAGAAGGGTCCCTTTCGCGAAGTCGAGGTCCTTCCCTTCCGAGAGCAGCCTCACGCCCTTGATCCCCTCGAATTGGGTAAGAGTCATAACCAGGGCGTTCAGCGTTCCTTCTTTATCCGTTCCGGTCTTCAAAAAATCCTTGCTCAAGTTGATCTTCACCAGGCCTTCCTGTTGAGTAAGCTCCAGGAGATGTGCACCGGCTGCAAACGGCTGAAGGATCTCACCTTTGTAAGCAGGCACCTCCATTCCGCCGATCAGACGTTCCACGGCTACCTTCTTCATGCTGGCTTCGTCGAAGGTGAAGAAAGGGAAAGAGACAACTTTTCCCGTCTCCTTCGCGGAGGGAAAATAGATGACGAAGGCAAAGCAGGTCCCTTTGTCGGTGGTGGGGGCGGGTCCGAAGTATTTTTCGTAAGCTTTCGTCGCTGAAACCTTAGCAGGTTTAGCGGCCTGCGGGGCATCCTGTTTGCGGCATGCTCCAATGTGCAGAGACAGGGGCAGAATCATCGAAAACAAAAGTAGGCGCGATATTGTGAACATCATTCTCCTCCTCTCCGCTACTCTGCTATGAGTGCTGTATTACTTGATGAATACACCATCAGTTACAATTACCGCCTTTGTAAATCCATCCTGTCCGGGAGCATACATATTTCCTGCTGTACGAACACGCTTCTTCTCCCTCCTGGTGTGGCCTGTCATGCAATGAACATTCTACAGGTGCCAAATGATCCTTTTTTTGTGCCCACAACCGGACCAGGCGGTTTTTCGACCCCTCTGCAAGGCCCCAATCCTGTTTCGCCAAGACATCTTCATAATGCAATATTCGATACTTGGAGAATATCTGCAAAAGCTCATTATCGGCAAATGTTGGATCATCCGGCAATATACGCATTTTCTGGCTGTCCCTGTGGAAAAATTCCACCATGACAATACCTCCCGGTTTCAGGCTTTCGTAGACTCTGTCAACCATAATACGGTCGAAGGGGACATAAGAGAGGACGACCAAATCCCATTTGTTTTTGCCGTAATCAAAAACCGCAGCATCCTGGACAATGGTATTAATCTTTGTACCAGACACTCTGGCATTCTCAACAGCCATATTAACATCCATTTCCGAATTGTCGAACCCGGTAACGTCCCAGCCGAGCGTGGCCAGATAAATGGCGTTTCGCCCTGTTCCCATGGCCACGTCGAGCGCTTTGCCGGGCTTCATTCCTCGAACCATGTTCACGAGAAAAGCATTGGGCTCGTGATTGAAATCATCGTAATAAGAAGGAGGATCAGCATGGTTGAACGAACTCTGATTTTTCTGCTGATTCGCCAGAACAGTTTCGAACTGGAGAAGAAGTATCAAGAGCAACGTAATAAATATACGCATCTGATGGCCGCCTTTCGATTCATATAGTTTTTCAGTATAGTTTTTACTTTGCCTCACCCTAGCCGATATGTCAATTACAGGTCTCATTTCTTCTTGATTATTTTTGTCAAGAATATGGGCGCACCTGTCCGCGGAAGTGACGAATCAGTCACTCATGTTTTTGCATGCCGGAAATTGAAACAAGAGCTATCGTGTAAGTACGGCGCACCGCAAATGCTGAATCTGAGGTGCGCCGTTGACAGCCGGAAGATTCAGATCGTCTACTTCACCGTATACCAGAACTTGGCAGACCTCACCTTCCCGTCGGCGAGCTTGAACCTGGCCATCACGCCATATTTCCCCTTTTTGGCCATTTCGAAATCGGCACCGAAGTGCCCTTGCATCCCCATCAAGTCCTTTGTCTGCTCGGATTTGTCGGGACCCTGCACCTTGACCTTGACCTCCCCCTCGGTGAGCTCCTTGCCTCTCTTGGCGTCCTTGAACTCCACCATGACATGGTGGGTCTCCTTCATCTCCTTCGGCATCTCCATCTTCATCGCCTTCATGTGCTCGGCCATGCTGATGATCTTGAAGGTAGCCTTCACACCGTCAACCACCTCCTCATGGGCGAGACTCCCCTTGTCCATCATATGCTCACCGTGCTCCATTTTCATGGAACCGTGCTCCATGGCGGCAAAAGATGCCATGGGAATTGAGAGGGCCAGGATTGCTGCGATGATCACTGCTTCTTTCTTCATGCTTTCTTCTCCTTTTGTGCGTTGTTGTGTAGGGGCACCCCTGCGTGGGTGCCCATTGCGTGGGTGCCCATTTGATCGGGCGGCCACACAGGGCCGCCCCTACGATTCACCATTCACCGCTTTTCAATGTTTCATCCCCGAATAATGCAATTTCCCCTTCCGTAGATCCCGTATCTTCATCAGTACAAAGATAACCGGCGTCATTATCAGGACGTGGATGGCCGAAGAGATCATCCCCCCGATCATCGGCGCGGCAATCGGCTTCATTACGTCGGCGCCGGTCCCGGTGGACCACATGATCGGCACCAGGCCGATGAGCGCCACCGCCACGGTCATCAGCTTCGGCCGCAGCCGCAGCACCGCCCCCTCGAAGGTGGCGTCGTAGATATCCTGCTCGGAGCATGGCCCGTTGATGAGCTTTTTGTCGAGGGCCTCGTGGAGATAGATGACCATCACCACCCCGGTCTCCACCGCCACCCCGTAGAGGGCGATGAAGCCGACCCAGACCGCCACCGACATGTTGTACCCCAGGAGCCAGACCAGGTAGACCCCCCCCACCAGCGCAAAGGGGACCGAAAGCATGACCATGGAGGCCTCCAGGGCGGAATGGAAGGTGAAGTAGAGGAGGATGAAGATGATCACGATACCCGCCGGCACCAGGAGCTGGAGCCGCTTCTTGGCCCGGATCTGGTTCTCCCACTGCCCCGACCAGGCGACGTAATAGCCGGCAGGGAGCTTCAACTGTTTCTCCAGCACTGTTTTCGCCTCGGTGACGAATCCCCCCATATCGCGGCCGCGCACGTTCAAGAAGACGATGGAGCGCAGGAGCCCCCCCTCGCTGTTGATCTCCGGCGCGCCGGTGGAGACCGTCAGTTTCGTCACCAGCGACAGGGGAACCTGGGTATCGCTGTTCATGCCGGAAACCAGTATCCGCTGGATGGCCGGGATGTTGTCGCGGTAGTCGCGCAGGTAGCGGATGCGGATCGGGAAGCGGTTTCTCCCCTCCACCGATGTGGAGAGCATCTCGCCGCCAAGAGCCGTCTCGATTACGTCCTGGACGTCGCCGACTCTGACGTTATAGCGGGCCGCCGCCTCCCGGTCGATGTCGATGTCGATGTAGTTGCCGCCGGTGACCCGCTCGGCCACCACGTCGGCGGCGCCGGGGACGGTCTTCAGGATACCCTCGGCCTGGACCGCCAGATCCTTCAGGACGTTCAGGTCGTTGCCGAAGATCTTCACCCCCAGGTCGGTCCGGACGCCGGTGGAGAGCATGTTGATCCGGTTGATGATCGGCTGGGTCCAGCCGTTACGCACCCCGATCTGCTGGAGCCTGGTGTCCAGCTCGGAGACGATGTCGGACTTGGTGATCCCTTCGCGCCACTTTTCCTTAGGCTTCAGGATGATGATCGATTCGAACATGGAGACCGGCGCCGGATCGGTGGAGGTCTCGGCCCTACCCACCTTGCCGAGGACGTGCTCCACCTCCGGGTGGTTCTTGATGATCCTGTCCTGGACCTGGATGAGCCGCTTCGCCTCGCTGATGGAGACGTTGGGAAGGGTGACCGGCATATAGAGGAGCGACCCCTCGTCCAGTGGGGGCATGAACTCGCTCCCTATGCTCATGAACATCGGGATGGCGATCCCCAGGGCGACGACGTTGAGAGCGATAGTGGTCTTTTTCCATTTCAGCACCCAGCGGATAACCGGCGAGTAGAGCCTGATGAAGAACATGGAGACCGGGTTGGCGCTCTCCGGCGGCATCTTCCCCCGCATGAAATAGTACATGAGGACCGGCACCAGGGTAATGGCGATGAAGGCCGAGCCGACCATGGAGAAGGTCTTGGTGAAGGCGAGCGGATGGAACAGCTTCCCTTCCTGCCCCTCCAGGAGAAAGACAGGCACGAAGGAGAGGATGATGATGGCGAGGGAGAAGAAGATGGCCCTACCTACCTGCTTGGCAGAAGAGATGATGACTTCCAGCCGTTTCTCCTTCCGCTCCTCGGGGGGAAGCTCCGAGAGGTGGCGGTAGCAGTTCTCCACCATGATGACCCCGGCGTCGACGAGAACGCCGATGGCAATGGCGATCCCCCCGAGGGACATGATGTTGGAGGTGACCCCCATCAGCTTCATGGTGATGAACGAAATCAACACCGCTATGGGGAGCGTCAGGACGATGACCAGGGAGCTCTGGAAGTGGAGAAGGAAGGCGAGAATCACCAGCGACACGACGATCGACTCCTCCGCAAGCGCGCGCTTCAGGGTATCGACGGCCCGCATGATCAGGTCGGAGCGGTCGTAGGAGACCATGATCTTGACGCCGGGCGGGAGCCCTTTCTCCAGGGCCTGTATCTTCTCCTTCACCCGGTGGATGACGTCGTGGGCATTCTCGCCGTAGCGCATGACCACAATGCCGCCGACCGCCTCCCCCTCGCCGTTCATGTCCAGCACCCCGCGGCGAATGGCGCCCCCGGTCTGGACGGTTCCCAGGTTCTTCACGTAAATGGGGGTGCCGCGCATGTCCGCGCCGACGACTATATCCTCAAGGTCCTTGGTGGACTTGATGTACCCCCTCCCCCTTATCAGGTATTCGGCGTCGGCCTGTTCCATGAGTCTGCCGCCCACGTCCTTGTTGGAACGCTGCACCGCCTCCATGACTTGGCCGGTGGTGACCTTGTAGGAAAAGAGCTTCATCGGGTCGAGGTCGATCTGGTATTCCCGGACGAAGCCGCCGATGGAAGCCACCTCGGCCACGCCGGGGACGGTGTTCAACTGGTAGCGGACGAACCAGTCCTGCAGGGTGCGGAGCTGCTCCAGGTCGTACCCCTTCCCCTCGATGGTGTACCAGTAGACGTGCCCCACCCCGGTGCCGTCCGGGCCAAGGGTCGGCCGGACGTTGGGGGGGAGAAGCGAAGCGGCGTAGTTGAGCCGCTCCAGGACACGGGTACGCGCCCAGTAGATGTCGGCCTTGTCCTCGAAGATGACGTAGATCATGGAGAAGCCGAAGGCCGAGGAGGCACGCACGGCCCGCACCTGGGGGAGCCCCTGGAGGTTCACCGCCAGGGGATAGGTCACCTGGTCCTCCACCACCTGCGGTGAGCGGCCGGGGTACTCGGTAAAGACGATCACCTGGTTGTCGGAGAGGTCGGGGATGGCGTCCACCGGGGTCTTGTAGACCGCCCACACACCCCACGCAATGATGAGTCCGAAGATCATCAGGATGATGACCCGGTTTCTGGCAGAATAGTCGATTATTTTCTCAATCATGATTGATTCCCATGTAGGGGCAAGCCCCGTGTGGTTGCCCAAATGTAGGGGCAACCCCGTGTGGTTGCCCAAGTATGAGGGCGGCCACATGGGGCCGCCCCTACGATCACATCTTCATGTCATCCATCTTAAAGGTCCCCTTCTTTTCCGGCTGCTGCTGTGCCGGTGGGGCACCATGATCTTCATGACCTCCCTGGGGCTGCTGCTGGCCTGCTGCCGGGGTCTGTTCCTTCGCCCCCGGCGCGCCGCCGCTGTGCTTGCTGTGATCCTGCCCGGCGCCCCCTTTGAGCTGGGCCTCTGAGTCTATCAGATAGCCGCCGCTGGCCGCGATTTTGTCACCCCGCTTCAAACCTTCGATAATCTGAAGATAGTCGCCGACCCGGGCGCCGACCTTCACGTCGCGCGGCTCGAACATCCCCGGCTTCATCTCCACCCAGACCACCTGACGCTTGCCTGTATCCATCACCGCGGAAACCGGCGCCACCAGCGAGTCGCCCAGCGGAACCTTGACGGTTGCATTGACGAACATGTCCGGTTTCAGTTTCAGACCGTGATTGGCGAGTTCAACCCGAACCTTGACCGTCCTCGTTTTCGGATCGAGGAACGGGTAGATGAATGAAACCCTGCCGGTAAAAGTCTTGCCCGGATAGGATTGGGAGACCACATCCACCTTTTGGCCGAGCTTCACGAAGGAAAACTCGTTCTCGTAGACCTCGACCTCGACCCAGACCGTGGAGAGATCGGCGATGTTGAACAGAGGGTCGCCGACATTCAGATACTGCCCTTCCTGCACCAGTTTTTCAATCACCACCCCGGAGAGAGGGGTATAGATGGGAAGCCTGATGTTGGGCTGCCCGGCCTTTTCCAGGGCGGCGATCTGCTCATCCTTGACACCCATCAGTTTCAGGCGCTGCCGGGACGAGGAAACCAGTCCGTCCCCCCCCTGGGAGATGGCGGCTATCGGCGAGCTCTTCAGCTGATCCCGACTCTTCAAAGCCAGGAGATACTCCTGCTGGGCCGAGACCAGGTCGGGGGAATAGACCTCCGCCACCGGCCTCCCTTTGGACACGTACGTCCCGACGGTATTCACATGGAGACGGTCGATGCGCCCCGCCACCCAGGCGGTGACCTTTGCCTGCCGTGCCTGGTCGAACTGGACTATGCCGACGGCGTTGATCTCCTTGGCGAGCGGTTCCCTATTCACCTTGACTGTGGCGACGTTGGCCATCACCTGCTGGGATGGGGAAAGAGAAACGTGTCCCAGCATTTCCAGCTCTTTGTCTGAGGCCTGGGCGCCTTCCACCTTCTTGACCAGCGTCATCCCGCAGATTGGGCAGGAGCCCGGCTTGTCCTTGATGATGAAGGGGTGCATGGGACAGGTGTACTGGACGGCCTGGGCCGCTTTTTCTCCTTCCTTGGCCCCCTTCCCGGCTCCGGCCTTCATCTGCCACAGGTAGTACCCTCCTCCGCCCGCAAGCGCCAGGAGTATCACTACCAGGGAAATTATCGCCTTCTTGCTCAGTTTCATAGTCGTACCTCGTAGTCTTATCATTGTAGGGGCGAATCCTCGCCCGGAAATTGAATCTATTCTTGGAACCGGGCGATCACAAGGATTGCCCCTACTGCAGGCCCTTCCCCACCAGCGCCTCCAGCTGCGCCAGCTTCATCTGGTAATCGGCGAGCGAGTCGTAATACTCCCGCTCGTAGTTGAAGAGGGTGACCCGATTGTCCAGCAGGGTCAACAGATCGACCTTGTTGACCCGGTAGCCAATGGTGGCCGACTCCAGCGACTGCTCGGCCTGGGGAATGATGCCGGTCTTATAGAGCTCGACCAGCTTTCTTCTCCTCTCCAGTTGCGCGAGAAGATCGGCAATACCGGAATCGGTGCTGTTCTTGAGGGCGTTCAAATCCTCGGTGGCCATGCGCACGGTGGAATCCGCCTCAGCCACCATCTCCCGGCGGTGGTGCCGGTAGACGGGGAGATTGAAGGTAACCCCGAGAGAGTACATATCGTCGCCGGGATCATCTCCCACTCGATTCCTCTGCATATACTCCAGGGAGACGGTGAAGTCGGGGTAGAAATCCATCTTTGCCAGATCACGCCCGGCCTTCCCCTTCTCGATAAGGGCATTCAGGCTCTTGAGCATTGGGCGGCTGTCAAGGGCGATCCCCCTCAGCTCATCGGGGGAAAGAGGCAACGGCTTTATTTCAAAATCCGGGATGCGACCGACCGGGGATTCGGCCGGCCGATAGAGAAGGGCGTTGAGATTCGCCTGCAGGCTTTTTCTCCGGCTTTCCAGGGATATCCGCATGTCGAGCATTTTAGAGCGTTCCACCTGGGCCTTGAGGAGATCCTGCTGTGCCCCCTGGCCTACCGAATACTTGGTTTCGGCCAGGGTTATGAAATCATCGAGAATACCGATGTTCCTATCCACGATCTCCAGTGACTTGTCGATAAAATATATCTGGTAGTAAACCTCGGCCACCATCCTTTTCAGTTCCAGCTTCCGCTCTTCCAATGCCCACCGGTAGGATTCGGCCTCTTTTGTCGCTACCTCTCCTCTGAGCCCCCGTTTCCCCCAGAAGGGGATCTGCTGGGAAATTCCGATCGCCTTCTGGGTCATGGTGTCTTTCCGGAAGTTGAACGGGTCGCTGACGATGCCGTTCTGGATCTTCAGCATCAGCATCGGGTCCTCGAGACGCCCCTCGTGGATCACCCGGTTCCTGAACATCTGCCAGCGGGCATCGGACGCCTTCAGCTCCGGGTTGTTGGCAAGGGCGGTGTCGATGAGCCGGGAAAGGTTTTCGGCGGGCTTGGCCTCTTCAGCAAGGGCAGGATTCAGCATGCAAAGAAAGAACAAAAGGAAGAGCGAAAGAGTAAATCGCGATTTCATGATGACTCCAGGGAAATTTGTATTGAAAAAACGTATTTACACAAGTCGTGCCATATATGCAACTAACCGATTTATTCGATATTTTCAATTTGCACCACCCCGATGTTTGTAGAATATTCGACAGCCCCTAACAGAATATTCTGCATATTTTCAACGTTTGTTTTTCCAATCATAATCCTTATCGTTAAGATAGCAACCGGCTGAAGGAAATATCATTAAAGAATTGCAAATCCATTGACTTTACTCCGGCGGGACTGATGGGAGCTATAAGCAGGCCAACATCATTTACTGCGGGGGCTGATTGGGCAGATACTGCTCAAACTGCTTTTTGTCCTGGGCGCAGCGGTACGCCTCTTCCGGCATGACCCGCTTGCTTTTGAGGAGGTCCAGAAGGTGCTGATCCATGAGCTGCATGCCGTCCTTCTTTGCAGTCTGTATGATGGAAGGGATCTGGAAGGTCTTTCCTTCCCGGATCAGGTTGCCGATGGCCGGCGTTCCTATCATGATCTCCAGGGCCGCCGCCCGCCCCTTGCCGTCGGCGGTCTTCAGCAACTGCTGGCAGACAACCCCCTTCAGAGATTCCGAGAGCATGGTGCGTATCTGCTCCTGGGCGTCCCTGGGAAAGGCATCGATGATCCGGTCAATGGTCTTGGCGGCGGAGTTGGTGTGAAGGGTGCCGAAGACCAGATGGCCGGTCTCTGCAGCCGTCATGGCCAGGCTGATGGTCTCCAGATCGCGCATCTCGCCAACCAGAATAACGTCCGGGTCTTCCCGCAGCGCCGCGCGCAGGGCGGCAGTAAAGCTGTCTGAATGCTCCCCTATCTGGCGCTGGTTCAACAGCGACAGCTTGTTTTCGTGGATGAATTCCAGCGGGTCCTCAAGGGTCAGGATATGTTCGCGGCGCGTTGAATTGATCAGGTCGATCATGGCCGCCAGGGTCGTCGATTTACCGGAACCGGTCGGCCCGGTAACCAGCACCAGTCCCTTTTTCAGCATGGTCAGCTTCCGCACCCCTTCCGGCAGATTCAGGTCGTCCGCCGACAGAATCTTGCTGGGAATAATGCGGAAAACCGCCGCGATCCCCCGGTGCTGCATCAATATGTTGCCGCGGAACCGGGCAAGACCGGGAACCGCATAGGCAAAATCCAGATCCTTTCTTGCCTCGAAATCCTCCTTCTGTTTTTCGGTGAGGATCTCGAAGAGGAGAGCCTGCGTCTCTTCGTGGGTGAGTGATTTAAAATTGAGGCGCACCATCTCGCCATGCAGACGGAAGATGGGAGGTAGGCCGGTGGAAAGATGGAGGTCCGAAGCCCCCTGTTCCTGCATCATTTTGAACAGTCCGTCGATTCTTGCCATTTCTGTCACTCCGTCATAAAATCGTGAAAGGTCCACCCTTCACCCTTCACCCTTCACTCAAAGAATTATCGCGGAAATATACTCGCCGGGAGAGATTTCGCCGGCATGCAGCAGATCGGTCCCCTCCTCAGCTATGCCGCGATACCCTTTGTCAGAGAGGTAACGCAGCACTTCCTTGCTCTCGTAGGCCGACTCAAAGGCTTCGAGCATTCCCTTGTCAAAGGGAATTATATCCATCAGGTATCTTTTCCCCTGGTAGCCGGTCTGGTCGCATGCAGGACAGCCGGCGGCCTTAAAGTACCCTGCGGCCGAGGTCAGGGGAGGCAGGACCGCCCTTTCTTCCGGAGTAGGGATATAGCTCTGCTTACAGTGCGGACAGAGCGTCAACACCCCCTTGCAGGCCACCATTCCGTTTATGGTGGCCGGAATGAAACAGTGCTTGTGCCGAAAGTAGAGGAGGTGCTTGAAGGCATGGACCGTATCGTAAGAGGAAATGCCGGCCACCACCAGCTTGCCGCGCATGGCGGCCTTATTTGCGGCGATAAAGGATTGACTGTCGGTTACGTCCTCAATGGCAATTATGTCCGGCTCATGCTCCAGCGCGGCCATAACCAGGTCCTGCGGTTCACCCCGAGTGACGCCATGGATTGGAATGCGGGAAAACCGTTTCCTCCCCCGCCCCAGCCCTTCACCCAGGAGCAGGACGGTCTTGCCCGAGGTGTCGCATTCTTCCAGGTAGAGGTCCATGAGACGGCAGCGATCTCCGCTGTCCCGCATCGAGAAAAGCACCAAGCCGTTTTTGGCGGACGCCAGGGCGCGGAAACAATCCCCCTTTTCCGGCTGGAGGCCCAGGTCGGCAACCCTGACCGGAAATGTGGTCGAGACATGCAGCTTCAGCGTGACGTAATCCCCTCCCAGACCTCGCAGCAGCAAGACCTGGAACATGATATTCCGCTCCCTGTAACGAAACCCAAGAACACCTCTGGCGGAAATATCGGGAGAACCGTTTATTCTGCTCAGCTTCCGGATGCGCAACAGCAGGTCCGGATAGTATTTGACCCCCAGCCTGCCGATCTCCCGGGAAAAACCGCTCCGTCTTCCCGTTACCCTGATCGTATCCCCCAGAGGCTGCAGGGATAATGCCGACAGATTATTCCGGACGATGTAAAGGAGGAGATAGTCCAGGAACCTGGCGCCGCTTACGTCGGCATTGATGCTTTTCATGACCTTGGCGGGATAACAGTCGGAGGAAAAGCCGAAAGTCTCCTCCTTTCCCGCGGGGCCGTAAAGAAACTCCAGCATCTCCCGGATCTCCCGGATGAGGGCAATGGAAACAATGAGCCTGCAGCCGGTGGCGTGCTCCACCGCCTCGATGGCGGCCTTGTTCAACGGGTCGGCCATGGCGACGCTCAATTCGTCACCTGCACGGATCAGCGGGACGAGGTTGAACTGCCTCGCCAGCTCTGCTGAAACCAGTTCGACGGCGCTTCTGTCGATCAGCTCCTTTTTCAGCCGCACATAGGGGATGTTCAACTGATTGGAAAGCGCCCAGTCTATGTCTTCCTGGGTCACGACCCCCAGACTCACCAGCGCCTCGCCGAAACGGCAACCGGAGACCTTTTGCTCCTCCAGGGCCTTTGTGATGTCTTCTTCCGAGATGATCTGCGACCGCAAGAGGATAAAACCGAGCGACCCTTCCTTTATCACACTGTCCATTTCTCCCTCCCCGTCTTTTTCGTTTCGGCGCCGCCGGGATTTTCTGAAATGGTAATTCCCTCTCGTATCTTGATAAAATCTTGATACATTTCGTTAGCATTTTGACCCTTTCTTTATGCCGATAAAATTATACTTGCTTGATTGTGTGAAAGCCTTGTCGGGAAGGTCACGAGCCTCGCACCAGACTTGGTGTTAGAGCCATGCCGCCATTGAAGAGGAATTATGCAGTCAGGCAACTCACCGGAAAACAACAACCCGCTCCGAAAATTCAAGCACGCCATTTTCGGTGCCCCCAAGCACCTCAAAGACACCCAACTTTTCCACAAGATGGCGCTCATCCCGATCCTGGCCTGGGTCGGGCTGGGTGCCGACGGGCTTTCCTCCTCGGCCTACGGTCCGGAGGAGGCCTTCAAGGCCCTCGGCTCACATACCTACCTGGCGCTCCTCCTTGCCGTGGTGACGGCCCTGACGGTCTTTATCATCTCTTACTCCTACTCCCGTATCATCGAGCACTTCCCCCACGGCGGCGGCGGGTACATCGTCGCCACCCATCTTCTCGGGGAAAAGGCGGGGGTGGTCTCCGGCAGCGCACTGCTGGTGGACTACGTGATGACCATCACCATCTCCATCGCCTCCGGCGTGGATGCGGTCTTCAGCTATCTGCCGGTCCAGCATCACCACTTCAAGGTCCCCTTCGCCTGCTTCCTGATCGTGCTCTTGATCATCCTCAACGTACGGGGGGTCAAGGAGTCGGTGACGGTCCTGGCGCCGATCTTCATGGTCTTTGTGGCGACCCACATCTTCATGCTCCTCTACGGGGTTTTCGCCCACGCCGACCGCTTTGTCCCGGTTGTGAGCGATTTCGGCGGCGGCCTCCGCCATGATGTATCCACGATCGGGATTTTCGGCATCCTGATGCTCTTCATGCGGGCCTACTCCCTGGGGGGCGGCACCTATACCGGGATCGAGGCGGTCTCCAACGGCCTTCAGATCATGCGCGAGCCGCGGGTGCAGACCGGCAAGCGGACCATGCTCTACATGGCCACCTCCCTGGCCTTTACCGCCTCGCTCATCCTTCTCTGCTACCTGCTCCTGGCCTTGAAACCGGTGGAAGGGAAGACCCTCAATGCGGTCCTGGCCGACACCCTCTTCAATGGCTGGCCAATGGGGAAGGCGATCGCCTTCGTCACCATTTTCTCCGAAGGTGCGCTCCTGCTGGTGGCGGCCCAGGCCGGCTTCGTGGACGGGCCGCGGGTCATGTCCAACATGGCCATCGACTCCTGGTTTCCCCACCGTTTCGCCGCCCTGTCGGTGCGGCTGACCATGCGTAACGGCATCCTGCTCATGGGGCTCGCCGCCATTGCGCTTCTGTTCTATACCCATGGATCGGTCGGCACGCTAGTGGTCATGTACTCCATCAACGTCTTCATCACCTTCTCCCTGTCGCAGCTGGGGATGTCGAAGTTCTTCATCGGCCGCAGGAAGGAAGACCCCCAGTGGCTCAGGCATCTTTCGGTACATCTGGTGGGCCTGGTCCTCTGCGTCACCATCCTGGTCGTCACCACATTCGAAAAGTTTACCGAAGGGGGGTGGATGACGCTATTGATCACCTCGGTGGTAATCGGCCTCTGCTACCTGATCAAGGGCCACTACGGCCGGGTCCGCAAAGGGATGGCAGACCTGGACGCAACCCTGCTCGATTTCCCCACCACCCATGAGTTCAACCCCGACCCCCCCGACCGCAACGCCCCCACAGCCATCCAACTGGTCTCCGGCTACAGCGGATTCGGAGTCCATACCCTTCTTTCCATCGTCACCACCTTCCCCAAGACTTACAAGAACATCATCTTCGTGTCGGTGGCGGTCATTGACTCGGGGTCGTTCAAGGGGGCCGAGGAGATCGAGGCCCTGGAGAAATCGGGGCAGGAAGGGCTGGAGAAGTACGTGAACTTGGCCCGCCGGCTGGGCTTTGCCGCCGACTACCGCATGACCGTGGCCACCGACGTGGTCGAGAGCGCGATGGAGCTCTGCAAGGAGATCAACCAGCAATACCCCCGCTCCACGGTCTTCACTGGGCAGCTCACGTTCCGGCTGGAGAAGTTCTACCACCGCATGCTGCACAACGAGACCGCCTTCGCCATCCAGCGCCGCCTCCAGTGGGACGGCATCACCACCGTCATCCTCCCGATCCGGGTTGCGACCTGAACAAAGTCTACCCTTTTTCTTCCTTCAGGGTCACGTAGGGGTTTACCGCCCTTTCGCACCCTTCAGAAAACCCGTCTTGATACATTATTGACGCTATTTCCCCCCATTTTGACACCCATTTTATGCCTCCCCTGGTAATTTGAAACCATGGAAGAAGGTCTTGTAGGTGGGAGGTCCGCGATGAAGATATATCTGTTCAATCCCGAAACGGGCGTTTACCTGGGGGAAAGTTTCGCCGATGAGGCGCCGCTGGAGCGGGGGAAGTACGTAATCCCTCCCGACGCGACGACGATTGCGCCGCCCCAGGTCGAACATGGCCAGATATTGGTTTTCAATGTAGCCGAGAAACGCTGGGAAGTTCATCCTCCCCCTTCATTGACGTACTCTTAATGTAAAGTAGACTCAATAAAGAAAGGTCTGAATTCCATTGACCGGAGATTTACGTTATGAACATGTATGAATGGCTGCAAATAATGCTCTTCTTTGTCGTTCTGCTGGCCACGGTCAAGCCTTTCGGCACCTTCATGGCCAAGGTCTTCCAGGGGGAGCGGACTTTCCTGTCGCCTCTCCTCGCCCCCTGCGAGAACCTTCTCTACCGGGTCTGCGGCGTGAAGAGGGAGGAGGAGATGGACTGGAAGAGTTACTCCGCAGGCCTGCTCCTCTTCAACCTGGTGGGCGGCGTCACCCTCTTCGTCATCCTGCTTCTCCAGGGGGTCCTCCCCCTCAACCCGCAGAAACTCCCGGCCTTCTCCTGGCACCTGGCCCTGAACACCGCCGTGAGCTTCACCACCAACACCAACTGGCAGAATTACAGCGGTGAATTGGCGGCCAGCTACTTCACCCAGATGCTCGGCTTCGCGGTGCACAACTTCACCTCCGCCGCCACCGGGATGGTGGTAGCCGTCGCGCTGATCCGCGGCTTCGTGCGGCGTAAGACTTCCGTCATCGGCAATTTCTGGGTGGATCTCAGCCGGAGCACCCTCTACATCCTGTTGCCGCTCTCGCTGGTTTTTGCGGTTTTCCTCGTCTCCCAGGGGGTGATCCAGAACTTCTCCTCCTACAGGACGGTGCCGCTCATGCAGGCGACGGCCTACTCCAAGCCAAAGCTGGACGACCGGGGAAACCCCCTCAAGGACGCCAAGGGAAATCCGGTGACCGAGAGCGTGACGGTGAAGGAAGTCACCATTCCCATGGGACCGGTCGCCTCTCAGGAGGCGATCAAGGAGCTGGGGACCAACGGCGGCGGCTTCTTCAACGCCAACTCGGCCCATCCCTACGAGAATCCGACGCCGCTCTCCAACATGGTGGAGATCTTCCTGATCCTCCTGATCCCCGGCGCCCTCACCTACACCTTCGGCCGGATGGCGGGGAACCCGCGACAGGGGTGGGCGCTCCTGGCGGTGATGCTCGCCGTCCTCATCTTCGCGATGGGTGTCCTCTACCGGGCCGAATCGAGCGGCAACCCGCAGGTGGCTAAGCTCGGCGTGCACGGCATCAACATGGAAGGGAAAGAGGTCCGCTTCGGCCTTGCCGGGAGCAGCCTCTTCGCCGTCGCCACCACCGGCGCCTCCTGCGGCGCGGTCAACACCATGCACGACTCCCTCACCCCCCTCGGCGGCATGATACCGCTCTCCCTCATACTCCTATCCGAGGTGATCTTCGGCGGGGTCGGCACGGGGCTCTACACCATGCTCGCCTTCGTGGTGATCGCGGTCTTCGTGGCCGGGCTGATGATCGGCAGAACGCCAGAGTTCCTGGGGAAAAAGATCGAGGTCCGCGAGATGTGGATGTCGATCATCACGGTCCTCACCTCCGGCATCCTGGTCCTGATCTTCTCGGGGATAGCGATGATAGTGCCGTCCGCGGTCGCATCCATGAGCAACCCCGGCGCCCACGGCCTCTCCGAGGTGCTCTATGCCTTCGCATCGATGTCAAACAACAACGGCAGCGCCTTTGCCGGGCTTTCCGGCAACACCGTCTTCTACAACCTGACCGGCGCGGCTTGCATGTTCATAGGGCGTTTTGCCCCCATCGTGGCGTCGCTCGCCATGGCCGGGTCGCTGGCGGAGAAGAAGTACGTCCCCGCGAGCCTCGGGACCCTGCCTACCGACAAGGTGCCCTTTGCGCTCTGGCTGACGCTGGTCATTTTGATCGTGGGGGCACTCACCTTTTTCCCGGCCCTCTCCCTGGGGCCGGTCGTGGAGCACCTGACCATGACGATGTAGGGGCGAATCTCGTATTCGCCCACCATATAGGGCGATCACAAGGATCGCCCCTACAGGAGAACCAACGATGTCCAAACATGCACCCGAACCTATATCCATTTTCGATCCGCGGATCATGGGACCTGCCCTGATCGAATCCTTCAAGAAGCTCGATCCCCGCGAATTGTGGCGCAACCCGGTCATGTTCTGCGTAGAGATCGCCAGCATCATCACCCTGGTGACCTTTGCCATGTCGCTCACCGGGGCGGGCAAGGAGCCGGCCCGGTTCACCGGCCTCGTGTCGCTCTGGCTCTGGCTGACGGTCATCTTCGCCACCTTTGCCGAGGCTCTGGCGGAGGGGCGCGGCAAGGCCCGTGCCGCTTCCCTTCGGAAGACACGCACCGATGTGACTGCCAAGCTCCTCTCCAAGCCGGAGTTCAAGAGCGCTTTCACCGCGGTCGGCGCCAGCCAGCTCCGCAAGGGTGATTATATTCTGGTGGAGGCGGGGGAACTGATCGCCGGCGACGGTGATGTCGTAGCCGGCGCGGCCTTGGTGAACGAAGCGGCGGTAACCGGCGAATCGGCGCCGGTGGTACGCGAATCGGGCGGAGACCGCAGCGCCGTCACAGGTGGCACCACGGTCATTGCCAACTCGATCATCGTGCAAATCACCGCCAATCCGGGCGAGACCTTCCTGGACCGGATGATCTCCCTGATCGAGGGTGCCAAGCGGCGCAAGACCCCCAACGAGATCGCCCTGGAGGTCCTGCTGATCGCCCTGACCCTGGTCTTCCTGCTGGTCTGCGCCAACATCAGCCCACTCTCCATCTACAGCGTGAAGGCCGCCGGCCAGGGTACGCCGGTATCGCTGACCATCCTGGTTGCCCTCTTCGTCTGCCTGGCGCCGACCACCATCGCCGCGTTGCTCCCCGCCATCGGCATCGCCGGCATGGACCGGCTCTTCCAGAAGAACGTCATCGCCTTATCCGGCCGGGCCATCGAGGCGGCCGGCGACGTCAACGTGCTGCTTCTGGACAAGACCGGCACCATCACTCACGGTAACCGCGAGGCGGTCGCCTTCGTCCCGGTGGGGGGGCACAGCGAGGAGGCACTGGCCAATGCCGTGCTCACGGCATCGCTCTCCGACGAAACCCCGGAAGGGCGGAGCATCGTGGTGCTGGCAAAGCAGAAATACGCCCTGAAAATGGAATCATTACCTGCCAACGCGGAAAGCATCCCGTTCAGCGCCGACACCCGCCTCTCCGGCGTGAACGTGGGAGGCAAACTGTACCGCAAGGGGGCGGCCGACTCCGTCTCCGCCTATGTCAAGAGCCAGGGAGGCAATATCCCCAAGGACCTGGCTGGCAAGGTGGACGTGATCGCCCGCGCCGGGGCGACCCCCCTGGTGGTCAGTTGCGACGCCGAGGTCCTGGGGATCGTCAACCTCAAGGACATAGTCAAGGGGGGCATCCAGGAGCGCTTCCAACAGTTGCGCAGCATGGGGATCAGGACCATCATGATCACCGGCGACAACCCCCTGACTGCCGCCGCCATCGCCGCCGAGGCCCAGGTAGACGACTTCCTGGCCCAGGCCAAGCCCGAGGAGAAGCTGCGGCTGATCCGCGAGAACCAGGAGGCCGGCTACATGGTGGCCATGACCGGCGACGGCACCAACGATGCCCCGGCGCTGGCCCAGGCCGACGTGGCGGTGGCGATGAACACCGGCACCCAGCCGGCCCGGGAGGCGGCCAACATCATCGACCTGGACAGCAACCCGACCAAGCTCCTGGACATCGTGGAGGTGGGGAAACAGATCCTGATGACCCGCGGCAACCTCACCACCTTCAGCATCTCCAACGACATCGCCAAGTACTTTGCCATCATCCCGGCGATGATGCTCTCCGTCTATCCGCAGCTGGGGGTGCTCAACGTGATGCACCTAGCCTCCCCCCTCAGCGCCATACTGTCGGCGGTCATCTTCAATGCGGTCATCATCCCGCTGCTGGTGCCGCTCGCCCTCAAGGGGACCAAGTTCCGCCCCATGCCCGCCGAGCGTCTTCTGATCCACAACCTGCTCATCTACGGGGTAGGGGGGATCATCGCGCCGTTTGTGGGGATCAAGGCGATCGATATGGTGGTGGGGATGTTTGCGTAATCAAAATCCGACGGATCCGTCCGATCTGTCCGATCCGTCGGATCATTAAAAAGGAAATAACCATGAAAGAACTAAAACCTACCATTCTGCTGTTCATCGCCTTCACCATCATCTGCGGCGGCATCTACCCCGCCATCGTCACCGGCGTCGCCTATGCGGTCTTCCCGAAACAGGCCAAGGGGAGCTTCATTGCCGACAAAAGCGGAAAGGAGATAGGTTCGGCACTGATCGGCCAGCCCTTCTCAGATCCGAAATATTTCTGGCCCCGCCCATCGGCCACCCCGGAATTCGGCTACAACCCGGCCGCGTCCAGCGGCTCCAATGCCGGCCCCACCAATCCCGCTTACCTGAATACGGTCGGCGACAGGGTTAAGACGCTCCAGGATTCGGGCATTTCCGGCGACATCCCGGCAGAACTGGTACAGGCTTCGGCCAGCGGCCTCGATCCACACGTCACTCCGGAAGCAGCGAAAGTGCAGATCCCCCGTGTCGCCAAGGCGCGCGGAATGTCAGTGGAACAGCTTGCCAAGCTCGTTGCCGCCCATACAGAAAGCCGCCAGTTCGGCTTTTTAGGGGAACCCAGGATAAATGTGCTTGTATTGAATCTGGAGCTGGATAAAATGACGCCATGATAAATAATGATGACGACAAACGCCCCTCGCCGGAATCCCTGCTGAAGTTGGCCCAGGCCGAAGAAGCGGCAGAAGGACGGGGAAAGCTGAAGATCTTCCTCGGCTACGCCGCCGGAGTGGGGAAGACCTACGCCATGCTGGAGGCGGCATGGCAGCTGAAACTGGACGAACGGGACGTGGTGGCGGCTTACGTGGAGTCCCACGGCCGGTTTGAGACCGATTCGCTCCTGGCGGGGCTGGAGATCATCCCCAGGGCGCAGATCGAGTACATGGGGGTGGTTCTCCAGGAGATGGACATCGATGCGGTGCTGGCCCGCAAGCCCCAGATCGCCCTGGTGGACGAGCTGGCCCACACCAACGCCCCCGGTTCGCGTCACGAGAAACGGTGGCAGGACGTGGAGGAACTCCTGGCCGCGGGGATCGACGTCTACACCACGGTCAATATCCAGCATTTCGAGAGCCTCAACGACATCGTGGCGCAGATCACCGGCGTGGTGGTGCGGGAGACCGTCCCCGACCGGCTGCTGGACGAGGCAGCCGAGATCAGGCTCGTCGATATCCCGCCGGACGAGCTTCTGCAGCGCCTGCGGGAGGGAAAGGTTTACATCCCGGAGCAGGCGGCCTGGGCACGGGAAAAATTTTTCAAGCCCGGCAATCTGATTGCCCTGCGCGAGCTGTCGCTGCGCCGGGCCGCCGCCCGCGTGGACGATCAGATGCGGGCCTACATGGAGTCACAGGCCATTGCCGGCCCCTGGCCCGCGGCGGAGCGCCTTCTCGTCTGCGTCAGCGGCAGCCCCTTCGGCGAGCGGCTGATCCGTACGACCCGCCGCCTGGCGGATGAGATGAACGCCCAGTGGCATACGGTGTACATCGAAACTCCCGGCGGAGGCAGGCATCTGCAGGAAAACCGGGAGCGGGTCTGGCGCGACCTGCGGCTGGCCGAAAGCCTGGGCGCCCAGGTGGCGACCGTAACGGCGACTTCGGTTGCCAACGCGGTCATCGACTATGCCGTCAAGCATAACGTCACGAAAATCGTGGTCGGCAAACCGACCAGGCCGCGCTGGCGGGAATTCCTCCGTCCGCCCCTCGTGGACCAGATCATCCGCTTGAGCGGCATTATCGATGTCTACGTCGTCAGCATCGAACCTGGCGAAGCAAAGCCGGGAGTTGCGAGCGCCAGGCAGAAAAAACCGTTTATATGGTCCGGGTACATGAAAAGCCTGGCCCTGGTCGCCGCGGCGACGGTTGCCGGCCAACTGGTCCGCACGTTTCTTGCCCCGACCAACCTGGTCATGATTTATCTGCTGGCGGTGGTCCTGGCAGCCGTTCGTCTGGGGCTCAATCCGGCAATCATGACGGCGTTTCTGAGTGTTGCCGCCTTCGATTTCTTTTTCGTCCCCCCCCATCTGACCTTTGCCGTGGCCGATACCGAATACCTGATCACCTTCGTGGCCCTCTTCACCGTCGGTGTGGTCATCAGTAAACTGGTGGCGACGGCAGGTGAACGCGCCGTGACCATCCGGGATCGTGAGGTCCATACGGCCAGCCTCTATTACCTGAGTCGGGACCTGGCCGCAGCCGCCGATATCGAGGCAATCCTCGACGCCATCATCAGGAACTTCGGCGAAAGTTTCAACGGCCGTCTGCTGATTCTCCTCCCGGAGGGTGAACGTCTGGAAATAAAGGGCGCAAGCCACGGGATGCGACTTGACGAAAAAGAGCTGGCCGTGGCCGACTGGGCCTTCCGCAACCGCCAGGCTGCGGGGCGCGGAACGGGAACCCTGAGCTCGGCCGCCTTGCTGTTTCTGCCGCTCCAGACCTCGGCGAGTGTGCTGGGCGTTGTGGGTGTGAAGCTTGAGGAAGAGGCGGATTATGCAAACCCTTTAAGCCGCAGGCTCCTCGACGCCTTTGCCTCACAGGCAACCCTGGCCATCGAGCGGGTCCAACTGGTCAAACAGGCCGAACAGTCCCAACTCCTCCAGGCACGGGAGAGCCTGGAGCGCGCCCTCCTCAATTCCGTTTCCCATGACCTCCGCACTCCCCTGGTGTCGGTGACCGGGGCCTTGGGCACCCTCCGGGAAAAAGGGAACAAACTCAGCGATGAGGCCCGGCGCGAGCTCCTCGATGCCGCCTGGGAAGAGGCGGAGCGGCTGAATCGGTTCGTGGGAAACCTGTTGGATATGACCCGCCTGGAGGCGGGGGCGGTCAAGCTGAAGGAAGAACCGTGCGACATCCAGGACCTGGTCGGTTGTGCCCTGGCAGCCATCGAACAACGACTCGGCACGAGAAAAGTCGATGTCCGTCTGCAATCCGACCTCCCCCTGGTCCGGATGGATATGGCACTGATGACGCAGGTAGTGGTTAACCTGCTCGATAATGCCTTGAAGTATTCGCCGCCCGAGAGTAGCATTACGCTTGCCGCCCGGACGGACGGCGCCGTCCTGACGTTGGAAGTCGCCGACCACGGCCCGGGGGTCCCAGAGCCCGACCTGAAAAGGGTCTTCGACAAGTTCTACCGGATTCCGGTCCCGGAAGGCGCCGGCGGAACCGGGCTGGGACTCGCCATCTGCAAGGGGATTGTCGAAGCGCACGGGGGGAAGATCCGGGCCGAAAACCGCGCCGGCGGGGGATTGCGGGTGATCGTCACGTTGCCGTTGAGGTAGGGGCGGGTCTTGCGCCCGCCCGAACGGGCACCCGCAAGGGGTGCCCCTACGAATCCATCAAAATTGTCAGAGAAAGAATAATGAACATGTCGAATGAGAAAAACAGCGCCAACCTGCCGCGCATTCTCGTGGTTGACGATGAGGCGGCGATCCAGCGTTTCCTGCGTACCGCCCTGGATACCGGCGAGTTTTCCCTGCACCAGGCGGAGAACGGCCATGCTGCCCTGGCGGCAGCCGTAGCGGTCAAGCCGGACATCATTCTCCTCGACCTGGGACTGCCGGACATGGATGGAGTCGAGGTAATCAGGCGAATCCGCGAATGGTCGCCGGTGCCGATCATAGTGCTTTCAGTTCGGGAGCGGGAGGACGACAAGGTGCAGGCGCTGGACGCCGGTGCGGACGATTACCTGACCAAGCCGTTCGGCGTCGCGGAACTGCTGGCGCGGATACGGGTATCGCTGCGACGTTCCTTGCAGCAAGTCCCCGAACCTGTCTTCCGGATCGACGAGCTGGAGGTCGACCTCCCGCGCCGGCGGGTTCAGGTGCGCGGCGAGGAAGTGCAACTGACCCCGACCGAATACGACCTGCTGCGCCTGCTCGTGACCCACGCGGGAAAGGTACTGACCCACGGCCAGATTCTCAAACAGATATGGGGAGTAACCTATGTGGAGCAGCCTCACGTACTGCGGGTCAACATCAGCAACCTCCGTCACAAGATCGAACGTGACCCCTCCCGGCCCCGTTACATCCTCACCGAACCGGGTGTAGGGTATCGTTTAAAGGCAGATGTATGAAAGAATCCGCCAATTCATTAGACTTTACATTATCGTGCAGGATATGGTAGCCTGTCGAAAAATTTCGGTTCCGTAACGCGGCACATACGATGCCCGAAGACGCGTTATGGCGCCCCAGGAGACACCATGCAACGTAAAGCCCTCGCCCTCCTCTCCGGCGGGCTCGACTCCACCCTCGCGGTCAAGGTAATGCTCGACCAGGGGATTGCCGTCGAGGCCCTCAACTTCACCTCCCCCTTCTGCACCTGCACCGGCAAGAACGCCGGCTGTAAATCCGAGGCCGTAAGGGTCGCCCAGGAGTTCAACATCCCCATCAAAGTCATGAACAAAGGGGTTGACTACCTTGAGGTGGTAAGAAAGCCGAAGCACGGCCGTGGAAAAGGAATGAACCCGTGCATCGACTGCCGGATATTCCTCCTGAGAAAGGCCAAAGAGTATATGGCGGAGAGCGGGGCGGATTTTGTCATTACGGGGGAGGTCCTTGGTCAGCGACCTATGAGTCAGCGCCGGGACACCCTGCGTGTCATCGAGCGGGAAAGCGGCCTGGCGGGCCTCCTGCTCCGTCCGCTCTCGGCCAAACATTTCGAACCGACCATCCCGGAAAAGGAGGGGTGGGTGGACCGGGAAAAGCTCCTGGCGATCCAGGGACGCTCCAGAAGAGAGCAGATGGAGCTGGCGGAGGAGCTGGACGTGAAGAACTACCCCTGCCCGGCAGGAGGCTGCCTCCTGACCGAGCTCTCCTTCGTCTCCAAGGTGAGGGACGTTTTCGACCACGCGGACGCTCTGAACCTGCGCGATTTTCGGCTGCTCAAGGTAGGGCGACACTTCCGCACAGGTCCCGGGACCAAGGTCCTGATCGGCCGGAACGAGGCGGAAAACGAGGTTCTGGAAAGTGCGGTACAGCCTGGCGAAGCGGCCCTGCGCTGGCTGGAAGGGAGCAGCCCGCTTGGGGTCGTCATGGGGAAGATGGACGACTCGCTCCTGGAAAGTGCGGCAAAGATCGTTCTGCGCTACACCAAGGCGGAAGCCGGCAGGAGATGCGCCATCAAGGTGCTCATTGACGGCAACGAGCAGCGGCTCATGGTAACAAACGACTTTTCCGAAGCAAGGATCGAGGAGTTCAGGGTCTGATCTGAATGGCGCTAGTTTAAGGTTTCGCTGCACGACATCTGTTCCGGTGAGGGACCGCTTTCATTTCACGTCTCGGCGCAGTCAACAGCTGATAACTTTTAG
>WSYB01000035.1 GCA_009773645.1 Geobacteraceae bacterium
CAGAAATCGTACTGGCTCATTATGAGCTTCTTCAGGCACAAGGAATGCGCTTACACAATTGCCTGATGTTGAATTACTTTTGTACCCTTTAGTATATTCCGGGGAGCTAAACCTTATTCTCTCTCTTATATAACATTCTTGTCTATTTTTCTATTTGACATCAATTGTGTTTTAATTTAAAAGTTTTTCATGCCGCGAATTCCCGGAATTCCCCCCCTAATTCGTTTCTCATCCGGAGTTTCCGGATGGAAACTGATTCGTTGTCTGTTTATCCCCGAGCAATAAAAAAAGGCAACCGTGAAGGCTGCCTTTTATTGATCTGCTACGATACCTGGGTTAGAACGGAATGTCATCATCCGGGTTGAACACCGGCTCCTCATACCCCGGCTCCTGTCCCTCCTGGCGGCCTGCACCCTGGCGGCCTCCTTCACCGCGGGCGCTTAGCATCTGCATCTTGTCCCCGACTATTTCGGTGGTGTAGCGGTCCTTGCCGTCGCGGTCCTGCCACTTCCTTGTCTGCAGACGCCCCTCTATGTACACGGTCTTCCCTTTGGCCAGGTATTCGCCGGCGATTTCCGCCAGCCGCCCCCAGAGGGTGATGTTGTGCCATTCGGTCTTCTCTTCCCACTCGCCGTTCTTGTTCTTGAATTTTTCGCTGGTGGCAAGGGAAAAACTCGCCACCGCAGTGCCGGCGGTTGTGTAGCGCACTTCCGGGTCACGGCCCAGGTTTCCTATCAGCATAACCTTGTTCAGACTGGCCATATCGGAACTCCTTATCACGTAATTTTCCGCGTAACTCAATGCGGGCAGTCTATATAAAACAGGGCGCCATGGCAAGCGATATTTGTTTGACTATGCGGCGAAAAAACAGTAATTTGATCCAGTTAAATTGCCGGAGCCGTATTTTATGCTGAGAGCCTATCTTTTCCTGCTCATATTTATTCCCCTGACGTTTTTGCTGGCTGCCAGCGCGATCATTTTCACCCTAATCGATCCAACCGGCAGGATTTATCACAGACACGCCAAAATCTGGAGTTGGGTCAGCCTCCGGCTGGCGGGGGTAAAGGTCGAAGTGGCAGGCCGGGAAAGGATTCCCGCGGGTGAACCGGTTATTTTCATGAGCAACCACCAGGGGAATTTCGACATTCTGTCCCTTTACATTGCCATTCCCCGGCAGTTTGCCTGGCTTGCAAAGGAAGAACTTTTCAAAATAGCTGTTTTTGGCCATTCCATGGGGCGTGCGGGCTACATCCCCCTTGACAGGAGCGACGGGCGCAGCGCCCTGAAAAGCATTGACGCCGCTGCGGCAAAGATTAAAAGTGGGCACAGCGTGGTGGTTTTCCCGGAGGGGACCCGCACCAAAGATGGCACTCTTCTCCCTTTCAGAAGGGGTGGTTTCCTCCTTGCCGCCAAGGCCGGGGTCCCTATTGTCCCCGTAACCATCAACGGCAGCATCAGCATAAATCCGAAGAATCGCATTGAACTCTACCCTGGTGTCATCAGGATACGCTTTGCTGACCCGATCCCGGCAACAGGGACGTCCGGCAAACAGCGCGATCTTCTGATGGAACAGGTAAAAACGGCTATAGAGGCTGGTTTGGAGAGTTGAGATGAATATCCTGTATCTGGCAATGATCGTTGCGGGGATTGCTGCCGTTGCCTGGGGGCTCCCGGCGGCCCATCGGGTGAAAAGGCCGTTTGATATTCCGGCCGCCCTGCTGGTACTGGCCGGCGTGGTTGCAGCCCTGTTGGGTGTCCTCCTCACGGTAGTGCCGGGATTTTTTGTAAATTAGTTCCGGGTTCTGAGTTCAGGGTTCTGGGTTTACCGCCTCTCAACTCAGAACTCAGAACCGATTACGCAAAACTGGATTTACTAATGGAAAAGGCTAAAACCATCGCAGTTAATATGGCAGTGATCGCTGCCATCGCCATCGTCCTGATCTGGGGCATCACCTGGTACCGGCAGTGGAGCCAGTTCAACAAAGGTGAAAAGGCCATGGACGCGGGTGATTACATTGCCGCCATCGCCGGATATGAGTCGGCCATCCATATGTATACCCCCTGGAGTCCTTTGGTGGAGCGGTCCGCTGAGAGGCTGTGGGGCATCACTGAAGGGTACGAGCGGAACGGCGATCCGGAGCGGGCGCTGATCGCCTGCCGCTCCCTGCGCAGCTCCTTTTATGCCGCACGGGGGCTCTACACACCAGGCAAGGAGTGGATTGCCAGTTGCGATGCAAAGATTGACGGTCTGGTGAAACTCCAGGCTCAGTTACAAAGACGTTAGGAGTCTGTCGGAGTATTTCACATGGAAACAGCGCAAAACGACAACACAACTCTCAGGATCATCCCCCTCGGGGGGCTGGGCGAGATCGGCCTGAATATGGCCCTCTTCGAATACGGTGACGATGTCATCATTGTCGACTGCGGCCTCATGTTCCCGGAGCCTCACATGCTCGGCATCGATCTGGTCATCCCCGACATCACCTATCTGCGGGAGCGGGCCGACCGGGTGCGCGGGCTGTTCCTGACCCACGGCCACGAGGACCATATCGGCGCCCTTCCCTTTGTGCTGCAGGATCTCTTGTCTCCCATCTACGGCACCGCCCTGACCCTCGGCTTCGTTAAGGAGAAACTGAAGGAGTACAAGCTGGACGGCCTGGTGGAACTCAATGTGGTAAAGCCGCGGGACAAGGTCGTTGCGGGGTGTTTCGAGGTGGAATTCATCCGGGTCGCCCACTCCATCGTAGACGGCTGTGGTCTGGCCATTCGCTCCCCCCAGGGGGTGGTGATCCACACGGGCGACTTCAAGCTGGACCAGACCCCGGTGGACGGCCAACTGACCGACCTGGTTACCCTTGCCCGTTATGGAGAAGAGGGGGTGCTGGCCCTCATGTCCGACTCCACCAATGTGGAGCGGGAGGGATACACCCTGTCGGAAAAGCTGGTGGGGGACGCTTTCGACGAAATCTTTCCCCATTGCCCGGGGCGGATCATTGTGGCGGCGTTCTCCAGCAACATCCACCGGGTGCAGCAGGTAGTGGAGGCTGCCGCCAAGTGCGGACGCAAGATACTTTTGAATGGCCGCTCCATGCTGGCCAACGTTCAGATCGCCAGAGAACTCGGCTATCTCCGGATTCCCGATGACCTCCTCATCGACCTGAAGGAGCTCCCCCGCCTCCCCAAGGAAGAGGTCTGCATGATTACCACAGGCTCCCAGGGAGAGCCGATGAGCGCTCTCACGCGCATCGCCATGGATGACCACAAGCAGATCAAGCTGGAGAAGGGGGACACGGTGATCCTTTCCTCCCGTTTCATTCCGGGGAATGAAAAGACCATTTCCGATCTGATCAACCACCTCTACCGGCGGGGGGCGGAAGTCTTCCACGAGAAAGTTTCCGAGGTCCATGTCTCGGGTCACGCCAGCCAGGAAGAGCTGAAGCTGATGATGAACCTGGTCAGGCCGCGCTTTTTCATTCCGGTCCACGGTGAATACCGGCATCTGGTGAAGCATGCAAAACTGGCGCAGAAGGTCGGGATCCCGTGGGAAAACTGTATCCTGGCGGTGAACGGCGATGTCATGGCCTTCAAGGGGGAAGAGGGCGGGATCATCGGGTCGGTGGAGACGGGCCGGGTATTCGTGGACGGCAAAGGAATCGGCGATGTGGGAGAGGTGGTGCTGAAAGACCGCAAGCACCTTTCCGAAGATGGGATGGTGGTGGTCATCATCGGCATAAACCAGGGGAGCGGCGAGATCATCTACGGTCCGGACATCGTTTCACGCGGTTTTGTGTTTGAGGACGAGAGCCAGGAGTTCCTGGACGAGACGAAAAAGATTGTATTGGACACCCTGGCGGCCGTCAATACCGAGGTGATGGCAGACTGGAGCGAGGTCAAGCAGGAGGTCCGCCGGATCCTGCGCCGGTTTTTCAACAAGACCCTGGAGCGGCGGCCGGTGATACTGCCGCTCATTCTCGAAATGTAGGGGCGAGGCATGCCTCGCCCCTACGGAACGTTACACATTGCCTGGTAAATCCATGGAACAACAAACCGAAAAAAAGGATAAACTGACCAAGGAGATCAAAGGAATGGCGCTGGGGGCGGCGGGGCTCTTTTTACTCCTGGCTCTCGTTTCGTTCCATGCCGATGACCTCTCCTTCAACAGTTATTCCGCCGAAACAAAATTCCACAATTTCGGCGGCAGGCTCGGCGCACAGGTCGCCGACCTCCTCCTCCAGGCCTGCGGCCTTTCCTCCTATCTGATTCCGCTGACGCTCCTCTATCTTTCCTACCGGCTCCTGCGCTTCAAGGAAGTCAGGTGGCGATATTACAAGGTGGGTGCTTTTGTCGGTCTCCTTTTCTCGCTCTCCGCGCTGTTCGCCTTCAACCTGGAGTTTACCGAATTTCTGGGGCAGAGGGTTCCCACCGGGGGGGCCGTCGGTTTTAAGACCGCTGAGCTTTTAAAAAGCAACCTTGGAAAAGCCGGCGCGCTTCTGCTCCTCCTTCCCATGCTGGCCGCTTCCATCATGGTCCTGTCCCGGTTTTCCTTCGTTCTCTTTGCCGACTGGTGGATAAATGTGCTGGGTGACAGATGGGTGCGGTTCCGGGAAAGGCGGGCGCTCAACCGTGAGATTCTGGAAAAGGAAAATCGGCCGGTCGGGCAGGGTGCGCCGGTTATAAAACCGTTACCGGTCACTGTTCCGGCTCCCATCACAAAAAAGGAGAAGAAACGGGAAAGTGAAAAGTCGGCGCCGGTACAGGAAGCCTTTGAATTCATCAAGGCCGACGGCAACTACCGGACTCCGCCTCTCGCGCTTCTCGATGCGCCGCCGGCTGCAGCACGGCGTGTGGATACGGAGGCCCTCAACATGAACGCGCGGCTTCTGGAGAAAAAGCTCAAGGACTTCGGCGTTGATGGTGAAGTGGTGGAGATCTGCCCCGGCCCGGTCGTCACCATGTACGAGTTTGCCCCCGGTCCGGGAATAAAGGTGAGCCGGATTGCCGGCCTTTCCGATGACCTCTCCATGGCCCTCCAGGCGCTCTCCATACGGATCGTCGCGCCCATTCCGGGGAAGGGTGTGGTGGGGATCGAACTCCCGAACCGCGACCGGGAGACGGTCTATCTCAAAGAGATATTCGGCAGCGAGGAATTTCACAGTGGCAAAATGAAGCTGCCGCTTGCTTTGGGAAAGGACATAGCCGGGGCGCCGCTGGTGACGGATCTCTCCCGCATGCCCCACCTGCTGGTGGCAGGCGCCACGGGATCGGGCAAATCGGTATCCATCAATACCATGATTCTTTCCTTCCTCTACACCGCCACCCCCCGTGACGTGCGGATTATCATGGTCGATCCGAAAATGCTGGAACTCTCCGTTTACGAAGGGATTCCCCACCTGCTGCTGCCGGTGGTCACCAACCCCAAGAAGGCCTCTCTGGCCATGAAATGGGCTGTGGAGGAGATGGGGCGCCGCTACCGGCTTATGGCCGACAAGGGGGTGCGGAACATCGACTCCTACAACAAGTGTCTTGAACGGGAGGAAAAGGAGCTGGCCTCAAGCCGGGCCAAAGAGACCGTGGTGGTGGAAGAAATTGAGGATTTGCAGGAGGATGAGGCCGCAATACAAGAGTTCCTGAACAAGGAAGAAGCGCTGGAGCACGGCCATCTCCCTTACATCGTGGTGATCGTGGACGAACTGGCCGACCTGATGATGGTGGCCGGGCGGGAGATCGAGGAATCCATTGCGAGGCTTGCCCAGATGGCCCGTGCCGCCGGTATCCACCTGATTCTGGCCACCCAGCGGCCGTCGGTGGATGTCATCACGGGACTCATCAAGGCCAATTTCCCGGCCCGCATCTCCTTCCAGGTCTCCTCGAAGATCGACTCCCGCACCATCCTCGACTGTAACGGCGCCGAATCGCTTCTGGGGGCGGGCGACATGCTCTTCCTCCCCCCCGGCACGGCCAAGCTCCAGCGCAGTCACGGTGCCTTCGTCTCTGACGCCGAGGTGCAGAGGGTCGTGGAGTTCCTGAAAAAGCAGGGAAAACCGGTGTATGAAAAATCGATCCTGGAGATGAAGGCGAGCGAAGAGAAGGGTGGAGATGACGAAGAGGTGGACGAGCGCTACGACGACGCGGTCGCACTGGTAGCAGAGGCACGCCAGGCGTCCATCTCCATGATTCAGAGGCGTCTGCGCATCGGCTACAACCGGGCGGCCCGCATCATCGAGAAGATGGAGCAGGAGGGGATAGTCGGCCCCTCGGATGGGACGAGCAAGCCGCGCGAGGTGTTCATCAATAAGCTGTAGCCCGAACAGGGAAAGCCGCCTGGCCGCATGAACGCGACAGGCGGTTTTTTTTGTAACGTAAACCATCAGGATATGTACTTGAACATCTTTGAATGCTAGGCACGACAATCTTTCTAACCCTACTTCGCTTCCTTTCCCGTTGACAGTCCGAGTTGGGCGGTGTATTAAAGCGAAGGATTTTTGTGCTTTGGCCGAGAGGGGCGGATGAGTGCGGTGGGACGAAACAATTATATGGTGACTAAAGGCCGCTTTATCAAGATAAAAACTGATGGGGTGGCTTTTTCCGTTTGGAGGAATAATGAGCACAATATCTGTAAACCTTGATGGCCGGACTTTTGAGATTCAAAGAACGAAGATTCTGCTTATGCTACTCATGGTGTTGTGGGTCTAAAAAGACAATTCTTCGAAGCAGCATTTGGCAAAGATTTGAAAGAATTCAAAAAGTTACTTTTACTACCAGATAAATATCTGATTTATAGATATGAAAACATTGATAAGGGTACAAGAGAATGGGAGACAATTTATCATTCTCTCAAAAATCCGGAGAAGGAAGATTTCCATGCAATAGTTTTCGAGAATAAGTTTACTGAAGATACGTCTTCTAAATATCCAAGGGTCAATGAATTACTTCGTCATTATTTCAGGAATTTGGGAACTGACCTTAAGGATGAGCACAGACAGGTTGCATAGATTATTTCTCTTGGAGAGAACTGATATATGAAAAGCGACATCATCATTCAATTGCACAAAAACTTTGAAGATTACGCCCACCAAATCGACGGCGAGGAGTTCTGGTTTGCCCGTGATTTGCAAGGACTTCTGGGATATACGAAGTGGGAGAATTTTGCCAAGGTTATTGATAAGGCAAAGATAGCCTGCCAAACGGCCGGTCATTACGTGGCCGATCATTTTCCTGACGTCAGGAAAACGATCCCAATGCCTAAAGGAGCGGAAAAAGAGATCGATGATCTCATGCTTACCCGCTACGCCTGCTACCTCATCGCCCAGAACGGCGACCCGCGTAAAGTCGAGATAGCTTTTGCCCAGACCTACTTTGCCGTGCAGACGCGCAAGATCGAGCTGATCGAAAAACGCCTGGCAGAACAGGAGCGTCTAACCGCTCGCCAAAAACTTACTCTTTCCGAGAGGGAACTTTCCGGCCTCGTTTTTGAGCGGATCGGCGATAACAGCGGCTTTGCCCGTATCCGCAGCAAGGGAGACGCCGCCCTGTTTGGAGGCAAAAGCACTCAGCACATGAAAGACCGCCTAAATATTCCTGATAGTCGCGCTCTGGCGGATTTTCTCCCCACCATCACCATCAAGGCCAAAGACTTCGCTACTGAGATAACCAACTTCAATATCAAGCGGGACGATTTGCGCCACGAAGGGGATATCGCCAGCGAACATGTCAAAAACAACCTTGACGTGCGCAAGGTGCTCACTGACAGGGGTATCCGGCCCGAAGAACTTCCGCCCGCAGAAGACATCAAGAAACTGGAGCGCCGCGTCAAGTCCGAAGAAAAGCTGATCGTAAAGCAGGCAGCAAGGTTAAAGAAAGAGAAATGATAGAAAATGCGCTGCAATCATTCCAGTATGTTGACATCCGCGGGAATTACAGCTAGAACGGTTTGAAGCAAAGGAGCGACCAATGAGCGAGTGCCGAAAAGACAACCTGGCCCACTTTGCCGTAACCATCATCAGCAAGGACCGCCCCGGCATCGTCGCCGACACGACGGAGGTCCTCTACCGCCTGGGGTGCAACATCGAGGACTCGAGCTGCACCATGCTCGGGGGGGACTTCGCCATGATCCTCATCGTCTCCCATGAAAAGCCCTTCCCCAAGGCACGCCTCACGGACGAGTTCAAAGAGCTCCACGAACGGACGGGGCTCGTCACCTATGTCCGCACGCTGGCGGAGGACGAGATCTGCCCCGTCAAGGAAGAGGGGGAGCTCTGCCTCGTCTCCGTCTACGGTTCAGACCGGCCGGGGATCGTTTACCGGGTGACCCGCGCACTCGCCGACCGGCACATCAACATCACCGACCTGAACACGCGACTGATCGGCACCAGGGAGGAGCCGGTCTACGTGCTGATGCTGGAGGCGATCCTGCCGGCCGGCATGACGGTGGACGATGCCGAGCGCCTCTTGGAAAATCTGAAAAAGGAGCTGAACGTGGAGATCGGAGTGAGAGCCATCACACCGGTCTCCCTCTGATAAAACTACCATGCCGGTCCAGAAGATACTCCTTTATCCCCATCCCGTGCTGAAGAAAGTCTGCCGTCCGGTTGCAGGCATCGACACCGAGATCTGCGCCCTCATCACGGACCTCATCGACACCATGCATGCCGGCCCCGGTTCGGTGGGGGTTGCCGCGCCTCAGATCGGCGTCACCCTGCGGGTCTGTGTGGTGGACGTGTCTGCGAACAGGCTGGGTAAAGAGAATAACCACGGCCTCCTGGTCATGTTGAATCCGGAGATCACCGGCAGGGACGGGGCGGCCGTCATGCGCGAGGGGTGCATGAGCGTCCCCGACTATACCGGCGATGTGGAACGGGTCACGGAGATCACCGTCCGCTTTACGGACGGTGACGGCGTCCCGCAGGAGTTAGCGGCAAGCGGCTTCGAAGCGGTGGCCATCCAGCACGAGATGGACCACCTGGACGGGGTCCTCTTCCTCGACCGGATCGCCTCCCTCAAGACCGGTCTGTTCCGCCGGAAGAACTACAGGTGAACTGGGGACCCGTGACTGGGGACTCGGGAACGGAAAGGACCGGGGGGAGCTGCTGACGCAACTCCCCCTCCGTTTTTCAGCGGGCTTTGAGATGGGCGACCGCCTCTTCCGCCGTCCGGTTGGCGGCGGCCACGCAGTCGTTGAGGCCGATGCCGCGATACGAGTTGCCGGTGAGGAAGAGGCCGGGGTGCCCCTTACCTTTTTCCTCCAGCGCGGCCAGACGCCTGGAGTGTCCCACCGTGTACTGGGGGATCGCCTTTTCGTGCCGGAATATCCGGACAAAGGAGGGGGCCTCCTTGATTCCCATAATGGTTTTCAGGTCCGTCCTTACGCGCTTGGTCACCTCCTCATCGGAAAGCTTGATGTATTCGGGGAAGCAGGCACCTCCCATCATGCTGCGCAGCAATACCTTGTTCTGCGGGGCGCGGTTTTCAAAGATGCTGGAATCCCAAAGGGTTCCGAGGATGCTCATCCCTTCCTCCTTGGGGATCAGGTAGCCGAAGCCGTTCAGGTCATGCTCGATTTTCTCCCGCTCGTAGCCGAAGCAGGCCACGGTCATGGTGGAGTAGGGGATTTCCCTCAACACGGAGGCCATGCCATGGTCCAGCTCCTGAAACAGGTCCGCTGTGGCATAAGCTGGAGTAGCGAGCACCACCACGTCCGCTTCCAGCTCGTCGTCTCCCGTTTCGATACGATACGGGGCAGTCTTCCCTTTGCTGATTATCGCCGCTTCCTTCGCCATAACGACAGAGCTTTTGCCGAGCCTGTCGGCCACGATGTCGGTCAGGGTCTGGATGCCGTCACGGAACGAGGTAAGGATACCGCCGGGGCCGGCAGCGCTTGCCACCACCTTACCTTCGGCGATTTCTTTTTTCTTCTTTTTGGCCAACTTTATCATGGCCTTGATCAGGCCGCCGTATTCACTCTCCAGTTCGGCGATGCGCGGGAAACAAGACTTCAGAGACATGGTTTCAGGGTCGCCGGCAAAGATGCCCGACACCATGGGCGCAATCAGCTTTCTCAACGCTTCCTCCCCCAGTCTTCGTTTGCCGAACGCGGCCAGGGTCTCGTCCACCCCTTCGGGTGCCTGTGGGGCGAAGGGCTCCATGGCAAGGCGAAATTTGCCCGGCCAGGATATGAGCTTGCTCTTCAGAAATGACGGGCCGTTTTCTGGCAGCCGGTTCAGTATGCCGCCGCTGTAAATGAAGCGCTTGCGTGCGTTGTCATTGCTGCGCAACAGCATTTTATCGGCTCCGAGTTCCCGGCAGAGGTCGAGAGTCTGGGGCTTGTTGTCGAGAAAACCATTGGGTCCCCACTCGCAGAGGTAACCGTCAGCCCTGATGCTCCAGATCTTGCCTCCCAGACGACCTTCTTTTTCCAACAGCGTGACCTCCAGTTCCACGCCGGCCGCCTGTGCTTTCTCTTTCAGCAGGTAGGCGGCAGCGAGTCCGGAAATGCCGCCGCCGACAACAATCGCCTTAATCATGATTGACTCCTATCACCCTTCACAAGATTTTTATTCCAGCTTTCCCAGTATTTCCGCCAGTGTCGCAAACGCCTTCACCAGCCGTTCCTGATCATGGTCCGTCAGCTTGTTCAGCAAGGCCCGGTAATTTTCCACTATGCCGCGCCGGAGCTCCCTGATCAGTTCTTCTCCCTTTTCCGTGGTGAAAATAACCACCTGGCGGCGGTTCTCTTCATCAACTGCCCGATAGACAAAACCGAGGTTCACCAGTTTGTCGACCATCTCGCTGGCCGAACTCATGGCAATCTGCAACTCCCTGGCCAGCAGATTGAGGGGGCAACTCCCCTTGTCGTAAATGGTCAAGAGCATCTTGTATTGGTTGTAGGTCAGGTCCATTCCTTCATGGACAATGCTGCGGATCCTTCCCATGACCCGCATGATGACCGGGTAGAGCTGGGCAATCTGTTCGATTTTTTCCATTCACGCTCCTAAAATTTCGTTTACCTAAATATTAGCCTTTCGAAATAATCTTGTCAAGGCGGAAAATCGTGGGGGAAATGTTGACATCGTTCCTTTCAGAGTTTACATTCAAAACACGTACTGCTTCGAAAGGACAAGTCATGGCCCAGAAGGACTATTATGAGATACTCGGCGTAAAGAAGGGGGCCTCTCTCGATGAGCTCAAGAAGGCCTACCGTAAACTGGCGGTGAAATACCACCCCGACAAGAATCCCGGCAACAAGGAGGCTGAAGAGCGCTTTAAGGGGATCAACGAGGCCTATGCGGTTCTCTCCGATCCTCAAAAGAAGGAGCAGTACGACCAGTTCGGCTCTGCGGGCTTCCACCAGCGTTTTTCCCAGGAAGACATTTTCCGCGGGTTTGATGTGGGAGACCTGTTCAAGGATGCGGGTTTCAGCACCGACGACATATATTCCCGTATCTTTGGGGGAGGCTTTCAGCAGCAGGGACGGTACGGTTTCGGCGGGGGGAGACGAAAGGGGGAAGACTACAGCATGGAGCTGACGGTTTCCTTCCGGGAGGCGTTCACCGGCTGTGAAAAACGGGTTGCCTTCAAGCGGGACGGAAAGCGGGAAGAGCTGTCAGTGAAGGTGCCGGCCGGGGTTGACACCGGCGCCAGGCTCCGCATTCAAGGCAAGGGAGGTGGCGGAGCCGGCGGCGGGCCTGCCGGCGACCTCTATCTGGATATCAAGGTGGGGAGCGATCCGCTCTTTGACAGAGAGGGGGATGATCTCACGGTGGAGCGGCAGGTAAAGTTCACGGCGGCGGCACTGGGAACCACGCTGGATGTGCCGACCATGGAGGGGCCCAAGCGCATCAAGGTTCCGGCCGGCATTCAACCGGGAACGAAGATCAGGCTCAAGGGGTTCGGTTTTCCTCATATGGGAAAGACGGGCCGTGGCGACCTTTATGTGCGGATCGGGGTCAGCGTGCCGGACCAGCTTACCGCCCCCCAGCGGGAGCTTCTGGAAGAGCTGGCGAAGAAAGGACTTTAAAGGCCGGGAACCGGGATATAAAATCCGGGAACCGGGATTCGGGAAGAGGAAAAACCTTGACGCTTCCCGCTTCCCGGCCTTTTACGGTTCCCGCTTCCCGAATTACGGCTTTATCTCAATGGCCGCACCCTTTCTCAGGTCGTCCACCCACTGGTTAAACCTCTCTTCTGACTTCTTTTTGTACAGAATCTCTTCAATCTCCCCTTTAGCCTCATCAAAGGTCTTGATGGAGCCCAGGGATTTCTTTTCCAGCTGGATGATATGAAGGCCTGCCGGAGTGCTTACCAGGTCGCTGATTTCACCCGGCTTCATGTTAATGACGGCGCTCTCGATTTCAGGAAGCATGTCCCCTTTTTTAAAAGAGCCCAATTCGCCGCCGTCCTTGGCTGCCCCGGGGTCATCGGAGTATTTTTTCGCCAGCTCGGCGAAATCTTTGCCGCTTCGTGCTTCATGAAGCACGGACATGGCAGTGGCCATGACCCGCTTGGCTTCTTCTGCCGGAGCGTCTTTGTTTATCTTAAAAAAGATATGACGCGCGCGGAAGAGGTCCTCCTCACCGAACCTGGCGCGGTTGGCGTTGTAGAAATCCATGATCTCCGTGATTCCCACCTGGATCTTGGAGCGGACTTCCTGGCTCATCAGCCGCAGGCGCTCCAGCTGCTCCTTGAGCTGTGCCTTGTACTGGTCGAAGGAAAGCCCCTGGACGGCCAAGGCGGCAATCAGGTTTTCCTGGGTAAGGTTATTCTGTTTCTTTACCTCTTCCATCGACTGCCGGACTTCCTCTTCAGATACCTTGATGTCCAGCTCCTTGATTTTCTGCTCGATCAGCTTCTTGTCAATGAGCCGGTCCAGGGCGACGGCCTTAAGCTTCGCCTTGCCGTCGTCGGTCAGGGGCGCCTTTTTTTCGGCTTCCTTGACAAGGAGTGAGGTTTCTTTTTCAACCTCTAAGGTTGTAATTATGTCGTCATTGACAATGGCGGCAATGCGGTCAATCACTTCGGCGTAAGAGGTCGCAGGAAGAGACGCCAGCAGCACGATCAGGAAAAAGATTTTGAATATGCGGGTCATATTTGCAACTCGGTAAAAAAAGGGCCGGGCAAAAGCCCGGCCCTGGTTGGTGGCAAGCGTCTGCCTACTTCGATTTCGTTTCGGCGGGCTGAGCTTTTGCCTCTGAGGCGGGTTTTGTGTCGAGCCCTTTCAGGACATCCTCTTTAATGGTGTATTTGGAACTCTTTTTCAGGTCATCCTTCAGTTTCTGGAAGACTTCCTGCTGCTTGGCCGGCAGGAGGGCGGCCTTTATCTGGTCCTTCACGTCGGCAAAGGAACGGAGGCCGGCAGGGCGTTTGCCCGTAAGCTTGATGATGTGATAGCCGAATTTGGTCTTTACGATTCCGGAGACTTCCCCTTCCTTGAGGGCGAAGGCGACCTTTTCAAACTCAGGGAGCATGGCTCCCTTGCCGAACCATCCCAGGTCGCCACCTTTTGCCCCTGCGGAGTCAATGGAATGCTTTTTGGCCAGTTCCTCGAACTTGCCTCCTCCCTTGATCTGGGTAAGGATATCCTGGGCCTCCTTTTCGGCTTTCACCAGGATATGGCTGGCCTTTACCTCTTCCCCGCTCTTGAATTTATCCTTGTTCTGGTCATAGAATTTCTGCAAGTCCGCATCGGTAATGTTTGCCTCTTCCTCGACCTTCTTCTTCAAAAACGCCTCGACAACAACGCGTTTTTTCAGGTCTTCCAGCTTGTCGGTAACTGCCTGGCTTTTATCGACACCGTTCTTTTTTGCCTCCTGCAGGATAAGCTCACGAATAACCATGGTTTCCAGCATTTCCTTCTTGCCTTCAGGGGTTTCGGCCATCGGCTTCAGGTAAGGCGGGAGGGTTTCCAGTTCTTTATTGAAATCACCGGTGGTTATGACGGTACCGTTTACCTCGGCCAGCACCTGCCCGGTTTTTGCCTCTTTCTTTGCTTCCCCCGTCGTTTTGGGACCACAGCCGGCCAGGGCGGTTATGCAAAGGGCCAGAGCGGCCATCGTAATAAATTTATGCCTATGCACGTTAAGCTCCTTTGTCTTGAAATTTCGAAAATCCCATGAAAACTAGCATATCAGACAAGCCTTTTCAAGAGATTTCTGGCCTCAGCCAGGATGCCGTCGAATGAGGAGTCGGTGAGCTCGACAATGAGCCGGTAGTCGGGAGTAAACTGGTATTTTTTCGGCTGCTGCCGAATCAGGGCGATAATGACGTCGGGTGAGACCGGCGTTTTCTGGTGGAATGCGAACACGAGCCTCTTGCCGTCGAATTCCGCCTCCTTTATCAGGAGGGCTTTCATCCGGACCCTCAGGCACATCACCTCCAGGAGATAAGAGGCTGCCAGGGGGGGCTTGCCGAAGCGGTCCACCAGTTCCTCCAGCGCTTCCTTGATATCCTCTTCGGCTGCGGCCTGCGTCAGTTTCTTGTAGATCACCAGCCGCTGGTTCGGGTCACGGACGTAATCTTCGGGTATGAAGGCAGGGATGCGCAGCTTGATTTCCGGTTCCACCCTTTCGGTCAGCTCTTCTCCCTTCAGCTTTTTGATCGCCTCTTCCATCAGTTCGGTGTACAGCTCAAATCCCACGGCGGCAATGTTTCCCGACTGCTTTGCCCCCAGAAGATCGCCGGCGCCGCGAATCTCCAGGTCGTGGGTGGCGATGCGGAATCCCGCTCCCAGTTCGGAAATATCCTGGAGGATTTTCAACCGCTCGCGGGCGTCGGCTGAGATGGCCCCTTCACCGGGAATCAGGAAATATGCATAGGCGCGCTGTTTGGAGCGGCCAACCCTTCCGCGAAGCTGGTAAAGCTGTGACAGGCCGAAGGTGTCGGCGCGATTCACGATCAGGGTGTTTGCGGTGGAGATGTCGAGTCCGGACTCGATGATCGTGGTGCAGAGGAGGAGATTGAATTCGCCGTGCATGAAGGCGAGCATCACCTTTTCCAGACCTTTTTCGTCCATCTGGCCGTGGGCCACGGCGATCTTTGCCTCCGGCACGATCCTCTGGAGGTGCTCCGCCATTACTCCGATGGATTGGACCCGGTTGTGTACGAAGAATACCTGCCCCCCGCGTTGCAGTTCGCGCAGTACCGCTTCGCGGATCAACTCGTCGGAAAACCGTGCCACGAAGGTCTTTATGGCGAGCCGGTCCACCGGGGGGGTGTCTATGATGGAGAGGTCGCGGATACCCATGATCGACATGTAGAGGGTACGGGGGATGGGTGTGGCGGTCAGGGTCATGATGTCCACCACGGCCCGGTATTTCTTGAGCTTCTCCTTGTGGGTCACGCCGAAGCGCTGTTCCTCGTCGACGACCAGAAGCCCCAGGTCCTTGAAGTGGACGTCGGCCTGCAACAGCCGGTGGGTGCCTATGACGATGTCGATATCCCCCTTTTTCACCCCGTCGAGGATCGCCTTCTGTTCCTTCGGAGTGCGGAACCGGGAGAGCATCTCCACGGTCACCGGATAAGCCCTGAACCGCTCCTTAAAAGTCTCCAGGTGCTGCTGGGCCAGTATCGTGGTCGGCACCAGCACCGCCGCCTGCTTGCCGTCCATCACCGCCTTGAACGTCCCGCGCATGGCGACCTCGGTCTTGCCGTACCCCACGTCGCCGCAAACGAGGCGGTCCATAGGTTTCTGGTTTTCCATGTCCCGCAGCACGTCCTCGATGGCTGCCATCTGGTCAGGGGTCTCCTCAAAGGCAAACGAAGCCTCGAACTCCCGGAAAAGTTCGTCCGGCGGGGAAAAGGCATGCCCCTCCTGGACCTGGCGGGCCGCATAGATCTTCAGGAGTTCCTCGGCCATTTCCTTGACCGCTTCCCTGGCCCTGGCCTTGGCCTTTTCCCAGGAAGCGCCCCCCAGTCTGTCCACATGGGGCTCGATCCCTTCCGCCCCCACATAGCGCTGGACCAGGTTGATCCGGTCCACGGGGAGGTAGAGTTTGTCTTCGCCTGCATATTCCAGAAGGAGGAAATCCCCTTCCGTGTCCCCCAGGGTAAGGTGCTTGAGCCCCCGGTAGGTGCCGACCCCGAAGTCAATGTGCACCATGTAGTCACCCGGCTTCAGTTCCGCCAGGGAGGAGAGAATCTGCTTCTTTCTCACCTCGGAGACGCCGCGGCGCTTAACTCTCCTGCCGAAGATCTCTTCCTCGGCAATGACCACCAGCCCTTCTTCCAGGAGGCGGAAGCCGCGCGATATCTCCCCTACCAGGATATCGACCTTGCCGTCCCTGCGCCCCCGCTCCGCCGGGAAATCCCTTTCGGTTATGTTGAGCGGCAGACCATGGGGGGCGAGGAGCTCGTAAAGCCTCTGTGCCTGGCCGCGCTGATGACAGGCAAGGATAACCCGGGTTTTTTCCGCAAGCCAGCTGGAAAGGCGTTCCACAAGCGGCTTTAACACCTCCTCGCTGTCCGGCGCCATGTCCAGCCTCAGATCGCCGTTCTCTTCCGTGTTCAGGCGATAGCTCGTGATTGCCTCTCCCGGTCCGGTCATTTCCAGGAACGGCATATCCGCCCGCCTTCTCCCGGCAAGGAGTTCCGCGACCTTGTCCGCGGAAAGAAACAGTTCGGTGCTCTCGCAGGTAATGAGGTCCCGTTCCAGGGCACTCTCCGCGGCGGCGGCAAGCTCTTCGGCAAACTGTTCCGAGGCTTCCGTTACGGCTGCCGGGTCAACCACTATCGTGACGGCATCGGCACCGGCATAGTCAAAGAGGGTTTCCAGGTCGGGGTGGAACAGCGGCTGGAGATACTCAATGCCCGGCACATAGATTGCGTTCTGCGCCTGTTCCAGAACCTCCCGTCGGCGGTCGGCCGGTATTTCCAGGGCGTCGCATCTTTTCTTCAGACGGGTCGCGAACCCCTTCAGCACGTCTTCCGACAGCACCACCTCCCGTGACGGGAGGAGGATCAGCTCGGGCAGTGGGTTGAGGGAGCGCTGGGTGACAGGATCGAAGGTCCGGATGGTATCGACGAAATCGCCGAAAAACTCGATCCTTACCGGCGAAGTGAGATTGGGGGGGAAGATGTCGAGGATTCCGCCGCGGACGGAAAAAGAGCCGCGGTCCTCCACCAGAGGGACATTGGAATAACCCAGTTTGACCAGCTTTCCCAGCAGCTCCTCCCGGTCCACCTCCTCGCCGGTCACCAGGTATTGGGAAACCTCTCCCATGGTCCGCCTCGGCAGTACCTTCTGGGCCAATGCGGCGGGAGAAGTCACGAGGACCTTTCCCTTTCCGTCCATGAGACGAAACAGGGCATTCAAACGTTCGCCGGTTGTATCGTGGTGGGGGGAAGCCGGCTCAAAAGGGGCCGTTTCCCAAGGGGGAAAGTAGAGCACCGCTTCTTTCCGGCCCACGTAAAAGCGGAGCTCCCGGCACAGTTCCTCAGCCGTCTCCGAATTCGGGGTTACAACGAGAAGAGGGGCGTTCACCTCTCCCAGGAGCCTGGAGACGATGTAGGCGGGGGCCGAGCCCTTCAGGCCGGCCAGAGTGATCTGGGCAGTGGCCACGGAGAGGGCGGCAGCGAACTGCTGTATGAGGGCGTTGAAGTCAGTGGTCATGGATACGTATGCAATGGATTTGCGGCATGTTTAGGAGGGTGCCTGTGAGAAAGGATAGCAAAAAACGCGAAGTTAATCCAGCAGAATGCCTTTATTAACCGTGTTGAAAGTTTTGAAACGGATGATAACAGTGATTGAAGAGATGGGGAGTGATGGTACACTTTCACCATGATCACCGTTGAGACCAATAAGGGAAAATCGATCACCGAACATCGGGTGGAGATTGTGGAGCGCAAGGGGACGGGGCACCCCGACTACATGTGCGACGCGATCATGGACGCCGTTTCCGTGGCCCTCTCGGCGGAGTACCTGAAAGTGTTCGGCGCCATCCTCCACCACAACATTGATAAAAGCCTCCTCGTCGCAGGGCGGGTGGAGAAATGGTTCGGCGGCGGCCGGGTAGTGCAGCCGATGGAACTCATCATCGGCGACCGGGCCACCTTCGCTGCCGGCGGTCGGACAATTCCGGTCGCCGACATCGCCGTAGAAGCCGCCAAAAGCTGGATCCGCCATAACATGCGCCTTGTGGACCCGGAACGGCATTTGAACTGTCGGGTCGTCCTTGCCCCCGGCTCTGAAGAGCTTACCGACATCTTTGTCCGGCCGGGAACGGTAAGGGTTGCCAACGATACCTCTGCCGCGGTCGGCTACTATCCGTTAAGCCCAACCGAGCAGGCAGTCCTGGGACTGGAAAGGTTCCTCAATTCAAAGGGGTTTAAGGAGAGGTATCCGGAGACCGGTGAGGATATCAAGGTCATGGGGCTGCGCTGGGGAAAGGGGCTGGACATCACGGTGGCCATGCCGCTCATTGCCGGGCACATCGGGTCGGAGCGGGAGTATTTTGCGCGCAAAGACGCCGTCCGCAAGGAAATGGCAGCATTTCTGGAGGGATTCAGGGAGTTCGACAGGAGAGAGGTTCATTTCAACACCCTGGACCAGGAAGGGAGAGGGCTTGGCGGGGTCTATCTGACCCTCCTCGGCACGTCGGCGGAAGATGCGGATTCGGGACAGGTCGGGCGCGGCAACCGGGTGAACGGTCTCATCTCGGTCAACAGGCCGCTGGGGACCGAGGCGGCGGCCGGGAAAAACCCGGTGAGCCATGTGGGGAAAATATACAACGTCCTTGCCCATCGCATTGCCAGAAAGGTATACGAGCAGATCCCCGGCATCAAGGAGGTCTACGTGCTCCTTCTGAGCCGGATCGGCACGCCGGTTGACGCTCCGCGGATGGCGGCCGTCCAGGTGCTGCTGGAAAGGGGGAGGACCGTCAATGAGATCGCGAAAACCGCGGAAGGGATATGCGCACAGGAGCTGGCACGGATGGGCGAGTTCTGCATGGAGCTGGCGCGGGGGGAGTATCCTGTCTGCTGACCCGCGGTAGGCGGTTCATCAGAAAACGGCGGGACTGGTGCCCCGCCGTTTCTTTTTCCTTGACCGCCGTTTTTGTCCCGGTGTACTGTTGGACACCCCGCCGACATTCGGACTCCTACGGGCTTACCAGTATCAGTCAGGATGCGTCACCATGAAATGGATACTCGTTGCCGCCGCCGCTTTGTATCTCTTCGGCTCATTTAAAAGGCCGGTTTTTTTTGCCGGCCTGCTTGCGGAGCTCGTCTACCTCGCCTTGCGGGGCGTGGAACTGGGGCGGCTTCCCCTTATCGGTCCCCACGACACACTGGTCTTTTTTTCGACCTCCATCGCGCTCATGGCGGTCCCCTTTTTTTACACGCCTCCGTTAAGAGATTCGGATGGATTTTCCTGGTCTGTCGGGTTCCTGGCGGCCCTCTTTGCCCTGCTGGCGCTTCCATTCCCATCCTTCAATATGCCCCTTCCGCCGATCCTGAGGACTTTATGGTTTGAATTCCACGTGGCACTCGCTTTTTTTGCCTATGCCCTCTTCGGCGTCGGCGCGGTTCTAGGGGGGATGTTCCTGAAGGACCGGGCAAGGGCCGTTCTCGACCTCCAGTACAAGGCGGCGCTGGTGGGGTACGCGTTTTTCTCTGCCTCCATGGTCTCCGGCGGCATCTGGGGGTACTATGCCTGGGGGACTTACTGGCTCTGGACCCCGAAGGAGCTCTGGACTTCTATTCTGTGGCTCTTTTACACCCTCTATTTGCATATACGGCTGAAAGGGGCACAGTGGGAGCGGATGGTGGCCTGGGCCGGGATAATCGGCTTTGCAGTTACCCTCTTCACTTACCTGGGGGTCAGCATGCTGATGAAAAGCTCGCACAGCTTTTGATCAAACGATTTATGTAGGGGCGACTCATGAGTCGCCCTGGTTTTGCGGGCGAGGCATGCCTCGCCCCTACCGATGCAAAGAGGCATAGTAACATGCTCACCAAAATCTACGACCGTCTTGCCTCGCTTACCCTCGGCCTCTGGCTGATCGGCGGGGTGTGCCTTTTTCTCGGCATTGGCTCGTTTTCCGGAGGTGGTGCGGAAGGAAGTTCCATCAACGACATGCCGCTCTTTGCCTGGCTTCGGGAAACGCCGGTAGTAACGTCGTGGTGGCTCTGGCTGACCATCGCCTGCCTTGCTCTCCTTGCCCTCAACACGGTCGTGTGCAGCATCGAATCGCTCCGCAACAAGTACGGCCGGACCAACTTCCTCGTTCTGATCGCGCCGCAGTTGATGCACCTGGGCTTTCTTCTCATTGTCCTTGCCCATCTGTTCAGCGCCTATGGCGGATACAAGCAGGTGATGCAGGTCTATGAGGGGTCCGCCATCGGATTTCCGGACGGCGAAAGGGTGCAGGTGGCTGCTATCACGGCAGCAGCAGGGCCCATGGGGATGATGACCGACTTCGGCGCCGAGCTCCGGTACGGCGCGCCGGGCAATGAGAAGTCGCAGACTATCCGGCCGAACGAGCCGCTCTTTTACAAGGGGGTCGGCATCTATGTCAAGGACGTGGGGATGGTTCCGGAGCGGACTGCCCTGGTGGAGATACACCGGGAGCCGGGGGCGGGATGCGCCCTGGCGGGGGCGCTCCTCTTTACCGTGGGCAACGTGGTTCTGCTGGCGGTGAGGAGGGGGAAGTGAGATCGTGCGGTGATTCGATTTTCACCGGGGAAAACGGTCTCGGAAATCCATTTCTAACAACAAAAGCCGAAACAGCAAAAGGCGACCGAAAGGCCGCCTTTTGCATTGGGAGCACTGTCCCGAATGTTGAGCATAATCAATTTGCCATTTAGCCCAAGCAAAAGTGTATAATAGTTATATAGGAAAAAGCATTTTCCCATAGAAAGGTGGATAGTAAAATGAGAGTACTGCGAAGGTTAACATGGGTTGTCCTGAGTGCCTTTGCTCTCTTCTACCTGACCAGCTGCGGCGACGGCGGAGGGGGCGGAACAGTGGCCACAACGCTGGTCTCCCAATCGTTCACCACTACCATCACCCTGGCACAGGAGGTGCCTCCTCCCATAACACCCGTTGGCGTCATACCTGGCGGGAACGGTAGAGTCACCCTTGATCCGGCAACCAACGTACTCACCGGTTCATTCACCACGACAAGCGTAGCCAATGCCACCTTCGCTCACATCCACGACGGGAACTTCGGCGTGGCAGGACCGGTTGTGGTCCCGTTGACGCAGTCTCCCGTCGGAAGCGGCATATGGGTGGTTCCGGCCGGCACGATCCTGACCACCCCCCAGGTTGCCCGGCTGCGGGCAGGGGGTTACTACGTGAACATCCATACTACCCTGAACCCTACCGGTGAGATCCGCGGGCAGCTCATCCCTGCGGTTTAATGTCGGCAGGGAAGCAAGGGGGTAAAAGACAGATGTCCGACTGGCTTAACTGAAAACGAGGCCGGGACACACAAAAAGGCGGTCAATGACCGCCTTTTCAATTCTACCAATCTACCTTCACCCCCAGACGGGCAAAGGGGGCGTCATCCACATTGATGTCTTTTCTGAAGCCGTCGAAGAACGCGAACCGGCGGGCAAAGGCGTAGCCGCCGGAAAGGTTCACGTTGACGGCGGAGAACAGGGTGAAGCCGGCCCCGGCAAAGGCCCGAAAATTGCTGTAGTTGATGATCTTCGCACCGAGCGCGGCGTCATGGAGCTGATATTCCCCTCCGGCAAATTCTCCGCCGATGTAAAAGCGCTTGGTTCTGTCGGGAGCGTAGCTGACGCCGGGCCGGGGGGCGGCCAGGCTGATGGTCCAGTGTTCGTCGGGCCGGTAAATGGCGCCGGCTATGGGGAGGAACGGAACGGACCGGTACCCTTCCAGGTAAATCAATCCCGCCAGCAGGGTCAGTTTTTCGGACGGGCTGTAACGACCCAGAAAAGCGAGCAGAACGCGGAGATCATCGGCGCCGATCGCCTTGAAGTCGCTTCTCAGTCCGGGGGCAACGAGGAAATTGAGGGCGAGGCTTTTAGTCGCCTGGTAATTACTGCCAAGGCTTGCCGTGAGGGCATGCAGCTCCTCCGGGAGGCGGGCGCCGGCCGGGGCGCTGATGTGGCGCAGTGAATAGCCCAGCTCGGTGAGGAGGCTCAGTCGCGGGGTGACAACGTGCGTTCTGCCGAGCTTGACCTCCACCTCCTCCATGCCGACCTTCCCCCCGACGTCCCGGCTGCCGCTCTCCGGGAGCCAAGCGCTCTCCACCGAGGCACTCCAGGGCGGGAAAGTTTCCTTGTCCGCAGCCGGGGCCTCCGGTTTCCCGGCAGGTGCAGCGGGAGCATTCTCCTCCGCTTGCGCCGCCGTTACCGTAAGGGTGCAGAAGAACAAAAGCAACGACAGGAAAAAGATGCCGCATTTATTCATTTCGACTCCACTGCAAAGAGTGGCTGCTGCTTACCGGGACGCCCTTTGGCCTTACTGCAGGACCTTTATCGACTTTATAACTACCGGTGTCTCCGGGACATCCCGGAAACCTTTATTCATGCCGGTCTTGGTTGCCGCAATCTTATCCACCACGTCCATGCCTTCGATGACCTTGCCGAACACTGCGTAGCCGTAACCCTGCGCGGAGTCGTCGCGATGGTTGAGAAAATCGTTGTTGACCACGTTGATGAAGAACTGGGCGGTGGCGGAATCGACCACCATTGTGCGGGCCATGGCGAGGGTACCGCGGTCGTTTTTCAGGCCGTTGCCGGCTTCGTTCTTGATCGGGGCCTTGGCCGCCTTGGGCTGCATGTCGGGGTTAAAGCCGCCACCTTGGATCATGAAGTTGGGGATGACGCGATGAAAGATGGTGCCGTTGAAAAAGCCGCTCCCCGCGTAGTCGAGGAAGTTTTTGACGCTGATGGGGGCCTCCTTCTGAAAGAGCTCCAGCTTCACGTTCCCCATGCTGGTTTCCATGAGGACCACCGGGTTTTTAGCTTTTGCATCTCCCGCCACGGCCGCGCCGCAGAAAAAAACGGATAGCGCCAGGGTAAGTAAAATTCTCTTCAACATTGCTCTTCCTCCTTGATATGAAATGCCTGCGTATTTGTATTTTTATATAAGCCAATTTACCATGCCGGTCAATAGAGACTGTTCTACGTTCTATGTTCTAAGTTTATCAACCTAGAACCTCGAACCTAGAACCTAGAACCTCGATCCTTGCTCCTTCAACCTTTCTCCATGACAAATGTCACATAATCTTCCATGAATCGGCTGTTGAGCAGCCTGCACCCCTCCCGCCGGAACCGGAGCTGGATCTGGTAGTTGTCCTGAATGGGAATACCGGAAAGGAGGAGGATACCGCCGGGCTTCGTCATTGCCGCCATCTCGCCGGCCAGCGCCATATGGATGTCGGCATAGATGTTTGCCATGATCAGGTCGAAGCTATTCCCCCTTATACAGGCAAGCTCTCCGCACAGGATTGACACCCGGTCTTCGACACCGTTCAGCCGCACGTTGGCGGCGCAGGAGATCGCCGCCTTCTGGTCTATATCGACCGCCGCCACCGATTGCGCCCCCAGCTTGACTGCTGCGATGGCGAGGATGCCAGTGCCGCTCCCCAGGTCGAGCCCTCGCATACCCCGGATGTTCGGCATCCGCTCCAGTTCTTCCAGGCAGGACTGGGTGGTTTCGTGCTCGCCGGAGCCGAAGGCCCCCTTTTTCCCCATTACCAACGGTATGCCGGCGTCTGTCGGGGGTGGCTCCCCCTCCGGCGTGATGACAAACCCGCCGACGGTAAAAGGCTTGAATATCCGTCCGTACATTGCAGAACCTCGCGTTCGTTCCGATCAAGACCGGTTTTACGATTAAGAACTATAACCGAAAATGACGGGGAACGCATCCATTTTAAGACCGAGCCGGGAGAAAATTTGAATTCTTGCGGAAAAACAAACAAAAGGTTGACAATTTTTCTCTCAGGGGAGAAAATTTTTTGTTCCGCAGATGCTAGGACGCTGTCGATGAAACTTTCAGAAACGGGAGGAGATGTCTTGCAGATAAAATTCGGTACCGACGGCTGGCGCGGGGTGATCGCCAGGGAATTCACATTTGACAACCTCTCCCTGGTGGCGCAGGCCACCATGGATTACATGAAACAGGAAGGATCGGCCGCCAGGGGGTTGGTGGTCGGTTACGACCGGCGTTTTCTTTCCCGGGAGTTTGCCGAACGGGTGGTGGAGATAGCGGCGGGAAACGGCATCCGGGTATGGCTGACCGGCAGCTATGCGCCGACTCCGGCGGTTTCCTGGGCAGTGCATGAACTGCAAGCAGGAGGCGGCGTGATGATCACCGCAAGCCACAACCCTGCCAAGTACAACGGCTTTAAGGTCAAGGAAGCGTTCGGCGGCTCGGCCCGTCCATCCACCACCAGCGTGCTGGAGGAGATAGTGGCGGCCAACATGGCCAATAACAGAGGTATTGAGGATATGTCCCTGGCGGATGCAATTTCCAATGGGACAGCGGAGCTGTTTGACGCAAAAACGCCCTATTTCAGGCAGCTTGCCCGTTACGTGGACCTGGAGTTGATCAGAAGGGCCAATATACCGGTGGTGGTTGACCCCATGTACGGCGCCGGCGCCGGCTTTATCCCGGAACTCCTGGCGGGCACCGCCGAGATACATACCAGCGACAACCCCGCCTTCGGCGGTCAGCCGCCGGAGCCCACCGAGGAGCATCTGACGGAACTCTCGGCACTGGTGAAGAGCGGCACATACCGGGTTGGGCTGGCGCTGGACGGGGATGCGGACCGGATCGGCGCGGTGGACGAGACCGGCGAGTTCTTTTCCTCCCACCGGATATTCACGGTGCTCCTGCGCCACCTCCATGAGCGGAAGGGGCTTACGGGCGGGGTGGTGAAGACCGTCTCCACCACGCGGATGATCGACCTCCTCTGTGCGAAGTTCGGCCTGGAACTCTTCGAGACCCCCATCGGTTTCAAGCACATCTGCGAGCTGATGCTGGATCACGACATCCTTATGGGCGGGGAGGAGTCGGGGGGGCTCGGGGTCAAGGGGCATATCCCGGAGCGCGACGGCATCCTCATGGGCCTTCTCCTTCTGGAGGCGATGGCCATGACCGGCAAGGGACTGCGCCAGCTCCTGGATGAAACCATGGACGAGATAGGGTATTTTTACTACCACCGTCTCGACCTCTCCATTGACAACGGCGCCAAGGAGCGGCTAATCGAGAAACTCAATGCCGGCAGTATGAAGACCATCGCAAATCGGCCGGTGGCAACGGAGAACTTCCGGGACGGCTTCAAGTTCATCTTCGGGGACGGCTCCTGGCTTCTCATCCGCCCCTCCGGCACCGAGCCGGTTCTTCGCCTGTACAGCGAGGCGAACGACCCAAAAGCTGTGGAAGAGCTTCTCAAGGCGGGGCGGGAGATAGCGGGCATCTGATATAATTTCGAAGGGTGGACCATGATCAAGGCTTACGTACGAACAGAAGAGGCATTCATGCCGGTGGCCCTGGAGACCGAGCAGCTCTCCTCCCTCGACAGGGGGTCGCTGCTCTGGCTCGACCTCCTCTCTCCCACGCCGGAGGAGTTCGCGGCCGTGGAGGAAGCCCTCAGACTGGAGCTCCCGACCCGCCAGGAGTCGGAGGAGATCGAGTTCAGCTCCCGCTACTGGGAGGACGAGAGCGGCATCGACATCAACACATACTTCCTCGTCCGGCAGGAAGATAAGTTCCACAACGAGACGGTTTCCTTCATCCTGAGGGAGCATTTCGTCGTTACCATCCGTTTCAGCGACCAACGGATCTTCACCGAGTTCTCCCGCAAGCTGCGGCTCAGTCCCCGCTCGTTTCGCGACGGGGCCGACGTCCTCTCCGGCATCCTCGCCATGAGGGTCGACGTGGACGCTGACATCCTCGAGGTCCTCTCCCGGGAGATCGCCAGCCTCGGCCGGCGCTATTCCCAGTCGTTCGAGAGACCGAGAGAATTTCTCACGCACATAACCGACTACGAGGACATCAATATCACCATCCGCGAGAACCTGTCCGACAAGCATCGCGTGCTGTCGTCACTTCTCAAGAGCACCATCATCTCCGAAACGCTCAAAAAAGAGTTCAGCATGATGATCAAGGATGTGAACTCCCTCATCGTCTCCGCGAATTTCAACTTCGAGCGGCTCGACTACCTCCAGAACCTCTTCCTCAACTACCTGAGCGTGGAGCAGAACAAGGTCATCAAGATCTTCACCGTCATGTCGGTGATCTTCCTCCCGCCGACCCTCATCGCGAGCATCTACGGCATGAACTTTCGCCGCCTCCCCGAGCTCGAGTGGTCCTTCGGCTACCCCCTGGCGCTACTGCTGATAATAGTGTCTGCGGTGCTGCCGCTCTATATCTTCAAGAAGAAAGGATGGCTGTAACATGCAGAGCAGACAACGCGCTGCCGTGTTGCGGCATGGATGAACCGAAAGCAACATGGCAACCGACAAGATCATCATAAAAGGGGCATGTGAGCACAACCTGAAGTGCATCGACGTGGAGATACCACGGGACAAGCTGGTGGTGATCACCGGCATCTCCGGCTCCGGCAAATCCACCCTTGCCTTCGACACCATCTATGCCGAAGGGCAGCGCCGTTATGTGGAGTCCCTCTCCGCTTATGCCCGCCAGTTCCTGGAGCAGATGGAAAAGCCCGATGTGGAGTCGATCGAGGGGCTCTCCCCCGCCATCTCCATCGAGCAGAAGACCACCAGCAAGAACCCGCGCTCCACGGTCGGCACAGTCACCGAGATCTACGACTATCTCCGCCTCCTCTTTGCCCGGATCGGCCGACCTTACTGTTACAGCTGCGGCAAGGAAATCGCGGCCCAGACCGTGACCCAGATGGTGGACCAGATCATGGCCTTGCCCTCTGGGACGAAGATCAACCTTCTTTCCCCCATGGTGCGCGGCCGCAAGGGAGAGTACAGGAAGGAGCTTGGCCAGCTGCGAAAGGACGGCTTTGTCCGGGTCATCATTGACGGAGTTCAGTACGACCTCTCCGAAGAGATCACCCTCGACAAGAACAAGAAGCACGACATCGACATCGTGGTGGATCGGCTGATTGTGAAGGAAGGAATCCAACGCAGGCTAGCCGACTCCCTGGAAACGGCCCTCAACCATGCGGAGGGGATCGTCAAGGTGGCCATCGTCGGCCGCCAAACCTCCGAGGTTTCTGAAACGCCGGAGGTTTCCGGAGATAAGGCGGCTGTTACTGAAGGAGAAACTCTCCTCTTCTCCGAGACCTTCGCCTGCATCGAGTGCGGCATTTCCTATCCGGAGATGACCCCGCGCATGTTCTCCTTCAACAACCCTTACGGCGCATGCCCCGACTGCACGGGCCTCGGGACTCGCATGTACTTCGATCCGGATCTTGTGGTTCCGAATCCGGACCTCTCCATCCGGGAAGGGGCAATTGCCCCTTGGGAAAAGCGACTCTCCGGGTGGTACCACCTGGCACTGGAGGCGCTTGCCAAGGCCTACAATTTTGATATCCGCACCCCCTTCAACAAGCTTCCCAAAAAAGCCCAGCAGGTCATCCTCTACGGTTCCGGCGGGGAGAAGGTGGAGTTCTGGTGGGAGGAGGACGTCGGTCGGCGCCACACCTATCACAAAGAGTTCGAAGGGGTTCTCAACAACTTGGAGCGGCGCTTTCGGGAGACCGATTCGGAACAGGTGCGGGAGGAACTGGAGCGGTACATGAACGTCATGCCGTGCCCCACCTGCCAAGGCGCCCGGCTGAAGAAAGAGGCGCTGTTCGTCAGGGTGGCGGGGAAAAACATCTGCGACGTTACCGCCCTCTCCATCAAGGACGCCCTGGCGTTCTTCAACAACCTGTCCCTCACCTCCAAAGAGGAGGAGATTGCCCGCCGCATCTTCAAGGAGATACGGGAGCGGCTCCATTTCCTGGTCAACGTGGGACTCGATTACCTTTCCCTCGACCGTGCCTCCGGCACCCTCTCCGGCGGCGAGGGGCAGCGGATCAGGCTTGCGACCCAGATCGGCTCCAGCCTCGTGGGGGTCCTATATATTCTGGATGAGCCCTCCATCGGCCTCCATCAGCGGGACAACGCGCGGCTTCTGCAGACCCTGAAGCATCTGCGCGACCTGGGGAATACGGTGCTGGTGGTGGAGCACGACGAGGAAACCATCCTGGAGGCGGACCATGTGATCGACATGGGGCCCGGGGCGGGGGTACACGGAGGGGAGGTGGTTGCCCAGGGCACCCCGGCTGAGATCATGAAAAACCCTCATTCCCTCACCGGCAGGTACCTCTCAGGTGAGCTTTCCATCCCGGTGCCGCGGTCACGAAGAAAGCCGGAGAAGTTCATCAGGATCATCGGGGCACGGGAGAACAACCTGAAGGAGGTGGAGGTAAAGGTGCCGTTAGGCGTCATGACCTGCGTTACCGGGGTCTCCGGCTCGGGGAAATCGACCCTGATCATCGACACCCTCTACAAGGTCCTCGGGCAGCGGCTTTACCGGAGCAAAGAGAAGGCGGGAGGAGTGAAGAATGTGACGGGGCTTGAAGCGCTGGACAAGGTGATCAACATCGATCAGTCCCCCATCGGCCGCACCCCCCGCTCCAATCCCGCCACCTACACCGGGGTCTTCGGCGACATTCGCGACCTGTTCGCCCAGCTGCCCGAGTCCAAGGTGCGGGGCTACAAGCCGGGGCGCTATTCGTTCAACGTCAAGGGGGGGCGTTGTGAGGCCTGTTCCGGCGACGGCATCATCAAGATCGAGATGCACTTCCTTCCCGATGTCTATGTCCAGTGCGAGGTCTGCAAGGGGGCGCGCTATAACCGGGAAACGCTGGAGGTGCGCTTCAAGGGGAAATCGATTGCCGAGGTGCTCGACATGACCGTCTCTCAGGCGGTCCAGTTCATGGAGAACATCCCGCGGATCAAGACGAAGCTGAAAACCCTTGATGAGGTGGGGCTCGGCTACATCAGGCTGGGACAGTCGGCCACCACCCTTTCCGGCGGTGAGGCGCAACGGGTGAAACTGGCCAAGGAACTGGCCAAGCGGGCAACCGGCCGGACCATCTACATTCTGGACGAGCCGACCACCGGGCTCCACTTCGCCGACATCCAGAAACTCCTGGAGGTTCTGCAAAAGCTGGTGGAGGCAGGGAACACCGTTGTCATCATCGAGCACAACCTGGACGTGATCAAGACCGCCGACTACATCATCGACCTGGGCCCCGAGGGGGGCGACCGGGGGGGGGAGGTGATCGCCGTCGGTACGCCGGAGGAGGTGACCAAGGTGACGCGCTCCTACACCGGGCAGTTCCTGCGGAAGCTGTTGTAAATAGAGGAGCAACGAGCAGAAGGTCGACCGGAGGCATCACAGCTTGAGCTTTTTTTAAAGAGTCCGCAGGAGGCGGGCTTGTCCCGTGTCGTTTTTTTTGGATTGACTTACCGACCGTCCCGGTCTTTAATGATTCCCATGCCCAATGAAACAACCCAACCGGTTTCCCATGCCAAGGTGGTTATGTGGCTCGTAATCACCACCTTTCTCTGGGGAGGGAGCTTTGTCTTCAATAAGATCGGCTTCCGGGAAATTCCGCCAGTCACATTTCTGTTTCTCCGTTTTTCCCTGGCCACCCTCATCATGGGGGGGGTCTGCCTGCGCCGGCTCCGCGGTCTCAACAGAGAAATTTTCCGGAAAGGTTTGGTAATCGGGCTTGCGCTGGGTGCAACCAACCTCTCGTTTGTCCTGGGCTTGAGCGGCACCACGGTGTCGAGGGCCGGCTTCCTGAACAACCTCTTTGTCCTCCTGATACCCCTTCTTTGCTTCGTTTTCTGGCGGGAGCGGGTGGACCGCTGGAGCCTGGCGGGGATATTCATCGCCGTGACCGGTCTGTGGCAGTTGGCACGAGGGGGTGTGGAGGGGTTCAACCGCGGCGATTTGCTTTCCACCGTTTGCGCCCTTTTCATAGCCTTGCACATCATTGTTGTCGCGAAAATCCTGCGCGATGAGGATGTCTATCTGGTGAGCCTGGTGCAGTTTGCCACGGTGGCGGCCATCGGCGGCCTCCTTTTTGTGTTCCTCCCGTCACGACCGTTTACCATCGGGCCGGTTTCCGCCGGAGCGCTCCTGTACTGCGCGGTTTTCCCGACGGTCATCTGTTTTACCCTGCAAAACATTTACCAGCGGTATACCACGCCGACCCAGGCGGGCCTCATCTATACGCTTGATCCGGTCTGGAGCATGCTGGGAGGGGTAGTGCTGCTGGGTGAGAGGCTTGCCGGCAGGGAATGGCTGGGATGCGGTCTGATTTTCGCGGCGGTGGTCCTGCCGCTCATGGTGCGGCGTTTCCGGGAGCGGAGGTTCGGCATTGCCTATCGTTCGGAGAGGATCGCCGCTGAACAAGCGGCAGAAGGGGATTAAAACTTTCTTTGCAGCGCCAGATGGAAGGCTATGTCAGGGGAGGTGTTGACGGCAATGTCTTCGGAAACTCCGATGTCGAGCGAGGCCTTTTCGTAAAGGAAGAGAGTTCCCCCTATCAGCAGTTGCAGCCCGCTGTTGCTCAGTTCCCTCAGCTCACTATCCTTGTAGAATGCGGTATGGCCCGAGACCTGGGTCTTGAAGGCGATCCATTCCACGGGAGCCCAGCCGAGACCGAGCGTGCCGAAACCGGCAAGATTCTTTTGCTGATCCGGGAGGACGTCGCCGTCGCTCATCACCATTCCCCCGGCGGCGCCGAACAGGGTGAGATGCCCCAGTGACAGGCCGTAATCGTCACTGGCAGTGAGCCAGAGGGCGAAGTCCGTGCTGCCGCTTCCGTGCAGTTCGCTGCTCTCCCCGGTGGGAAGCTTAAGGCTGGCACGTAACGCCACTGCGCGGGGGTTGGCCTTCCCATCGTTGTAAAGCTGCACCCCACCCGACAAACGCACGTCTCCCAGGCCGAAGCTGGAATCGTCTATCTTGAGCAGGTTCTGTCCATCCTTGGTATAGTTATAAAGGAGACGGTTGCGCGGCGCCTGCTTGCGTCCCCCCTGCGGCAGCTTGAAGAAGTCGTGCCACCCTTCGATGAAGCCGTCCAGAAACCCGCCCCCCTTTCCCACATAAGGAATGTCAACTCCCGCCTCAATCCCCTTGGCTACTCCGTAGCGGAGGGCCAGGGTAAAGCGGAAACCCTCGCTGTCGAGCAGGATTTTTTCCCTTGACGTTTCATCGTGGGCAAAATTGCTCGCCACATCGACGGCAAGCACCCCTTCTGCTTTGCCGGCGGGGAGGAGGATGGCCCTCTCTGCGGCGGGAAGGCCGAATATCTGAACCAGCGGGCTCTGGTTCCAGGTGTAGAAGGGGATAATCTCGGCGCCGTTGCATGGAAGGGGAAGAATAAGAAGGGCAAACCACAAGGATAAGGCAAGATAAGGGGATGGCGAACTCCAGAATAAGAGGGTGCCCGGATTTTGTCGCCTGCTACGTTGAAATAATGCAAAAAAACGCATCTCTGTCCTCGCCCAGTAGCATTTTCGCTACGATTTTTAAGTCCGACAGACTCCTAGTACGTTGTAACTCTTTTTATTTCGCATGGTCCCCCCTCCCTTGACGGGAGGGGGTCAGGGGGTGGGTGAGGCTGCGACCTTGCGTCTTTGTGGCAACTTCCCCCCCCCACCCTAACCCTCCCCCGCCAGGGGGGAGGGAATTAAATTAGGCGTTGTATCAAGTGTTACATGGGTACTTGCGTATCGGAGTGGGAAGGGTAAATCTTGAACCGGTTATAATAGAAATATGCAATTATTGCCAGGGAAACTATCAAGCTGTGCTGCTTCTGCTCTTATCTACGCCTCGTATCCGCGTGGTCGCCAGTCTGTGATAATATGCTTGAATTAGTCCGGCAATCTGCGATAATAAATCGTTTGTCAGCATAAAACCTTTTTATTCCGGAGATTTCCAGCTATGCAACTCTATCAGGGCCAACAGAATCCCAACCGCCGGGTACAGCGGAGGCAAGGCCTCAGTATCGGCAAAACCCTCATAATAACCGCTGCTTCCGTGGCAGTGATCGCCGTTCTCGCCTTTGCCGGCTATTTTTTTTATTTGATGGCTACTCTTCCGAAGGTGGACCGTCTGGCCGATTACCGGCCTCCCATCGTCTCCCAGGTCTTCGGTGACGACGGCAGCCTCGTCGGCGAGTTCTACCTGGAACGGCGCACCGTGGTGCCGGTGGACAAAATCCCGCGAAAACTGATCCAGGCCTTTGTGGCTGCGGAAGATTCAAACTTCTTCCAGCACAAGGGGATCGACTACCTCGGGGTCGTCAGGGCCGCGTTCAAGAACCTCATCTCCTTCCGGAAAAAGGAGGGGGCATCGACCATTACCCAGCAGGTGGCGAAATCGATGCTTCTTACGCCGGAGAAAAAGTATTCCCGCAAGCTCAAGGAGGCCATTCTTGCCACGCGTATGGAAAAGAGGCTGTCCAAGGATGAGATCCTCTATATCTACCTGAACCAGATCTACCTGGGGGCGGGTGCCTATGGGGTCCAGCTGGCGGCCGAGAGCTATTTCGGCAAGGACGTGGAGCAGCTCAACCTGGCGGAAATGGCCATGCTGGCGGGACTTCCCAAGGCGCCGAATACCTATTCCCCCATCAAGCACCTGGACAAGGCTCGTGAACGGCAGGCCTACACGCTGGAGAGGATGGTCAAGGAAGGGTACATAACACAGGCCGAAGCGGACCACGCCAGAAGTACGCCAATCATCATCCGTTCCAAAAAAAAGGTCAACAGCGAGCAGTCGGCATACTTCCTGGAGCATATCCGTATCTATCTGGAGGAGAAATACGGGGAGGACCGTCTTTACAAGGAAGGGCTCAAGATATACACCTCAATGAACGCCGAGATGCAGAGGGCTGCCTTTGAGGGGGTCGTAAACGGCCTCAAGGCTCTGGACAAGCGCCAGGGGTTTCGTGGTCCCTTGAAATATCTGGCCGAGAACCAGGTGGACGAGTTTTGCAAACAGGTGGAAGACGGAATCGACGCGGCGTCTTTAAAGGTGGGGGGGACCTACCAGGGGGTGGTTACGGAGGTAAACCCGGCCAGAGGTGAAGTAAAGGTGCGGGTTGGTGACAGGACCGGCACCTTAAATTCCAGGAACATGGCCTGGGCCGGCAAAGTCGCCCTGGCCGACAGTTACGGCAAGCCGAGCGGGAAAGGGAAGGCGATATCCCTGGGATCGGTCATAGAGGTTTCGGTGATAAGCCCGGATATCAGCAAGGCCGGCGCTATTTTTGCCCTCGATCAGGAGCCGGCGGCCCAGGCGGCCCTGTTTGCCATGGACCCGAGAAGCGGCGCGGTAAAAGCCATGGTGGGCGGGTACGACTTCAAAAAAAGCCAATTCAACCGGGCCTTGCAGGCCAAGCGTAATCCCGGCTCGGCGTTCAAGCCGATAATCTATTCAGCCGCACTGGACAAGGGGATCACCCCGGCTGCCATTTTCGACGATGCGCCTGTCGAGTATGAGAGCGGCAAGGAAAAAGCCTGGGCGCCGAAAAACTACGACAACATCTACCGCGGCCCGGTCACCATGCGGGAAGCGTTGACCAACTCCGTAAATGTGGTGAGCGTCAAGATCCTGGAGAGCATCGGGGTCAACTATGCCGTGGAGTACGCGAAGAAGCTGGGGATAACGTCTCCCCTCTCCGCCAACCTGACCCTCGCGCTCGGATCGTCCAGCCTTACTCCGATGGAGTTGACCACTGCCTACGCGGTGTTTGCCTCGGGAGGATACAGATTGACCCCCTATTTCATTACCAAGGTGGTGGATGGGGAGGGGAAGGTCCTGGAAGAGATATCCCCGCCGCGGGTTCCTGTTTTTGATTCGGCTACCTCTGCGCAAAAGATAAGTGCGGACGGGGGAGAAATAGCGCCGCAGGAAGGGGGCGCCTTGACGCCGGTTCCGGTCATCTCCCCTGAAACCTCGTATATTATGACCAACCTGATGGAGAGTGTGGTGACGAGCGGTACCGGACAGCGGGCCAAAGCCCTTGGACGCCCCGTGGCCGGCAAAACCGGCACTACCAATGACATGAAGGATGCCTGGTTTGTCGGTTACGTGCCGCAGCTGGTAGCCGGCGTCTGGGTGGGGTATGACCAGGAGAAGTCGCTTGGAGCCAGTGGATCTGGCGGGCAGGCGGCGGCGCCGATCTGGACCGAATTCATGCAGCGGTCCCTGGGCGGGATTCCCATTCAGGGGTTTACTCCCCCTGCAAACGTGACCTTTGCCATGATCGATCGCCGCACCGGTCGGCTGGCCAGGGAGGGGAGCGAGGGAAGTGCAATGGAATGCTTCATAACCGGAACTGAGCCGACGTCCTATGACGGGGAAAGCGGTAGAGCTGGAAGCGGTAGATATGATAAACTGCCGGGCGGGGAACAACAGTAGGTTAACCCGTCGTTCAGGCGGGAGCCCTGATGCCCTCTTTGCCTGCAAATACAGGGGTTGGGAATCATTCATCAGCTCTGCATACACGTAATTTATAGGGGGGGAAGGCCCTTCCCTCCTGAAAAAAAAATATTTTTTTTTGAAAAAGCGCTTGCAATCGGAAATTTTATGATTATAGTATGCCTGAAGCTTCATATACCAAAGAAGGAGGGTGTATCATGACCAAAGCAGAACTTGTGGAAGCGGTAGCGAAGTCTGCCAGTCTGACCAAAGCGGCGGCAGAGAAGGCTGTAGGGGCGTTCATTTCTACGGTAAGCGGCGCCCTGAAGAAAGGCGATCGGGTCACATTGGTCGGCTTCGGCAGTTTTGAAGTTGCCAACAGGAAAGCCCGCACCGGCAGGAACCCACAGACCGGCAAAGAAATCAAGATTGCTGCTGCCAAGGTTCCCAAATTCCGTCCCGGCAAGGCCCTCAAAGACGCAGTCGCCAAGAAGAAGTAATACCTGCGCGATACCTTTTTAATCCAAGGCTTGCACATAATTCATTTATGCGCTCGCAGGCCAATACAATAAGCCCCGCCTAACGGGGCTTTTTCTTTTGCTTCCCATGGCCCACCTATCTATTTCGTTTCCATCCGGAAACTCCGGATGAGAAACTATTGGTTTCCAGATTGGAAACGAGGATTTTTTTGTCCTGGCAAGGAAATCAAGGGATTGCGCGGAGGCGTACATCGGTACGCCG
>WSYB01000036.1 GCA_009773645.1 Geobacteraceae bacterium
GATGACCGATTTGTCCTGCGAGAAGAACCTTCACCTTACAACGCCGATTTTGCCCCTCAAAAGGGACACCTAAGCTCAGAAAACAGCTATTATTTGGACGCTTCCCTTTCAGAATTGATGGGTTAGCTTGGTCCGACCCCACGAGATCGAATCTTTATCTCGCCCGGTGGGCCAAGCGGCTTTCCTGGAAAGAGACGGCCGACATCTTCAAGACCAGCTGGGACAGCATCTTTCGGGCGGTCAAGTTCGTCGTCGATTGGGGTCTTGCCCACCGAAGCCTCGGCAACGTAACAGAGATTGGCGTTGACGAGATTTCCGTCTTCAAAGGCCAGAAGTACCTGACCATGGTTTACCAGCTCAATGCCGGCGCCAGGCGACTTCTGTGGTGCGGGCCAGAGCGCCGGGTGAAAACGCTGCTTCGCTTCTTCCGGGAGTTCGGTAAGGAGCGAAGCGCAAAGCTCAAGTTCGTCTGTAGTGATATGTGGGCGCCGTACCTCAAGGTCATTGCCAAGAAGGCTCCCAACGCTCTGAACATCCTCGACCGCTTCCATATCATGCGGAAGTTTAACGAGGCGATTGACGAGATCCGACGAGGTGAAGCCAGAGAGTTCAAGGCAACCAAGCAGGAAAACGTCCTTGAAAAGGGGCGCTGGTTGCTTCTGAAACGGCCTGAGAACCTTTCCGAGAAGCAGACATCCCGACTGGGAGAGCTGCTCAAGCTCAATCTCTCGTCGATCAAGGGCTACCTTTTGCGAGAGGACTTTCAGCGGTTCTGGGAGTACAAGCAAATGCCTGCCGCGGGAAAGTTCCTCGACAACTGGGTAACCAGGACTTTGCAAACCGACTTGGAACCGATGAAGAAGGTGGCTCGCATGCTCAGGAACCACAAACCGATGATTCTCAACTGGTTCAAAGCAAAAGGGCGGCTCTCCAGCGGCGCGGTAGAGGGTCTGAACCTCAAGGCAAAACTGACTATCAGAAAAGCCTATGGTTTCAAATCAATCAAATGTCTGCAAGTGGCGCTATATCACACACTTGGCGATTTGCCAGAACCGCTATGTCTTCACAGATTTTGCTGACGAGCCTCCGGTTTAATGCTAAACGGAAAATCGTGAAGGTTTGGAAAAATCCTCCAGAAATCATTGAGGACGCAAAAGTCAAGGCCCCGGTGTGAGCTAGCTACATAGCACCGGGGCCTTTTTGCGTTTGTGGGTTGTTTTGCCTGGTTCTACAGAATTCCCCTTACGAAATTGATTTTTATGTGCTATGTTAACAAAATTCAACTATTAGTGCTAGATGTCTGTAAATATTCGTTTTGTGTGTGAAGGAGGGTGACATGAAAAAGCGAATCGTTACGATGTTGACTCTTGCCGTCTGTCTGTTCGGTTTTGTCTATCATGCTGCGGCCGAAAACGGTTCGTTGGCCAAGGGCAAATCCTATGTAGATGCCCGTATGTGGGATGAGGCTATTTCTACTCTTAACAAGGTTATAGTAGCCGACCCAACCAATGCCGAGGCCCATTACCTTCTCGGTTATAGTTACGATAGGCAGGGGAACAGTTTTAAGGCCAATGAGCGTTACAATAGTGCCATAGCCCTTGATTTGAAGAGAGGTAAGGCCAGCAAAGCACTGCTTAGGATGTCCATTCCTCAGATACTCGCCACAAGACAAGTATTCGAAGATGCTTTCGTAAAAAACCCAGATTTCAAGAAGAATATAGCGAATCAGATATTTGAATTGGGCGAGGTGCGATTAAAGGATAAAGAATTCCAAGAAGCAAAGACTTTGTTTTCGATGTCTGTGTCTTTCGATAACAATCTGAGTTATCGAGCATGTGATGTATTCTATAAGCGGGCCTCAAGCACCGATGACGGTGTATTAACGTATACGTCTGAACTCCAAAACTATTGCGGCAACAACAAAAAACGTATGGCAGAGGTAGGTGAGAAAATCCTGCTTATTGCGTCAGCTGCTCCAAAAGGAGATTATAGAAATGCACTCAAACAGAAAGCTTTACTATATTTGCCTCAAGAAAGGATAGATCAAGTCATTCCGCCACCAAGTTGGAAGATAGTTCTCGAAAGAACATTCGAAGGTCGAGGATTAAATGATGATGACTGGATTCCAATAGCTGCAGCAGGAATAGATATTAACATCGGAGATCACTTAATAATTACTGGTAACAAATTTGATTTTTTTGATAAAGGTAAATGGCAGACTTATCAAAATAGAATGGAAATGACTAATATAATAGGCGCTGATGGATCATTTGGAGCCAAAGCAGAAAAAGGAGAAAAATTTAAAGTAGAAGTGCAAAGGTTTGTTGAGCAATAATTATTGCACTTGGTTAAAGTCTCCAAACCCCATTTCCCAAACGATAATCGCGAAAACCAATTTGCCAATCGAGGGAGGGAAAAGGTAAGGGGTCTACTCTCCGGTTTCCATTTTTAAGTGTAAATAAAATAAAAATCGCAGCATGAACTGAGGACATGGCCCCCCAAACCGGCATTAGGTCACCGCCCGGCCAGTTGCACAAGGCATTTATGAAGCTAATTGATCAATTCAAGCGCCTCCCAATATGGCAAAAGATTTTTGGACTTGCCTCGCTATTCGGTATACCTCTAGCGATATTTCCTCAAGGCGCCAAGCAGACATATGACGTTATCAAAGACTCTGTTGGCGTCAACAGTGGCATGGTCCGGACGAATATTGAGACGTCACCAGGCGCAACAGTTATTCAGAACCAATTTAATGTTTTTCAGCAACCACCTATCGGCTTACAAGAATCACAAAAAGCCCGAAAGCCCACTGCAACAAACCGTCCAACTCATGAACAAACTCCGGCAAAAAACCAAGGTGGCAAGTCAGATAATTACCATAGCAATATGACAAGTTCAACCACTCATAAATTGAATAGTAAGAACTCCATAACTCAAACGAGTAATTCGGATAGCAGGTCGATAATTATTAATCCAGATAATTTTCAACCTAGCAAGCCACTCCCGCGAGACTATTAATATATGCATCAATTGTCATCCGAATATAAACTTAGGAGGATGCGTTATGAAAGCAAAAATTGTTGGAGTGCTAGTGGTTGTAGCTAGTATTTCAATTTTCTGTACAATATCTAAAGCAGGTGAAATTTTATTGATTGAAATTGATGGCCGGAAAAACTGTTGCCTAGAAAGTAACCATAATAAATGTTCTAAAGACATTACATTATCAGCCGGGAAATATATTATAACCCCACATAAGGGGGCAATATCTCGTTGGGGTAATGACAAGACAGCAAACAAACAAGGAGAACATCCGTGGGAATTTTTTGTTAATGTTGAAGCTGGTAATGAAATATATGGTTTGGGTAGCCTTGTAAGATATGGGAAAGCAGATGAAGCTTTTGAAAAACAAAAAACACAGAAAATTGATTTGGATTTAAATGTAAATTCAGTTGTAAGGTTTTGGGTCGAAGATGAATGGGAGGGAAGAGACTATTGTAGAGATAATAGAGGAATTGAAGAAGTGAAAATAGAGAAAGTATATTAGCAAATAGAGCTTGATGCAGAGAGAGATACTTTCACCTGACTTTCACCAATCCTTGTTTATTTCGATAAATTTATATAGACTTCAATGGACTTTGGCCGGTGGAGATATTGGGGTAGCTAGTTGAAATTGTTGGAATTTAGGTAATTTGCCTGCTTTTCAGCCCCTCTTTCGAATCCCTATCTCTCCGCCATAAAAACACACGAGGGCTCTGGGGTCGGACCAAGCTAACCATCCGTAATGATGTAATAAATTGGGCATAATCGCCCCCATTTACAGCTTTAGACACACGTTTTCGCAGGCAAAAAGGATGACCGATTTGTCCTGCGAGAAGAACCTTCACCTTACAACGCCGATTAGAAAACAGCTATTATTTGGACACTTCCCTTTCAGTATTGATGGGTTAGCTTGGTCCGACCCCAGGAGTAGCTGCGAAACGATCTGGTTGGCCGGTTAACAGAGGTGGATCGAGGATCGGCATGTGCAGCCGATCCCCGCATTCTCGGGCCGCTGGAGTTCGTTGAGGAAATCCGGCGGTAGGAGCCTGAGGTTCAGCGGGTTGAGGCGCGGAAACCCATTGCCGAAATTGTCCGAAGCATCGCCGAAGAATACGGAATCCCTGAACGGGCAATAGCAGCCGGATCGCGCAGGGAGGCGGTGGTAGCAGCACGGTCCGCAGTGTGTTGGTTGGCTCTGGCAGAGGGATACGCTGCTGCCAACGTAGCGAGATGCCTGGGGATGTCGCGGTACGGAATTTCGGTGGCTGGCCAAAAGGCAGGGGTAGACCCCCTGAATAATTTCACTAATGCTAGGCGGCGCGCTCAAAGCGGACTTCCGCCTTAAGACCCAGAAGGGCTGCAGCGTGAAGAACAGCTCGGATGTGGCTTTGATGTTTGGGATCGAGAAGCCTGCGGACAATCTTTTCGTCCACACCGAGACGGGCGGCAAGATCTGTACGAGTAAGCCCGGCGTCAAGCATGGCGTTGTTCAAGGCTGCTTTCGTGGCAAGGAGCGGATCAAGGGATACAAAGGCATCACCATCCGTATAAGTGGATTCCGGTACGCGCTCGCGGCGCACGAGGTAGCCCGCTACGGCTTCGGCAAGGCAATCTTCGGCTTCGGCAAGTGCTTCTTCCCGTGTCTTTCCGTCGGTGGCCGCACCGTGGAGATCGGGGAACTTAACAAGATAAAAGCCAGCTTCGTCGCATGTGATACTATAGGGATAGCGGTAGGTGCTCATCGTAAATCCTCCTTCGTTAGTCCTAAGTCGGCAAGCATTGAGGCCAGAAGACCAGGGCCAATTTCTTTCTTACGGTCTTTGACAATGGTGAAGCTGTCACCGAGGTAAAGGGTGGCATGGCTGCCCTTGCCACGGGAAGCATCTAAGCTGCAAGAAAGCCCCTTTGCTTTCGCTGCTGCCTTGATTTTTTTGATAAATTCAGCACCGTTCATAAAAGAGATTGTCGGACACAACTGTCCGCATGTCAAGCAAAATCAGGCAAAAAGATGAAAATTGGCTTGTATAGCATCGGTGTTGATTTCCCCCTCCTTGTTGCTCTCGGGTTCTGCTGATATGCATTCTCTCACTGACGCAATAAACCGCGGCGCCATCTTCAAATTTCTCATCAAGCCATGGGAAGACGAACTGCTACGGGAAAGCATCAAGGATGCCCTCAGGTATTACGGTCTGGCAAATTTGAAAGAACGATAGTCCTGTTGTCAAACGTCAATCGTACACATCTCCTTGCAGCCTCGTGGGATTTGCTTCCTGCTTGCAACTACCTTTACGCCGCCAGCTTGAACTGCCCCACCAGCCGCTGCAGTTCCCCCGCAAGGCTTGTCATCCGGCTTGCAGCGTCAGCTGACTGATGCGCCCCACTGGAGGTCTCCTGCACCACTTCGGTGATCTGCTGCATGCTGTTGCTGATCTCGTTGGTAGTGGCTGTCTGTTCTTCGGCGGCAGTGGCAACCTGGTTTATCTGCATGGTTACGTCATTGATCTGATCAAGGATATCCTGCAGGGCCCGGCCGGACTTGGCAGCTTCGACGGTCCCCTTTTCCACCTCTTTTACCCCGTCCTCCATGGCGACCACCGCCCCTTTGGTCTCCTGTTGGATCGTCTTGATCATCTCACCGATCTCGCGGGTCGCCTTGGAAGTACGCTCGGCCAGCGCCCGCACCTCATCGGCGACCACCGCGAACCCCCTCCCCTGTTCACCGGCTCGCGCCGCCTCGATGGCAGCGTTCAGGGCCAGAAGGTTGGTCTGGTCGGCGATGTCCTCAATGGTGCCGATGATCGCACCGATCTGATCGCTTCTCTCTCCCAAGTTTTCCACAGTGCAGGCGGACTCCTTGACCCGTTCGGCGATCCGGTTCATTACCGACACGCTCTCCTGGACGACCGACGCTCCTGTAACGGCCGAATCGTTGGCCAGCTTGGCCCCTTCTGCCGCCAGGCCGCAATTCTGGGCGATCTCTGCGGAGGTCGCCGCCATCTCCTCCCCTGCCGCAGCAACAGTACCCGCCTGGGCCGCCACTTCCTCGGCGCCGGTCGCCATCTGTTCGGAGGTGGAAAGAAGCTGGTTGGCCGCGGAGGCGACCTGTGCGGTAGCTTGTGCAACCTCGGAAATAATCCCCTGAAGTTTATTGATAAATATGTTGAACCAGTGGGAAATCTCGCCCAGTTCATCCTTTCTGGAATCATCGAGCCGCTTTGTCAGGTCACCTTCTCCTTCAGCTATATCCTTAAGCATGATGAGCAAACCATTGAGCGACTTCAACAAACTTCTCATTATCCATGCCGACATCGCACCGATTACTAAAATACCAATCAAGCCCAGTACCAGCCCCTTTGCAATCGTGGCACTCATGGTGCTATCAAAATCCTTGTCGCCTTGCTGAGCCTCTTCGGCAACAGATTCGGTGAATTTCAGCATTTCGGTTTGGATGGTCCGCACTTCCCGGTCTATCTCTCCGTCGATAGCCCTGATTTCCTCCGTTATGCCTGGGGTCGTCCTTAAGAGAGAAAGCAGCTTGTTTTCGTACAGGCCTATCACCCTGTCCACTGCCCTCTTTGTATTCTCTGCCCATTCCTTTTTCTGAGGGGTTTCGGCAATTTTCATGACCTTCTCCAGGCGTTCCAGGTTCCGCTGTTTGGTCTCTGCCCAATACTTGCCCGACTGTTCGAGGTCACGGTTGATGACGGCATCGGCAATAACACCGTACAGGGAGACCCCCATCTGTGCCGCTTCCTCGGTTGCCCTGCTCTGCTCGGACAAGTCATGGCCGCGATCCTGCAACTGCGCCAGATGCCGCATCCCGAAATAACTTATGCCGATCAGCATGAACAGTGCAATGGCAGAAATGCCCGCATTCACCATCAGTTTGGCCTTGAATGTAAGATTCACAATTCACCCCCGTTTGAATTACCGATTAACGGTGTATCCATATTTTTTTCATTTGATAGTCTCATGCCGCCAGCTTGAACTGCCCCACCAGCCGCTGGAGTTCCTCAGCCAGATGGGCCAGTTGCGAGGCAGCGCCGGCCGATTCATGGGCACCGTTGGAGGTTTCCTGTACCACTTCGGTGATCTGCTGCATGCTGTTGCTGATCTCGTTGGTAGTGGCAGTCTGCTCCTCGGCAGCGGTAGCGACCTGGTTTATCTGCATGGTCACGGCGTTTATCTGATCAAGGATATCCTGCAAGGCCTGCCCGGATTTGGCGGCTTCGGCGGTCCCCATTTCCACCTCTTTCACCCCCTCCTCCATGGCGGCCACCGCCCCTTTGGTCTCCTGCTGTACCGCCTTGATCATCTCGCCGATCTCGCGGGTCGCCTTGGTAGTCCGCTCTGCCAGCGCCCGCACCTCGTCGGCGACCACCGCAAACCCCCTCCCCTGTTCGCCGGCCCGCGCCGCCTCAATGGCCGCATTCAAGGCCAGGAGGTTGGTCTGATCGGCGATGTCCTCAATGGTGCCGATGATCGCCCCGATCTGGTCAGACCGGCTCCCCAGACTTTCCACGGTATGGGCCGATTCCCTGACCCGTTCGGCAATCCGGCTCATCACCGTGACGGTTTGCTGTACAACGGAAGCTCCGGTTGTGGCCGAATCGTTGGCATTTTTGGCTCCTCCCGCAGCCATACTGCAGTTCTGGGCGATCTCGGCGGAAGTCGCCGCCATCTCCTCACCCGCCGTAGCAACGCTCCCCGCCTGGGCCGCCACCTCCTCCGCACCGGTTGCCATCTGTTCGGAAGTGGAGTGGAGCTGGCTGGCTGCTGCTGCAACCTGAGCGGCGTTCTGCGCTACCTGACCAATGATGGCCTGGAGCCTTTCCCCCATTTCATTCACTTCTCTTGCCAGCATCCCCATCTCATCCCTGGTGTCGATGTCTGATCTGGCTGTCAAGTCACCCGCGGCGACCTTGGCCAGGGTGCCGAACACCCTTTCGATCGGTTTGCTGATGGATTTGGCGATGGCTATTCCCACAAAAAATGCGCCTGCGAGAACCGCAAGTATGATTCCCACCGTCATCTTCACCGAGGTATGGTAGCGTGCCATCTCCCCCGTATATGTCTCTTCCCCTCCTTTCAGCTCATACTCCACCAGCCGTGCAATGGCCTCTGCCGGTCTGTTATACAATGGAGCAACCGAACCGGTGGCAAACGTCATCACGTCCGCCCGCGCCTGCGCATTTCCGGACAAGGCGGCTGACTTCGCCATTTCAGCCAGCCTGTTCCCCTGGGCCAGATAGGCCTCGAACCCCTCGCGAAACGACTTCAGATGCTCCTGTTTCCCGGCATCCGGGTTTTCATTTTCATAACCGGCCATTGCGTTCTTTACATTCTGAACGCGCTTGGCCAGATCATCGGCTTTTTCCTTGATCTTCGCCGCATCGGTAAGGGCCATCATGTAAACAAGATCGAGCCGTATGAAAAGAAAATCGTTCTTTATCCCCTGAAGGCTGGCGATATGTTCCATACTGGAATTCGCCTTACCCAGCCCGGCGCTGACCTTCTTCATATCGGCAAGCCCCATGGCGCCGACAGCCGCCAGGACAAGGCAGCCACCCATAATCAGCACCAGCAGCTTTGTTTTCACCTTCAAATCAGACCATCTCATTCATACCTCCTCCATTTTTATTGCATGCCGACTTTTTTGTGGCCTCAGGCGTTCTTTGAACAACATTTGCACATGGGTTGTGTACTGTATCGGCCGGATAAAGGTATGACTGAATCATGGTTTTCATGAAAAGAGAGTACGAAAAACCTTAACGGCAGGAGGTGGGATATGCTGAATCAAAAAAGGGACGGGTTGAGGTTTAAGCCTACTCGATGGAGGTAAGGCCTTCGCGGATGGCATATTTGGTGAGCCCGGCAACACTGAAAACGTTGAGCTTTTTCATGATAAGCCTGCGGAAGGTCTCAACCGTGCTGATACATACCATCATGGTAAAGGCGATTTCCTTTGTGCTTTTCCCTTCAGCGATAAGCTGGAGGATCTCTCGTTCGCGGGAGGTAAGGGTGGGAGAAGAGGGGGAATGGGGCGCCGGTAATTGTTTAATGTATTCCTTGACGATGACTCCGGAAATTTTTTTGCAGATGTAGATTTCGTCGGTAACGACCGTGCGGATCGCCTCGATCAATTCTTCGGCAGCGCACTCTTTCAGGAGGTACCCCTTCGCCCCCGCATTCAGGGCCTCCACCACGAACCGCTTGTCGGAGTGCATCGACAGGGCAAGAATCTTGATTCCCGGGATGTCACCGACTATCCGCCGGGTAGCATCAACCCCGTTCATTTCCGGCATCGCCACATCCATCAATACCACGTCCGGCAAAAGCTTCCGGGCGAGCCGGATCGATTCCCTTCCGTTCTCCGCCTCTGCGACAACTTCCACATCGGGCTCCTTTTCCAGAAGGGAGCGCAACCCCTCGATCACAATCTTATGGTCGTCAACCAGCAGAACCCTGATGCTCATGTTACGTACCCCCATATTCTGTATTCACTGCTTACCGTGCGCTGCTTCGTCTCCCGACATCGTTGTCGCCTCGGATATTTATTGACATTCATGCCAAAGAATTGGCATGGGAAATTCCGTCATTTCCGGCAATCCCCCATTTACCGGCAGTTTACAGCCGAAAGGGGAGTCGATGGCAAAAGTCTGAGGAATGTACTTCAAAGGTCATGCCAGAATGCAACGGAATGGCGAGGCCATGCTGACTATGAACGGCAGAGTAATGGTAATCAGGTGCGGGGTGTGTTTTTCTCCGACGACGGGACTGTTTGAACAAAAAAAGGGGGGCAGGCCTCGGAACAAGCCTGCCCCCTAACGGATCGAATGATCGGTCCGCGCAAATTCAGAACTTTTCGAACTCTGTGTCCAGTTTGTCCTTCTCCAGTTCATATTTGAATCCTTCCGCATTGACCGCCGCCCTGGCGCCGGCGGCCGGGTTTCCGTTTCCGCCGGCCTTGTCGATACGGGCAATGTGACCCACTTTTGTTTTGCGTACCGTCTTCTGCTCCGCTTTCACATCCGGTCTGGTCTGCCGGATCGGCAGGCCTTTCACCCCTCCCGCCTCGGCCACCGTGAAGAATTCAATGGCACTCTGGAGCTGCTCGGCCTGGGAAGCCAGCTCTTCGGCCGTGGAAGACATCTCTTCGGCCGCAGAGGCGTTCTGCTGGATCACCTGGTCGAGCTGCTGGATCGCCTTGTTGATCTGATCCGCACCGCTGTCCTGCTCCCTGCTGGCCGCGCTGATCTCCTGCACCAGTTCCGCGGTCTTCTGGATATCGGGGACCATTTTCGTCAGGAGTTCTCCCGCCCGTTCCGCCACCTCGACGCTCGTGGCCGAGAGTTCGCTGATCTCCGCCGCCGCTTTCTGGCTCCTTTCGGCAAGCTTTCGTACTTCGCTCGCCACCACCGCGAACCCCTTGCCGTGCTCTCCCGCCCGCGCCGCCTCGATGGCCGCGTTTAACGCCAGGAGGTTGGTCTGCCGTGCGATTTCTTCGATTATCGAGATCTTCCCGGCGATTTCCTTCATGGCATGAACCGTCTGCTCGACCGCTTTCCCACCCTCCTTGGCATCTTCTGCTGACTTGACCGCAATCTTTTCGGTCTGGTGGGCATTGTCGGCATTCTGTTTGATATTGGATGACATCTCTTCCATGGAGGAGGAGGCTTCTTCGGCGGCAGCCGCCTGTTCGCTTGCCCCCTGGGACATCTCTTCGGAACCGGAGGAGAGTTCCTGGCTACCGGCAGCCACGTTGCCCGCGGCTCCCTTCACCTCGCTTACCACGTCGGTGAGTCTCTTCACCATCGTGGCCAAGGCCCGCATCAGTTCATCCTGGGCGGACCGCTCCCTGACCTCAACCAGGAGGTTCCCTTCGGCCACCTCCTGGGCCAGCCTTGTCATTTTCTGCATGGCATCGATCAGCCCGTTCAGGTTGTTTTTGATCTCGTTGAAATCACCGTGGTACGTGTCGGCAATCTGCGGCGGGATATCCCCTTTGGCTATCCGGTCCAGATAATTGGCGGTCACATTGATGGGTCCGACGAAGGCATCGACCAGCCTGTTCACCCCTCCGACCAGTTCACCCCATGCCCCCTGAAATGCAGCGGTGTCGCCACGGGCATCCAGTTTTCCTTGCTGAACAGCCTTGATGAGGCCATCGACTTCGCTGTGCAGATCCTTGACGGTTTTGACCATGGTTTCGAAGGATCGGGAAAGTGTTCCTATCTCATCCTTTGTAGTTGCTTCGATCTTTACGTTTAAATCGCCTGCGGCTATCCGGTCTGCCGCGGCAACCAGTTTTCCAACCGGCCTGCCGATAATGCGCGAGATGAAGGTGCCGAGGGCCACGGCCACAAGCATGCCAACCAATACCAGAATGCTGGTGAACCTGACCGCCGCATGTGCCTGGGCGGTATTGCCTTCAGAGCGTTTTTGCGCCTGGCCCTCTTTCAAATCGCTATACTTGTTGATGGCGTCGTCCACCGCTTTAGCGGAAAGAAAGCTGCTGTCGAGACGCATGAAAGAGAGGGCCTCTTCGTTTTTACCCGCCATGCTGAGGCTGATGATCTTCTCTCTGACCGGCACGAAAGCCGTGAGCGCTCCCTTGAGTTCCTCGTAAGCCCGGCGGGTCTCTTCAGACCTGTTGGTTTTCTCGACTTTCGCCATGGCCTCATCAATTACCCGGCCGTTCTCCCTGACCTGGGCCAGGTGTTTGTTCTTTTGCTCCATGGTTTTGTCGAGGATCAGTTCCCGGTAGCCGACCCGCAGCTTTTGCAGCCCCGTGGAAATTTTACCGACCTCAGCGAGCGGTTTTGTACACAACTCGTACATCTCGGTATCCAGACGATTAATGGCGCGGATGTTGCTGACCCCGACCCACCCGACAACCCCCGCAATCAACGCCACCAGGATAAAGCTTGCCAAAAGTTTAACTGTGAGTTTCAGATTAAAGAACCATGCCATGCCTGTTTCTCCTTATTGAGATAATTAGGGGAATACTCTACTATCCAGGTCAGTAATAATCCATGCTGCACCATTGTGCCATTGTATAAAATGGACATTTATCGTGGTTGTTACAGAGGCAATAATTCTTGATTTGATAAAATGTGGGCTCATACTCTTTACTGAAAGCGAAACAGGTAAACACGTCCTTCTTTGCCATATGCTCACATTTAAGATTTTTTTCTGCTGTTACTCCACGGGTTTTTGACGTGAGATAAGACCGCTTCGCTGCCGATGATGGTGACGACATCTCCAAACCCTCCCGACTGATAAATTATGCCTGCAATCTGCAGGCTGATATCAGGTAAATGTGTAACTGTAATATAAGAACCTTATCGGTCTAAAAGGATCGTAATGAATCAGAGAATACCCGGTGGAAAGTTAGGAAAAACCTTAGAGGGGGGATGATTAGATTCTACATGCTCTGCAATAAAACCTGCAGTTCTTCCGCCGGCACGGGACGGCTGATATGGTAACCCTGGATCTCATCGCAGCCATGTTCCCGGAGAAACGCCATTTGCTCCTCGGTTTCGACCCCTTCGCCGATTACCTTCAGCTTCAGGCTCCGCGCCATGGCAATAATCGCCCGTGTAATCGCCACATCATCCGGGTTTGTGGGGATATCGCACACGAATGACCGGTCGATCTTGAGCTTGTCGATGGGAAAGCGCTTCAGATAGCTCAGGGAGGAATAGCCGGTGCCGAAATCGTCGATCGCCAGAGTTATTCCCATCTCCCTGATGGCATGCAGTTTTGTGGTTGTTTCCTTGATGTTTTCCATGATGGAACTTTCGGTGAGTTCCAGTTCGAGGCAGGTGGGGTCAACCCCCGTTTCGGCCAGCACCCGTGCCACCGTGCCGGCCAGATTGTAATGCTTCAATTGACGCCCGGACAGGTTCACTGCCATGCGCAGAGCGGGAAAACCGGCCTCGTGCAGCGCCTTGAGCTGGAGGCAGGCGGTGTGCAGCACCCATTCGCCGATGGGGAGAATGAGGCCGGTCTCCTCGGTCATGGGGATAAACATGTCCGGGGGAATTACCCCCCGCTCCGGATGCTGCCAGCGCAGCAGCGCTTCCATACCGGTGATCCGGCCGGTTTTCAGATCGAGCCAGGGCTGATAGTGCAGGAAGAACTCTTTCCGTTCCAGGGCATAACGGAGGCTCGTTTCCATGGCCATGCGCTGCTCACTCTTGACGTTCATCTCAGCCGCATAAAACCGGTAGCAGTTTCGTCCCGCCTCCTTGGCATGGTACATGGCGATATCGGCGTTTTTCAGGAGGCTGTCCGCATCGTCCCCATCGCAGGGGTAGAGGGCAATGCCGATACTTGCCGAGACAAAAACTTCCTGCCCGTCAACTTCAAAGGGGGACGTCAAGCCGTCAAGCAAGTGCTGGGCGGCATGGGCCACGTCTTCCAGCCGATGGACCCCGGACAGGATGATGACAAATTCGTCCCCTCCCATGCGGGATAGGGTATCGGCCCTGCGGACGCGGGTTGCAAGCCGTGCCGAGACCGCCTTGAGCAGTCTGTCGCCGCTCGTGTGGCCGAGGGTGTCGTTGACCACCTTGAAATGGTCCAGGTCGCATGAAAGTACCGCCGCGATCCGTCCATCACGGGCTGCCTGGGCCAGGGCATGCTCCAGGTGGTCGTGGAGCAGCAAACGGTTGGGTAGAGAGGTCAAGGAGTCGTAATAAACCAGACGCTGAATCTGATTTTCCGCCTGCTTGCGTCCGGTGACGTCGTCAAACGTGGTGGCGAAGAACCCTTTTTTCGGACTGTAGGCAGTCACCTCGAAATATTTATTCATAGCCCGTGAATACTTCTCAAAGTGGGCAGGTTTTCCGGTCAGGGCGACGCTGCCGAAGATGTCGACCCAGGACGGCTCCATATCCGGCAGGACTTCGAGCACCGTTCTTCCCAGTACGTGGTCTCGCGTCAGGCCGGTCAACCGTTCAAAGGCCGGGTTTATTTCAAGAAAGCGGTAGTCGCACGGCTTCCCGTTTTCGTCACAGATAATTTCATGAAATGCAAAGCCGTTCAGCATCTTCTCAAACAGGAGACGAAATCGCCTTTCGTTGTGCCGCAGCTCTTTCGTTCTTTCCTCAAGCCGTTCTTCGATACTCAAAAGGGCCCGGCTTTGCCGCACCGAATCACTAAGGTTTATGAGATAATCGGGGTCGAATGGTTTGCGAACATAGCCGTCGGCCCCCATCTGCATGGCCCGTGTGGCTATTGCCGGGGTAGTGTCTGCGGTCATCAAAATGATCACGGCCGAGGAAAGAGATTGCTTGAGTGCAGGCAGAATCTGCTCACCTTTGATATCCGGCAGGTGGTAGTCAAGAAGCACCACTTCCGGTGAGTGCTCACGGAAAAGGGTGAGCCCTTCTTCGCCGGTCAGGGCGGCATATACCTTGTATCCGCGAGCCTCGAACACGTTCCGGAGCATTTCACATACCGTCATGCTGTCATCCACAATCAGCACGCCGGCAGGCAGGCTGGGGTTCTTTCCATCCAGGAGAGAGCGCACATGGAAGCGCAAGCTCGACGCTTCGAAGGGGAGAGGGAGAAACGCGTCGGCGCCCAGTTGAACGGTTGTCTGCTCCACATGTTCGCCGGAATACGTTGGAGAAGTGACAAGGATGGGAACTGCATTGAAAGCCGCGAAGTCGGAAGACCTGAGTAACCGGCAAAAACGCCAGCCGTCAATTCCCGACAAGTGCAGATCGGTTATTATGATGTCAGGCGGAGAGTCTTCGTCCAGGATTGCCAGCGCTTGTTCGACACATTCACAGCGGAAAACCTTATGGCCGTCTTCCTTCAAAATCCCCGAAGCGTAGTGCAATTGAACGGGATCGCCATTTACGATTACTACTGTGCCCGTAGCGGTCATGCTCATGAAATTCCTCGAGTCGATTATACACAGGAGATGTGCGGTCGTCGAATGCCGGTTCCCCGGAGTTGCTATCGTGTATTGTCTTCGAGAGTGTGCTCTGCCTCCCCCAGGGACATCATAAATCGTACAAACGGGCCGGTAAAAGCGAGCTGACATCCGTTCACCGAATCCGGCGTCATCCGAGCGCAACGGGAATTGACGCTGGATTTATTTCTTCGGATTATCTTTAATTTTATAAATCAGAGTATTCCCAGGGGGGCAGTACGAAATACCTGAGACGAGATATCTACGGAGAACGGGGAAGAATGTGACACAGAGCGCTAATCAAGTGTGACAATCCCTTCGCGGATGGCGTACTTGGTCAATCCTGCAATGCTGAAGAGGTTAAGCTTTTCCATAATGTGCTTGCGGTGCGTTTCTACGGTTTTTATGCTTACCCCGAGAGCGAAGGCCGTATTCTTCGTGCTTTTCCCCTCGGCAAGGAGCTGGAGCACCTGCCGCTCCCTTTTGGAAATTACCGAACGAACTGCGGGAAACGGTTCGGAGGAGTGTTGAGTCCGGTTGGTGATGACGATCCCCCCCATCGTCCGGCCGATAGGATGTTCGTTGCCGGCTACATTTCGGATCGTTACCGCCAGTTCTTCAAAGGCGCACTCTTTCGAGAGATATCCCTGCGCCCCCGCATTCAAGGCCTCCACGACAAAATGCCTGTTTGAGTGCATTGAAAGGGCGAGAACCCTGACTTCCGGCATTTCGGCAACGATATGGCGGGTAGCCTCAATACCGTTCATCTCGGGCAACGACATATCCATCACCACCACATGGGGAAGAAGTTCTTTTGCAAGCTGAATCGCCATTCTCCCGGTCCCGGCCTCGGCAATTATGTCCATATCGGGTTCTTTTTCCAGGAGGGACCGCAGCCCCTGGCGCACTATCTTGTGATCATCGGCAATCAGAACCCTTATCTTCACGTCAACTTCCTTGGGGTTTCAGGTATCCCGGAAAAAGCATTTGACAAAGCGGTACAACCTCAAATTTCGCACGCCATAATAGCAGGAAGGGCAAAATTACATAATCGGGCCATCCCTGAAAAGTGGGTGCTAAAAACCCTAAAAATGAATGTGATGAGTACAGAGAAATGGGCCGTTGGATTATTGCAGGGAAGTCAGTCCTTCGCGGATTGCATATTTGGTCAGTTCGGCTACGCTGCTCACCTTGAGCTTTTTCATGACCTGCTGGCGGTGGGTTTCAACGGTCTTCACGCTGACGCCGAGAGTGAAGGCCGTATCTTTCGTGCTTTTCCCCTCGGCAAGGAGCTGGAGGACTTCCCGTTCCCGGCTTGACAGGTGCACCGAGGGTAACGAAAGCTCTTCAGTTGACCATCGCTTGTACTCTTCTACGATGACTCCGGCTATCTTGGAGCAGAGGTAAATCTTTCCTGCTGCAACCGTGCGGACGGCCGCCAGCAGCTCTTCCGAAGCAACGTCTTTCAGGAGATACCCCTTTGCGCCCGCATTTATAGCCTCCTGGACAAACCTTTTGTCGGAATGCATCGAGAGGGCAAGGACCCGCACTTCCGGTATCCCGGCAACGATCCGGCGGGTAGCCTCAATACCGTTCATGTCGGGCATGGTGAGATCCATCACGACCACATCGGGGTGAAGCTGCCTGGTGAGTTGAATCGCTTCCCTGCCGTTGTCCGCCTCGGCAACGACATCCATGGAGGGCTCCTTCTCCAGCAGCGCCCGCAACCCTTCACGTACGAGCTTGTGGTCTTCGGCAAGCAAAACCTTTATGCTCATGGCTCTTCCCGGCTCCGGTTGAGGTTCTCTTCCGTTTCCCGTTGCCGCTGTCCGGCCAGGGGAATCAGGATCGTAACACGGGTTCCCCGCCCGATTTCAGATGCTATCTCAAACTCACCACCCAGGTGGTCGATCCTCTGGCGTATATTAAAGAGACCGAACCCGCCTTTTTCCACCTGCCCCTGAAGCACGGTCGAGACATCAAATCCGACCCCTGCGTCTTCCACGTTCACCACCAGTTTACCAGATATTTTCTTAATTGAAATTAACGCATTTTTTGTCTGTGCGTGCTTCACGGAGTTTATCAAAAGCTCGCGCACGGCCTGGAAAAGGGTTCCCCGGACCTCCACGGCGAGGGGTTTCGGACTGTTGTCATCTGTAAATTCCACGTTAAAGCCGTATTTTTCTCGGCACCAGTCGCAGAGCCACTTGATTGCCGACTCTAAGCCAATTTCATAGAGGACCGGGGGGCTGATCTGGAACATCAGGGAGCGTACCTCCTGAATTGCCTGGTCAACGGCATCCCTGATTTCCATGATGGGCCCAAACGAGTCAGAGGGTGAGGTGCCGGCCAGTGAATTGAGTTTTATCCTGGTAAAGGCGAGGGTCTGCCCCACCTGGTCGTGGAGTTCGCTGGCGAATCGGCGCCGCTCCCTCTCTTCCGCAAGAGACAGCTCGGCTGCCAGGGATGCAAGCTGTTGCTGGTTGGCACGGAGCTCTGCTTCCGCTCTTTTCCGGTCGGTGATGTCCTCGCCGATACTGGCGGTACCGGTCACGTTGCCGTTCAGGTCGCGCAGGACCGTATTGCTCCAGCGGATCAAACGCCGCTCGCCGTGTCGGGTGACAATTTCATTTTCATGGAAACGCGGGAATGCCCCTGAACCGATCATGGCGGCGAAAAGCTGCATTAGCTGATCTTTTATCTCGGGCGGGATGAAGAGCTCGAACCAGTCCTTCCCCAAGACCTCAGCATGCCCCCATTCGGCAAGTTCGAGCAGGAAATCGCTGCAGAATACAATGCGCCCGCTGACATCAATAATGACGGCAGCAAGACCGACATTCTCCAGGATATGATAGAAACGCCGCTCCGATTCCTCTCGGGACGTCTCCATCCGCTTACGCTCGGTGATATCGGCGAACATGCCGATGGAGCCGATGATCTCACCCCCGGCATTCTTGTAAGAAGCCGTCCAGAGACAAACGTCCACAAGGGAGCCGTCCTTTCTCAACCGTTGCAACTCGCGGGCAACCTGGTTTACCCCTTTCAGATCATTTTCAATGATGCTGCAAAACTCCTCCAGGCTGTGTTCCGGAATAGTGGGGAGATGGCTCCCGACAACCTCACTCTCGCTCCAGCCGAAGAGGCGTTCGGCGGCCGGGTTCCAGACCAGGACGTTATGGTGCCCGTCCACCATGATGACGGCCAGGGGGGAGGAGTGAATCATGGTCTGTAACGTTTCGTTGATTGCCTCCGTCTTCGCCTTCTCGCGCTCAGCCCTCTCCACGGCCGCCAGCAAATCACCCCGCAGCCTGGTGCGCAGCGAGACCTCCCAGCTCAGTTCCCGCCACCGCCGCATGGAGAAAGCGCCAAGAGCCAGGGCAAGGAGTATGAGGGCAGCCAAAAACTCGTCAATCCCCCAGGGGACTCGAACATGATTTCCATGCAGGACGTAGACCACCCGAAAGAGATCGAATTTCATCGCCAGAAGAAACGCAACGATCGCTGTTGCTACAATGATGATCAGATCACCGAATGCCTTCGACTCTCTGAAATACTCGCCAGGTACGGTTTTGCGCAACCCTCTCCTCCTCACCTGCCAGACGTAAACAATTTGTTACGCTACCAAATATTTCATTAAAATGCCAGGGATTTTGACAATGACGATGGTCTGTCTGGGAAAGGTCTTCGCTGGGCAACGAAAACTGTTGCCGGAGATGTGAGAAAAGAGGTTGAGCGCCCCCTTTTCAAGCTTTCTGAAAGATCAGCTTCGCCGTCGGCGTCGCATCGTGGGGTCGCTCTTCATAATGGAGGATCACCCCCGCAAACCGTTCAAACATCGTCCTCAGTTCGCCGGGCTGCAGCAAATAGTGCGGGTTGTGCACCCCCTGGAGCGAGGGGGCATCTAGGATCGTGTCGAACACCAGAATTCCGCCGGAATTGAGGGCTTGGACCTCCTTTGGAATCAGGTCGCGCAGCAGGAAGTTGAAGTTGATGACCAGGTCGTAGGTCTCGGGAAATTCATACCGTTCCAGGTCCGCAAGCCGGAAATCGATCTGCAGCCCTTCCTCTGCCATCCTTTTGCCGGCCTTGTCGATCCCCGCCTCGGAGATGTCCAGGCCGGTTACCGTAAAGCCGTGACGCGCCAGGAAGATGCTGTTGCGCCCCTCGCCGCAGGCAATATCCAGCGCCTTTCTCCCCGGGCAGACGGATATGATGAAGTCGATCCGCTCTTCCAGGAATCGCGACGGATTGAGGCCCAGGAGATATTCTTCCCTGTCGTACCTCTCGTTCCACTTAGCCTTGTCCCGTTCCATTCACGCTTCCCGCTTCCCGATTCCCGCTTCCCAATTCCCGGAAAACCGGATTACCAGAACCTGAAGATAATCCGCGTCCCGAACCGGTCTTCCGGTCTGCTCAGACCGCTTCCCCCCTGGTAAACGTCAAGAATACTCTGGTCGTAGTAAAGGTTCAGATCCACCTTTTTACCGAGACGGACCCCCATTTCGCCGGTCCAGGAGAGATTGCCGCCCGGCAGGTGGAGAAAATCGTAACCGTGGCGAGAGGACCCGGACTGGCTCAAGGTGGTGCCGGCTATCCGGTGGCTGGCGAATTCGTAGGTATAGACCGGAACCTTTGCCGCCGCAGAGAGATAAAACCGCTGAAACAGGTCTATCTTCCCCCCCGCCTGGGCGTGGACCTTGTGGATCACCTCATCATAGCCGCTTTTTGCTTCGCGCTCCCATGCTGCATGGCCAAACCCGAACTGAGGCTCTATTGTAACGTCCCGGCCGGATTTGTATTGCACCCCTCCCGTGGTCAGAAGTCTGTCCGGGTCGAAGTATTTGCGTGCGGAAATATCGTCCGTCAGACTGGGTGTCCCGAGGTCGGCGGCATACGCAGCCGTGAAGGTCAGCACTGTCATGAGGAGGGTTACCAATCGTATCATCTTGCTTCTCTTCTGCCGTGTATCGGACGCATCCGTTACCCTTCCGGATTCATGAGGAGGTTGAGGAGAAAACTGACGACGCTGAATACAAGAGCCGCCACAAAAGCACTCCAAAACCCGGCAACATGAAAACCCTTCACAAGCCAGGCAGCCAGATAGAATATGACGCCGTTGATGACGAGGGTGAAAAGTCCCAGGGTCAGTATGGTCACCGGCAGGGTGAAAAAGATCAGTACCGGTCTCAGGAATGCGTTGAGAAGGCCTATCACCAGCGCGGCGCCAAAAGTCGTCTGCCACCGGTCCATGCTGACCCCTGCCACAATGTGCACCACGGCAAAAAGCGCGATGCTGTTAACCAGCCACCTGACGAGCAATCCCCTCATGATAGTCCCCTGTGTTTCGCCTGATAAAGGTTGGTCATCCCCGGACGGCCATCACAAACGTCCAAATACAGAGTAATACATTTCCCCATAAGCTTCAACATCTCCCCGCGCAGCACCATTGGCAGCATGCCGGTGAGAGCGGCAGTCCGTAAAAGGATAATGGGAAGCAATCCACAGGAATGTTTCCCTCTTGATCCCTTTTTTACGGAAATTTGACCCAGGTCAAGGAATCCACTTCATAATCGGGGTATTTTCCTTAACAGGAATGATTGAAAAACCGCCGGTGACGGCTATAGTTAATTACGAAATAAGCACGGGGAGAATTTCCCACCATCCATAAAAAGGAGGAACGTATATGTCAGGAATGTTTTGCAACCAGTGTGAACAGGCCGCCAAGGGTGTCGGCTGTGAAATCATGGGGGTCTGCGGCAAGAACCCGGAAGTAGCCGCGCTCCAGGACCTCATGCTCTACGGCCTCAAGGGAATCGCCATCTATGCCGACAAGGCACGGGAGTACGGCGCCAAGGACGAGGTGATCGATCTCTTCATCTTCGAAGGACTCTTCACCACCGTCACCAACGTGGACTTCGACCCGGTCAGCATCGCCGCCAAGCTCCGCAAATGCTTCGACCTCAAGGAGAAGGCCAAGGCCATGTTTGAAACGGCCTGCCGGGAGAAAACCGGCAGCCACGCCCCGCAGATTACCGCAGGCCCTGCCGCGTGGGTCATTGCCAACGACCTTGAAGGGCTGGTCCTACAGGGACTGGAGCACGGCGTCAAAGCCCAGCACACCGACCCGGACATCCTCTCCGCCATCGAAGTCGTCATCTTCGGCCTGAAAGGGATGGCCGCCTACGCCGACCACGCCTTCATCCTGGGGAAGACGGATGAAGAGGTCTTCGCCTTCTTCCATAAGGCGCTGGCCGCCACCACCGACGCAGCCAAAGGGCTCATGGACTTCGTCAACCTCTCCATGGAGTGCGGCAAGCTGAACATCAAGGTGATGGGGATGTTGAACGAAGGACACGTGCAGCGCTTCGGCCACCCCGTTCCCACGAAGGTGCAACTCGGCACCAGGAAGAACAAGGGAATCCTCGTCTCCGGCCATGACCTGCGGATGTTGGAGGAGCTCCTCAAGCAGACCGAGGGTAAGGGGATCGACGTCTACACCCACGGCGAGATGCTCCCGGCCCACGGTTATCCGGGGCTCAAGAAGTACTCCCACCTCTACGGCAACTTCGGCGGCGCCTGGCAGGACCAGTACAAGGAGTTCCCCGACTTCCCCGGCGCCATCATCTTCAACACCAACTGCATCCAGCGCCCGGCCGATAATTACAAGGACCGCCTCTTTACCTGGGGGCAGGTGGGGTGGCCCGGCATCAAGCACATGCAGGGGTGGAACTTCAGCGAGGTGATCAACAAGGCCCTTGAGTGCCCCGACCTCCCCGAGGCCCCGGGCAAGGAGATCCTCGTCGGCTTCGGCCACAATACGGTCCTGGGCGTAGCCGACAAGGTAATCGAGGGGGTGAAGAGCGGCGCCATCAAGCACTTCTTCCTCATCGGCGGCTGCGACGGCGCCAAGCCGGGACGCAACTACTACACCGAACTGGCGGAGAAGGTCCCCAACGACTGCGTGATCCTGACGCTGGCCTGCGGCAAGTACCGCTTCAACAAGCTGGAGTTCGGCGATATCGGCGGCATCCCGCGGCTGCTCGACGTGGGGCAGTGCAACGACGCCTACTCCGCCGTGCAGATCGCCCTGGCGCTGGCCGATGCCTTCAAGTGCGGGGTGAACGACCTGCCGCTCTCCTTCATCCTCTCCTGGTACGAGCAGAAGGCCCATGTAATACTCCTCTCGCTCCTCTACCTGGGGATCAAGAACATCAAGATCGGCCCGGCCCTGCCGGCCTACCTCTCCCCCAACGTCCTCAACTTCCTGGTGGAAAACTTCAAACTGGGGCAGATAACCACGGTGGAGGCGGACCTGAAGGCGGCATTGGGTCAGTAGAAACTCGCTTGGATGGAAACGACAAAAGGCGCGGAAAGTTCCGCGCCTTTTGTTTTACGGTCTGTTACGGCCTATTCAAAGGTGACCCGTCTCTCCACCCTCTCCACGACCAGCTCGGTTTTCGGATCGGGCCACATGCTCACTTTCACCACAACTTCCGCGCTCCTCGCCCCTTCCGGGAGCTCCTTCAAAAACCTCTCCGTAACGCTCTTTCCGGGCTGGAGCGAAAGATCGACGATTTCCTTTATCTCCCACGAACCCATCCGCTGATTGCCGTCCAGGTCGAGGCCGATTTCCCGGTATTCCTTCCTGCCCACGGGGATGATATCCCCCTTGTCTGTCCGTGCGGTCGCTTCCAGGACCACTTTGGCCGACCAGAGTCAGCCGTCCGGGGTCCTGTGCCCGGCGCGATTGCTGAGAGTTGCGCTCACCAGGACGGCCGGCGTCCATTGCCCCGGCGTGAGCCTCACCCCTGCAGCATCCACCTCCAGGCCGATCCCCTCCCGCACTATCTCCGCCTGGTGGGAGCCGGGGGTCCGGTGACCCCTTCCCTTCGCCCGCATGTGGCACTCCTGGCAGCTCTTGAGCCCGCCGTTGGCCCGATAGGCGTCCTGGTAACTCTCGTAGAGGGAGGTGCAGAAAACGATCTCACGGTCCGGCGGGGTATAGATGCCGTGGCACTGGCCGCAGAAGAGGGAGGATGTCAATGCCGCTGACTTTCTGGTGCCGTGGGCGGGGGTGGCTTTCCCGGCCGGGCCGTAGTAAACCCCCGGCACCGGCGCCCCTTTCAAATTCCTCTCCACGCCGGCCATGGTATTATGGCAGACTACGCAGTTGACGCTGAGCCTTTCCAGGCTTTTCCGCGCCTCCCCCCCTTCCTTTTCCCCGGCGGCGGCAACGGCCAGGCGCGCCACTTCACCGATGAGGGATTCGGATGCGTCCTTGAGCTGCGGGGCGTGGCACCCCATGCAGCGCATCAGCTCTTCTCTGTTGACCGGCTTTTTCCAATCCTTCTTGAGCCCGACCTCGATGAATTCCCGCAAAATGCCGAGGGAATTGACCACGGAGCGGGCGTGGTAGGAAGAGGACCATTCCTCGTGAACCCGTGCGTGACAGCTCTTGCACGCCTCATCGCTGTATGCCTTGGCAAGCTCGTCGATGGTCCGGTACTCGCCAAAGACCGTGACCGGCAAGGCCAGGAGGAACATCAGAAGAAAAAAACGCACGCCTCCGCCCCCTTTCCCGCTCATTCTGTAAAAGGCAGTTGAACGCTGATCAAATCTGATATATATGGAACGGCATTCCCCTTCCTGGCCTGAATGAGCTGGGCAACGATGGCTACGGCGATCTCCGCCGGGGTTTCGGCGCCGATGGCAAGCCCCACGGGGATCGTGATCCGGCCGATGTCGTCGAGCGAGAATCCCTCTTCGGTCAGGGTATTTACAAGGATATCACGCTTGCGCCTGCTCCCGATCACGCCGATGTAGCGGGCGGAAGTCTTGAGGGCGCACCGTGCAGCGGCGAAATCCTTTTCAAAGCCGGTGGTGGTGATGACGATGGCAGCCGCCGAGTCAATCGCCACCCGTTCAAAAACCCTTTCACACTCACCAGCAAGCGTCTCGTCGGCGTCCGGTACCTGGTCGCTGTTGGCGTACTCAGGCCGTTCGTCGGCCACGGTCACCCGGAACCCGGCGAATCTGGCTGCGGTCGCCAGCGCCCGCCCCACGTGACCGGCGCCGATGATGAGGAGATGCGGACGGACGGCGGACGGCTCGATATAGACGAGAAGGCTTCCGCCGCAGACATGGCCGTACTCCTCGGTCAGAGTGAAGGTGACGGTGCGGGGCTTCCCTTCCTCCAGGGCGGCCAGAGAGGCGGCTATCGTCTCCAGTTCAGGCTTCCCGCCGCCGATGGTGCCGAGGATGGAGCCGTCGCCCCTCACCAGCATCTTGGCGCCCGCCTTCCGCGGGGAGGAACCGGCGCTTTCCACTACTGTCGCAAGGGCGGAAGGGGCCCCCGCCTGATTGAGCCTGATAATTTCCTGATAGATGTCCAGATCCGTCATATGCTGCCTCCTACGCGCTCTTCATCGCCCGGAGTACCGCCTCGGGGGTCATGGGGAGGATGCGCAGACGCGCCCCGGTGGCGGCAAAGACCGCATTGGCGACGGCCGGGGCGAGGGGGGGAACACCGGGCTCTCCCACTCCGCCCGGAGGCTCCTGGCTGGGGACGATGTGCACCTCCACCTTCGGCATCTCGTTCATCCGGAGCAGCGGGTAGTCGTCGAAGTTGCTCTGCTCCACCCGGCCGTTTTTGAGGGTGATCGCGCCGTGGAGGGCGGCGGAGAGGCCGAAGACGATCCCCGATTCCATCTGCGCGGCTATGGTGTCGGGGTTCACGAACCTGCCGCAGTCGATGGCGCACACCACCCGGTGGACGCGCACCTCCCCCTTCGGAGAGACCGAGACCTCCGCCACTTGGGCGATGAAGCTCCCGAACGACTCGTGCACGGCGATCCCACGGGCACGGCCCGCCGGGAGCTTTTTCCCCCAGGCAGCCTTCTGCGCCGCCAACTCCAGCGCCCCCTTATGGCGGGGGTGCCGGGCCAGGAGGGCGCGGCGGAACTCGTAAGGGTCCTTCCCGGCAGCGTGCGCCGCCTCGTCGATGAAACTCTCCACCACGAACGCGGTGTGGGAGTGGCCGACCGACCGCCACCAGAGGACCGGCACGACGTTCTTCGGGGAATGGAGGTCGACGAGGACGTTCGGGATGGCGTAGGGAATGTTCTGTGCCCCCTCCACGGACGCATCGTCGATCCCCCCCTTCACCATGACCGACTCGAACGGCGTACCGGCAATGATCGACTGGCCGACGATGGTGTGCCGCCAGGCGACGAGGTTGCCGCTCCCGTCGAGCCCCGCGCTGATCCGGTCGTACCACATGGGGCGGTAGAACCCCCCCTTCATGTCGTCCTCGCGGGTCCAGACCACCTTGACCGGCTTATTCACCCCCTTTGCCACCTGCACCGCCTCGGCGACGAAATCCGACTGAGGATTCGCCCGGCGGCCGAATCCGCCCCCCAAATAGGTGGTGTGAATATTTACCTGCTCGGGCTTGAGCCCCGCAACGCGGGCGGCGGCATTCCGATCTGAGGTCTGAAACTGGGTGCCGGTCCTTATTTCGCACCGGTCGCCCCGCAGATCGACGAAGCAGTTCAGGGGCTCCATGGTGGCATGGGCGAGATAGGGGACTTCATACTCGGCGCTGATTCTCTTTGCCGCCTGGGCCAGCGCCCCATCTGGGTCTCCGTCTTTCCTGGCGACCGCGCCGGCGGTTTTGGCCAGGTTCGCATACTCCTCCCGCATCCCCGCCGTCGAGAGCCCGGCCCCCTCCCCTTCGTCCCAGACGACCTCAAGCGCCTCCCGCCCCTTTAATGCCGGCCAGAAGCCGGTTGCGACCACGGCAACTCCCGAGGGAACCTGTACCACATCCGTCACCCCGGCAACGCCCTTCGCCCGGCCGGCGCTGAAACTGACGACCTTCCCGCCGAACACCGGCGGGCGCGCAACCAGCGCCGTCAGCATGCCGGGAGCGTGCACATCGAGCCCGAACTCCGCCTTGCCGTTGACCTTTTCGGGGCTGTCGAGGCGATGTCGCGGCTTGCCGATGACTTTATACCGGGCGGGCTCTTTCAGCCGGACTTCAGTGGGCACCGCCAATTTTGCCGCCCTCTCGGCAAGCTGCCCGTAGGTGAGCTTCCTGCCGCTTTTGTGGACCACCCTGCCTTTCTCGGCGCGGCAGCTCCCCTTGTCCACCTTCCACACGTCCGCTGCTGCGGCTATCAGCATCTCCCTGGCTGCTGCGCCAGCCTTGGAGAGGCGTTCCCACTCGCTACGCACGCTGGTGCTCCCCCCCGTGACCATCATGGGGCCGAACATGGTATGGTTGTAAATGGGATCCACCGGCGACGACTCGACGCGGATCTTATGCCAGTCGCACTCCAGCTCCTCCGCAATGAGCATCGGCAGCGAGGTGTAGACCCCCTGCCCCATCTCCGACTTGTTGACGATGAAGGTCACGGTGTTGTCTGAGCCTATGCGGATGAACGCATTGGGCGTATAGGGGGCCTCCTGCGCCGCCGCCGCCTCAAAGGGGAAACCGGCAAAAGGAAGACGGAACCCGAGGACCAGCCCGCCGCCGAGCACGGCACCGGCCTTGAGAAAGTCGCGACGGCTCATGTTCATGATGTCGTTCATTTTCTTCCTCCTTTCGCCCCCGCTGCGGCGGCAATATGGATGGCCCTGCGGACCCGCTGGTAAGTTCCGCACCGGCAGATGTTGCCGGTCATGGCAGAATCGATGTCCCTGTCGCTCGGCCTCCGTTTCTCGGCCAGGAGGGCCACGGCGGACATGATCTGACCCGGCTGGCACCAGCCGCACTGGGAGACCTCCTCGGCGAGCCACGCCTTTTTCACCGGGTGGGCATCGGGGATCCCCTCGATGGTGGTTATCTTTTTCCCCTCTGCGTCTTTCACCGGGATCTGGCACGACCGCTCCGCCCGGCCGTCGATGTGGACGGTGCAGGCGCCGCACATGGCGATGCCGCAGCCATACTTGGTGCCGGTAAGCCCCAGATGCTCCCTGATCACCCACAGAAGTGGGGTGTCGGGAGGGGCGTCGACCTGGTAACGTTTGCCGTTGACGGTAAGCTTGATCATACGTCCTCCTTTTAGTGTGTGGAGAATTGGCAGGATATGAATCGGAAACCGGTAGGATGGAATCGAGTGTGAATCGCAACTAATGGGATAGTGTAACAGCTGAAGGGACATATGCAAGCGGGAGGGTTTGTTTATTTTGGAAAAATCATGCAACCTCAAGAGGACGGGGAGAAAAAACAAAGGGTTATGAAAACACCGTTTTCCCGTTAGCGGTGGCGGGTCAATACGTTCATCCTCCGTTCGGAGTCAAGGACAATCTCGCTCCCTTCCCTGTACTGTCCCAGAAAAAGCGCAATTTCCCGTAGCAGCTCCTGCGGCTTTTCGCGATACCCCGGCAACATGCTGTGGAAAAAATCCTCCTCGTCCGCAAACGAAAACAGGGTCCGGAAGCGCACTGTCTCCCCCATGTGCCACCCCTGGAGGGCCGCCATTGCCTTAAGGGCCGACTCCTTCCCCTCCCGCTCGTCGCCGCTCCCCACTCCGAACCGCTCCTTCGCCTCGTTCATCGCCCCCCCTTCGCCCGGCTCAATGACGATGACGCATCCCCCTTCCCGCAGACATCCCATGGCCTGCGCAAGGCTTGCGACCATGGCCTCGGAGGGGATGTGGTGGAGTGAGAGGGGATAGACGGCGACGTCGAAGGAATTGGGTGGGAAGCGGAGTGCCTCTCCCCGGCACCGGACAAACTCCACGTTTTCTGAGGTGATCGCGGCCCGTGCCTGCTGCAGTGCCGCCTCATCGGGGTCGGTGGCAACGACCTTCCGTGCGAACCTGGCCAGGTCGCGCGTTACCCTCCCCTTCCCGCACCCCACTTCGAGGATTACCTTGTCCCTGATGTCGCAGTGGGCGAGGATAGTCGTGATAAATTGATCGGTCGGATCCAGAATCATACCGGCTGTCCTCCCTTCACACCGCCGCATCTCAGCGGCGTCAGGTTGCCGAACGCCCAGATGTCAATACACACTTTCACCTTTATCCGCGATGATGGTCACCATCCCGCCGTTGGACTCGCACGAATCGATGGCAAATCCGGCCTCCACCAGCCGCTCCAGCACCCAATCGAGCTGCAGGCGCAGCTTCCGGTAAGAGCTCTTGCGCAGCTCCCATTTCTCCCCCATCCGCACATACACCAGGTCGTGCACCGTGACATGCCGGGGCTCGTATTCGAGGAAACAGGTGAAAATGGTCGTGTCATCGCTTCGCACCGGTATGAAGCGAGAAAGCCCCGTCAGCTCAAAGGAGAGGTCGCGGTAGGTGAGGATGAACCTTCCCCCCGCATCAAGGGAGTGATACACCTTGCCGAACAGATCTGCAACCCTGTCGGTTGACTCCAGGTGGGGCAGGGTGTCCCCCATGCAGACGCAGAGCTCAACGGGGCCTGTGCGATGGGCGGGGAAGTTCAGCATGTCGTCGTGGACGGCCGTGACGGGCAGATCGCCGCGCTTCCCTTCCAGCTCACTCAGAAGCTTCCCGGAAAGGTCAAAGGCCGTAACCCGGAACCCCAGCTGCGCCAGGGCAAGGGACTGGAACCCGGGCCCCGCCCCCAGATCGACGGCAATCCCGCTTTTTGCGGGAACGATGTCGTAGTAGGAAAAGAACCGGCGGTTCGCCTCCACCTTTGCGTCAAAATCGCCGAACATCCATGAATAATAGTCCGCCAGCAGGCTTTCGTAGTGCTCCTCCACGGTTGCCATGATATCTCCTTATCCGTACATCTCAATTTTCGCAGATGATTCACCTGCAAAATCTCGTTAGATGACAATCCCTACCGGCTCTTCTCATACCACCCGGATGATGAATTCCGGACAGGCTGCGGCGCAGTAGCCGCAGAGGATGCAGGCGTCCTCGGCCACCCGCGCCCGCCCATCCGAAAGGCGGAGGGCGTCGGCGGTGCAGGCGGCAACACAAAGACCGCACCCCTTGCAGAAGTTTTCCATGATCTTCAACCGTCGGCGTCCCTTCTCCAACCCCTCCCAGGCCGCCTCATCCAATGCCTCATCATTGAACAGGGAGAGGTTGGCTTCGATCTCCGCCGTGGAGAGCATCCCTACCGCCACCCCATGCACCCCGGCAACCTCCAGCACAAAGCGGAGGCTCTGCCGGGCGCTCCCGATGAGATTACCCCCGGCAAGGGCCTTCATGGCATAGACCCCCTTGCCGGCCCGGGCGCAGGCGGCGACGGCCTCCGTCATCTCCGCCGCCGTGCCGTCCAGGATACCCATTCCCGTCCGGTTGATGAGAGGATGGATCACTTCGACCTCCGGGAAGGCGGCCGCTTTTCCGATGGCCGAGATGTAGTGGGAAGAGAGGCCCACGTGGCCGATCTTCCCCTCTCCCTTCATCCGCACCAGCTCCGCCAGCACCTCCCCCCGTTCCGTGAAGGGGTCGGCCAGGCGGGCGCCGTGCAGATGGACGATGTCCAGCCGCTCGCGGGAAAGCTCCCGCAGAGCCAGCTCTACATGAGCCCTTGCCGTAGCGGCGTCGGCGGCATGGGTCTTCGTGGCAATATGGACTACGCCACCATACCCCTTGAGGGCTTCGCGGATATAGGGATAGGTGCTGTACAGCTCCGCCGTGTCCACCATGTTCACCCCCCGATCCAGGGCATGGCGGATCAGCCTCCCCCCTTCCGCAGGGGAAAGCCCCGCCTGCAGCGGCCCCAGGGGAAGGGTGCCGAAGACCAGCGGCATGATGCGCAGGCCGGTGTTTCCCAGGACTGTCTGTTTCATAGTACTCTCCATGTTTTTTTTCACGGCAAATTTTTTCTGAGAAAATACCCCGAATAGTAAAGCAACTCCTCACCGCCGATGGCAACCACCCGGATCGTCTCCCCCATCCCGCGCCCCAGCCCGTAAATCACCGCCTCCGTGTCGGAGAGGGGCGCAATGGCAAGACTCATCGTGCCGTTGAAAAAGAGCGGCATGGAATAATCCACGAGGAGGAGGCCCGCGTCATGGCGGAGACGCAACGTTTCGAACAGGACGGCATCATCCCCGGCATTGGCAATTTTGTACTCTCCGGTGCGTTGCAGCCATTTTTCAGGGATCGGAACGGGTTGTATCCGTTCGCCCACGAGTAATTCCTGGCCGTCCGCGCGGGCCTTCAAGATGTCGCGCTCCGCAACCATGGCGCGCGATATGCCGACATTGTCCAACTCGCCAAGGCTGATGGGGAAAAGTCCCAGCAGTTTGTACTGCAAACCGAACAGGCCATCAGACCGCGGCACCAGACGCAGTGACTTATTCATGACCTCGGCACGCAGGTAGTCAGACTGCTTACTGACGCTCACCACCCCCGCCATGGTCGCGTATCGCCCTTCATAGGCCTGCAGCGCATCCTGAGAAAATGAGCCGTCACTTTCGGTCGGCTTCTTCCTGTCAGGCTGCTTTATTCCGGTTTTGGCTTCGAGGGCCAGCTTCAGCGCTTCCGTGGCCAGTTTGTTCACCACGCTCCCGGCAGTGGCCGAATTGGCCAGGACCACCACCCCAAGCTTATGGTCGGGGAGAACGATCAGTTGACTGCGGTGATAGAGGGTTGCCCCGCCATGGTGGGCAACCGGCCCGGCGTTCTTGATGTCGATATTCCCCAGGCCGCTCAGCATCCACCCGAGCCCGACCCGGAAATTGAGGTCGAGGGGGACACGGGCGTTCTGGGGACGCAGCATCTCGGCCAGGGTTTCCGGCTTGATGATCTGCCGCTCCCCACCCCGGCCCCCCGCAAACACCATCTCCATGAAGCGGGAGAGATCGAGCACCGTGGAGTTCAAACCTCCGGCCGGGATGCCGCGCAGGGGGGTCTCCTCGGCCTCTTCCCCCTTCCGGTACGCCTTGGCCGCCAGTGGTGAGCGGTCGGGCGCCGCGGAGAACGACGAATGGGGCATCCCCAGCGGACGCAACACCGATGCATCCATGTGGGAGGCGAAATCGCGGCCCGTAATCTTTTCCACCCCGTGGCCCAGGAGAGTCACGCCGACATTGGAGTAGGAAAAGACCGAGTCGGGAGGATACGCAGCGTACTCATCCGTGATCAGGTTCACCTCACTTTCGAACGGTTCCGGGTTCCTGGTCCACATCCCTTTCAGCAGGTCGGAGGGTAGCCCCGAGTGATGGGTCATGATGGTGCGCGGGGTAATGGGACCGGCAGCCGGGAAGCGGCTCCTGATGGAGAATTCCGGAAGGTAGGTCTGCAGCGGCCTGTCGATGTCCAGTTTTCCCTGCTCGACCAGTTGCATGGCCGCGGTCGCCGTGAAGAGCTTGGAGATGGAACCGGCCCGGTAGACGGTCTCCGGCGTCGCCGAGACGTTACCGGCTTCATCCGCAAAGCCGAACCCTTCCGCCCAGACCACCCGTTGATCGTCCACCAGTGCGATGGAAAGCCCCGTTACGTCGTGCTTTTTCATCTCCTTGCGGGCCAGCCAGGAGATATACTCTTTGGTATAGCCGTAATCTCCTTGCGCAACGTTTTCCGGCCGTTTCGGCATGGTTGCACAGCCGGCCAGCATAAAGACCAGCACTGCGGCTGCCCATACCTTCGTCATGGTTCCCATAATTCCTCCATTTTCTGAAATTTACGTATCAGGTCTGTAACTTGTTTACTGCAATACAATCCACGCCAGGATTGCAAAAATGGTGATGTCCGCCCCCACATGGGCCAGCCAGGGGGCAAGCATCCCCTGGGCACGCCGCCGTATAGTCCCGAGCATGAGCCCATAGATGAAGGTCATCGCCAGGCCCCATCCGCCACGGGGAAATCCCGTCACATAATGCAGGAAAGCAAATGACGCGGCCTGCAACACAACTGCGGTATTTCCCGGGCCAAAGGCGCTGTCCAAGGCGTCCATCATGATGCCGCGAAAGATGGCCTCTTCCAGCGCCGCGTTCCCCATGGCAAACGCGAGGCCGGCAAGCGGGAACATCCAGAGCGGCATCTGCGGCAGGTACTTGAGGTTCTGGCGGACATCGGGCCGCACCGCCCCGTACCAGACCACAAGGGCCACACCGGAGACGACGACCGTTCCCAGCACCAGAAGGCAAATATCGGCCCCCAAACGACCGCGGCGCAGCCAGCCGAAAGAGCGCCGCAGAGGCGGGACAGCGGCGACGAATATCCCGTAGGCAACGATAGGGATAAGCAGGCTGAAGGGCCATGGCCGGAAGACGGAAAAAAGAAACGGCAGGGCAACCCACAGGAGGCCGAACAGGGAAAGGTGAACGGCCTGGACTGAGCGGGAAACAGTTGTACAGACAGTAAGAATCGCCAGTGCCGCCACCGCCCACAGGTCCATTCTGTGCGGCATGACCATGACTGTCGACAGCAAGGCAATGACGGCACAGATGAATGCAGCTCCGCTCAACGTCGTCCGTTGCGGAGGGGAAATCATTCGGTTGCCGGGAGCAGGAAGAGATGTCATGGAAAGTAATTTCATGGGTAAGTTGTGGCTGCGTTCCCGCCTGACTCCGCCGAAAAGGTTTTATTCCACCCTGGCCTTGCCGTTTAGCTCCAGATCAAAGAGGCCAGTTCCCTCGGTTATCCTCGCCGCAACCGTGTCTTCCTGGAACATCATCCTGATGGTAAAGTTATTGATTCTTCCTACTTCATTGAATTCGAGCACGAACTCATTGTCCGCCTGCCAGAAGCCCTTCAGCGCCACCGGCAGGCCAGATGGGCCGCTCGGTGACATCCGGTACACGCCATCCAGCCCCACCGGCAACGTAAATCGCCCTTCGGGCAGCACGACGCCGAACCGTGCTTCGCCATTTCCGTCGAAGCTCAAGGAAAGCTCCTTGATGCCGAGTGAGCTGGCATCCATCTGCCAGGTTTTACCGGATATACTCCGGGCAGTCGCCGGCAGCGGAGGGACAGGTTTGCTCAATGGGGGCTTGGTAACGGCTTCGATCCGTTCCTGAAGCTGCTTGCAGTCATCCGGATTTTCCGGCAGAAGTTCATCGGACTTCAGCGCGGCCAGGAGGAGAGGCGCCAGCTTGTCGCGGTCAAACCCTCCGGCGGTAATGACGAGCAGCAGGTCTTTTTCCGGCCAGACGGTGATGAACTGCCCGCCACGGCCTGCCGCTTCATAGAGCCCCGAGAACTTGCCGGGAAATAGCCACCAACCATAGCCGTAGCCCCGCCCCGAGACAGGGTCCGCAATCTGCTTCTGCGTTGACCTCTCCACCCACTCGGTTGAAAGGATCAGCCGGCCGTCCCACCATCCCTTGTTCAGGTAGAGATAGCCGATCTTGGCCATATCCCGCGGATGCATCTGGAGGTCGCCCCAGCCGTGCGTGATCCCCTGGGGATCGGCAGGCCAGAACACGTCCCGGATGCCAAGGGGCTCGAAGAGACGCTGCCGGGCGAAATCCAGCGTGCTTGAACCTGTCGCACGGGAAATGATGGCGGAGAGCAGATGGGTATTGCCGCTGCAGTACGCGAATTCCGTTCCCGGCATGGCTGCCATGGGGATGTCCAGCACGAACTGCACCCAGTCTCCGCTTTCCCGCATCGCAAGCAGGGCCGCCTCTCTTTGCCGCGCGCTCGCTCCCTTCGGCGCATACCCACAGTTCAGGCCCGAGGACATCGACAACAGGTTTTCGATCGTGATGGCTTTCTTGTCTTCATCGAGATCGGCCGGAGTGCGCTCCGGAAAAAAATCAAGCACCGGCCGGTCGACTCCCCCGATCTGGCCTTGGTCGATGGCGATGCCGACCAGCGACGACGTGATGCTTTTGGTGACCGAGGCGACGTCATGTCGTGTGTTGTTCGAAAAGGGATAGAAGTACGCGTCGAGTATTAGCCGGCCGTGGCGGATGATCGACAGACTGTGGACAGCCAGTCGCTGCTCTTGGATAGAGTCGAGCGCCCGCGCCAAGGCGCCCGAGTCAAATCCCTGGCTTTCCGGTGTCGCGGTTCGCCACCCCTCGGTCGGCCAGTGCTCTGGAAGTATTACCGGCGCAGAGGAATGCAGCTTCGTGCAGCCGGCGCTGCAGCAAAGAAACGCAACTAAGAAAAAAAATGAGACCATCCGTGTCATTGCCTTGCCCCGTGCCACTTACAGGAGATATTGGGGCACTTTCTCCATGTATCTTTCATAGGTTACCCCGTATTTCTCCCTGCATACCCTTTATGCCTCCTACCTTCTTCATCGCCTCCACAAACTCCGCCGGCTGTTCCACCTGAGGCAAATGGCCCGCGCCTTCAATAGGTACGAAGTCCGGCTTGCCGAGCCATTTGCGGATGATTCCCGCCTGTGTCATGGTAACGAGCCTATCTCCTGTCCCCCAGATCATCGTGGCGGGGGCTGATGGCGGTGCCTGCGACTTTGTTTGTCTCATGAAAGTATCGAAGACGACTTGGGCTTGTTTCTCTTCGTTCCGGCGTATCCGGTCGAAAAACAGTGGGGGCAGCTTGGCAGGGTTAGGAAAGGCTTTCGAGAATGCTTTGACCGAATAGTTCATGTTCCGTATGAATGCACGGAAACGCTTTTCCACGACCGGCAGAGAGATCAGCTTTCTTATGAACGCAGGAAGCACGGGCAGGTAGCCACCGTTCACCAACACGATTCGAAGAGTGCGTTCGGGAAAGGACGAGGCGAACTCGATGGCAACGGCGGCACCAAAGGAGTTGCCAACAACGATGGCGCGGTCGATCTTCTGGACGTCGAGCACTTCTTTTAGGACCTCGGCATTGGCTGCAAGCGTTGGTTCATCGAGTGGCTCCGATGCTCCGAAACCAGGCAGATCGGGCGCGATAACGGTGAAGTTCGCGCTGAGATCGTTCCATACTGACGCCCAGCTCATCTCTGCGTCTCCCCAGGCCGAGTGGAGCAGCAGGAGAGGCGGCCCCGTTCCGTTGGTCCAGAGGTGGATCCGCTTCCCTGAGAGCATGAGATCTTTCGGCAGTGGATTCATGGCATTTTCCGGCATAGTTCACCTCTCATGTTGGGCTAACTGCTCAAGCTTCAAAGTCTTGACTGCTGTAGGTTTATGTTTATGAGATCGAATCTTATTTCGCCTCTCCTGTCGGTGTGCGCGCCAGGAAGAACGCGATGATCACTCCTTCGACGCTACTCACTTAATTGCGCCGGGGTCGGCGCCGTCCACCAGCCTGATTTCGTTGCGGGCCAGCAGCACCCGCCCCTGCCGTTCAAAATCCTTTAGCAGCCGGCTCACCACCTCCCGTGAAGTCCCCAGGTCGTTGGCGATTTTCTGGTGGGTGGCGGCCAGCACCCCATCGGCCGATTTCTCCACCAGATAGTCCACCAGCCGCTCATCGAGCCGGCCGAAGGCTACCTCATTTACCAACGCCATCACTTCGGTCAACCGCTGACTCAACAGTGAAAAAACGAACATTCGCAAGGTGCCGTCACTGTCGAGAAGGCGTTTGAAGTCGTGAGCCGGCACCAAGACCAGCGTACTGGCCGCGGTCGTTACTGCGTTGGCCGGGTAGGTGTTGTTCCCCAGGATGCAGGATGCGTTCAGTATACAGGTCTCACCCGGACCGATTTCATAGAGGGTGATCTCCCGCCCGCTCTCTCCGCACTTGTAAACCCTGATCTCCCCCGCCAGCAGAAAGGCGATGCCGGCACAGGAGTCCCCCTCCCAGTACAGATGGGTCCGGAGGGGGACCTCCTGGCGGCGCGCCTGGGCCAGAAGGGGGGCCGTCAGCTCCGGATGGCGGCGAAACAAGGGGAATTGGGTTACGAATTCGTTGGATAAAGCAGTCGAGACGGTCATTGTTCCTCCTGACTATTATCTACATTATTCCATGTATCCCGCATGACCGCAACATTCGGCAACGTCCCGCCCGTTTTGTGACTAAGTCACAGACAAGGATCGATCTGTTTAGTATACTGGCTCCATGATGAATACAAGGCGGGAGAATACGAACAAGGAGAATGCAAATGAGAATATTTCGGAGTAAAAAGATCATCGGTGCCGCGTTGACCCTATGTGTGATGAGTCTGTTGGCGGCCTGCGGCAGCAGTTCCACCGACAACAGCGCCCAGGTGGCCGCTGGGCGGGAGGTCTTTATGAACGAGACCTTCGGTAACGAGAAATTCTTCGGCGACACCCTCGGGCTGCATACGGTTTTGAACGGCGTGGCGCCCAAGGATGCCGTGGCCTTGGGGGTCCAGGTCGACCTGAACAAGGTGCCGGCCGATATCGTCGCCGTGATGACCGGCAGTGACCTGGCCGCCAAGGATGCCGCCCTGAGCGACCCGGCCGTGACCCGCCAGTTGATCAAGGCCGGAGCGGTAATCGGGGTGAAAGGCTCTTACGCCACCACGGCAGCCGGCGACACCACCCTTACCAGCGCCGGCATCAGCTGCGCCCTCTGCCACGTTACGGTCAAACCGACCACCTTCACCCTGACGGCCGGAGCCACGCCCCTTCCCATCGGCGAACCCCAGTTCGACGGGGTGCCCAACACGCGGATGGATGCCGGCAAGATCCTCTCCTTCACCCCGTTTGCCGTTGCCAACGGCCTGAGTGCCACCCTGGCCGGCTGGGGTCCGGGACGGTTTGACATCCGGGCACTCAACGAACTGGACGACAGCGTGGACAATCCCACTGCCTATCCGCCCCTGTGGAACTTCCCGGACCTCCAGGTCAACGGCTATGCCCTTGGCTGGGATGGGATGTTCAAGGGGACCAATGCCCTGGCCAGCATCTCCGAGGCGGTCTATGACCTGATCATGCATGGCAACGGCTCCTTTGCCGCCACCCATGGGGCGATCCCGCCGGCCTTGGCCTTCCCGCCCCGCCAGGCCGTGCTCGACAAGTTCCAGGATAACCCGGCCAGCACGATCACCGCCGACAAGCTGCTGCAGGTCCAGGCATTTCTCCAGAGCCTGCACAGCCCGGCTGCCAGCGGCTTTGACCAGCTCCAGGCAGCGGCCGGAAAAACCCTCTTCGAAGGGAAGGCCAAGTGCGCCACCTGCCATCCGGCGGCCACAGAGTTCATCACTGCCGGCCGTTACAGCGATATCACCGCGGCGCCACCCACCGGCGACCTGGCCGGCGGCATCAAGGTGCCGGGGCTGCGGGGGGTGAGCCACACCGCTCCCTACTTCCACGACGGCAGCGCCGCCACCCTGCCGGAGGTGGTGAACCGCTTCAACAGCCGCGACGCGCTCGGCCTGACCGATACCGAGAAATCCCAACTGGTGGAGTATCTGAAGAGCCTGTAACCGCGGTCCGACATTCCGCCCCGAAAGCCCGCAACCCCTTGATCGGTTGCGGGCTTTCGGCGCCTGTTCCCTCTTCCGGGCAAATGGCCGCAGCAGGTCAAAAGACTTTGACATTATATTCAAATATGCTTATAAATAATTTATTCAAATGACCGGAGGCCGGACATGCTGCGCTTACTTACCATTGTCGCACTGCTGTTGACAGCCCAGTTTTCCGACGCGGCAGACAACTGCCGCAGCTGCCATGAGAACCGGCAGACAATGGAGACGTCTGGCTATGGCCATTTCACAGTGACGCAGAAAGAGGTCGAAACCCAGAGCCGGATGCCGGCCACCTGCAGCGGGTGTCACTTGGGTGACCCTGCCGCCGCCAGCAAGGAGAAGGCCCATAAGGGTTTGGCGCGGCTGCTGGTCACCCGCAAAAAGGGCTTTGTCACCGACACCGCCCCCCGCACGATGCCGCTCGAATTCGGCAGCAACCCTATGAACAGGATCTTCGTCAGCACAGCAAAAGATGGGAAAAACGTCAGGGATTCCTCGGTGGCGGCTCTCTCCTGGCACGACAAGCTGCCTGACACTCTTACCCAGGATTTCGAGACCATGCGCAAAACCTGCGGTGCCTGCCACGAGAAGGAATTCGCCGAGTTCTCCCGGAGCACCATGGCGAGCAACGGCAAACAAAGCCAATACAAGGGCTGGCTCGACGAGAAGCGAGGTCCCCACAACTGCGGTCCCTGGTTCGAAGGGAATTTGGAACGGATGCAGGCCACCACCGCCGTGCCCATGACAAAGGCCGGCAATGCCGTTAATCAGAAGGCCTGTAACACCTGTCACGTGGGGTGCCTGGACTGTCATTTCAACCCTCAGCCGAAAAATCCGACCGACCCGACCATGGGGAGTCACACCTTCAGCAAGACCCCCCCCTCCTTGAGCTGCTACGGCAACGGCCGGACCTCCATCTGCCACGCCGGCCCGGAAGACCGGCGGCGCGGCGCCGGCTATTACGGCGGCCCTTTCTCTTTCCCTGAAGGAAACGAGCCGGACATTCATCTCAGGGCCAAGGTTGAATGTCTCGACTGCCATGAGAGCACCAGGCAGAACAAGTCCATCGGCCACGGCATGGTGAAACGTCAGGCGGGTGAATCATGTGTTCGCTGTCATGCCGCGGCAGTGCAGAGTCATGCCCTGTCATTCCATCGCAAACTCGCCTGCGAGGCTTGCCATATTCAGCGGGTGGCCGGATATCAGGGCACCTACTGGGGGCCGGGCAAGATGGCCGGCGCCGAAACCCCATATTTCAAATACAAGGCCTACTACGGCATTATGGCCGAGCCGTTCCTGATCAAGGATCAGAAGGGACGCTGGATACCGGTCAAACCGTTTCCCATGGCGGTCATGAACCAGAAGGAGTCACCTTTCATTCCGGGGCTGAAATGGCGCTATCCTGTAAACCTGCCGGACCTGCAACGCACCGACGACGCCTGGGCCTATGTGGGGCTGGCCGATGGCCTGCCGGAAAACAACAAGGCCCTGCTCTGGATTCAGCTCGACAAGATGTCACACAAACTGGGCGGGAGCCGTTCCTGTGATTCCTGCCACGCCTCGGCTGACGGCAGCCAGCGCCAGACAGTAACCTGGGAGTACAGCGATCCGGGAGCACTGCCGTTCTCAGGAGGGCACAGCGTGGTGGCCGACAAGACG
>WSYB01000037.1 GCA_009773645.1 Geobacteraceae bacterium
TCTTTCCTGCCACAGCGACCAGAACAATGACACCACTCCGTTCGGCGACTGCAAGACACCCCGCCAGTACGCCTGGGACCTGCAGAGCATCGGCGCCCGCTACTCCCAGACCGGCACCACCAACTGGGGCAAATACGGGAGCACGCCCAATGCCGCACAGAAAAACATCACCAAGGCGTTCTCGGCCCACGGCAACGGTGTGGCGAACGGGGGAGGGTGGAACCCGGTCACCGGCGTCGACGGAGTCATCACGGATAGCAGGGGGGGAGTAAACAACAAAAACGTGCAGTGCTTCGACTGCCACAACTCCCACGGCTCCAAGGTCGTTGGGGTCTCCTCCAGCTATGTCACCTTCAACGGCTCCAACAACGGCGCAAACCTCAAGGAGACCAAGAAGGACATGGGTGGCTACGCCAACGACTACAAGGCCTCCGCAAATACGACAGGAGTGAACCCATACGGCGCCGGCGCCGGGCAGTGCTTTGATTGCCACAACACCGCCGCCGCCGGCGAAGTTGTCCCGAACGGCAAGACCCCATGGGGTTACAACTCAACGTTCGGCGCAACAGCGCCGATCATGGGATACAAGGACACTCCGAAGTTCGGGCAGGGGATCAAGGCTTCCACCGCCCGCTTCAGCGAGCGCGACAGCAAGAAGACGATTCTCGGCGGCCACCTCAAAGCGTCGGAACCCGCCGGCTCTCTCCCCAATCTGGCCAAGGATTCGGGCAGCGCGACCAGCGGCACCACCACCACCCTGACCGACAGCGGGAAAAACTGGGGCGGCTCCGGCACCGTTTCGACCGGCGGAGTGCTCAACAATCCATACACGCAAACCTACCAGGACAGCAGAAGACCTTCGAGCGGAGTCTGGACTCCGGCAAGCGGCGCGAGCATCACGAGGATACATGTAACCAATGCGTCGCAAGCCAACTATGACTTCTTTACTGTCTACGATGCTGCAGGTACGCAATTATGGCGCGGAAGCGGCACGTTTGACGGCTGGGTCGACATACCTGCTACTTCGGGGATCTACACCCTCTTCACCAGCAACGGCAGCACCCAGTCGGGCGTTGGCGGCAATGTCCCGGAGGTTTTCGCCACCGGCGTTTCAACCATAAACGACAAATGGATAAATCTCTATCTCCTCATGGAAAGCGGCAGCAACAGCGGTCAGCTCCGGAAGATTACCGGCAACACGGCCACAACCCTGACGGTAGAGCCGTTCAACACTGCCGTGGTTGCGGGCGACTCCTACAAGATCGTCCCCTATTCGACGACGGTAAAAGGTTTGTGCACTCCCTGTCATGATCCCCACGGCGTCAGCCCGACGCTGGGGAACAACCAGGCGTATGCCGTCCCGCTCCTGAAAGGGACCTGGATGACCTCGCCCTACAAGGAGGATGCCCCGCCGCCTAATCCGTACGGTACCGAGGCGACTGCCAACTCGTGGTCGCAATATACCATTGGATATAAATATGGGATGTACAGCCGTTCGAACTTTGCAACATTTGGGAACGTGCAGCCGGTCACCAAGCATACTCTTGACCGCAATACCTTCGGCACCGTTGACGGCACTGCGAACGGGGCGCCAAAGAGGGTCAGCGAGAATGACACGAAGTTCGCCGGGTTGTGCCTGACCTGTCATAAAAAAGAGGCCCTTACTGACGGCATCAACAGGAATAGCGGCGCCTATGGTTTCAAAACCATCGACCGTATCCATGAATCGGTCAAGGGGTGGGGCGTAAATAACGAACACTCCTTTACCTGCTCCAAGTGCCATCAGCCGCACAATTCCGGTCTGCCGCGGCTGATGAAGACCAACTGTCTTGATTACAAACACCGTGGCGGCGTACCTTCCGGCGGAACGGCCTGGGGGGTCGATAAACAGCGGTATGGCCAGACGAGGTATACCTATACGCAAGGAAGTTATGGCAACGAGCACCGCGGATATCCGATAGGAAGCATCCTCGGCGTGCGGGACGCCAGCAATATCACCGTGCCCGAGGCGACCACGGCATGTCATGTGGGCAGGTTCAATCCGACGTACAGTACTAACCCTGCGACGATGACTAACTGGCCGGACGGCAACCTGTGGAACAACGTAACACCGTGGTAAGCCATACCTGTTCGCAAGAGGCAGAGACAATGAGTTTTCGTATAAGCGGAGGCAATTCGATGAGCCAGGATTGTAAAATGGATATGAGTGGCACGGGATTCAAACGGCGTGGCTCCACTCCTTGTATAACAATGATGCGGCCCCTGCTGTTGCTTCTAGCGGCATTGATGAGTGGTTTCGTTGTCAGCGCAGCGGCCTATGCCAAAGGGAGCGACCCATTCATCCCGTTTCCGACTGTCGACACGCGGGCCGGAGAGCAGTACGCCAAGGCCATGGCCGTTGATTCCGAAGGAAATATCATCGTTGTCGGCTCCACGAACACCGGTGGCGGAAGTGATTACCAGGTGGCGAAGTTCAAAGCCGACGGGACCGGATTGGCATGGACGCCGGTTGTGTTCGGAGCCGCTGGCAATGATGTGGCGACAGCGGTGGTCGCGGACTCGCTCAAGAACATCATCGTGACCGGCTACACCTGGAACGGCACCAATTACGATATTCACACCATCAAGTACAGCGGCGCGACCGGCGCGGTCATGTGGGAGCATACCTTCGATGACGGCGCAGCAAATGGGGACGACTGGGCAACGGCAATTGCCGTGGATGGATCCGACGACATCTATGTAGCCGGTTACTCTGCCAATGGAATCCAGAATGACGACTTCCTGATCGTCAAATACCCCTCAGGGAGCGCCACTCCTGCATGGGTGGAACTCACCGACGACACGGCGTATCCTAACAACAACAATCGGCTGATGGCGATCTCGGCGGGTGTGGGGGGCATTGCCGTTACCGGACATTCCTCCAAGGGAGGGTCCGATTTCGACGTTATTACCCGTAAATACGGCTTCGACAAGACGCTCATCAGGGAATGGCGCTATTCTTCCACGGGAAGCCGGGACGACCGCGGGTTAGCGGTAAAGATGGATTCAGCAGGGTACGTGATCGCCACCGGCTACGTCACGAACGGATCGAGCAATAAAGACATGTTTACCGCAAAGTACGATCCTTCCAGCAGTACCCCCGTCTGGCAGAAGATGTATGACAACAACGGCAGCAGCGGCGATGACGAGCCGAGGGGGCTGTGGGTTGATGGTGCAGGCGATGTCTATGTCACCGGCTCAACTACAACACTGGACGGGAACGCGGATATCTATACCGCGCGTTACCCCAGTGCCGGCGGCGCTGCGGTATGGGAGACGGTTTTCAACGTGGGCGACGGCTCTGCCGACATTCCCGTCGGCATTGTGGTGGATGATGCCGTGGATGGCGGGGTCTTTGTCACCGGCTATACTACCGTCTCATCGAACGAAGATTTCCTCACTCTCAAATACCGGAAGGATAATGGTTTGGTTCTCTGGCAAAAGAGCTTGAACGGCAGCGGCAGCAGAAATGACCGGCCGATCGGCATTGCCCTTGAACCTGCCGCCGGCACTTTCAGCCCCCGGAGTGTCTGTGTGGCCGGCTGGTCCGACTCCGCCGCCACCGGCAACGATTTTACAGCGGTGAAGTATGATTTCGGGGCGCTCAACGCCCCAACCAAATTGACTGCAACGGTAGCCTCCAACACCTCCATTACCCTCACATGGTCCGACAATTCCATAAACGAGGAGAGATTCGTCATTCAGAGAAAACTGGGACAAGACGGGACATGGGGGGACATCGCTACCGTCAACTCACCTGCCCCTCCGAACAGTACCGGCACTGTTACCTATACGGATGATTCCCCCCCGCTTACACCCAACAAGTACTATTACTACCAGGTACGCGCCAACAACACTGCAAACGGTGATACATACTACAGCAAAGATGCCCATGCCCTGACCAAGGTCGTCTCGTACGAAACTCCCGCGTGGAGTTACACCTATGACGGCGCGGACCATCTGGAAGACATAGCCACCGCCATTACGTTCGGGTCCGACAACCATCCGGTGGTGACCGGCCAGAGCGACCTGACGGAAGAAGGTCTGGAACCGGGCCCCAACACGCATACCTTCGATTACATGACCTTCAAGCTAGATCGGGACAGTAAAGCCGTCAAATGGAAGGCGCGCTACGATAGCGAAGACGGCGGCACCGACATGGCCGCCGGCGTGGCGCTGGACAGCAGCGGCAACGTTCTCGTCACCGGAACGGCGTACCTCGCCGGTGGAGGCGACAGGAGCGATGATCTCTATACAAGAAAAGTGCGAACCTCGACCATTACCGATCCTAATGCCGTCCCGGAATTCATGTGGGATTTCCAGTACGGCACCCTAAATGGTATCGATCAGGCAACTGCTATCTCCATGATACGGGATGGCTCCGATAACAGTGTCGTCATCGGTTTTGGCAACAACACATCGGTCCCGCCCAATGACGATATCTTTATCATGAAGCTCGGGGATGACGGAACGAGACCGTGGACACCCATCGTCTACAACAGCGGGCGCAGCGAGCAACCCTCTGCGGTTGCCTTCGACTCCGCGGGGAATATTTTCGTTGCCGGCTACATTTTCGACCAGCAGACACCGCCGCTGCCCGCCATCAACTTCGACTGGTTCACTGCAAAGTATGACGGCGCTACAGGCGCGCTTATCTGGTCGGAAATCTATAACGTCAGCCAAAGCGTCTACGGCGTTGCAAGCGGCGACGACCAGGCGTTCTCGATTGATGTGGATGCCGCGGGCAATGCCTACGTGACAGGCTTTGCCACGAACGCCGCCGGGGAAAGGGTTTTCTATACCGTCAAGTATGACGGCGCGACGGTTCCGGCGGGAAACCGCAGAATCTGGGAAAAACCGTTCAACTACACCGGATTCGATGCAGAAGCCGCGGCAATCAGGGTAGACCCGATCGGCGGAGCGGTGGTAGTGGCCGGCACTGCCTATGTGAGCGCAACCGACAGCGATTTTCATCTGATCAGGTATAACCCTGATGACGGATCGCTGGTGTCGTCCGACCCCGACATCAAGTACTGGGATCTGAACTTCGACAGGCCGGAGTCATATGAATACGTCACGGCGATGACGGTGGACTCGTCAGGCTACATCTATGTGACCGGCAATACCCGCAGCGGGCCGGACACCGATCCAGCCTTTGACGGTACCTCGAATATCATGTCACTTATATACGACCACGAAGGGACCTTCCTCGGCGCGATGACGTATGACGGGACCGGCCGGCGGGACGAGGCAACTGCGATTACCGCCAACTATGTGGGTGAGGCTTTCATCGCCGGTTTTACCAACAATGCGGCTAATAATCCGGATTATGCCGTCCTGAAGCAGACAAACGGCTACCTCCTGGTACCTGCACCTTTTATTGCAATGTCACAGGCAGATGCCGGTAAGGTTGACCTGAGCTGGCAACACAACAACCCGAGTGCGACGTTCATCATCGAGCGGACACCCGGACCGGCAACGCCGGTCAGCACCTGGACCGAGATCAACAGACCGGCTGCAAGCGCCACCTCCTTCACGGATACATCCCTGACGCCCGATACCAGCTATTGTTACAGGATCAACGCCATACTCGACTCGCTCCCGTCCCGCAAGGTCGTAAGGTGTGTCACCACCAGGCTCCTGCCGCCGGTGCTGGCTGCCACGATCGTGGACCCGGACCTCGTGAATCAGAAAATCACCCTTAACTGGAGTCAGGTTACCGACAACGCCGGGTACAAGATCGAGAGGAAAACCGGACCGGGAGGGACATGGGGCGATCTGGTCACCAAAGGGACCAATGTGACTTCCCATGAGGACACATCGTCGCTTACCCGCGGCACAGTCTACTATTACCGGGTCAGCGCCAACGGCCCCGGCGGATATTCGCTGCCCAGCAACGAGAAAAGCGGCATAACCGCCCCGACGCTGAATGCCCCTGCCAGCATCACCAATAACCAGATGACGTTGACGTGGGCCGGTGTCGCCGGAGCAGCTTCCTATACAGTGGAAAAGAAACTGTCGGGGGAAAGCTTCGGTCCTGTCGCCGGATGCACCGCCATTACCGGCGCCACCTGCACCGCCACCGGGCTGACCCCACTGGGGCAGTACGTCTTTCATGTCAAGGCAACCGACGCCTCCGGAGACTCCCCCTGGAGCAACGAAACCAGCGCGCAGGCCGTTCTGGGAGTACCGACACTCAATGCGCCCTCGTCCATAACCAAAAACTCGATGTATCTGAGCTGGAGCGCCGTCAGCGGAGCAGGAGTGACTTCCTATCCGTTGGAATACAAGGAGGAGGTGGGGGGCACCTGGACCGACTCGGGCTGCCCGGCCAATACCAACCTCTATTGCACGGTAAGCCTCCCCAATCCCGACAAAACCTACTATTTCCACGTCAAGGCCCGTAATGCCTCGGGAGATTCCAGCTGGAGCACTCCTGACAGGAGCGCGAAGACCCTTCTTCCCGAACCGGTTCTAACCAGCGTTACCGGCACCACGACCACGAATATCGATCTCGTCTGGACGGACAACGCGACCACGGAAAATAACTATGTGATTGAACGGAACCCGTGCAGCGATCCGAACAACTATTCGGCAAGCTGTGCAGCCGGGACAAACTATACAGGCAGCTGGAGCGTGATAACTTCAGGGACCCGCCCTGCCGATTCGACCACCTGGTCGGACAACAGCGCTGCGGCCGGCATCTTCTACAGGTACAGGGTCAAGGCGACCACCTCGGCAGGAAACGTTTCCGTGTACAGCAACGAATTGTACGCTTCGACCCGGCTTGCGCAGCCGACGATGAGTTCGGTAGTGCCGGCGTCAACCACATCGCTTACCGCCACCTGGACCGATGTAACGGGAGAAACAACGTACACCCTTGAGCGGAAACAGGGTACGGGCGGCACCTATGCTCCGGTGCCCGGCGCGACCAATCTCACGAAAAACACTCTCACATACACGGACTCCGACCTGAGTTTATCAACCGAATACTGCTACCGGATCCAGGCATCGACCTCCTTCGGGGTCCCTTCCGTGTACAGCAGCAACGAACTATGCAGGACTACACCTCTTTCAGCTCCGACCCAGGCGACTCCCACCGTATTGTCCTCCACCCAAATACAGCTGGACTGGAGTCAGGTTCCCAGCAATACCGGCTACGAGGTGGAAAGGTGTGTAACGACGGATAACAACCAGCCCATAACCCATCCTCTGGGCGCCTGCACAAACCTGACGCCCAAATTGGGAACAGATGTCATAACCTATACCAACACGGTAACTGCCGGCTATACGTACAGGTACAGGGTGAGGGCCTGGTTCAACGCATCGCAGGAGTACACCGCCTGGAGCAACGAGTACTGGGCTACCGCCAAACCTCCGGCTCCGACCCTGGGTACCCCGACGGCGGCATCAGCAACCCAGCTGAACCTCTCCTGGAATAATGTCTACGGAGATAACGGTTACAGCCTTTACTGGAAGCAGCGCTCGGGGGCGACATGTACCGACGACACCTGGAGCGGTCCGATTGCCCTGGGCCTTAACGCAACCAGCTACAGCCATACCGGCCGCACCGCCGGGACCTTTTACTGCTATAAGATCAAGGCCAACGGCCCTGCCGGTCCTCCGGTTACCCCCGATTCAGATTTCAGCGCCATCGTGACGCAGACGACTCTCATATCCGCGCCGACCCTCAATCCGCCGAGCGGGATTACCGCTTCAAATGTCTGCCTGTCGTGGACCAACGTCATGCCCAATACCGCCTATAAAGTCGAGCGCAAAACCGGCTCGAGCGGTACCTGGGCTCAGGTGGGGAGCGATCTGCCCGCCAACAACATCGATCCGACGGTCACCTGGTGCAACAGCAGCGGTTTATCCTCGGGCACGCTCTATTATTACCGGTTCTACATCAAGAACGCCGGTGGCTATTCTCCCGTCAGCAACGAACAGTCCGTCACTACAACCCCGGCCATTCCCTCGATTACCGCAACTGCCATTTCCGAGGACGAAATCGACATATGCTGGCCACTGGCCTACGGCGCCACCAACTACAAGGTGGACCGCAAAACCGGAAGCGAAGGGACGTACGGCCAGATCGCCAACCCGAGCGTGAGCTATACCACGTCATACTGCGGCGAACCCTACCCAACCGTTGCCTGTCCGACCGCATCTGCGGTAGTTTACTGTTACCCTGATGCGGGGCTTACCAAGGAGACGACATATTATTACCGTGTGCGCTCAGGGAACGGCACCGACTCGCCGGACAGCACCGAACAAAGCGCGACTACCCTGAGCATCCCCAATCAGAATCTGACCGCCACTTCTCTGGACGGCGGCTTCAAGATTCAGCTTGCCTGGAGCCCCATTGTCTGCAGCCCGGATCCCTGCGACAATCCTGACTTTTTCGAGATCCAGCGGCAGGTGCGGGACGCAGAGTGGGTGGCTCTCACGACCGTCGATGGTGCAACGTTCACATATATCGACACCCTCGCCATAGACCCGACGAAGAAATACCGCTATCGGATACGGGCCCTGAAGGGAGCGCTGCAATCGCCTTTCAGCGAAGCCACCGCGTTTGCGAATCCATACGCGACCGGGGCGAATGTTTGCCGCTGATTTACATCGCCACCCTTCGCCGAAGTCGACAATAAATGTCCGAAACGAGAAGTGAGCGGAAAGTTTCTGGCAGACAACCCAAGAAAGGAGGTGCCACATTATGAGAAAAAGATATATACCGCCAAAGGTTGTGGGGAGCGCTGCTGTGCATCCATGCTGAACATCATTGTGTGAGAGTTATAGTTTCCGGTTGGCGATATAAAAGGGTCCGCGATTTTTTCGCGGACCCTTTGTTTTTTGCGCGCTAAAGAGTAATGGACGCAATCATCGTGGTGCGATAATAAATAAGAGTCTTGAGTATGCTTGACTTAACCGTAACCGACTATATGCTTGGATCAAAATTACCTCTATGGAGGGTAACTATGAGCGACGTTTTTGTGATTGAGGCGTTACGCACCCCATTTGGTTCATTTGGTGGGATGCTGTCAGATATGGAAGCGCCGGAATTGGCGGCGACAGTGATGTGCGAGATCCTGGAGCAGACCGGTATCGCCGCCGAAGTGGTGGACGAGGTGATTGTCGGCCAGGTGTTGTCGGGCGGGTGCGGTCAGGCCCCGGCACGGCAGGCGATGCGGGCGGCCGGCATTCCCGATTCGACCCACGCCATGACCATCAACAAGGTCTGCGGCAGCGGCCTCAAGGCGATCATGCTCGGGGCCGGCTCCATCATGCTTGGTGATTCACAAATTGTCATTGCAGGCGGAATGGAAAGCATGTCGACGGCGCCCTACTTCCTGAAGAAGGCCAGATGGGGCTACAGGATGGGTCACGGCGAGATATATGATCTCATGATTTACGATGGTCTCCAGGACCCCTATACCGGTCGGCAAATGGGCGAGATCGGAGAGGCGAGCGTGGCACGAAACGGCCTGACTCGCAAAGAGCTGGATGAATATGCCCTCCGTTCCTACCGTCTGGCTCAGGCGGCGGTTACGGGCGGCGTGTTCTGCGACGAAACCGTAGTGGTGGTCGTGAAGGGTAAGGGGGGCGAAACAAAGCTCATTGCCGATGAGGAACCGTTCAAGGTGGATTTTGACAAACTTCCCCGACTCAGTCCCGCCTTCAAGAAGGACGGCACCATTACTGCGGGCAACGCTTCCACAATAACTGATGGGGCTGCTCTAGCCCTGCTGACGAACGAAGCGGGCCTGAAGAAGCACAATCTCGCTCCCAAGGCACGAATCGTGGCCATGTCCACTGAGAGTCGTCACCCCGACCACTTCCCCGAGGCGCCGGTGGGGGCCATCACAAAGGTGTGTGCCCGTGCCGGGCTCTCCACAAACGACATCGACCTGTTCGAGATCAACGAGGCCTTCGCTTCAGTGCCCCTCATCGCGATCAAGTCACTCGGTCTCGATCTTGACAAGGTCAACGTCAACGGCGGCGCATGTGCCTTAGGCCACCCCATCGGCGCCAGCGGAGGCCGCCTGGCAGCCACGGTGATCCGGGAACTGCACAAGCGTAAGGCGCGCTACGGTCTGGCGACCCTCTGCATCGGCGGAGGCGAGGCTGTGGCAGTGATATTCGAAAGAATGTAATTCAAAGAGCCTAAATACTGCCCTGTCCGCTGCTGCTAAAGCCGGTGAATGCCGGCTGCCTGGGAAAAAGTCTGGCCGCGGTTTTTATGCTTATTGAATTTTTTGTTGGCAGAATGTGAGGGGGAATGGTCAAGGATGTGAAATTTGCGGTTTATTACTGATTGACTGCTTTACATGCAGTTGCAGAGCCGAGTGGGTCAGTCATATTTCCGAACCAGATCACAGCGACATTTTTATAGATACCGATACCAAAGGCAAGCCAGTTGCTCCTTTGCCACATTCCGGTTTCAAGAATGAGGGCGTTATGCGAAGGGCTTCTCTTCCAACCATCCAGCACCCGGCTTACCGTAACTTCGCTTTCTGAGGTCCAATAAGCGTTCTCATATCCATCACCGGTGTAAACATGATTGGTGATTTCCCGCGGTTTGTCCCACATCTTCTCAGCATACCGATGGTCACTTGTATAACAAACCGGTGTCCAAAATCCTCGATCTGACCAACTGTGCAGGCTGCAATTCTCCCCCCTGCTATCTTGACCTTCAGCCGGTCTGTTCTCGTGAAGATCGATTGCATGGAATCGAGCAACTTTGGTGAGAGACTTCGAAATTGCAATGGGCGGGAGTCCATTGCTTTCTCTGTATTCATTTACTCGCCTGACCAGTTCAGCTTCTTTTGGGGAAAGACATTTTTCAACTTCTGCTACCGCCTCTTTGCTTAGCTTCATTTCACCTGTTGACGCGATGCATGTTGTGCTGGCTGAAATCACAATATATGAAAAGATGGCAGCAATAAAGCATCCCACTATGTTTATTCCATCGCGTATTTGGAATAACATAGTTTTTTGAACCTTTTTATTCCATTTTTGTAACCCATTGGATGTAAACATGTTTTTTGATCCGTGCACTGAACCTTATTGACGCTGCCATAGACTGTTCAATACCGATACCAAAGGGGAAGGTGTGCATGCGATCTCTTAATGTATTGATAATATTGAATAAACAGGCTGCAAAGGCAGGAAGCGGAGCCGGTCCCCTATGGTAAAACTTTGAACATCACGAGAGGCTGGATGAAAATAATTGCGATAATTCAAGGAGATGCAAGGAAGAGATAAAAGTGGGAATGGTCAATGTTTGAACAGTGGTGCCGTGTTACGTAACGCGGGGAATTTAAGCTTAAGGAATCGGTGTTTTTGCCGAAACACAAAAACAGGTTGCATCGGGCGCGTTACAGATTTCAAGCCTTTCTTCGCGTCTGGCGGCTGGCGTGAAAAATTGCCATTGTCAGGTTCACATGAACATGAGCAAGTGCACAGTGCTGTTGTTATTACTGGCTGTTGCCGTGTGGCATCCGGCCGCACTTGCCGCCCCCCTTGTCAAGACCGGTGCGCAGGTGTTGCATGACGGCGGCTACGTGGAACTGGGCTGCAAACGGGTAGGATTGATAACGAACCACACGGCCCTCGTGGAGGGGACACACCTGATCGACCTGATGCACAGGAGCGGCAAGGTGCGCCTTGCCGCCATCTTCGCGCCGGAGCACGGCCTGCGCGGCCTGGAAGAGGATGGTGTGCAGATCGGGGAAGGTGTGGATGAGCGGACCGGCGTACAGGTGTACAGCCTGTACGGAAAGACGAAGAAACCCGCCCCGGAAATGCTGCGCGACCTGGACCTCCTTGTGTTCGACATTCAGGACATAGGCTCCCGCTTTTATACCTACATCTCGACCATGGGGCTTGCGATGCAGGCGGCCGCGGAGGCGCATATCCCGTTCGTGGTCCTCGACCGTCCCAACCCGCTCGGGGGGGACTACGTTTCCGGTTTTGCGGTGCAGGAGGGGTTTGGCTCGTTTGTGGGTCAGTATCCAATCCCCGTTGCCCATGGCCTTACGATTGGTGAGCTGGCGCTGATGATCAAGGGGGAGCGGATGCTGCCGGGGTTGGAGGGGCTCGATCTGCGGGTGATCAGGCAGTCAGGGTGGCACCGGGGAATGCGGTGGCCGGAGAACGGCCTTACGTGGATAAGGACCAGCCCAAATATCCCAGATTATGAGACGGCGCTTATTTATCCCGGTCTCTGTTTCCTGGAGGCCACCACCGCCAGTGAAGGGCGCGGCACCCTGGAGCCGTTCAGGGTCGCCGGCATGACAGACGTCACTACCGTTGAACTCATCGCCAAGCTCAACGGGTGGAATCTGCCGGGGGTGAAATTTGAGTCTGCCGTATTTACTCCCAGGAGTATTCCCGGTATGTGCAGCAGGCCCAAGTACCGCGGCCGGGTGGTTTCCGGTGTGCGGCTGGTCATCACCAACCCCGCTGCATATCGTCCGGTGGAAACGGGTGTATTCCTCCTTAGCGCCTTTTACAGCTCTCTGGACAAGGGGAAGCGGGAAGAGTTCTTCAAGAGGGAAGGTTTTGACCGACTGGCCGGGACGGACATCCTGCGCAGAGCGATTCAGGAAGGGATGGCGCCGGAGGAGATCGTCGCCGCATGGGGTGCCGACGTACAGCGCTTTGAGGAAAAGCGAAGAAGGTATTTCCTCTACTAAGATATCCTTCGAAGCGTCCCTGAAAGATTACGAAGAGGGAGCGTTAAACTCCATGAATATCCAATGCCCCAACTGTAAAATCACCGGTCAGATCAGTGATGCCAAGATTCCGCCCGAAGGGCTCTTCATGAATTGTCCGAAGTGCAAAACCGGCTTTGAGGTAAGAAAAACCGCTGCAAGTAACTGGCAGGAGACCATGAGTGACTGCCCTGTCTGCCAATACTCCACGTTCAGTGACGAACGATTCGATATCTGCCCAAACTGCGGCCTGGTGATCAAAGACTATATGCAGCAGCAACGGGAGAAAAGGGGACGGGGCGAAAAACCCTTGGCGGAACGTAAAGCACCGCCTGAGGAGAGGAAAGTTGACCAGGCCAGGGAACGCCTGCGGCTGGAAGAAGAGTTGCGCCGGTTTGAAGAGGAGCAGCGAGCCCGGCGCACCTACACCATCCAGGATACCATGAACGCCGCCGCCGAAGAGGTTCCTGCTGTCGCGGCGGAAATTCCCCTCCCGGTTAAGGTCCTTGGCTGGCTTTCCATAACTGTTGCGGCCTTATTGATTATTCTCGGCGGGAAAGGGCTTGATGCATATAGCGCCTGGACGCCGCCGGAAGATGTTTACTTGGAGGAACCCCCATCAAAGTTGGCGGTTTTCTTCACCTACGGGCTCCTCCCCGGGGTGCAGCTTTGTTTGGGCCTTTTCGCACTGGTTTTTGCCGGTCAGTACTTGAAGCTCCGGTCATGGGCCAGGGACTGCCTGGAAAAGACATTCTGGGCCGGGCTGGCGGTAGCGTTCATATACGAAATAACAATGCTGGTGATCTTCGTGCGAAAGTCATCCAGTGGCGCCGGCTTCGGCTATTACGCCGTCGGGGTTATGGATATGCTCCTGATGCTGGTGCTCTGGTCTGCGCCTGTTTTGGTGGCCATAAGGTTCCTGCGGGAGCAGAAAGGAAGCGATATTTTCTTCTGAGTCCTGTGCGTGCCGCACCCATGCCGCGAAGTTGCCCCGCCGCCGATCACAATCGCCCCGATGATTTTCCGCGTCCGCTCTTCCGCTCTTTCTACCTTACTGCCTTCCTGTCTTTCTATCTTCCGCCTTCCCCCCAACCTCCGGCAGCAGCCGCTCCCGGCTCTGCACTGCGAGCAGCCAGACCGCCAGCAGCAGGGCGTTCTCTGCAAGGAGCACCCCGAAGCGCACCGGCACTGCCGGTAGGACGAAGACCAGCTTTTCAGCAAGCATTCCGAGGAGGACGGCGAGCGACACGGCGCCGAGAATGCCGGCGTTGCGCTTCGCCCGGGCGGAAAGGAGAATCAGGAACGGGACGGCAAAGCAGGCGGCGAGGAAGAAGGCGCAAAGCTCCCGGCTGGGGGAGGCAGAGACCCGTTCGACGACGAACTGCACCTCCTCCGGAATGTTGCCGTACCAGAGGAGCAGAAACTGGGCAAAGAAGAGCCCGCCCCAGAGGATGCTGAAGCCGAACAGCAGCATTCCGAGGTCGCGCCGGGCAGCCGGCCAGTCCGCCTCCGCCTCTCTCCGCTGCCGGTCGAGCAGGAAGGCGAGCATTCCCGCCAGCGCCAGCCCGGCGTAGAGCGCCTCAACAAAGAAATAGGCGCCGAGCATGCTGCTCACCCAGGGATAGGCGAGGGACATGACCCAGTCGAAGGCGACCAGGCTCTGGCAGGCGACGAAGAGGAAGAGGTAGGCGACCGCAAAGCGGACCCGGGCCGGGTCCTGCCGCAGGGAGCGGCAGGCGAAGAGGCAGGCCGCGGTTGCAGCGGCTGCGAGCAGCGCCAGGTTGCGGGTGAGGAAGAATGGGCGGTTCAGCCAGGCGGTTGGGGCCGCTGCCCAGGAGTAGAGGTCGAGGCTCGGCCAGAGCAGCAGCAGGAACAGGGCGGCAAGCAGCGGCAGCATGGTGACGGCTGCCAGGAGCTCGCTCCGCAGGGGGCCGGTCCAGCTGGCGCCGGTCAGATCGGTGACCGCCACCACGGCCACGCTCCCCTGGGCCAGGGCGGTCCAGAAGACCAGGGACACCAGGAGCGCTCCCCGCCCCCCCGTCAGGCCGAGCAGGGCGAGTGCCGCCGCAACTGCCAGCTGCAGCAGAAAGAATTTGCCACGGCTCAGGCTGACGGCTGTCATGGCTCCTCCTCCTCGCCGACGACGATGACGAACCGCTCCGGGAACTGCGCCCCCTCGGCCAAGCCCCGCCCGCTCGGCAGGCGCGCCAACAGCAGGAAGCCGAAAAAGGCCCCCAGCGAGCCGCAGAGGATAGTCAGCAGGTAGCCGATGAGCAGAAACGGCGGGAGCGAGATGATCGGCTTGCCGCCGACGATGAGCGGCCAACTCAGGACCGAGTAAATGGTGAGGGCCAAGCCGCTGCCGAACCCGGTCAGGGCGCCGAAAAGGGCGAAGAAGCGCAGCCGGTCGGGGCGCTCGCCGAGTATCTCCATCACTTCGGGGACCTGGTAGGGCATCCGGATGCGGATGCTCTGCGGGTCGGTTCCCTCATCGATCAGTGCCCGCAGCCGCTCCAGGAACTCCTCCCGACTCTCGAAAACGAAGCGTTCTGTCATCACTGATGCTCCTTGATCTCGGTCATGGAGAGGACCGGCAGCAGCCTGACGAAGAGAAGGAAGAAGAGGAAGAAGAGGCCGAAGGAGCCGACGGTGATGCCGAACTCCACCAGGGAGAAGTTGTAGGTCCCCCAGGCGTACGGATCGTAGTCGTGGGAGAGGGAGGCAACGATAATGACGAAGCGCTCCAGCCACATACCGATATTCACCAGGATGCCGAGGATAAACAGCCAGGCGAGGTTGCGTCGCAGCCGCCGCACAAACATGGTCAGGGGGAGGAGGGAGTTACAGACGATCATGATGGCGAACAGCACCCGGTAGTCACCGAGAGCGCGGTAGAGGTACTGGTCTCGCTCGAAGGGGCTGTTGCCGTAAAGGGACAGGCCATGTTCGACCAGGTAGGTATAGGTGATGATCAGGGAGGTGAAGAGAAGGATCTTGGCTATTGCCTCGAAGTGGTCGACGGTGATGTACGGCTCCAGGCGAAGCCATCGGCGCATCGGGATGGTCAGAGTGATAACCATGGCGGTACCGGAGAAGATCGCCCCGGCGACGAAATAGGGGGCGAAGATGGTAGTGTGCCACCCCGGGACAATGCTGACGGCGAAGTCCCAGGAGACGATGGAGTGGACCGAGGCGACCAGCGGCGTGGCGAAGGCGGCCAGGAAGAGGTAGAGGCGGCCGTAGTGGCGCCACTGGAGCACTGTTCCCTGCCAGCCGAGGGAGAGGAGACCGTAGGTGCGGCCGCGCAGGCCCGGAAGGCGGCGGCGGGCGATGGCCAGGTCGGGAATCATCCCGACGTAGAAGAAGACCAGGCTGACAATCAGGTAGGTGGTGACGGCGAACACGTCCCAGACCAGGGGGGAGCGGAAGTTGGGCCAGATCAGCCGTTCACTCGGGTAGGGGAGGAGATAGTAGAAGACCCAGACCCGGCCGAGATGGATCAGGGGGAAGAGGGACGCCACCAGCAGGGCGAAGACGGTCATCGCCTCGGCGCTGCGGTTGAAGCTGGTGCGAAAGCGGGCGCGGAAGAGGTAGAGGACGGCGGAGATGAGGGTGCCGGAGTGGGCGATTCCGACCCAGAAGACGAAGTTGGTGATCAGCATCGCCCACCCCACCGGGTGGTTCTTGCCGGAGAGCCCCAATCCCCGCAAGGCCAGCCCGCCCCACAGGATGAAGAGCATCAGTGCGAGCAGGGCGCACAGCCCCACCCCAGCCAGGTAGCGCAGGCCGGGCCGCCCTAAGGCCGCCAGGACGTCTTTCTCGACCCGCCCGGTAGCAGTCGTTATGTTTTGCTCCTCACCCCTCACCCCTCACCCCTCACCTTTTTCATCAGATACCAGACCGACGGCTCGGTCCCCAACTGCGCAAAGACCTGGTAAGCCCGCTCCGACCGAACCAGGCGAGCGACCCTTGAGGAGCTGTCGTTCAGGTCGCCGAAGATGATGGCACCGGTCGGGCAGCTCTGGGCGCAGGCGGTCACCACCTCTCCGTCCCGAACCGGCCGCCCGTGATCCTTTGCCTTGTCCTTGGCGGCGCGGATACGCTGGATGCAGAAGGTGCACTTCTCCATCATCCCCCTGGTGCGCGTCGACAGATCGGGATTGCGCATCCTGTCCAGCGGTTTTTCCCACCGGTGCGACCACCAGTTGAAGCGCCTCACCTTGTACGGGCAGTTGTGGGAGCAGTAGCGTGTGCCGATGCAACGGTTGTAGACCTGGACGTTCAGCCCCTCGGGGTTGTGGTAGGCGGCGTAGACCGGACAGACCGGTTCGCATGGGGCGTAGTGGCAGTGCTGGCAGAGCATGGGGATGAATTCGACACCGCCGGGCACATCATAAAAGGGTTCGATGCGCAGCCATGACATCTCCCGGCCGCGCAGGTGATCCTTCGCACCGGTCACCGGCACGTTGTTCTCCACGTAGCAGGCTGCGGCGCAGGCGCCGCAACCGATGCAAAGGGCGAGATCGATGGCCATGGCCCAGCGGTGCTCGGGGTGGGTGTGCTCCGGGTAGAGGCTGGCACGCTTGTACTCTTCCTTGCGGTGCGCCGGGTCGGGGATGATCCCCCGGCCGTGCTGGGAGGAGGAGCCGGCAAGAACCGGCAGATCCACACGCTTGCCGGTCTTCTCCAGGCGCAGGCCGTCCAGGTGGCATAGCGCCTCGCCGGTGCGCGGGTCGGCGCCGCCGGGGTTTGCTTCGAGCAGGTCGCGCTGGACGACGCAGACTCCGGCGGGAAGTCCAGGCTGAACCTTCACCGGCAGCACTGCCGACCAGTGACCGATGGAGAGGCGCAGTTCGTCGCTCTCGGCCAGGCGTAGCAGTGCGGCGTCCGTAGCGGAAATAGAAACCCATGCACCGTAGGAGACGGTGGTCAGCGGATCAGGGATATCCTCCAGCAGCTGTAAGGGACGGCTGCGGCCGTCAAAGCGGCGGATCGAGGGAGCAACGACCAGCATCGGCGGCTCGGAGGGGGGCGAAAGCCTGAGACCGCGCAGAAAGGCGGTTGCGCCCCGTGCATTGAGAACCACCGGCGGCGCCGTCACCGGTTCCTCCACGAACCCCCGGTCGACGAAAGACCGGAGGGTATGCGTGTCGTAGCGGCGGCGCCATTCTCCGAAGAGGTGCTCCTGGTAGTTGCCGGGGACGGCGGCCCCTGACCGCCGTCGCAGCTCCAGCAGGATATCCCCCTCGCTGCGCGTATCGTGCAGAGGAAGGACCGCCGGCCTGATGAGGCCCCGCACCCCCCGGCGCGGCTCGACGTCACCCCATGACTCAAGGGAATGAGAGAGGGGGAGAACCAGATCCATCTCCCGCAGCGTCTCGTCGAAAAAATCGCCGAGCCCCACCCGCAGCGTTGCCCCCCGCAGTCTCCCGGCGAAGTTCCAGGCAACGGGGGCGTGGAAGACCGGATTGGCGCGGGCGACGAACAGGACGCCGGCCTCCCCGCGCTCCAGTTGCCCGGCAAGCCGCTCCAGGTCGAGAAGGGAGCCGACACCGGCGTAGTTCTCCGTCCGGGTAAAGTCGACACTCTTCCCGGTCGCTCCCAGTGTCCACTGCAGCAGCCCAGCCAGCATCGCCGCGGCCAGCCCTCCCTCTCCGCCGGTGGCGCCGCCGCCGGTAAGCACCAGCGGCTCCTGCGCCCGGGAGAGCCCCGCGGCCAACTCCTCCAGCTCTCCCGGCGACAGCCCGGTGGCCGAAGCCGCCGCGGAGAGGGTTACGTCAGGCAGGGCGGCCACCGTCGCGGCCGGCAGGGACCGTCGGCCTCCGTCGGCCAGACGCCGCAGCAGCCAAGCGAGGAGGTGTGGTTCGCTCCCGGGCCGCAACGGCAGGCGGAGGTCGGCGTTGGCGCCGGTGAGGGAAAAGTGCGGCTCGGCGTGCCACCAGCGCCGGCCGGGGCGGCCGGCCCGGTTGGCGAACTGCCGGGCAAAGTCGACCGGAGTAACGAAGGTTTCCAGCAGGTCGGCGCCCAGGGTAAAGAGGGCATCTGCCTGATCGGTACGGTAGTGCGGCACCTCCCCCTGGCCGAACAGCAGGGCGTTGGCCTGCCGCAGAGCGGCGTGGCAGAAGAGCTCGAATTCAGGGAGGCGTTCCAACTCCAGGGCCGCGCAGCTCTCCCCGAGCAGGGCCGCCAGTGAGCCGGTGGTGCGGCCGGCCAGGTAGATGCTGCGCCGCCCGGTCCCGCGGGCCTCATCCAGGGCAGCGAGGATACGCGCGTATGCCTCGTCCCAGGAGATGGCCCGGAACTCTCCTCCTTCCCGCAGCAGCGGTCCCTTCAATCGCTGCGGATGGTAAAGACGCCAGAGGGATGCCTGCCCGCGCACGCACAGGCCGCCGGCGCTGACCGGGTGGTCCGGAACCCCCTCCGCCTTCACCGGCCACCTGTCACGCAACCGCACCTGCATGCCGCAGCCGGCCGGGCATTCGGTGCAGGTGCCGGGGTGCCAGAGGGCCTCGCCGGGGATTACTCCCTCCTCGGGGGGAACCAGGTAGGAAATCAGCCTGTTCTGCTCCTTCTCCGAGCTGCAGGCAGAGAGGGCAGCGGTTCCCGTAACGAGACCGAGCATATGCAGAAAGGTGCGGCGGTCCATGATTCAGGTCCGAGGTCCGAGGTCCGAGGTCCGAGGTTTTGGGTTAAAGGCAAAATACACGTTATTCTCTCCTTTTACACGCACAACTGCTCCCATAATTATTGAACCTACCTAGAGCCTCGTATCTCGTTCCTCGCGTCAGGTAGGGCACGGCACGCCGTGCCCTACCTGTGACACGTGGCGCAGTCGGTCGGGGCGCCCCTTGCACGGTGACAGGTCACGCACCACCCCATCGTCAGCGGCCGCACCCGTTTCGTCCGCTCCATCTTCGCCACCGCCCCATGACAGGCGGAACAGTCGACCCCGGCCCGCACATGGCGCTTGTGGGTGAAGTGGACATGGTCGGGGAGCCGGTGCACCCGCTGCCAGACGACCGGCTCCCGTCGCTCGACATGTCCCCGCAGCTTCCGTACCTCCGGCCGCTCAACGGCGATGCTCCGGTGGCAGGCCATGCACGTTGCCAGCGGCGGAACCCCTGCACGGGAGGAGCGATCCGCGAAGGTGTGGCAGAAGGTGCACGCAAGTTTAAGCCGGTCTGCGTGAACGGTATGGGGGAAGTCGATCGGCTGCACCGGCGCTACCGGGGCTTGCTCCCGATGACGGGCCAGAACCGCCAGGACCAGCAGGGCCAACCCAAACCAGCCGACCAGGGCGAGCCGGGCGAGCAGACGCATCCTCCATTTATCCCCCCTCATGGCGCCGCCTTTTCCAGCAGATAGGCCGCTACCGCCTCGATCTCCGCCTCGGTGAGGGGAAGCTTCGGCATCTCAGGGTAGGCGGGATCCCGCTTCACCGGGGTGCGGATAAAGGCCTTAAGCGCTTCGGGGTCTTCTCGGTACTTCGGCACCACGGCGTCCAAGGGGGGGCCGACCAGCCTGACTTCGAAGCGGTGGCAGACCGCGCATATCCGCTCAAACACCGCTTTCCCTTCGACCACCGCCGGCGCCATGCCCGCGGCCGGCTTCTTCTCCGAGGCTGGCGCAGATGTGAGCACGGCGTCAAGGCCGCCCCGGCTCGCCTCGTCGAGGGCGTTCTCCCGCGCCTGATGGTCGATCAGAACCCATAACGCGAAGAGCGCCAGAAAAAGGGCGAGTATTGGCAGGGCGCGACGCTTCTCCGTCTTTATCAAAGCACCGGCCAGTTGCAAGGCGAGGATGGCGGCCAGCACCAAAGCTGCGGCGGCGAGCAGCCATACCGCGCCGGAAAGGGCGATTGCCGGCAGATTGAACAGACCGAAGAGGAGCACCGGCGGCCAGGCGAGCATGAAGAGCAGGGCCATCCCCCCGCCGAGGCGGCGGGGAAACCTCGCGTCTTCAGGCTCCGCCGTCCGCTCGCCGAGCAGAATAATGACGGCACCGGTGGCGGCAAAGGAGAGGCAGGTGAATTCCAGGTAGCGTGCTGTCCCGCTCCAGGAGAGAAGGAGCATCGGCACTGGCTCCAGCAGCGGCCACTTTTCCGGCATGACCAGCAGGCCCGATCCGCAGCAGAGAAGAAAGCTGGAAACGAGGACGAGGGCTATGCCGGCAAGGCCGCAGCTGGCCCGCAGCGGCATGCCGCGTCCCTGCCGCAGGAGGCGCCTGTAAAGGGAGAGGAGAGCGAGACCGGCCAGAAGCGGTGTCAGTGTCCCCGCCCAGAACGGGCCTGACGGTGCCAGGGGGGGGTAGCCGAACTGCACGCCGAGAAGGATGAGCACCGCGGTCAGGCCGAGCAGAGCCACCGTGCCGGGGCCGGGCGCCACCCGTTTAAGGATTGCGGCCGCCAGACCCCGGTGGCGGTCCGGGGTGCCGAAGATGTCGAGAGCGACTGCCGCAGTCGCCCCGCCGGCCATCACGCCGAGCCGGGCAAAATGGATGCAGAGGACCAGCGGCAGAACTGACTTCAACAGGGTGAGATTCACAGGAGTACCCAGAGCATAAACCGACCTTCCGCCGGCCGTCATCCGGCCTTTTTATCATCCATGTAGGAACGGTGCAGCAGCCAGGCGAGGATTCCCCATATCACCAGCAAGGCAACAACAGCACCTCCCCAGAGCTTGCGGCGCTTCAGTTCCTCCTCGATTGCGTCGACCCGGCCGCGGATAGTCCCCAATTCCGACTGGAAGGCGGCGGTCCGGCTGCGCACCTTCTCTACGTCAACGCTGTGGAAGAGGCGGTGGAACCGGTTGCGCAGGGCGAAGAGCTCCCCGCTCATCTCGCGGGTGGCGATACCGATCCGGTGCATGGCCGCCAGCGACTGCTCCAGCTCGGTGATCCTCCGGTCGGTTTCGCTCACTGCCGATTTAATCTCATTGGCCCGGCCGTAGTCGTGGCAGCGGGTGCAGTCCCGGTTGTTGATCAGGTCCGGGGTCGCCATCCGTACCGCGTGGCTGCCGTGACAGGTGACGCACTGCGGGCCGCCCCGGCCGAGCGCCCGGCCGTGGGCACTGGTGAGGTAGTCCTCCTTGACCCCGACGTGGCAGCGGCCGCAGAAACCGGGGATCGCCTCCTCCGCCGGTTTGCCGAGGAAGCCCCGCTCCGGGCTCATCGCCATAGCCATGTCGGCCGGGTCGCCGCCGTGGCAGCCGTGGCAGGAGATGCCGTTAGCGGCGTGGATGCTTCCTTTCCAGAGCCTTACCGGTTCGCCCAACCTGCCCGACTGCGCACCGTGGCACTGAATACAGACCGTCTCCGGCACCTGGGCTGGAGCGGGGGCGGAAAGGAGGAAAAGCAGCGGCCAAACGGCCAGGATCGGGAGGAACCTTAAAATCAGTTTCATGAGTAGTGCCCCCAGACGGAAAGGGCTACGAAGAGAGCGACCCCGAGCACGTAGGCGGATACGAAGAGGGGACGTCGGGACGGGCGCCGTTCGGGGGAGCGGTCAAGAAAGGGGAGGAGCAGGAGCAGGGTCACTGCCACTCCCTGCACCGCCAGACCGAGGAACTCGCTGGGGAGCAGCTTGAGCGTCTGGTAGGCCCAGAGGAAGTACCACTCCGGCTTGATCCCCGGCGGGGTGACAAAGGGGTCGGCCGGCTCGAAGGCGGCCGGCGGGAAGAAGAGTCCCGGAGCGAAGAAGACCACCCCCAGCAGGAGGGCGAGGAAGAAGGCGATGATCGCCGCGTCCTTGGCCACGTAATGGGGGAAGAAAGGAATCCCGCCGGGATGCTCTTCGTGGCGGAACGTTGTCGAGGGGGGGGGTGCCTGCCAGTCATGGCCGAAGGGGGGACGGGAGATCCCCACTCGGCGCACGCAGAAGAGGTGGAATAGCACCAGCATACCGAAAAGGAGGGGGAAGCCCATGACGTGCAGGGCGAAGAACCGTCCCAAGGTCGGCTGGCCGACCATGGCGCCGCCGCGCAGGAAACGGACAGCGGCGTCGCCGATCATGGGTAGTTCTTGAGAGCTGTTGGTGGCCACAGTGGTTGCCCAGAAGGAAAGCTGACTCCAGGGGAGGAGGTAACCCGTCAAGCACATCCCCAGCGACAACAACAAGAGGAGGAATCCTGCCACCCAGGTCAGTTCGCGGGGGCGTTTGTAGCTTCCCATGAAGAGGACCGAGAGCATGTGTAACAGCAGCGCCAGGACGATGATGTTGGACCCCACTGCGTGTATAGTGCGGATCAGCCAGCCGAAAGGGACTTCGTTCATGATCCGCTGCACGCTGCGGAAGGCTTCATCGGTGTTGGGATTGTAATAGATGAGGAGCAGAATGCCGGTGGCGATTTGCACGGTGAATAGGGTCAGCAGCACCGCTCCCAGAGTATACCAGGCATTGATGTTGCGGGGGAGGAGATATTTGGTGAGGTTCTGCTCCAGAATGTCGCGAATCCCGAGCCGCGCGTCGATAAAGTCGGCCATTTTTTTACCCAAGCCCATGTCTTCCTCCTATCCGACCAGCAGGTTGTCGCCCGAAAGGGCAACGGGAATTGCCTGCAGGGGTTTGGGCGGAGGACCGCCGAGGACCTTGCCGTCGCCGGCGAAGCGGCCGGCATGACAGGGGCAGAGGAACTCTCCATTCTCCGGGAGCCACCTGATGATGCAGCCTAAGTGGGTGCAGATGGCCGAAAAGGCGGCGAAGACGCCGGGCGCACTCTGCAGCACCACGGCCGGATGCCCCCGAAACTGGAAGAAATGAGCCTGACCCGCCCCGACCTGGGCGCGGGGGATATTCACCCGCCCTTTCTCCCCGCCCGTTGGCTGGGGGGAGAGGTATCGGAAAAGGGGGTATGCAGCAACCCCGGCGACCAAGGCGCCGAGGGTGCTGAGGGAGAGGACGAGGAATTTCCTTCTACTGCTCACTTCCATGTACTCCTCCGGTTTCAAGCCTTATTGGGTGATTATAAAACATGGCCGCGGCTTTTCAAGTAACCATCCGACGCAATTGTATACGTTTTTCAGTTTTTTTCTTGCCATAATCGGACATTTTCTTTAACCTTATAGCAATATAACGTTTTGATCTGCACATTTAAATATGATCGGAGGGAATCAATGCCGTACAGTGAACCGGGCAAGACAAAATTTCAAACAGACCTGCGACGTCACCTGCGCAGCCAGGATATTTGCGATAATCTTATTCACCTCATCTGCGAGATTGCCGAGGCGAGCAAGTATGTCATCAACGCCGTCCGGACCGGGGATCTGGGGGTAGCGGGTACGTCCAACCTGTACGGCGAGGAGCAGCTTGCCCTGGATGTCCTGTCCGACCGCATCATGAGAAAACGTCTCATCCATTCCGGCGTTGTCTGCAACATCGCGTCGGAAGAGATGGAAGAGATATATGAAGTAAAGGCAAACGCGGACGGCCTTTACTCGGTGGCCTATGACCCTCTGGACGGCTCTTCGCTGGTGGATGTCAATCTGGCCGTCGGGACCATAGTTTCCATTTATTCAGGCTGTGACCTCCTCCAGGAGGGGCGCAAGCAGATTGCCGCCATGTACATTCTTTACGGGCCACGGGTTTCGATGGTTTATTCGGTGGGGAACGGAGTCCATGAGTTTACCATGAACCACCTCATGGAATTTACCCTCACCCGTGAAAATATCAGGATGCAACCGTCGGGCAATATATATTCTCCCGGCGGCCTGCGCAACAAGTATAACGATGGAGATGAGAATTTCATCCGCTACCTGGAGGCAAAGGGTTGCAAGCTGCGCTATTCGGGAGGTTTTGTGCCGGACATCAATCAGGTGCTGATGAAAGGGAAGGGGATATTCATGTATCCCGCCCTGAACGGTTCACCCAACGGAAAGCTGCGCGTGTTATTTGAACTGAACCCCATGGCCTTTCTGATTGAGAACGCCGGTGGGGCCGCCAGTACCGGCAGCGCGCCAATCCTGGACATCAAGCCTGAAAGCCTGGACCAGCGCGCACCGATCTATATAGGATGTGTTGAGGATGTGAATAAGGCAGTGGAATACGTAAACGGCCGATAATTACAAGCCGCGGCTCCGTGCGGTCGCAGGGAGTGGAGACAGTTTAGAGGTTGTTATGGACGATGGGAAAACCCCCCGCAGATTGTGCAGCGAGATTCAGCTTTTTGACTTATGTTCCAAGGATGTCTGTGCCCATAAGGACGGCCGTTATTGCACCAAAGGCGATATCCTGGCAAAATTCGAGGCGATAAAGGACGAAGAGGATGACCGTTCGCCGGAACAGTTCATGGCTGATGAACTGGATGATTTAGAAGGGGCCGGCGATATGGGATATGACGAAGCTTTTGGTGTTGACGAATACGGCGAGGAAGAGGAAGAAGAGGAATTGTAACACGTATAAGCTGACCAGCTGTGAAACGTGAGACATTCACGCTTCACGAATCGCGCTTATGAATTGAAGGCCGCCCTGCAAAGGACGGCCTTTTTGTTTGTGCGCCCAATTGATTTCTTATTGCTAAAGATACCCGCCCTTTTGCCGATACATTTATCTCAACAACGATACGCACGAGGTGAAACATGATGAAACCGAAGCTCCTCATACTCGATGATGACCATGATATCCTGCAGATGCTTAAAACCGTTTTTGGAAAAGAAGAGCTCGAGCTTTTTCTGGAAAGCGACAGTGACTCTGCGCTGCGCCGCATCGTAACCGATCATCCCAATGTGGCGATTTTCGATATAAATCTCCCTAAGAAGTCAGGCCTGGAGGTGTTGCAGGAGGCGAAAAAAATCGATCCCGGGCTCTCCGTCATCATGACCACCGGCAATAAGACCACTCAAAACGCCATTGAGGCCATGAAAAACGGCGCCTATGACTATGTGACAAAGCCTTTCGATCTCAATAAACTGAAAGGCGTTGTCCACAAGGCTCTGGAGTGCAATACCCTGAACCGCAAAGTTCGGTATACCAAGGACCGGGAACAGCTGCCCGATCAGAACGGTGATGAAGACATCATGATCGGTTCTTCGCCGGAAATGCTGGAGATTTGGAAGATGGTGGGGAAGGTGGCGGATTCCGACGCAACGGTGTTGATCCAGGGGGACAGCGGGACCGGCAAGGAGCTTTTGGCCAGGGCCATCTATAACAACTCCCGGCGCAGGAACCGCTCTTTTCTGGCGGTAAACTGCGCGGCAATGCCGGAAGCGCTTCTGGAGAGCGAGCTGTTCGGTCACGAAAAGGGGGCTTTTACCGATGCCCATGCCCGCAGAATAGGCAAGTTTGAGCAGTGCAATGGCGGTACCATATTTCTGGATGAAATCGGCGAGATGAGTCAGGCGAACCAGGGCAAACTCCTGCGGGTGCTGGAAAACCAGGAATTTGAAAGGGTGGGCGGGAACGAGACCATTAAAGTGGATGTACGAGTCATAGCCGCCACCAACCGCACCCTTGTGAACGCCGTGAAAGAAAAGACCTTCAGAATGGACCTCTTCTACCGTTTGCGGGTCGTCTCTTTTTATCTTCCCCCGCTCAGGGAGAGGGTTGAAGATATCCCCCTGCTGGTTGATCTGTTCATAAAGAAATTTTCACAGAAATACGGTAAGAAAATAAAGGGGATAGCGCCTGAGGCGCTTGACAATCTGACGGCGCATCCATGGGAAGGGAATATTCGTGAATTAAAGAATGTCATCAATTCCGCAACGGTATTCTGTAAGAGCGATTTCCTGATGCCCGAAGACTTCGAGTCTTTTCTGGAGGCTAAGGCCGGGTTCAAGGAAATAGACCTGGAGGCTGCCGGCGATGATTACTACACCGTGTTCTGGAGCATGCTGGAGCCTGTTTTTGATGGGATCTGTCTGAAAAACAAGGGGTCCATCTACGAAAACATCAACATGGGGCTGGAAAAAGCGCTTATTCACATGGCGATGGAAAAGAGCCGCAATAACCAGGTTGTGGCTGCAAAGCTTCTCGGCATAAGCAGGAACACTCTGAGGGACCGATTGGAGCGTTACAAGATCGGCAATGCCGACTAGATCGTGAATCGGGAGGATTTAGACACAAATCGGCGAGGGGATGTCCCCTCGCCGATTTAGTTTTATGCAGCCTTCCTGTTTTGAACCAGTCCGCATAAGGTCATCTCTCTCTCCAGTTTGTCCTGGCTGATGCCAAGGGCTCTGCAGATTGATTCCTTATCACAATTGTAGCGGTCCATGGCCATCAGGATAAGGGCTTTTTTCAGCGAATTTGAAAGCTTGTCCAGTACATTCCTCTTCGCTGTCTCTGAAATCATGGAGAAAAGCGGCTGCAGGTTGTGTTCGAAGAGTTTCGCGTTATCTTCCACTTTCCTTCTGGTATTCGTCGTCATTTTCTTCACCCTGATAATATTGGATACGAAGTCGTTCATGTTTTCCTGCACAAATCTCAGGGTTTCCCAATGACCGTCTACGATCATCACCCGTGAGGTCGAGTCTTCTCTGCCACCAGCCTTGCTTTCCACCATCACCACTTCCATCATGCGGAATGTGAATTCATCGGCTTTTTCGCGTGGCACATCATACCTGTATCCCATTGCTCTGTCCTTTCTGTTGAGTGAATGGTCAATTATTTGTTGTGACAGCTGAAGCATAATTTGCTTTTATCATTGCTCATTACCAGATGGCGTTTGTTTGGGTTCAGCGGGTTATGGCAGGTGAGGCAGCCGACTTTGCCATCTACAAATGCCATGCTTGTATCAAGTTCGTTGATGGCTTTGAGTCCACGGTTCGCATAGGCATGACTTCCGTAATGCATGCCTATGGGGTGACTGCCAAGGACGTTTTCCACCCCGGCAGCCTGGTTCTTGTTCATGTTTTTGTAGCGAATCTCGCGACCCGGCGCGGTTACCCCGTCATGGCAGCTCAGGCAGTCAAATGAAAAGGTGTCGATTTCCGCGCCTTCACCGTTTCCGTCAGTAAATGTTACGGTATTTGCGAATACTTCCCCATACTTTGAGGCAGACGCCTTCTTTGCACGCTCTAAATTTACCTGGAACTGAATTCTGTCTTCGTAGTTTTCAAGCTGTCTGGAAAACGAGCAGGTTCCCCGCTCGTCCTGATCGTTCTGCAAAGCAAGGGATTCGCCAACTTGAAACAGGAAAGCGCATCCGACAAGTATTGCACATGCAGTCAACTTCCCGGCGCTGTTCTTTGTGGTTGTGGTTAACATGGCTCTCTCCCCGTTATCCGCAGTTTTGATGATAGTTAGTACAATACCGATACCAAGAGAGTTGAAAACTAATTAAATTGTGTAACATAGCGATAATAAAGGGTAAAAAAATTGGCAGGCGCCGCTGACCGGCAAACGGAGCCGGCTGCTCTCTGATAAAACTCTGCACATCTATGGGTACTAAATCATAAATAAGTCAGTCAATTTGGGGGGTTACGGCAAAGTGCCGCTGGCTGAACACAGGTATCCGTTTGAACAGCGGTTCCAGATGGGGTAAAGGAATCCTTTAAAAAGGAGAGAAGCTGTGCTATAAATTCGGCATTGGCGGAACATCGTTGCCGGGTAAACTGCCGCACGGGAGGAAGTATGAAGGGAAATGGACTTATTGGACTGTTGACCGTTCTTTTGTTGCTGCATGCCGGTATTGTCATGGGGGCTCCGCAAAAGACCGGCGAAACTGACGATACCGTGAAACAGGGGGAATTTGCCGCCAAACTGGTGTCTGCTTTCCGGTGGGAAAAGGGACTCCCTAAGGAGCCTGCGGAAAAGGATTATCTGGCAATACTCGGCGGGAAACGGACGTTTAAATTCGAAGCCGAAGATTACTACAGCGTCAAGACCGACGATGCTACGGTACTTAAATATCCATTATATGGTCCCTTCAGCGGGCGCGGATGGGTAAGCGGGGTTGCTGTCCCCACTACGGTCCACTTGAAGGTTTTTCTCCCCCTGGAAGGAGAATATACCCTTTCTGTGGCGGCGAAAGGCGACGGTCAGAGCTGGTCGGTCGGCGACAAGGCTTTCAAGGTAAGCACCGGCAAGAGCCTGCGCGAAGTCGTGGCCGGGTCGGTTTATCTGCCGGCAGGACCTCAGGAGATTACCATAGGGCTCCCCCCCGAAGGAGGGATCGATTACATGATCCTGGCAGCGCCGTCGCTGACTCCCATAGAGCCTTTGGGCGGCTGGCGCTCCACTTCCCCCTTGCGTCTTGGCGAGCTGGCGGAGGTTGCCGCAGTTCTTCTCGGATGGGAAAAAGAACTCGCCCCGGATAAAACCTACGGTCCTAAAATCATAGCCGTTTCCGAAGCCGCGGAGCTTCCTCCCACGGTGGCGGCAACCGATGTAAAGCTATATGGACAGTTCAGCGCCGATAAATGGATACGGGCCGGATACGGAGGCGCAACGGTGGAAGTGCCTCTGACCTTGGATAAGGATGGGGTATACGACCTTAAAATCAGATTCATGGGGGATAAACTGGCGGCACGGCTGGATGGCGAAAAAATCATCAAAGCCGGCAAGCCCTCCCTGGACTGGGTTGAGCTGGGGCTGTACCGGCTGGAGCAGGGCTCGCACAAACTGCAACTCGACATCCCTCCCGACGGTGGTGTTGACGTGGTCGTGGTGGAAAAGCGAAAATCATCGCCTGCCGATTACATGGAGCTTGTCGGTCTGCATGGCGACCCCGCTGCCGTTGTCAGCCGGGCTGAGGCGGAAAAGGTTCTGACTTCGCTGGTGGAGCGCTTCAAGGGGAGAAAATAAAGGGGGGGCCAGGCTATGGAGAGGCCGCTCTTCCTTCCTCTTTTCTCGATTGTATCGGGCCTCTCTCTCGCCGGTCTCTTCTTCCGCTTTTTCCCGGCACCGTATGTTTTCCCTCTTCTGGCCGTCGCCTTTTGTGCCATCTTCCTGAAAAACCGTTATCCTTTCCTTATTTCCGTATCGCTCCTCCTGTTCGTCTGGGGGAACCTTTCACTGCAACCCTTTCTCCAGCCCCACCATGGACCCGACCATATTGTAAATTTCGCTTCCGAGGAACCGGTAACCGTTGAAGGGATTATCGATGGCCGGCCGGAGGCGACGGAACAGGGGAGCAGGCTCTATCTGCGGGTGGAAAGGGTATACCGGAAGGGGAGCTCCGCCCCTGCCAGCGGCAGACTGCTGTTGTATATAGGAGAGGGGCGGGTAGAGCTATTGACCGGGGACAGGGTGCGGTTTGTCTCCCGTATCCATAAGCCGAGGAACTACGGTCTGCCCGGCGAATTTGACTATGGGCGCTATCTGGCTCTGAGAAACGTGTTTGCCACCGGTTTTGTCAAGGGGGCGGACGATGTGATCCTGATACGGGAGGGGGTGGGCAATCGCGCACAACGGCGGATTGACGCCGTTGCCGTACAGATGGGGAAATTTATCGGTATGCACGTTCCCCCTGCCGAAGGGTCGATCCTGCGGGCTCTCCTGCTGGGGGACATGGGATATGTCTCCAAGGCAACGAAGGATGCCTACACCCGGACCGGGGTCAACCACATTCTCTCCATCTCCGGATTCCATGTGGGGATCGTCGCCATCTTCATGTTTCATCTGCTGTTCTGCGTGGCAAAAACATCGGAATTTCTCCTGCTTCATCTCAATCTGCGCCGGTTTGCCCTTGTGCTTACGCTGCCGGCCGTAATCTTCTACCTTTTCCTATCCGGTGCGGCACCTGCCACCACCCGTTCAGTGGTCATGATCGCGGCTTACATTGCGGCACTGCTGCTGGAGCGGGAAGTTGACCCGATCAATTCCCTGATGCTGGCGGCCATGTTTATCCTTGCCCTCTCACCCCCTGCACTCTTCGAGATTTCTTTTCAGCTCTCCTTCCTTGCGCTCTGGGGGATACTGGTTCTTACCCCCCTATTTATGACGCCGTTCCGGGCCGTGGAGAGCCCCATCCTGCGCAAGGTCATCCTTTTTTTCATGGCGTCCGCCGCCGCCACGGCTGCCACCATTTTCCCGGTTGCGTACTATTTCCACCGGGCCTCGATCACCGGCCTCATCAGCAACTTTTTCGTGGTGCCGCTCATGGGATACGGAGCGGTGGTGCTGGGCTTCACCGCTCTCCTGTTTGTTTTTCCCGCGCCTGTCATCGCCGTGCCGCTTTTTGCGGCCGCCGCATTCCTCGTTAAGCTCTCCAACGGGATCATCATGTACCTGGCCAGGATTCCCATCCTCACGTTCCTTAATCCGACTCGGCTCGATCTCTTCCTCTTTTACATCTTTTTTGTGTCGCTCACCTTTATCAGGGCCAAAGGCGCCAGGGTCCTATGCTGCGGTTCTATTGCGGCCGCACTCGCTGTTTCAGGGGCGATCCCCCACGACCGGGATGCAGGGAGCCTGAAGATAACGTTTTTCAGTGTCGGGCAAGGGGAAGCGACCCTTATCACCTTCCCGGACGGCACAAGAATGCTGATTGACGGTGGCGGAAGCGCACGGGTGGGGGGGGCTGACGTGGGGGAACGGCTGCTTGCCCCGGCACTGTGGAAGATGGGAGTGAGGAGCCTTGACTATATGGTACTGACCCATCCCCATCCCGACCACCTGCAGGGTCTCACGTTCATTGCTGCAAATTTCAGGGTGGGGGAATTCTGGGAGGGGGGAAGTTTCGTGGAGTCCGCGGATTACCGGGAACTTAAACGCATACTGGCGGAAAAGCAGGTGCCTGTTCGCCGGGTCGACGCATCTGCCGGGCCGATCAAGGTGGGGGGAGCGGTAATAGAGCCGCTGGCGCCCTTTGTGCACCATTCCCATAAACTTTTCGATGAGTATGCCGATGTAAATGAAGAGTCTCTGGTTTTTCGCCTTGTCTTAGGCTCCTTTGCCGTTCTATTCACCGGAGATGCGGGGCGTGATACCGAAGAACTGCTGCTCGCCCGGCCGGAACTGCTCAAGTGCAACATTCTCAAGGTGCCGCACCACGGCAGCAGACATTCTAACTCAATCCCCTTTCTCAGGGCGACCGCGCCCGAGATCGCCGTTATATCGGCGGGATACGGGAACAGTTTCCATCTGCCGGCGCAGGAGACCCTCGACAGTCTGCACAGACTGGGGATAACGGTATACCGGACCGATTGCGACGGAACCGTTGAGGCGGTGCATGACGGTCGAGGGGGAAACGCCTCCATCCGGACTTTCCGGATGGAAACTGATTGACAGAATTCCGATTTTTCTGTTAGTTTCACTGTTTAATTTGCGTACGGAAGCTTTGCACTGTCACTACCACCGATTCAGGAGTTACGTTCCATGGAAAGGATCCTAGTAGTTGAAGACGACAGCTTTTTCAGGGAAGTGTTTTCCGCCCTTCTGAAGGAAGAGGGATACGTGGTGGATGTGGCCGCTTCCGGCAAGGAAGCACTGAAGATGCTGAAAGGAGAGGAATATCATGTTGTGGTGACCGATCTGGTCCTCCAGGACATCAGCGGGCTTGACATCCTTTCCCGGGTCAAGCAGCTCGATCCCGCCATCGAAGTAATCATGGTGACCGGCCATGCCAACATGGAAACGGCCATTTACGCACTGAAAAACGGCGCCAGGGATTATCTGACCAAACCCGTCAACAATGATGAGTTCAAGCATACCGTGGCGCTCTGCATCGAGCAGCGGCGGCTTTTGGACGAAAACCAGGAATTGAAAGGGCTGGTGAATCTTTTCCAGGTGAGCCAGGCCATTGCCAACTGCCTGGAACTGGAACGGCTCACTACCCTGGTTGTCGATGCGCTCGCCAAAGAGGTCGGTGTCGGCAGGGGGCTCGGCTATTTCCTCGATGATGGAAATCTGGCATTGAAGGAGTTTAAGGGGATTGACGAAGTAGCGGGCAAGAAGGTGGGAGAAGCGGTAACGGCGCATGTCAACTGGCACGAGGAGCGGACCGACAGCTTTACCTTGCTCAGCAACGTTCTCCCTCCAGGCGACAGTTTCGGTCCCGGAACCGGTTGCGATGTGAAAGAAGCGCTGGTGCTCTTCATCCGCTCGAAGACTACGGTGCTGGGGGGCGTCATCCTGGTTAACGAGCCGGGAAAACCGTTCCCCGGCGCCGTAAATAACAGGAACCTGACGTTCCTCCTGGATCAATCCGCTCTGGCCCTTGAAAACGCCTCCCGTTACACCACCGCGCGAAACCTTCTCAATATTGATGAACTGACGGGGCTTTTCAACTACCGGTATCTGGAAGTGGCCATGGACCGCGAGATCAAGCGGGCTGAGCGCTACGGCTCCACCCTTTCCGTGATCTTTCTCGACCTCGACCAGTTCAAGAACGTGAATGATACCCACGGTCACCTGATCGGCAGCAAGGTCCTGAAGGAAGTGGGCATGCTGCTGAAAAAATCGGTACGGGAAGTTGACACGGTGATCCGTTACGGAGGGGACGAGTACACCGTCATCCTGATCGAGACCGGGATGCCTGGAGCGGCCAGCGTGGCGGAGCGTATCCGCAGGTCCGTTGAAGCCCACACTTTCCTCTCCGGCGAAGGATTCAACATCAAACTGACCGCCAGCATCGGCTATGCCTGCTATCCCGACGACGCCAAGTCGAAGGCCGAGCTCCTGGAGCTTGCCGATCAGGCCATGTATCGCGGCAAGTACAGCGGGAAAAACGTGGTGTTTCACGCCGCGCAGAAAAAAGACGAACAAGGAGAATGAGTCACCGTGTCAATCACCGGCATTAAGGGTTTCAACGACATCCTCCCCGGCGAGGTGGAAAAATGGCAGCACATCGAGGCGACCGCCCGCCGGGTGTTCGAGCTGTACGGCTTTGCCGAGATCCGGGTGCCGGTCCTGGAAAAAACCGAGCTCTTCGCCCGTTCCATCGGAGATGCCACCGATATCGTGGAGAAGGAAATGTATTCCTTTACGGACAAGGGGGACAACCGCGTCACCATGCGCCCCGAGGGGACGGCCAGTGTCATGCGTGCCTTCATCGAGCACAAGCTCTATGCCGCCGACCCGGTGGCGAAGCTCTACTACATGGGCCCCATGTTCCGTTACGAGCGGCCGCAGAAGGGACGCTACCGCCAGTTCCACCAGATCGGCGCCGAGGTGACCGGCATCATGAGCCCCCTCATCGACGCCCAGGTCCTGACCATGCTCTGCCACTTCTTTGCGGAGTTGGGGCTTACCGAGCCGCGGCTCGAAATAAATTCCCTCGGCTGCCCCGACTGCCGGCCGGCATACCGTGAGGCGCTCAAGGCATTTCTCCGCGGGAAGCTGGAGCTGCTCTGCGACGACTGCAAGAGGCGATTCGAGACCAATCCGCTCCGCGCCCTGGACTGCAAGTCGGCCGGGTGCAAGGAGGCGACCGCCGGCGCGCCGTCGGTTCTGGACCACCTCTGCCAGGGGTGCGCCGATCATTTTGCCGCGACGAGGCGCCACCTGGAGGCGGTCGGCACCGCATACACCATCAATCCCCGCATGGTGCGGGGGCTCGACTATTATACCCGTACCACCTTCGAGCTGGTCACCAGGCTCCTCGGCGCCCAGAGCGCGGTTGCGGCCGGCGGCCGTTACGACGGCCTGATCTCCGATCTGGGAGGGCCGCAGCTTCCCGGGATCGGCTTTGCCATGGGGGTAGAGAGGGTGGCTTTGCTCCTGGCCGAACGGGAGTTCAGGAAGCGCCCCGACCTCTTCATCGCCTCCATCGGTGATGCCGCCCAGGATGAGGCGTTGCGTTCAGGCTGATGGGGCTTCTCCAGCTCCGGGGTGTTTCCGTGGAGATCGATTACGAAGGGAAGAGCCTGAAGAGCCAGATGCGCCGTTCCGACAAGTTTGGCAGCCGCTTTACCCTCATCATCGGCGAGGAGGAGCTCGCCAAGGGTAGGGCGGTTTTAAAGGAGATGGATGCAGGGGCGCAGGGGGAAGTCGCGCTCTTACCTGACGACATTGCCGGCAAGATAACGAGGAGGTAGCGATTCTTTCTGTTCCGTGGTTAAACCAAGGCCGTTTCTCGCATGAGTGACGGCCTTGCGTTTTTTCAGGTTCAAAAACTGGTGCCCGGCCCTTGACGCTTCCACACATATTTTAGCACACCTTAATTTCTGCAATTGACAAAACTCCGCAAAAAATGTATACAGTATACGCTTTGCATATCCCCGCGTTACTAACGATGTTGACACGTTACCGCGTTTTTGGCTGTTGTAGACGCTTGTAAACTCCACACAAAAAACAGGAGGGTAGAGAATGATTGATGCTTATCTGAAACACGAGGCCGAAAGGAAGGCCCAGGGGATTCCGGCGCTGCCGCTGAACCCGGAGCAGACCGCAGAACTGTGCAAGCTGCTGCAGAAACCGCCCAAGGGGAAAGAACAGTTCCTGCTCGGTCTTCTTAAAGATCGCGTCTCCCCGGGCGTCGATCCGGCCGCCAAGGTGAAGGCGGAGTTTCTTGCCGAGATCGTCACCGGCAAGGCGAAGTCGCCGCTCATCACCCCCAAGGATGCCGTCAAGATTCTCGGCACCATGCTCGGCGGCTACAACGTGGCCCCGCTGGTCGGTGCCCTGAAGGACAAGGCCCTGGCCGAAGACGCAGCCAAGGCCCTTTGCGGCATGACCCTCGTGTATGACGGTTTTGACGAAGTGGCAACCCTGGCCAAGGCCAAGAACGCCGCCGCCGCCAAGGTGATGAAATCCTGGGCCGAGGCCGAGTGGTTCACCTCCAGGCCGGCCCTCCCCGCCACCATCAAGGTAAAAGTCTTCAAAGTTGACGGCGAGATCAACACCGACGACTTCTCCCCGGCCGGCGACGCCTGGAGCCGCCCCGACATCCCGCTGCACGCCCTGGCCATGGGCAGAACCCGCTTCAAGGGTGGCCTCGACACCATCGCCAAGTTCCGCAAGGACGGATTCCAGGTGGCCTTCGTCGGCGACGTCGTCGGCACCGGTTCCTCCCGTAAATCGGCCTGCAACAGCGTTCTCTGGCACATTGGCCAGGAGATCCCCTGCGTCCCCAACAAGAAGACTGCCGGCGTCATCATCGGCGGCGTCATCGCCCCGATCTTCTTCAACACCGCCCAGGACTCCGGCGCGCTGCCGCTCAAGGCGGACGTGACCGGCATGAAGACCGGCGACGTCATCGTCGTCGACACCAAGAAGGGTCAGATCACCGACGAGAAGGGCGCCAAGGTCCTCTCCAAGTTCTCCATCGCCCCCAACACCCTGGCGGACGAGTTCCGCGCCGGCGGCCGCATTCCGCTCATCATCGGCCGTGCCCTGACTGAAAAGGCGAGGAAGGCCCTGGGCATGGGTCCGGCCACCATCTTCACCCTGCCGGACAACCCCAAGCCGAAGGCGAAGCAGGCGTTCTCCCTGGCCCAGAAGATGGTCGGCAAGGCATGCGGCGTAGCGGGCATCCTCCCCGGCACCGCCTGCGAGCCGCGGATGACCACCGTGGGCAGCCAGGACACCACCGGCCCCATGACCGCCGACGAGCTGAAAGAGCTGGCATGTCTCAAGTTCCTGGCGCCGATGTTCATGCAGTCCTTCTGCCACACGGCCGCTTATCCGAAGCCGGCTGACGTCAAGATGCACAAGACCCTGCCGAGCTTCATCATCGAGCGGAGCGGCGTGCCCTTGAAGCCCGGTGACGGCGTCATCCACTCCTGGCTGAACCGCCTCCTCCTCCCCGACACCGTCGGGACCGGCGGCGACTCCCACACCCGCTTCCCCATCGGCATCTCCTTCCCGGCAGGCTCGGGCCTGGTTGCCTTCGCAGGCGCCATGGGCTTCATGCCGCTGGACATGCCGGAATCGGTCCTCGTTCGCTTCAAGGGGAAGTTCAACCCCGGCATCACCCTGCGTGACGCGGTGAACGCCATCCCCTACTACGCCATCAAGCAGGGGCTTCTGACCGTCCCGAAGAAGAACAAGAAGAACATCTTCAACGGCCGCATCCTGGAGATGGAAGGGCTTCCCGAACTTTCCGTCGAGCAGGCCTTTGAGCTCACCGACGCAGCTGCCGAGCGTTCTGCGGCCGCCGGCTGCATCCAGCTCTCCGAGAAGTCGGTGGCCACCTACCTCCGCTCCAACGTGGCCCTCATGAAGAAGATGATTGCCGAAGGCTACCAGGACAAGAAGACCCTGCAGAACCGGATCAAGGCCGTGGAGAAGTGGCTCGCCAAGCCGGAGCTCCTCAAGGCCGACAAGGGCGCCGAGTACGCCGCGGTCATCGAGATCGACCTCAAGGACATCAAAGAGCCGATCCTCGCCTGCCCCAACGACCCGGACGACGTGAAGCTCATCTCCGAGGTGGCCGGGACCAAGATCCAGGACGTCTTCCTCGGCTCCTGCATGACCAACATCGGCCACTTCCGCGCCGCCGCCGAGATCTGGCGCGGCCAGAAGTTCAACCCCAACGTCCGCACCTGGATCTGCCCGCCGACCCGCATGGATCAGGCGAAGCTGAAGGACGAGGCGCTCTTCTCCGTTTACAGCGCCATGGGCGCCCGGGTCGAGATCGCCGGCTGCTCCCTGTGCATGGGGAACCAGGCCCGCGTGCCCGACGGTGTGAACATGTTCTCCACCTCCACCCGTAACTTCGACGACAGGATCGGGGACGGCGCCAAGGTGTTCCTCGGCTCCGCCGAGATCGGCGCGGTCATCAGCAACATCGGCAAGATTCCGACGGCGAAGGAGTACCTGGCGGTGTACAAGGAGAAGATCGAGCCGAAGAAGGATACGGTCTATAAGTATCTGCAGTTCGACGAGATGGCGGAGTACAAATAGGGAAAGCGGTTCTTTTCCGCCCTGGCTGCGTAAGTCTTCAGTCTTGCTTGTGCGGCGTAGCGCTGCTACGCCTCCGCGCAATCCTTCGACAGCCTTGCCAGGACGAAAAACTCCTCGCTTTCCGAGCGGCTGCGCATTGCTGTGCCGTTAGTTGATCAAACGAAAACCCCCGTTCCGGCTTGTCCGGGCGGGGGTTTTTGCTGTCGGGGGTTTTTGCTTGACCGCGGGAGAATTCCTAGTAAAATGGGCGCAGATTGGTTCCTGAACCTGAAGATCGATGCCGTTGCCGCCGACCATGCCGCCCACCGGGCGGACACCGAAGCGCATGGGACGGTGTACCGGGTGAAGGAGAGCGGGGAATGGGTTTTTTGTGAAAGAACGGTGGTCTTTTTTTACTGGACAGTTTGGTAGTGATTCGGGAGGTGGGGATGGACGCTGAAGAGAAGAAAGAGATCGAGGAAATGTTCAAGCACCATGTCGGGGTGTTGGCCGAGTCCTTTCAGCACAAGCTGGATATTGTTGTTGAAGGTCATCAGATGCTCAGTGAAAAGATCGACCGGCTTGATGGCAGAATGGACAGGCTTGAGAATACAGTCGATAAAATTGCCACCGACCTTGCCGCCCACCGGGCGGACACCGAGGCACATGGGACGGTTTATAGGGTGAAGGAGAGCGGGGAGTAGGGGGTCCATTTGTCCCGTGTCAAGGGTTGACCCCTCTGTTTCTTTGACCCCTCTGTTTCTTTCTGTCTGAGTCAGAATCCCGGGGACACCACACTCAACTCACAAGGCGGCCAAACGATTGGATATCGGGAAAGCCCCCTCGCATCATCCTGATGATTGCGAGGTAGCCAGAAGAAGTGTTAGCGATCCGATGAAGCGATACGTTATACGGCCTTCTATGGCCTTATCTCAACAATCGCACCATTTGGCGCTACCTTTTCAATTTCCTCTATTTCTTCGTCTGTAACGGCAATACACCCTTTCGTCCAGTCAACCTCTGTGTGCAAATCACCAGCCCATGAGAATCCATTCTTAATGCCGTGGATCATGATGTCTCCGCCCGGAGAAACACCAAGTTCCTTTGCGCGCTTTTTGTCTTTCTCATTTGGATAGGAAATATGAAGAGACAGGTGATAACGGCTGTCCTTGTTTCTTGCATCGATAACGTAGGTTCCCTCCGGGGTTTTGTTATCGCCTTGCCTTTCTTTTGGCCCAATTGGGTTTCCCCCCAAGGCTATTTGGTAGGATTTGAGCACCTTGCCCTTTGAAATCAACGTCAATCGTCGGTCTTTCTTTTCTATCAGAATCTTGTCTGCCGGTCCCTTCGGGATTACAAAAACCTCTTCGGGCAGTTTAACAATCTCATTCTCCTTGCTCTTAACCTCTTGTTCAAGTGCCTCGATCTTTTTTTGCAGTGTAATGATTTCATTCCCCCTGCTTTGAACCTCTTGTCGGAGCGCCTCAATCTGTGTTTGCTGCGCAGCAATCGTCTTATCTTTGACAATGACATTATTGATATTAAATATCATCATCTCACTGTCCTTCCTGTAACCACTCCCAGGGTAATCATTTATGAGTTTCTGGAAACATTCCAGAGATTTCTGATAATCTTTTTGCTCATTCCCAGGATACGCATAAATAATACCCATCTCAAAAAGAACCCTGTCTCCCGCCGTGGGATATTTTTCAATAATCTGTTGATATTTGCCCAGAGAGGCATTGTAGTTTCCCTGGCGGAAAAAATCATTCGCTTCTATAAAGGTTGACTTGGCCTGAAATCCCTCATTAAAGTGACTGCAGCCGCAGATGAGCATTGGCGCTATTATGATGCAGACAAAGAACAAGTTCGGATGCTTGCCCATCCTGCTTTGCTTTTTACCCATATTCGTCTGGAAGCTACTCAACTCCCTCATCTCCTCATCCTTTGACGGAAGCATCAGGAACAGATTGGGCTGAGAGCCCCTGATGCCCTGTTTTTGACCGATTAAATGCTTGAAAGGTCCTGACAGACTTGAACGGTGAAATATAAGGAAGTGGCAGAGTATCAAACCCTGCCACTTCCTTTCCGGAGCACTAACGGCAAAGCTAACAGTTCCCCATAAAACGGCTTACTTCTTCATTGATCTGCGGAAAATGTCGTCAGCCTTCTTCGCCTTTTCATCTGCGATCATCGCCTTATCATCTGCGATCTTCGCCTTTTCATCCGCGATCTTCGCCCTTTCATCTGCGATCTTCGCCCTTTCGTCTGCCATCTTTAGAGCATTTTCTGCTCGCGCTGCGGCAGCCTCGGCCTTTAACGTGGCCGCATCAGATGCCGCCTTGGCAGCCTGCGCATCCTTCGCTGCCTGATCAGCTTTCGCATCAGTCATCATTTGCTGCGATTGAACTTTCTCAAGTTCACGTGTTGATGCACACCCCCCCATAGTAATAGCAGAAACAAGCATCATTGAAATCACCAAAAGACTCTTCATTGTTTATCACCTCCTTTCTCTCGCTTATTTCTTCCTGACAGGTTCAATCAAGCTGCCGTCTATTTCCAAATCAATTTTCAGGCGCTTGATGGTGTCTTTGGCCTCTTTGATATCGTTGAATGGGCCGGCGATGACTTGGTAGCCAGCGTTCATTGCTATCACCCGTGCCGGGATTTGCGGGCCCTGGTGGTTGATAATGGCGGCAAGCCTCACCGCATCAGTCTCGTCACGCAGGTCCGCAGCCAAAACAGACCACGCATCTGCTTTCAGCTCCGGTATCTTGGGTCTGCCATTTAATTCGCCTGGGTGCTTGACCTCTATGGGTTCCGCAACCCCTTTGCCACTTCCTTGACTGATTTCGCATATGGGGACAGGAATGCCGCGAGCCTCGGCCAATACTTTCTTAACGTTACTCCAGTCAAGCGTGCGCCCTGATTCCTTTTCAATCGTTCGTAATTTTTTATATATCTTATCAAGCTCGGCAGCATCCAACTCTTCCATGGACCCATGAACTTCCATGTACACGACGCCATTGCTTTGACCGACGAGATATGGCTGGTTAACGATGCTTACAGTTGTTTTAACCGGGGTGTTCTCATAGAGTTTTTTCACGTCTTCCGGATAGAGTCTTATGCAGCCGTTGGTTGCCCTAAGACCTATGCTGGCCGGTTTATTAGTGCCATGGATCAAATAACTCTGCGCACTTAAATAGAGCGCGTATTCTCCTAAGGGATTTTCAGGTCCCGGCGGAACTTTAGCGGGCAGAATATCTCCTTTTTTTCGATGATCCTTAGCAATTGAGACAGGCACATGCCAGGTCGGCCGGCTTACCTTGCGCTCCACACGCATGAGGCCTCTGGGCGAGGGTCGCTCTTCGGTACCGACACCGACCGGGTAGGTCAACACGGTCAATGACTCACTATTTCCTATAAATTGAAAGAGCCTCATTGCGGCCAAGTTGATCACGATCCCTTTTCTCGGAGCGTCCGGCAGAATAAAATTCAGCGGCAAGATGATACGTTCTCCGGCCTCAGGCACCCATATATCTACCCCTGGATTAGCTGCGCTGACTCCATTGAGTCCCAGGCTGAAGTGCCTTGCAATATCCGGCAGCGTATCCCCCTTTTCAAGACGGGTGAATCTCAACCGACCAATGACGTCATCTCCTCTTGCAACCGAAAACTCATTTCGTTCGATCTCCTTTTCAGGATGGCTTGGGAAAAGCCATGCACTTTTCGTAACAGCACATCCATTGAGAGATAAGATGAACATACATAGAGCTATAAGACGAAGCCAATTGGGTAAGAGTGACAGGTCAACGATTCGGCGCATGGGTTAAATAAGGTACCTTTCTCAATAATGAAAATTAATACAAATACAAAGCCGGGACCGATGATAAGGTGACATTTCGGTACCCCGGCTGTGTTTTGACAACAAAAAAGCCGGGACCGAATATCGCGTGATATTTCGGCAACCCGGCTGTCTCAGTGAGACCCTGTAGGCTTTCCGCCCCATTCTTGCGAATGGTTGAGTATTATCGTCTATCTCTTAAAAAATTTTTTACATCCTTACATTTCCATGAGGATAAGTCAATATTTTTCTAAAGCCCAGTTGAGGGACCAACCGATTCGGGCAAAAGAGGGCAGGTCAGAATTCAGGGGACATCTATACTTATCTCACCCTGAATTAAATATGATGTCCACGGAATTCGGCGCTGGAAAAGGGATGGCGGTCAGTATCTGCCAGTACTGCCTCACTTTCCATGGCTACCTGGCTTTGAACGTTGAGCAGTCGGCATGGCCGTGGTGCAACCCCACCTTGATTCCGGGTGCCCCACATTCGAATGAGCTGTTGAATGAACAAGATTCCACTTTGCACGCCCCTACGCCACCGGTAATCTCGGGAACTCCACCCTTTTTGTCGGCGTGCAGATAGGTGTCGCAGCATGCGCACACCTCCGGCCCACCTACCGTGATGGCCAAGGCATGACACTGCTTCTTCTGGTTGTAAGAACAATCCGTTACGTCACATGCGGTTATCTTCGACATCTTCATCGCCATAAAGTGTCTCCTTTTTTGCCGCCATCCCTTTCCGTTCTTATTTGTATCACTGCCCGGTCGGTTGTCAAGGAGTCTCTCAAAACCTGTTCTGGCGCCATGGGAAGAAAACAGGGGGAAGTATGGGGGTCTTGAAATAGGAAATATGCGAGAAGGGAGGGGCAGGTGGGATGACTCCTGCCCGCAATCGGGTATACTTCTCTCGTTGTCTCTCAATACTCTCTCAGGAGGTCCCCATGACGCTGGAAAGAACAAAGGCTCCCGATTTCACCCTCGACGGCAGTGACGGGAAGAAGCACTCCCTTGCCGACTGCGCGGGGAAGACGTGCGTCATCTATTTCTACCCGAAGGACAGCACCCCCGGCTGAACGAAGGAGGCCACCGGCTTCCGTGATCTGAAGCCTGAATTCGACGCCCTCGGGGTCTCACTCCTCGGGGTGAGCAAAGACAGCCTCAAAGCCCATGAGAAGTTCGGCCGGGAGCAGGGGATAAACTTCCCGCTCCTTTCCGACCCTGAGGCCTCCATGATGAAGGCCTATGGTGCCTTCGGCGAGAAGGTAATGTATGGCATGAAAACCACCGGGGCGATCCGCTCCACTGTGGTGATCGGTCCCGATGGCACCGTCGTGAAGCACTGGCCCAAGGTGGCCAAAGCTGAGACGCACCCGGCGGAGGTGCTGGAGTTTTTAAAGAAGCGGTAAGGGGAAGGCGCCAGCCAGCGGAAGCAATTGTCTCCTATTTCAATGGCTTGGAGAAGACATAGTCGGAATCCTTTGCGGATTCGTGACCGCTACCGTGACACTCCCCACGGAGCAAGGTAGAATAAACCATGGCGGCCCAAAAACCCGAAGAGATCGTGAGTAAAGCTCTGTTTTGACATAAGCTTGGCTATATGGTAGGGTAATACCTTCCGCCAGACAGCTCAATGTTGCGCCCTTCAGGAGAGGTACGATGGTACGCGATGCAATGCTCAAACGGGTGAAAACTGCACTGAGTGAAATCGACTCTTCTGCGGAGGTGGTCCTCTATGGCTCCAGAGCGAGAGGCACAGCTTCGACCGAGGCCGACTGGGATTTCCTGATCCTCACGGATAAAGGCGCGGACCGCGGGATCAAACAGGCCATCCGCACGAAGCTCTATGAAATTGAATGGGCGACCGGCGAGGTCGTCAGCGTTGTAATCAAAAGCCGCGAGGAATGGAACCGGCCGATCCTGCAAGATTCTCCGTTTCACAGGAATGTGGAGCGGGAAGGGATACACCTGTGACGCAGTCCGTTGCTGAGCTTGTTACTTTCCGGTTGCAGCGGGCCGAAGAGACCCTTTCGGAAGCTAGGGTCATGGCAGCTTCCGGTTATTGGAATGGCTGCGTCAATCGTCTTTATTATGCATGTTTTCATGCTGTCACTGCCCTGCTTTTGACAAAAAGGACTTTCCTCCTCGAAACATTCGGGAGTAAGGGGCCTCTTCAGCCTCCATTTCGTAAAAACCGGCATCGTTCCAAAAGATTTGGCCGCCTTCTTCAACACCCTTTTTGACGCCCGCCAGGAAAGCGACTACGAAGATTTCTTTTCCATCGATCCCGACGAAGCAGCCCCTTGGCTGGACCAGGCCGAAACATTCATCCTATTCATCAGGGAAATCTGCGGAAAGCCCGAATAGCGGCAACAAGCCAGATACTCTCTGGTGCTGATCGGACTCGATTTTTATCTCCAAGCCCCGAAGCCCGGGCGACTCGGAAGCTATTGTCTCTTATTTCAACGGCTTGGAGAAGACATAGTCGGAATCCTTCACGGATTCGTGACAGGAAAGGCAGTCCCTCTTCGGGTCCTTGTCGAGCAGTTTTCCGTCAGGGCTGAAGGCGTACCATTCCCAACCGCCCGTGTCTGTCATCCTGGAATTCTTCTTCATTACGGGGAAGAAGGCGCGCTTCCCCTCGTTCAAGATCCCGCCGTCCTCCTTGATCTCGTAAACCGAGTCGACGATGACGGTTCCGTCAGGGTATTTCCCGCCTTTCTCGAAGGTTTTAAGTCCTTTCTTATTCATGTAAAAGTGGTGGACGCCGTGAAGCGCATGGTTCTTGTCCGTGATGATCAGGGAACCGATATGTTTGTAAGACTCCCAATCCTTGGGAAAAACCAGGCCCTTATTCGTCTCGGCAGAGACTGGGAAGGAGAACAGGGCTATAACAAAAAGTGTTGCAGCCATGACCGGCAGCGATTTCTTCATAAAGCACCTCCTTGAGGATAGAGCGGCTGATACGATGGTATCAGATAGCATTGACGCCGGATTTGCGAATAATATAACCTTAGCAACCAAATCCCACCTGTCAAGCCGGTGTCGTCTTCAGATCGCCGGCTTCGGTAGATTTGCATTGTCATGCCGGTTCGGTAGAATGAAGATGTATAAAAAATTCGTCCCGTACTGTTGCTGCCGTGACACCCCCCACGGAGCAAGGAGGAATAAACCATGGCGGCCCGAAAACCCGAAGAGATCGACAAGTTGTTTGTCCAGGCATTTTCCGCCGGGGATCTGGAGGCCCTGGTGGCGCTCTACGAGCCCGACGCGGTGCTGGTGCCGCAGCCGGACCAGACCGTAACGGGGAGGGATGCCATCCGCGAGGCGCTCAAAGGCTTTCTCACCCTTTGCGGCGAATTCCGTGCAGAGGTAAAGAGCGTCGTTCAGACCGGCGATCTTGCACTGGTCAGATCGGACTGGAGCCTGACGGGTGCGGCGCCGGGCGGCTGCCTGATCGATCTCTCCGGCCATAGCGTCGAGGTCGTCCGCCGCCAGCCGGACGGCAGCTGGCTGTTCGTCATCGACAACCCCTTCGGCGGCAACTGAAACGGGGAAAGGGAGTGGACATGAAACTTTTCTCTACTTACAGATTGGGCGACCTGGAACTTGCCAATCGCATGGTGATGGCGCCGATGACCCGCAGCCGGGCACTGGACGGTAATGTCCCGAATCCAATGGCCGCCACCTATTACGTGCAGAGGAGCTCGGCGGGTTTGATCATTACCGAGGCGGCGCAGGTGAGCCCGCAGGGGGTCGGCTACATCCGTACCCCGGGCATTCATTTGCCCGAGCAGATTGCAGGGTGGAAGCGGATTACCGATGCCGTTCATCGGGCAGGCGGGAAGATCTTCGCGCAACTCTGGCACGTGGGACGGGTGTCGCATCCCGATTTCCATGACGGGGAGCTCCCTGTGGCCCCTTCTGCACTTCCGGTCGCGGGGGAAGTATTCACCCCGCAGGGGAATAAGAGGATCGTGACACCACGGGCTCTGGAACTGGACGAGATACCGGGCATCGTCGAGCAGTTTTGCAACGGGGCCGAGAACGCAAAGACGGCGGGGTTCGATGGCGTAGAGATCCACGGCGCCAATGGCTATCTCCTCGATCAGTTCCTGCGGGACGGCTCCAACCGGCGCAGCGACGCCTACGGCGGGAGTATCCGCAACCGTGCCCGTCTGCCGCTCGAAGTCACCGAAGCGGTGGTCGGCGTCTGGGGACCGCAGAGAGTGGGTTACCGGATAGCTCCCTTTTTCCCGGCATATTCCATGTCCGATTCAAATCCGATCGAAACTTACTCGTACCTGGCGACTGAGCTGGACAGGCAGAAGCTCGGGTACCTCCATATCTTCGAGGGGCTTTCCGGCTCCACGGCCCCGCCCGACGGAAAATCGCGGATGACCCCGATTCTGCGCAACCTATTCAAGGGGACGTACATCGTGAACGGCGGCTACGACGCCGACACCGGCAGCGCGGTGATCGAACGGGGGGAGGCGGACCTCGTCGCCTACGGCGTGCTTTATCTGGCCAACCCGGACCTTCCCGAGCGGTTCAGGAGAAAGGCACTGCTCAACACACCTGATTTTACGACCTTTTACACCGGGGAGGAGAGGGGCTACATCGACTACCCGCCACTGACCTGAATCTTGGGGGTGTGCCGCTTGAAAACGCCCGTCGGGATTTCCCGGCGGGCGTTTTTTATATTGCGGATTTTTGGTGTTACGACGTTGTGTTTTGCCGAAAAGTAACTAAAATTGACCTGGTATTGAAAAGTATTAATGGAGTTTGGCTGGTTACTGAGCGGATATCGGTCAATCATGAGATTTGGGCGCTTTCTGCCAAGAGTGAAAACTTCGGTCATTAAGGGTAAAGTTTTATGAAAAAATTTCCGATGAGAATTTGAAGGTTCTGCTTATACGGCCCAATGTCGAAATTCAGGAAATTATAGTCATCCGATGAAAGAGATGCGCTCCTTATGAGAAAGAAGATTATTTCCTTACTTTTTGTCCTGTTTCTGCTTTTTACGTTTGGGGCACTGATTGCGGCGCTGCATATAGAGGATACCACCAATCTTTTCAATAACCTCATTAAACTTCATCAGATAGAAGGTCTTCGGCATGATTTAGTGGAAAAAGTTTTAAAAGTTCAATCGGACCTCTATACGGTTAATACGCCGTTGAGTCGTGGGCTGGAGGATATTGTAATAACCGTTGAAGGCCTGGATAAGTCGGCCAAAAAATGCATCTCCTGTCACCATGAACCTGCAATATCCCAAAAGTTAGAGAAGAGTATTTTACTCATTGATGACTTACAGGAGGCCTTGAGTTACTATATAACGGCATCCGCCAACAGACAAAGAATAGATAAATTAAAAACTGATGCGGCATTGATCGGGAATGAACTTCTTAACCATACTGAGATAATGGCTTTTGATGCTGCCAAGAATATCGATAAATCAACAAAACACGCTTTGGGTAAAGTAAAAAAAACAAAGATAGCACTTAGCATCTTATTTATAGTGACCTTTTTTTTCGGCGTGCTGGTTGCATTGAATCTGACGACGTCAATCACACGTCCTACGCATCAACTGGTGCTTGCATCACGAAAGATCGCAGCAGGAGAGCTTGGATACACAATATCCGAAGAATACAAGGCTGAGTTTGGAGAACTAGCCAGCAATTTCAACTTGATGAGTGTCTCGCTGAAAAACGGATACACAAAACTGCAACAAGAAATCACCGAGCGAAGACAAACCGAAGAGGCTCTTAGCAAAAGCGAAGAGCGCTATGCCCTGGCAGCCCTTGGCGCCAACGATGGCTTATGGGATTGGGATCTGAAGAGCAATGTCATATACTTTTCCCCCCGTTGGAAAACCATGCTCGGCTACGATGAAAAAGAGATCGGAAGCAGCCCGGCGGAATGGCTCAATATGGTGCATACCGATGACCGCATGCTGCTGGAGGCTAAACTAAATGCCCATATCGACGGACACACTTCACACTTTGAAAACGAACATCGCATGCGACATAGGGAGGGAACATATCGTTGGATGCGCAATAGAGGCATTGCCTTGCGGGATTCGTCAGGAGTGGCTTACCGCATGGCCGGATCACAGACGGACATTACTGAACACAAGAAAACAGAAGAACAATTGGTTCACGATGCCTTTCACGATACCCTGACGGACCTGCCGAACCGTGCCTTGTTGATGAATCGCCTGCAGCATGTGATCGATGCTGCACAGCGGCGCAACGATTATTTGTTTGCCGTACTTTTCATCGACCTCGATCGATTCAAGTATATCAATGACAGCCTTGGCCACGTCGTGGGGGATCAACTGCTGATTGCGGTCGGCAAAAGACTTTCGGGATTTGTCCGGCCCAGTGACACCGTTGCCCGTCTCGGAGGAGATGAGTTTGCGATTCTCCTCGAAGATATCAAGGATCGCAGTGACGCAATAAAGATTGCCCAACGGATTGAAAAGGACCTGCCGTTGCCTTTCGATATATGCGGTCATGATGTATCTACCACCGCAAGCGTTGGGATTGTGATGCATTCCGAAGGGGATGCACGACCAGAACACCTGTTACGCGATGCCGACCTTGCGATGTATCAGGCAAAGGCCAATGGCAAGGCGCGCTATGAAATTTTCGATGCGGCCATGCACGCAAGATTGATGAAGTATTTGATGCTGGAAACCGACCTTAGGCACGCGATCGAGCGCAATGAATTCCGGCTTCATTATCAACCCATCCTGTCACTTGCCACTAACAGGATCACCGGTTTTGAAGCTCTCATACGATGGCAGCACCCGTTTCATGGACTCATCTACCCCACGGAATTCATTTCGATAGCGGAAGAAACCGGACTGATCACATCAATCGGACAATGGGTCCTCCGTGAGGCATGCCGCAAGACCAGCCTATGGCAGAAGCAGTTTTTCACAACCCCTCCTTTAACAATCAATGTCAATCTTTCCTGTAAAGAGTTCACTCCTCTTCTCATCGAAAACATAGAGCAAATTCTCCACGAAATAGACATTGACGCATCCACGTTGATGCTCGAGATCACAGAAAGCACGATCATGAAGAATCCTGAATCTACGGCACCCTTGCTCTTAGAGTTGAAAAACCTCGGGGTTGGATTGCAAATAGACGATTTCGGCACAGGATATTCATCGTTAAGCTATCTGCATAATTTACCGGTAAGCGTATTAAAGATAGACCAATCCTTCATCAGAATGGTTAACGCCGACAGAGAAAATCTGGAGATCGTCAAAACGATAGTTGCACTGGCACACAACCTGGACATGGATGTGATTGCCGAGGGAGTGGAAACAGCAGACGAATTGGAAACATTGAGAGAACTTGGATGTGAATATGTCCAGGGACACTTGATTTCCAGGCCGATAGAATCTGAGACTGCGGAAGACTTGATTGCCGCAGACACCCATCGCATAAATTATTCACTGCGCCAGATTTGAGGTGCAACAACTATTAAAGGAGGCTGTGATGAAATCCGTATCCGGCAAAATTTGCTCAATCCTCGTTTTCTTATTGATTCCCCTCTCGACTTTTGCACAATCCCCACAACAGCAGATTGTTATAGGCCTCATTCCGGAACTGAATGTCTTCAAACAGATGGAGAGATTTAGTCCGCTGGCCGCGTACCTTACAGACAAGACCGGTATCAAAGTAAAGTTCACGATTCTCAGTAGATATGGAAACATGGTTGAAAGATTTTCCAAAGAACGGCTGGACGCCGCCTTTTTCGGTTCATTCACGGGAGCCCTGGCGATAAGAAAACTTGGCGTTGTTCCCCTTGCACGGCCGGTTAATCTGGATGGCGAATCAACATACCACGCGCATCTGTATACGAGAAAAGACAGCGGAATAAAAAGCATAGCAGACATGAAGGGCAAGAAAATCGCCTTCGTTGACAAAGCGACTACGGCAGGATACGTATTTCCCGTGGCCTATTTTAAGGAACACGGCATTACGAATATTGATAAGTTCTTCGGTGAAACTTTTTATGCGGGAAGCCACGATGCTTCCTTATACGCGGTTTTGAACAGGGAAGCCGATATCGGTGCTTCCAAAAATTCGGTTTACGACATAATAAGAAGTTCTGACCCGAGGATCGATGAAGAAATTGTCATTGTTGCTGAATCATCCAAGGTTCCGTCCAATGGACTCTGCGTGAGAAAAGGATTACATCCCCAAATTGCAAACAAGCTGAAAGAGGCTCTGTTGAATTTGGACAAAAACCCCGAATACAAATCGGTCCTTGAGAAACTGAAGTTTATAAAATTCATTCCAACAACGGTCGATGATTACAAACCGGTTTTTGAAATGACGCATAAGGCGGGAATAGATCTGAGAAAATATGACTACAGGAATGAGTAATATCCCCCCATCCGGCAAAGGGCCAATCCCCGTTTCGCACTTACGATGTTCCGTCAGCCAAGGCACTGAAACACCCCCATGCACCAGAGGCAGGCGCCGCAGGGGACGTTTCTGATGTGGCAGTCCTGTTCGAAGTAGTCGGTCTGGACATAATCGCATGGCGCAAGGCTGCAACTGGCGCACGTCGGGTAGTCATACTTGATGACACTTTCCCTGAATGATCGAAAAGCGGCATCATTCCAGATATCCAGAATGGGTTGCGTATTCAGGTTGCCGAATACTTTAGGCTCGACCTGCTGGTGCCAGCCACTGGCAAAGCAGTTGTAGCGGTGCCAGAGAAAATAACAGGGCGAAACATCGCCATCCCAGGTGATGAATGCGCCCCCATCCTCGACAAAACCGCAATGCCGTTTACCCCTTAACGCTGCTTCCGGCAGCCGCAGCTCAATCCCGCATTCCATGGCGACGGTTTTCGCTTTTTCTAGCATCTCGGCAACTTCCTCGATGCGGGCATGATCGAGTTGCAGCAGCTTCTTCATGTCGAGAAAAATATTTTGTCGGTCGGCTTCAATCTTCATCTCTTCCACGAGGTCAACGAGCTGCTGTTCGCTGACGGTGCGTTTGTACTTCCACTTGGCGGCCAGATATCCGTACATATCAAGCCCCTGGGCGTGAGCCTTCTCCTTGTACCGGTCAAACAGCGCGAGGGCTTCGGTTGCGCATGCGCTATATGCTGCCTCTTCGGCATGCGTCTCGTTATAGGGGAGCAGGTGGGTCGCAATGGCAAACGATGCGCCGCAATCGGCAGCCCAACGAATCACCAGGGGGAGTTCAGCTAAGTTGCTCTGCGTAACGACGAATTCAACCCCGACAGCCACCTCCGGACGGTTGCAGCGCCCTTTTGCAGACGCAAGCGCGGCAAAGGCGTGCTTAATGTCTTCAACTTCACTCCCTTCCCGCATTTTACGAAAGATTTCCGGCGATGTTGCATCGACGGAAAGGCATATTTTGTCAAGCCCGGCTTCGATCAGAGAAAGGGCGCGCAGGTTCGTCAGCAGTCGGCCGTTGGATTGGAAGCCGATCCAACTGCCTGCAGGCATGGTCATTTTTGCCCGCCTGATGAAGTTTTCCAGATGGGGATTCAGGAGCGGTTCACCAACACCATTGAGAATCAGGGCTTCCAGGTTTGCAAGTGCAGGGTCGAGGCGAGAGAAGAGCTCCGGAGACAGGTCACCGTCACACTGAGTTCCGGCACCGCTTTGTTTCACACACATGAAGCAGTTCAGGTTACAGCGGGTGGTTACTTCCACAAACAGCTTTGACGGTGTATTCCTGAGCGGCGGGGCAACGGCGTCCGGCAATGGGGGGATAACGGTGCTCATCGAGCTTCGACAGCCTCCTAGAACTCCTGCGGCATGGCCTTGACCTGACCGGCGGTGAAGACGGGGCCGTCCTTGCAGACATAGACGTTGCCGACGTTGCAGCGGCCGCACTTGCCCAGGCCGCATTTCATCCGGTTTTCCAGGGTGGTGTAGATCTGCTCGTCCGTAAAGCCGAGCTTCTCCAGCACCGGCAGGGTGAACTTGATCATGATCGGGGGCCCGCAGACCAGGGCGATGGTGTTGTCGCTCGCGGGCGCCGCCGCTTCCAGGATGCTCGGCACGAACCCCACCTTGCCGTCCCACTCCGGACCGTCGCCGCCCGGATCGACGGTCTTCACCAGGTTGACGTCGCTGCGCTCCTGCCATTCCTTCAGTTCGTGCTTGTAGACCAGGTCGGCTTCGGTGCGGGCACCGTAGACGATGGTGATGTCGTTGAACTTCTCCCGCTGGTCGAGGCAGTTCCAGATCAGTGTTCTCAGGGGCGGCAGGGCAATGCCGCCGGCCACGAACACCAGGTTCTTGCCGTAGAACTGTTCGATCGGAAACGAGTTGCCGTAGGGGCCCCTGACCCCGATGGTGTCCCCCACTTCCAGCCTTCGCAAGGCCTCGGTGACCCGGCCGACGGCGCGGAAGCAGCACTCGATTTGACCCTGCCTGGTCGGTGACGAGGCGATGCAGAAGGTGGCCTCGCCGGCACCGAAGGCCGAGTATTCGGCGAACTGACCGGAGCGGAAGCTGAAGCTCTCCCTGACCGCCTCGTCCTGGAACACCAGGCGGAAGGTGCGGATGTCGTGGGTCTCGTCGATGATCTGCTCAATGGTGGCGAGATGGGGCTTGTAGATGTTTTTCGAATGATCACACATGGAGAACCTCAGGTTAAGGTTAAGGTCGAGGTTAAGGGAGTTTCACTCAACCTCAACCTTAGCCTCAACCTGCTGTAAAATTGCCGCGATGTCGATTCCCACCGGACACCACCGTATGCACCTGCCGCAGCCGGTGCACAGCGTCCGGCCGAACTTGTCGTCGTAGTACTTGAACTTGTGCATGATCCGGTTCCGGTAGCGCTGGGGCTGCACGTCCCGGGGGTTGTGGCCCGAGGCGTGGTTGGTGAACTTGCCGAAACCGCAGGCGTCCCAGTGCTTGCGCCGGCATCCCTTTGCTTCGGTCCCCTCGTCGCTGATATCGAAGCAGTGGCAGGCCGGGCAGAGGAAGGCGCAGGCACCGCAGCCGACGCACAGATCGGCGATCTTCGTCCAGAGCGGGTTCTCGAAGTTGCCGTCGAGCCAGCTCTTTATTTTTCCCAGGTCGAGCGGTTCTCCCGCCGGTTCGGCCGGCGCCAGCGGCTTTTCCGAACCTGCGTCGCTGAAGAACTGCGCCTGTTTCTCCATCAGCTCTTTCCCCTTGTCGGTGACGGCCTGGCAAGCGTAACCGCCACCCTCCAGCGGGGTGAGGAACAGGTCTGAGCCCCTGGTATCTGCCGGGGAAAGACCGACCGCAGTGCAGAAACAGGCGTCATCGGCAGTCGTGCAGGCCAGGCCAATGATGGTCGTCTTCCTGCGCCTTTCCAGGTAAAACTCGTCGTTGTAATCCCAGGAGAAGACCGCATCGAGTATCGACGGGGCAGCGGCATCGCAAGGGCGGGCTCCCAGCAGCACGGTTTCGGGGAAGGAGGCCGGATCCACGTCCCCCACCCTAACCCCCGCCTCGTCCCGTTCAAAGGTGAGGATGGTCTCGCAGAGGGGGAAGAAGGTCTCCTTGCTTGATCTGCGCGGGAGTTTCGTCAGGTCGAGCTCCTGCCCGGTTGCCAGCGGCTCATAGAGGGTCATGGTTTCCGCCAGTTTCGGGGCGACCACTCTTCCCCCCTCTTTCAGGAGGGCATCGACGAGGAGGCGGAGGTTCTGTTCGGTTATGGTTTTCGACATACGATCTCGCTTGGATTTTTGCCACAGAGCCACGGAGACTCAGAGAAAATGTAAATCCCGAATGGGACGCGGATCAAATCTGAAAAGGCGGATTTAAAGGCTTTACAACAAAAACAGGTTTTCGAATTTGCTTGATCCGACTTGATCCGATTTTTCCGTCTTTTCCGCGTACCATTGCTTTTCAGCTTTTCTCTGTGAATCTCTGTGTCTCCGTGCCTATGTGGCAGAATTGCTGTTATTTGATGAACGACTGATCGTCGTCTTCCCTGTACTCCGCCAAAGGCCCCTTTTCCTTAGGTTTCAGCCCCGCCTCATGGCCGTACAGCTCCTTGAGCTCCTGGGCCATCTTCCTGTTCAGGAGGTTAAGCGGGATATCCATCGGGCAGGCCCGCTCGCATTCGGCGCACGATGCGCAGCGGCCAGAAAGGTGCATGGCACGGACGATGTGCCACGCCATGTTTCCCGCCGGACGCGGGGTGGTCTCCACCGCCTGGGGGCGGTTGCGGTCGCACATGCACTGCTCGCAGTAGCAGAAGGGGCAGACCTGACGGCAGGCCAGACAGCGCACGCAGCGGGAGAAATGCTTCTTCCAGAACGACCAGCGCTCAGCCGGTGTCAGCGCCTCCAGCCGGGCCAGCTCCTCAGCTTCCAGCGGCGCCAGCTCAGGCAGGGTCGATAGGCTACCGGCGACAGAATCGGCACCCTGCGGGGTGTGGACCGTGCACTCCCGGCATTTACGGGCAATGTTGGCGGTGGTCAGCGGTTCGCCGGTTGCGGCGCCGCTCCCCTTCACCCCGGCGCAGGCCACCGCGAGGATGACCACTTCCTCCCGCTTCAGTTGCGATTCCCCCATCAGACCGGCCAGGGCCTTTATATCGCACCCCTTGGCGACGATCGCCACCTTTCCCGTCTTGCGGATATCCTTTTTTGCCTTGGTCAGATAAAGGGCCAGGTTGTTGACGCAAGACGGGGAGAAGATCAACTCCGCTGCTTTCTCCGGGGAAGTGACTATGGCCGGCATGGCCGTGCCCGCTCTCTTGCCGGACCGGTAGCCGATCACCGCTGTGACGCTGCCCTCGGTGAGAAGCCTTGCGGCCTCTGCCCGGATCGCCTCGGTGGCGCTGGCGTAGGAGCTGGTGTCGATGGGGGTGGTTGCTTCGATTTTCTGTGCCATGTTGTTCATGCAGAAACGCCTTTTGTAGGGGCGCTGCTTGCTGCGCCCTTTTTTCACCCTACGGTTGGGCGCAGCAAGCGGCGCCCCTAAGGGATGGAATCGTACGCCTCTTTCAGCTCCGCCGTCTCCAGCTGGCCGGACCAGTGCTCCTCAGTTTTCAGCTCCTTGAACTCGGTCATCGGCCCCATGGCCCGGATACTTTCGGTCAGACCGGTCACCACCTCGACCCATTTACCCCCTTCGGCAGCCGAGACCCAGGAGAACTCGAGCCTTGCCAGGTCGACGCCGACGAACTCCAGAAGCTTGCGGAAGGCGGCGAAACGGCGGCGGGCGTGGAAGTTGCCTGCCATGTAGTGACAGTCCCCAGGATGGCAGCCGGAGACCAGCACCCCGTCGGCCCCCTTCTGGAAAGCCTTGAGGATGAAGACCGGGTCGATGCGGCCGGTGCAGGGGAACTTGATGACCCGGACGTTGGCCGGGTACTGCATCCGGCTCGTTCCGGCCAGGTCCGCCCCGGCGTAGGTGCACCAGGTGCAGACGAAGGAGACGATCTTCGGTTCGAAGTCGTGTTGTTGTTTTGTTGCGTGCATGGTAATTTCCTTGATCGGACCGATCCGTCGGATCCGACCGATCGGTCCAATCTGATATTTTACAGTGCCTCTATCTGGGCCATGATCTGTTCATCGGTATAGCCGTCCAGCTCGACCGATTTCGATGGGCAGGTGGCCTGGCAGGTGCCGCAGCCGCCGCAGACGCCGGGGTTGACGTAGGCCACCACCTTGATCAGGTTCCCCTGGCGGTCGCGGATCTCTTTCTCTTCGACGGCGCCGTAGGGGCAGACCTTCTTGCAGTAAAGGCAGCCGACGCAGAATCGCTCGTTGACCTTGGCGACGATCGGCTCCCGCTCCAGTTCGTCCTTGGCAAAGAGGGTCATCACCTTGGCCGCCGCGGCAGAGGCCTGTGCTACGGTGTCCGGGATGTCCTTCGGTCCCTGGCAGGCACCGGCGAGATATATCCCGGCGGTGGCGCACTCGACGGGCCGCAGCTTCGCGTGGGCCTCGGAGTAGAAGTTGTATTTGTCGTAGGAGATGCCGAGCTTCTGGGCGAGAGTATCAGCCTCCTCCCTCGGCTGCACCGCGGTGGCCAGCACCACCAGGTCTGCCTCGATCTCGACCTGGATGCCGACGGAGATGTCGCTTCCCATGACCACGATCTTGTCCCCCTTCTGGTAGAGCCGGGAGACCATGCCGCGAATGTAGACCGCTTCTTCTTCTTCGATGGAGCGGCGCCAGAATTCGTCGTACCCCTTGCCGGGGGTCCGGGCGTCCATGAAGAAGACGTAGGCCTGGCCGTCGTGCACCTTGTGCTTGTAGAGCATGGTATGCTTGGCGGTGTACATGCAGCAGATCTTGGAGCAGTAGGATATCCCCTTTTCCCGGGCCCGGGAACCGACGCACTGGACGAAGACGACCTGTTTCGGCTCCTTGCCGTCGGAGGGCCTCATGATCTTGCCGCCGGTGGGGCCCGAAGCGGAGGCCAATCGCTCGAAGGTCATGCCGTCGATGACGTCGGGGATCTTGCCGTGGCCGAATTCGCCGTACCCCTTGATGGGTGAACCCTTGGGCTTTTCGGTGATGTCGTAGAGCTTGAAGCCGGTGGTGACGACGATGGCCCCCACCGGTTCGACGACGATTTCGTCTTCCTGGGTGTAGTCGACGGCACCGGGGCCGCAGACCTTGCGGCAGACCCCGCACTTGCCGGTCTTGAAGTACGTGCAGTTTTCCCGGTCGATGACCGGGGTGT
>WSYB01000076.1 GCA_009773645.1 Geobacteraceae bacterium
AGTGACGGTGCCCTGTAAGGTGGCCCGCATCGATGAACAGGGCATCGGGCTCGTTTCTTCACATATCGATCCCAATACCCTGTTGCATCTGAAGTTGCTTTTTTCCCTGAATAAACGGGATCCGAAACAGTTGGTTGAAGCGTTCTGCAAGTCTCTCTAGGTTGATAACCTGCATCGTCTACGACATAGAGAAGGACAATGTCGCAGCCTGGGGTTATAAGGAGTTGGGGGGGAGACCCAAGGGCTAACTGGAAGACTGATTACATGATAGCATGCCTGGCCCCGGCACCTCCACCATTTGAATGTCCGGCGCAGCCCGGACAGGAACGAAAAGCCCTCAGAAATGAGGGCTTTTTTATTTGCTTGTGACTTTTCGTATAACCTCCGTCAATGGCGGCATGCGGGGTGCCCTCCGCATTCCTTGCAATCATGAAGCGAAAATGATATATAATCGCTTCATGATATGAAGCTATAAAGGGTGGCAAATGTATCACTACATCTGGGAGCGTCCCAATTGGACCGAGTTTCGCTGGCAAACCGACAAGCTTCTCCTGCTTTTAGGGGAATGTCGGTTGCTGCAGGGGAAACTCTTGAGCAAAGTGGCTGATCTTGGGTTTTCCCTGGGACATCAGGCCCAGGCCGAGATACTGGCTGAAGAGACCTTGAAAACCGCCGCCATCGAAGGGGAGACCCTCGACATGAAGGCGGTCAGGTCGTCAGTGGCCAGAAAACTCGGCCTCCCTACTGCGGGACTTCCCGTTGACCGCCACGTTGACGGCCTTGTGTCGGTTCTCCTCGATGCGACCCAGAATTACGATCAACCCTTTACGGAGGAACGCCTCTGCGGCTGGCAGGCAGCTCTTTTCCCCACCGGGTATTCGGGGATGCACAGGATCAGGGTGGGGCAGTGGCGGGGGGATGAACCGATGCGGGTGGTATCCGGCCCAGTCGGTCGTGAAACCGTTCACTTCGAGGCGCCTCCTGCGGACAGGATTGCCGCCGAGGTCCGTCAGTTTTTTGCATGGTGGGGGGAGAGCCGGGGCAAGGTGGAGGGAGTGCTGCGGGCCGCCATTGCCCATTTCCGGTTTGTCACCATCCACCCCTTTGAAGACGGCAATGGCAGGATCGCCCGCGCCCTGACCGATATGGCCATGTCCCAGGATGACCGGCAACCGATGCGCTATTACAGCCTCTCGTCGCAGATCATGGCCGAGCGGGAGGCCTATTATGATGTTCTTGAACGCTGCCAGAAGGGAGATGGCGAGATAACCGAATGGCTCAGCTGGTTTCTCGGCTGCTTTTCCAGGGCCATACGTCGTTCGGAAGGGCTTCTTTCCGCTGTGCTCGATAAGGCCGCTTTCTGGAAAATGCACGCCCATGTCCCCCTTTCGGAACGGCAACGAAAGGTGGTAAACCGTCTGCTGGATGCGGGAAGGGGGGGCTTTGCGGGTGGCCTGACGACCCGCAAATACGCCGCACTCGCAGATGTCAGCCGGGCCACGGCATTCAGAGAGCTGGCTCAGCTCCTGGAACTCGGGATCATCAAGCAGAATCCCGGCAAAGGGCGAAGCACAAGCTATGACCTGACCTGGCCGGAGGAAGCTGAAGGTTGAAGGATGAATAATGAAGGATACCCAGGCGAAGCCGCGGGCAATGCCGGAACATATCAAGGTGGAATCGATCATCGGTATCGGCCATCCGGGTGAGACAAAAAGGCCGATACCGGCCAAGGATCTGCAATACGAAAAGGTGAAGCGCAATCGCTATTCAGGACCAAGCTAAGTTGCTGAATCAAGGAGAGAAGTATCCTATGCAGCAGCTGTCAAAGGTATCGAAGAGAGCCGCTCCCGCCTTTTTACAGCAAATGGCCGCAGAGCAGAAAAAGTGAAATTTCGATAAGGGAAGATGGCAAGCAGATGTATCAGGGAAATACCCACGTGGGAGAGAATGTGAAATTATCGCCGCAGCTCTATTTACTGGACGGGTCCAGTTACATCTACCGCGCCTATTATGGCATCCGGGAGCTTGCCACCCCCGGCGGGATGCCGACCAATGCCGTCTTCGGTTTCACCAGGATGCTCTTGGCCCTCCTGCAGGAGAACCGCCCCGATTATTTGGCTGTTGTCTTCGACCCTCCCCGGGAAGAAACCTTTCGCCGGGAAATCTATCCCGCGTACAAAGCCCATCGGGACGCCATGCCCGAGGATCTGGTGCCCCAGCTTCCTTACATCAGGAAGGTCTTGCAGGCCCTCAATATCCCCGTCCTGGAAGCTGCCGGGTTTGAGGCCGACGATGTCATTGCTACCTTGGCGCGCACCTATGCCGCGGAAGGAATCGAAGTGACGGTCGTCACCGGTGATAAGGATTTGCTGCAGATTGTGGGCGACCGGATCGGCCTTCTGGACACCATGAATGACAAGCGTTCGGGGCCGCAAGAGGTCCTCGACCGCTTCGGTGTCCCTCCGGAGCTGGTGGCGGATGTTTTGGGGCTGGCCGGCGATACCGCGGACAATATCCCGGGAGTCCCCGGGATAGGCGAGAAGACTGCAGCCAAGCTGGTAAAGCGGTTCGGTTCCCTGGAAGGGGCCCTCCAGTGGAAAAGTCTCGTTAACGGCAAGACGCGCCGGGAAAGTTTATCCTCCCATGCCGACCAGGCCCGGCTCTCGAAAAGGCTGGCCACCGTCCGCTATGACGTCCCCCTGGAGGTTTCCCTTGCCGATCTGCAGCGCCGGACACCGAATCTGCCGGATCTGATTCCCCTTTTCCGTGAGCTGGGATTTGCGGCTCTGGAGGTCGCCTTCACCCCGCCGCCGCCGGGTGTGGTGGAGATCTACAGTGATGGTTCGGGTAGGGACTCGGGGCCCGGGGGGTACGGAGTGATCCTGCGCTATGGCGAGCACGAAAAAGAGTTGAGCGGTTTTGAGCCCGCCTCCACCTCGCAGCGGATGGAACTTATCGCGGCGATCAGGGGGCTGGAAGCGTTGAATAACCCGAGGAGGGTGCGCGTCTTCAGCGATTCACAGTAT
>WSYB01000002.1 GCA_009773645.1 Geobacteraceae bacterium
GGGGACAAGTATCCGGTCGGCACCAAGATTGAGGGGCAGATAAAGAATATTACCGACTTCGGCATTTTTATCGGCATTGAAGATGGGATAGACGGACTGGTCCATGTTTCCGACATCTCTTGGACCAGGAGAATCAAGCATCCCGGTGAGATTTTTGCCAAGGGGCAGACCGTCCAGGCGGTGGTGCTTAACATAGACGCGGAAAACGAGCGGCTCTCCCTGGGAATCAAGCAGCTCGCACCCGATCCCTGGTCTGAAATCCCCGGCAAATACAGGCCCGGAACCCGCTTGAAGGGGAAGGTTTCCTCGGTTACCGACTTCGGGGTTTTCCTGGAGATCGAAGAGGGGATAGAAGGCCTGGTGCATGTTTCCGAGCTTTCCCACGAGAAACTGGCCACTCCCAAAGGGTTTGCCAATGTGGGAGATGAACTTGAGGCGGTCGTACTCAGTGTGGACACCGTTGAACGGAAGATTGCCCTCTCCGTAAAAAGTCTGCAAACAGCCATGGAGAAAGCCGAACTGGCAGCCTACATGGAATCCCAGGGTGAAGCCACTTCAAATCTGGGTGAGCTGTTGAAAGAGGGGCTCAAGAAGAACGGCGACAAGTAAGCATTAAAATCCGAATTATTGCGACAAGAGGTGAGTTGATGACCAAGAGTGAGTTGGTGGATAAGATAGTAGAGGCCAATGGCATGCTGTCCCGCAAAGAGTCGGAAATGGCGGTCAATATTGTCTTTGATTCCATGGGTGAAGCCCTGCAGAAAGGGGAAAAAGTCGAGATCCGCGGGTTCGGCAGCTTCACCATCCGGGAGCGGGGAGCACGTGAGGCGAGAAACCCGAAAAGCGGGGCGGTGGTAAATATTCCAGCCAAAAAAGTTCCCTTCTTTAAGACCGGCAAGGAACTCCGGGAGAGGGTCGATAATTTGTAAGCGGTTTTCTGTTTCACGTTCAGCGGTATCAGCCGGAATCGTTTGCTGAGGTGAGAATCGTGATTTCCCAGCGGGCCCGGATGGCGGAATTGGTAGACGCAAGGGACTTAAAAATCTTTGCGGCCTAAATTTGTAAATATCTAAAACTGAATAAATATTCAAAATGTAAGGGGAAATCGCTTGGACGATATTCCCCTTTTTTATACCCAAAAACCTATTTTGGACAACATTCTTTCGCCAGATTTTCGCCAATTTTGCACCCACATCTACGATAAAAATAATCTAGTTGACAATATTATTTAAGTGTTGTATAAGTTGTACAACAGATACAACATTCGTATGAAAAGGAGGAAGATTGACCTAAGAAAGGGGTGGTTGTATGAATGCATTTGAAATTTTCGGAGGTTATTTTAAGGAGTTAAGGCAAAGGGAGGGATTAACATTACGCAATTTTTGTACGAAGTATGGTCTAGACCCTGGAAATCTCAGCAAAATGGAAAGGGGGTTGATGTCGCCACCGAAGTCACGAGAGGTATTGGAGAAATATGCAGAATACCTAGGCCTTAAGAAAGGAGATGATGAGTATTACAAGTTTTTTGATTTAATAGCTATCTGTTATGGAAATGTCCCATCTTATGTGATGGATGATCCAGCGTTGGTTTCAAAATTGCCCTTAGTTTTTCGTACATTAAGGGGCCAAGAAGTGCCAGATGAACAATTAAAGGATCTTGCAGAACTTATTAGGAGGTCGTAAGAATGTCGGTTCCGTTCCTTACGAATGACCAGATCAGCGATGCTACACTAAGATTCCTAAGCCAATATCACCCTGAAGATACTATTCCTGTTCCTATTGAAGAAATAGTAGAACTTCAGCTACATTTGGATATCGTTCCAACACCTGAGCTACAAAGGAAATTCCAAATTGATGGGTTCCTTTCCAGAGATTTTAAGAGCATCTACGTTGATGATTTTGTCCAAAGTAGCCGACCAACTCGGTATCGCTATACGCTGGCGCATGAAGTTGGTCATCTGTATCTTCATAGGGAGCTGCTTGAAGGCATGGTTAACTTCAACAGCGTTGCTGAGTGGCAGGAATTCGTAAAAGGGATGTTTGGCCGGGACCGGGATTACATGGAATATCAAGGTTATGCTTTTGCCGGATATGTGCTGGTGCCAAAACACCACATAGAACGTGAATTTTTAACGTGTTTGCCAGAGATTGAAAGTCAGTTAAGCCAAGCCAAAGAGGCCGGTATATCAAGGACAGCATATTTGGATTTTGCAGTTGGAGCGATGGCCTCAAAGCTGGGTGGAATTTTTGATGTATCCGCTGAGGTCATTGAGAGAAGGATTAAGGCTGATGGTTTAGAAATGCGGATTGGATAACCGCAAAGGAAGTAATACAAAAGGAAATCGCCTAAAGGGTGGGCCTTTAGGCGATTTTCGATAACTACTCAGAGTTATCTGTTGTGCGTATACATCCTTTCTACCAGATAGGAGGGGCTAACGCAACTGAAAGTTCTGGGGGAAAGGAGAACGAGATGCCGAAGACCAAAACCATCATCATGCCGCGCAATGCGAAAAATGGTCAAATCGTAACAAAAGAATACGCTGAAAAGCACCCCTCAACTACAACTGTTGAAAAACGAACCGTTCCAGCAAAGCCAAAAGGTAAGTAACAAAGGAAAGGGGCCATTCGGCCCCTTTTTCATTTTATGGTTACTCCTCCTTCTTGGATACCGTTGTTCCCTGCCCTGAACCTTGTGAACTGTCAGTTGTGCCGGTTCCTGCGTCAGGCTCCGAGTCCGCGATGGCATTTATTGTGCGGATGTTTTCAAAGATTTGGTCAGTCCATTCTGTTTTTTTTGAACCTTGGTTTTTGCTACGCTCCGAAGCCTATACCCGAGGCGCATTAGAATGTCTGACATGGTGCGAACAGAAGGCACAATCTCCCGTGACCAACCTTTTGCAACCAACGCCTCGCAGACTGAAGCCGCAGTTTTATCGGTGTATGCAAGCGTGGTGCGAAGATGCGGATCTGCGTGACATTCCGGTTCCATAAGTTCTTGTATGTCGACGAGTAGCTTTGGATACTTTTCTTCCGTTTTGGGCTTACGCCGTTGTGATAGATCATTATGACAGATAATACCTGTCCGCAATTCGTCCATGCCGAGGCCGACGGTAACACGGTTCCAACCAAATGCGTCCTCAGCTACGCGGGGTTTGCCGTCAAGCAAGATCATCGTCACCTCAGCCATTGCCTGACGCCGTGAAGGCCAGGGAATACGATCAATCAGAAGGGAAATTACCTCAATGACTTCTGGTTTTATACCATTCTTTTCGAGAGTCGATATCTTCATACTCACCTTCCTTTACGAGAGATGAAGATATTATAAATGGTATTTTAGTAATTGCCAAGTCCCTAAGGTAAATTCCTTAATTCGAAGCCTGAAAGCTCTTTTTAATTACGGGATCAATACCCTTGAATTGACTATTAAAAATCCTTGCCAGCGGCTTGAATTTTACCCGATTGACATCAAGCTTAAATACATACCGTCTGATGAAGAAATAGCGGTTGTGCGGGGCAAGCTAAGTCCGAGCCAATTATTGCTATTTGATTTTGTAGAGGAAACCGGCTTTCGGATCATGGAAGCGATTCGGCTAACACACAAAGATATTGAAAACACTTTCATAATACTCTATACTCGCAAGGCTAAAAATTCAAATTTAACCCCGAGGATTATTCCCCGGCCTCAATGTTTAACCGGGAATTTTATTGATAGGGTGTTTAAGGAGTGGAACGCTTACCCTCGTTTTTTAGAGGATTTGGCAGACTGGAACTGGCACAATTTAAGGCATCGTAGGGCTTCTATATGGGCAAACAACAACATGCCGATATTCGAGATTATGAGCAGGTTGGGCCATACCAACATGGCTACTACAATGCGCTATCTTCAATTGCTAGGTTTCACCAAACTTTCACCAACATAATTCAAAAAGTCTGTAAACCCAGTAATGCCCGGATGGCGGAATTGGTAGACGCAAGGGACTTAAAATCCCTCGGCCGCAAGGCTGTGCCGGTTCGACCCCGGCTCCGGGCACCAAGTTATAGTCCAATAAGATACAAAGCAGTTTGAAAGGCCCTGAGAAATCAGGGCCTTTTCTGTTTCTGTTGGCCGGTATGATGTTTTTAGCGGAGACCGACGCGGCGCGAAATCGATTCTGGCGAGGATCATGAAGCCGAATAAGATATTATAGTGATTTATTGGGATTTATAAGGTATTATACAGTGCTATATGGTATTATACTGTGCTATACGGTTTGGATAGTATAAATTGCTATAAATTTCACGAGGTAGTAAACAGAGGTTACTAATGGATCCAATCAGGAATCCCTTCTCACCCGGTGCTGGCTCGCCGCCGCCGGAGATTGTCGGTCGTGACGACATTCTTGAGCAGACACGCATTCTTTTGGGGCGGGTTCGATCCCGGCGTCCCGAAAAGAGTCTCCTCCTCACCGGGCTTCGCGGAGTTGGGAAAACCGTGCTGCTCAACGAAATGGATAGAATTGCCCGGAGAGAGGGCTACCGTTCGATCCTGGTCGAGGCCCACGAAGACAAACCGCTGGCGGCACTACTTGCGCCTGAACTGCGGCGGCTGCTTTATGATCTGGCCCGAACCGCCGGGGCAGGCAACAAAGTTCGCAGAGGTCTCGCTGTGTTGAAGAGCTTTCTTGGGGCCGTCAGAGTCACCATCGGCGACCTTGAGTTCGGCCTGGACATTGAGCCTGAGCGCGGGACTGCTGACAGTGGAGACCTTGAAGCCGATCTTCCAAACCTGTTCATTGCGCTCGCAGAGGCTGCCGAAGAACGACAGGCTCCTGTGGCTATACTTATCGACGAGATCCAGTACTTCAATCAATCCGAGCTGAGTGCGCTCATCATGGCGATGCACAAGATGCAACAGCGCCAGTTGCCCCTGGTCCTTATGGGTGCGGGGCTTCCGATTTTACCGGGGTTGGCGGGTGAGTCGAAATCGTACGCGGAGCGCCTTTTCAGTTTCCCCGTCGTCGGGCCTCTATCCGAGCCGGATGCCTCCAAGGCTCTTCAGGACCCAGTGCAGACGGTAGGTGTGGTGTTTCAGGAGGAAGCGCTCCGGGAGATTTTCCGCCTTACCCAAGGATACCCGTATTTCCTTCAGGAATGGGGATACCAGGCGTGGAACCGAGCCGCTGCTTCACCGATCACTCTTGATGTGGTGCGGAAGGCAACCCAAACCGTTATCCGCCGGCTGGAAGAAAACTTCTTTCGCGTCCGGTTCGATCGTCTGACCCCGCGGGAAAAACATTTCTTGCGGGCCATGGCCCAGCTTGGGCCGGGTGCCCAAAGAACAAGCGACATTGCCGAGACACTCGGCGTCAAAATCACCAGCCTCGGCCCTCTTCGCGGAATTCTGATCAAGAAGGGGATGATCTTCAGCCCCTCTCATGGTGACGTCGCTTTCACTGTTCCGCTCTTCGATGAATTTATGCGCCGCGCCATACCCGAATTTGAACCACAGGTAACCGTATGAAGAAGGGAAACCCAATAGGGGTCGGAAACCCAATAGGGGTCGGGAAACCCAATAGGGGTCGGGAAACCCAATAGGGGTCGTGTCTCAACCACGTACAAGCTCAAAATTACCGAAGGTCACTTCACCTGCACATTCCGCTCGGCCGCACATGGAGAGTATCTATCATTCCTTGCAAGATTGTGAAATCTGGTGTATCTTCCTTCCACACAATAGAATTATAAGGCAGGGGGTAGGGCCGAAGATTTGGGGGTATTTTTGGGGGTATGAGCAATTATCCACTTTCAAAAAATACTGTTATAACTAATGCTTATGGTATTAGTTCGACCCGGCTCCGCGGCCAGCAGGGAGTCAGCATGTTTATGCGGGCTCCCTTTTTTGTTTCCTGCGTGATTTGTTCTCATGTGCCGTACCTTGCTTCCCTTTATAAGCTGTCTGCGAGCGCGGAATATGAAAAATAAGAAAATCCTTGTCGTGGATGAAAGAGAGTCCCTGGTGCTTCTCGAACAGAAAGCCAGGGTGTTTGAGACCCTTTTCGAACACGCCCCCGAAGGGCTGATGGTGTTGAATGTGAGGGGGGAACCGCTTTACATAAACAGGCGCGTACTTGAGATGCTGGGTTACAGCAGAGAAGAGGCGCTGAACCTGACCCTTGCCGACCTTTTGGCTGAGGAAAGCTTCCAGGACGCCATGGAAAGCCACATGAACTTCTTTCTCGGCCGCGATTACAGAAAAAAGCGGGATGTGATCTTTCGGGCCAAGTCCGGCGAGAAGCGTATTGTGTCGCTCTCGGTAAGCGATTACCGGCTGCAGGGGGATTACGCCATCCTTTCCTTCGCAGATGTAACGGAAGAGAGGATGTCCCTTCAGCAGTTGAAGGAGGCCAATGAGCGGCTGCAGGGGCTTGATCATTTGAAATCCGAGTATATAAATACGGCAACCCATGAGCTGCGTATCCCTGTCACGGTCATTTACAGTTACTGTTCCCTTATCAAGGAGATTGGGGACGAGAATCTCACCGAAGAGCAGCGTCAGTATCTCAATGCCGCCCTGGAGAGCAGCGAGCGTTTGACGGAGCTTGTAAACGATATGCTGGACCTTTCAAAATTGGATGCGGGGAAGGAGGAAATGAATTTTGAAGAAAATAACATCATGGAGCCGATCCGCGAAGTCTATACCGTCCTTGCTCCCTTCGCCAGCAGGAACGGCCTTGATATGTCCCTCGAGCCGTTTCAGGAGAGCGTTTTTGCCTGTTTTGACAACGCCCATATCCGGTGTGTTCTTACCAACCTGATCGGGAATGCCATAAAGTTTACCCCACGGGGAGGTAAAATCGGGGTTTCAGTGGCCAGAGACGGCGATGAAGTACACGTTTCCGTTACCGATACCGGTGAGGGAATCCCCGAACATTATGTACCCAGGATTTTTGATGAGTTCTGCCAGGTAAAGTCCGACAACGGCTCCCCAAAGGGCACCGGGCTTGGCCTCGCCATCTGCAAGCGGATTGTCAACGCCCACAGGGGAAAGATGTGGGTCGTCAGCGCTCCCCGGAAAGGGAGCCGGTTTACCTTTTCACTCCCCGTCTCACGCGATTAACAGCATCCTGAATCCCCCGCCAGCAGTTCTTATTTAATGGCCTGATATTATTGCTGTTTTAAAGATTTGATTTAATAGTTGACAGATTTAGTAAGGCATGTTATTTGAGACGAAGGAGTAATTTTCATTAAACCTGGGAAAAGCATTTTGAACACGGATCAAATCTGATTTATACGGATTTTCACGGATTTAAACCACTGAGAGCATTAACCCAAAGTATGTCCTTGAATTATCAGTTTTAATCCGCTTTTTCCGTGTTAATCCGTGTCCAATTGCCGTTTTTAGGTTAAAAACTGGGAGCGGAAGGGGGTTGGCCCATGTTTGCGCGATTGAAAGAAGACATAAAGGCGGTTTTTGATAGGGATCCTGCGGCCAGAAGCGCCCTGGAGGTTTTTTTCTGTTATCCCGGACTCCACGCCCTATGGTTTCACAGGATTTCCCACTGGTTCTGGACGCACGAATTCTACTTCATCGGCAGGTTTATCTCCCATCTGGGACGGTTTTTTACCGGTATCGAGATCCATCCGGGAGCCACAATAGGGAAAGGCTTTTTTATCGACCACGGCATGGGGGTGGTCATAGGGGAGACGGCGGAGATAGGTGATAACGTCACCCTCTATCATGGAGTTACCCTCGGCGGGGTGAGTTGGGAAAAAGTCAAGCGTCACCCGACTCTTGAAGATAACGTGGTGATTGGCTCCGGCGCAAAAGTCCTGGGGCCGTTCACGGTCGGCAAGGGGAGCAAGGTCGGCTCCAACTCGGTGGTTGTCAGGGAAGTCCCTGCAAATTCAACGGTGGTCGGCATTCCCGGGCGTGTTGTCATGGCGACGGAAAAACCGTCGGATAGGATGGACCTGGAGCACGGCAAGCTCCCCGACCCGGAAGCCAAGGCCATATCGTGCCTGTTCGACCAGATCCGCGAGCTGGAACGGAAATATAATGCGCTGGCGACGGAGCATGAAACCCTCAAAAAACGGGTAAACGGCGGAAATTAGTGTATGCGGCTTTCAACAAAGGCACAATATGCAGTGAGGGCCATGGTTGACCTCTCCCTTAACTCCGCAGGGCGGCCGGTCTCCCTGAAGGAAATATCCCGGCGGGAAGAAATCCCGTTGAACTACCTGGAGCAGCTCTTTTACCGGCTGAAGAAGGGGAACATCGTGGAGAGCGTCCGTGGCCCCGGGGGGGGCTACATCCTTGCCCGCGGGAGTTCCCATATCCTGGTCGGCGATATTGTGGCGACAGTGGAAGAGCCTCTCAATCCGGTGGCCTGTCTGGATGAGGGGAGCGAGGTCTGCTCCAGAATCTCAAGGTGTGTGACCCACGACGTCTGGAAAGGGCTGGGAGAGAGGATCAGGGGATTTCTTGATTCCATAACCCTGGAAGATTTGACCAGGGAGGCCAGGGGAGTGAGCAGCGAGGAGTGAGGTTTTACGCATGATTTACATGGACTATAACGCCACGACACCCGTGCATCCCGAGGTGTTGGAGGCGTTTTTGCCGTTCTACCGGGAGGGGTTCGGCAACCCTTCCAGTATCCATTGGGCCGGGAGAAGGGTGAAAGGGGTGGTGGAAGACGCCAGGGCAAAGGTTGCGGAGCTGGTAAACTGTGATCCCTCGGAGGTTGTCTTCACCTCCTGCGGTACGGAGGCCGACAACATGGCCATCAAAGGGGTGGCTTCGGCCCTGCGGGCGAAGGGGAACCACATCATCACCACCAGGGTGGAGCACCCCGCGGTAATCAACTCCTGTCTCTATCTGGAGCAGGCCGGGTACGATGTTACCCGGCTCGATGTGGACCGTGCCGGAATGCCGGATCTGGATGCGCTTGAAGGGGCCGTGACCTCTCGCACCATCCTTATTTCTGCCATGTATGCCAACAATGAGACCGGCGTCATCTTTCCCGTAAAAGAGATCGGCGATATCGCGGCCCGGCACAGGGTTTACTTCCATTGCGACGCCGTGCAGGCGGCAGGCCGGATTCCTGTCGACTGCCGGGAGCTGAATATACATCTTCTTGCCCTGTCGGGGCATAAGTTGTACGCGCCCAAAGGGATCGGCGCCTTGATCGTCAGGAAGGGGGTAAAGCTCCATCCCTTGATTCACGGCGGCTCTCAGGAACGGAATCGTCGCGCGGGCACTGAGAACGTGGCCGGCATTGTAGCTCTGGGGAAGGCCTGCGAACTGGCGAAGGCAACCTCGGCTTCCGAATCGGGGCGCCTTGAGCGTCTTCGCGACAGACTGGAACGCTGTATACTGGAGAAGATACCCACTGCCCGGATTAACGGGCATCCTGCAAAGCGCCTCCCCAATACTGCAAACATCTCCTTCCCGGATACAGAGGCGGATTCCCTTTTAGTGAGTCTCGATCTCGAAGGTGTTGCCGTATCCTCCGGGGCTGCCTGCAGCTCCGGCGCACTGAAGACCTCTCACGTCCTGGCGGCCATGGGCGTGGATCCTCTGGTTGCCAAGGGTTCCGTCCGCTTTTCCCTGGGAAGGGAGAGCACGGAAGCGGATGTGGATTACGTGCTGGAGGTCTTGCCGGGAATCGTGGAGCGCCTGCGGAAAAACAGTGAAAAGTGAATGGTGAAAAGTAAACAGTGAAAAACAATAAACGGAAACGCGTCGTCGTCGCCATGAGCGGCGGGGTGGACTCTTCGGTGACCGCAGCCCTGTTGAAGGATGAGGGGCATGAGGTTATCGGCATCTCCATGCAGGTCTGGGATTATTCCAGGTTCACTGCCCGGGACGGCGAGAAATTCGACACCTGCTGCTCGCTGGATGATATCTATGACGCCAGACGGGTGGCGGAAAGTCTCGGCATCCCCTTTTATGTGGTGAACTTCGAAGAGGAGTTCCAACGGCTGGTGATCGACGACTTTGTCGATGAATACTTCTCTGGCCGCACCCCCAACCCCTGCGTCCGCTGCAACCAGCGGATCAAATTCGAGCTTTTGCTGAAAAAGGCGCGGGAGCTTTCCGCCGATTTTCTCGCAACCGGCCATTATGCGCGGATAGTGCGGGATGAGAGCGGGTACTATCGGCTCCTCAAGGGGAAGGATCAGGGGAAGGACCAGAGCTATTTCCTTTTTACACTGACCCAGGGGCAGCTGGCCCACACCCTCTTCCCTCTGGGGGAGATGACCAAACAGGAAGTGCGCAGGCTGGCCGCTCATTACCGTCTGCGAGTTGCGGAAAAAGGGGAAAGTCAGGAGATATGCTTTGTTCCCGACAACGATTACGTCCGCTTTCTGGAAGAGGCGCGGGGGGAAGGCCGTCTGTCGGGCGATATCGTGGACAGTACAGGCGCCGTCCTGGGGCGCCACAGCGGCACGTACCGCTATACGGTCGGTCAGCGCAAAGGGCTCGGCCTGGCCCATTCCCACCCGCTCTACGTGCTCGGAGTAGATGCGGAGAAACGGGAGGTGGTGGTCGGGGCCGGTGACGAGCTCTACCGGGAGGGGCTTACCGCCAGGAATGTGAACTGGATAACCCTCCCGGCAGCATCCCCCATCGAGGCCGCCTGCAAGATCAGATACCGCCACCGGCCGGTCCCCTGCCGGATATCTCCACTGCCGGACATGCGCGCCGAAGTCCGCTTCCTGGAAAGGGAGAAGTCGGTTACCCCCGGGCAGGCGGTGGTCTTTTACGACGGGGATACGGTATTGGGTGGCGGGTGGATTGAAGAGGCAGTGAGGAGTGAGGAGTGAGGAGTGAGGAGTGAGGAGTGAGGAGTGAGGAGTGAGGAGTGAGGACACTGCACAACGGGTTGCAATAACAACGCTGGGGTGCAAGATCAACCAGTTCGAATCGGCGGCCATGTCGGAAAACCTCGGTAACGAGGGGTTCCAGGTGGTTCCCTTTGAGGACCGGGCGGACATTTACGTGATCAATACCTGTACGGTAACGGCCAGGACCGATGCCGAGTCCCGCCGCCTTATCCGGCGCGCCTTGCGGCACAACCCCTCTGCAAAAATCGTGGTGACGGGGTGTTACGCCCAGGTGGCTCATGAAGAACTGCGGGAGATGGCAGGTGTGAGCCTGATCCTTGGTAATGCGGAGAAAAAAGGAATTGCCGGGTTGCTGCGGGAAATAGGCGCCGGGCAGAAGGTCCTCGTTTCCGATATCTTCCGGGAAGAGCGGGCCGCCACCCTTACCCTTGAGACATTTGCCGAACACACCAGGGCCTTTCTGCAGGTGCAAAACGGCTGTGATGCCTTTTGTTCTTACTGCATCGTCCCCTACGCCAGGGGACGGAGCCGGAGTGTCCCATTCGACGATGCCCTGGCCGGAATCGGCGCCTTTACGAAAAAAGGGTTCAATGAGGTGGTGCTTACCGGCATCCACCTGAGCGGTTACGGCCGTGACCTCTCTCCGCCGGCGACACTGCTATCCCTTCTGGCTGCCGCTGAAGAACGGACCCTGACCCCCCGTCTCAGGCTCGGGTCGGTTGAACCGACGGAAATTTCCGATGAGCTTGTGGCCTTCCTGGCAGCGTCGCCAATAGTTTGCCCCCATCTCCATATCCCTTTGCAGGGGGGGGATGACGAGGTGCTTTTGCGAATGAACCGCAGATATTCCACCCGGGACTTCCGCACGCTGATCGAAAAATTGGCGGACGCCATTCCCGATCTCTGCATCGGCCTGGATGTCATAGCCGGGTTTCCCGGCGAAACGGAGAAAGAGTTCGAGAACGGCTTCCACTTTGTGGAATCGTTACCCGTTGCCTATCTGCATGTTTTCCCCTTTTCTCCGCGGCCCGGCACGCCTGCTGCCGTGATGAAAGATCAACTCCATGCCGGCGTAATCAGGGAACGCGCCCAGGCCTTCCGGCGCTTGTCCGACCTGAAAAAAAGGGCCTATTACAGGCGATTTCTCCATAGGGAGTTGCAGGTCCTGGTTCAAAGCAGGGAGCGGGATGGCTTGCTGAAGGGGCTTTCCCGTAATTACATTCCCGTGTATCTGGAGGGGGATGATTCCCTTCTCAATACCGAGGTGCCGGTGCGGATCAGGGAAGTGGCGCGGGAATGCGTGCGGGGTGAGGTTGCAGGGGAGGCTACGCCATGGTGGTGTGACGGATGTCCTTCCCCTTGACCATGAAGATGACCATCTCGGCCACATTGGTGGCATGGTCGGCGATACGCTCCAGGCATTTGGCGATGTGGTTTACCTTCATGGCGCGGGATATGGTGGCGGGGTCTCCCATCATGAAGGTCAGGAGTTCCCGCTGAATCTGTTCATTCAGGTCGTCCACCTGCTGGTCATCCTTGCAGACCTTGATTGCCAGGGTATCGTCTCCGCGCACAAAGGCGTCCAGCGCCTCTTTTACCATGACGCTCGCCGCTCCGGCCATTCTCGGCAGGTCGATGTATGGCTTTAAAGGGGGTTCCTCGTTCAACTCCCTGGCCCGCATTGCGATATTCCTGCATTGATCACCGATCCTCTCCAGGTCGGTAACGATCTTCAGCGCAAGGGTAATAAAGCGAAGATCGCGGGCCGCCGGCTGGCGCTTGGCCAGGACCTGAAGGCACTTTTCGTCGATCTCCACTTCCAGATGGTTTATCACGTGATCAAACTTGATGGTCTTCTCTGCCAGCTCAGAGTCTCGCTCCACCAGCGCCTTCATGGCATTGGCGATCATTACTTCGACCTTTCCGCCCATTTCCAGGAGTTTCTCCCGGATCTCGTTCAACTCTTCGTCGTATTTCTTGCTGAAATGTTCCCGTTCCATGTTTACCTCGTGATTTGGGAAGCGTGAACCGGGAAGCGGGAACCGTCTTTAGCAGTTACGGATCCCGGGTCCCGAATTTCGATTCCCGAAAAGTGTTTGCCTGGTCCCGGCCGCTAGCCGAATCTGCCGGTAATATAATCTTCAGTCTGCTTTATCTCCGGGGTAGTAAAAATCTTTTTCGTTTCGCCGCATTCAATCAGCTCACCCAGGTAGAAAAAGGCGGTGTAATCGGAGACGCGGGCGGCCTGCTGCATGTTATGGGTGACGATGATGATGGTGTACTTCTCCTTCAACTCTTCAATCAGCTCCTCGATCTTCAGGGTCGATATCGGGTCGAGGGCCGAGGCGGGCTCGTCCATCAGAATCACCTCGGGCTTTACCGCGATGGTCCTGGCGATGCAGAGCCTCTGCTGCTGCCCTCCGGAGAGATCCATGGCATTATGTTTCAAGCGGTCCTTTACCTCGTCCCAGAGGGCGACCCGCTTGAGGCTCGATTCCACGATCTCATCGGCCTCGGCCCTGTTGACCCTGCCGTTCAGCTTATACCCCGCTATAACGTTATCATGGATGGACATGGCGGGGAAAGGGTTCGGTTTCTGGAACACCATGCCGACCTTCCTCCTGATGGAGACCGGATCTACGTTTTTACCATAGATGTCGGCGCCGTCCAACAATATTTTCCCCGTGACCCGTGCGGCAGGGACCAGGTCGTGCATCCTGTTGATGCTGCGGAGCACCGTGGACTTGCCACATCCGGACGGTCCTATGATGGCGGTGACGGTATTATCCGGGATGCCAAGGGTTACCTCTTTGACGGCATGATTCTGGCCGAAGTAAACGTTCAAATCCTCGATTTTCACCTTTGTATTCATCAAAAACCTCAACTCAGGATTGTTTTTTTGCCCTGCCGAAGTACCGCGCCGACAGACTCAGCCCGAACATGAGCGTCACGAGCACGAGCGCTCCGGCCCAGGCCAGGCGGTGCCAGTCCTCATAGGGGGAAATGGCGAAGCTGAATATCTGGAGAGGCATTGCAGCGATCGGCTCATTGAGTTTCCTGCTCCAGAACTGGTTCCCCAGGGCGGTGAAGAGGAGCGGTGCGGTTTCTCCGGCGATACGGGCGATCGCCAGAAGTATGCCGGTCATGACCCCCTTCATGGCGCTTCTCAGGGTAACCTTGAGGCTGGTGCGCCAGAGGGGAACCCCCAGGGCAAGGGAGGCCTCCCGCAGGGAATCGGGGACCATTTTGAGCTGTTCCTCGGTGGTGCGCAATACGATGGGGATCATGATCAGGGCCAGTGCAAACGCCCCCGCCAGGGCTGAAAAGCCTTTCAGGGGAACCACCAGCAGGGTATATGCCACCATTCCGGTGATGATGGAGGGAATGCCGGAGAGTACATCGGCGCCGAAGCGAATCACGTTGGATATTCTTTTCCCCCCGTATTCCGCGAGGTATATGGCGCCGAATATGCCGATGGGGATGCCCAATGCCGATGCCATGGCTATCAGGATAAATGATCCGGCCATGCCGTTCGCCATTCCGCCCCCTGTTTCACCGGTCGGCTTCGGTATCTGGGTGAAGAAGTCGAGGCTGATGGAACTGAACCCCATCCTGACGATATGCACGAAAATGAGGATCAGGGGAATCAAAACCGCCACGGTTGAGGCCACCATCACAAGGGTCATGCCCGCATTCTTCAGCTTCCGAAATCCCAGGCTTTTCATCCTCTGGAGCCTCCTTTCCGTTCGCGGGTGACACTCCACAAAAGAAGTCTGGCCAGTGCGTTGATGATCAACGTTACAACCAGCAGGATGAGGCCGATCTCCATGAGCGCCGATGCGTGGAGTGTTGAGGTTGTTTCGGCAAACTCGTTGGCAATGACGCTCGGCATGGTGTAGGCGGGAGAGAGGAGCGACAGGGAGATCTGCGGGTTGTTGCCGATCACCATGGTGACCGCCATGGTTTCCCCCACCGCGCGGCCCAGGCCCAGGATGACCGCCCCCAGGATGCCGGACCTGCCGTAGGGGAGGACCGCCATGCGGATCATTTCCCAGCGGGTGGCGCCCAGGGCTATGGCAGCCTCTTTCTGACTCTGGGGAACCGCCAGCAGGACTTCTTTGGTAATGGAGGTGATGATCGGCAGGACCATGATCACCAGGATAAAGACCGCGGCAAGCATGCTCACCCCGTACGGAGCTCCCTTGAAGAAGGGGAGGAATCCCAGGTGATCCATGAGAAACGGCTGTACGGTCTTTTGCAGCCATGGGGCCATGACCAGGACCCCCCATAAACCGTAGATGACGCTCGGTATTGCGGCCAGGAGCTCCACCAGGGCGGCCACCGTGCCGCCGAATTTATTCGGCGCCAGCTCGGTGATGAAGACGGCGGTTGCAACACTCAAGGGGGTGGCAATGAGCAGGGCGAGGATGGAGGAGACCACCGAGCCGTAGATATAGGGGAGGGCGCCGAATATCCCCTGGACCGCATCCCACTCCCGGCCGGCAATGAAACCCCAGCCGAACTTGCGCATGGAGGGGAGGCTTTCTCCGACCATCTCAAAGATCATCAGCAGGAGGATCACGAGGATGCTGAAGGCGAACAGAACGGTCACTCCCTTGAAGATGTAGTCACCGCTCACACCTCGTTCCAGCTTCCATCTTCGGGTTTCTGCGTCAGAGGGCAAGGCTTCCTCCATATAACTGTAAGGTGTTGTTCACCTGTCTGTAACAAAAGGAAAGGCAGTAAAAATGCCCGGACAGGCACGGAGGGGGAAAGCGCCTGTCCGGGCTTGATAGCATCACATCCGATTAATACTTGATACTCTTGATGGTTTTTTCCACCATCTTTGCCACGTTTTCCGGCAGGGGGGCGTAGAGAATGGCGGAAGCCATCTTCTGCCCTTTTTTCAGCTCCCAGTTGAGGAATTCAACCATTTTCTTCCCTTTTGTCTTGTCCTTCTGCTGCTCGTAGATGAGGAGCCAGGTAAAGCCGACGATGGGGTAGGCATCCTTGCCGGGTTGATTAACCAGCGATATCCGGTAGTCGGCCGGCATGTTCTTGGCTGCTGCGGCTGCCGCAGCACTGGTGGACTTGATGGTCGGTTCTACGAACGTGCCGCTCTTGTTTTTGAGGCTTGCATAGGGAAGCTTGTTCTCAAAGGCGTAAGCCAGTTCCACGTAGCCGATGGTATAGCCGGTTGTCTTGACTTGACCGGCAACCCCTTCATTACCCTTGCCGCCGAGTCCAATCGGCCACTTGACCGACGCCCCCTTGCCGACCTTCTGCGCCCATTCGGCGCTTACGCCGGAGAGGTAATCGGTAAAAATGCTGGTCGTGCCGCTGCCGTCGGAGCGATGCACGACGATGATCGGCTTGTCGGGAAGCTTTACTCCCGGGTTGTCGTTGGAGATTTTCGGGTCGTTCCATTTGGTGATCTTGCCGAGAAATATATCGGCCACATCTTCGGAGGAAAGTTTCAGCCCCTTCGGAACGCCGGGAATGTTATAGGTAACAACTACGGCGCCCATGACGGTCGGGATGTGAAGAAGCTTGCCGGGGGCCGCCTTCAGCTCCTCATCGGAGAGAAACTTGTCGCTTGCGCCGAAGTCAACCGTCTGGGCCGTGATCTGCTTGATGCCGCCGCCGCTTCCGATGGACTGGTAGTTGAACTTGACGGTGGGATCGACCTTGGCGTACTCGGCAAACCATTTGGAATAGAGGGGATAGGGGAATGTCGCCCCTGCCCCGTTGATGAGGGTTTCAGCCGAAGCCTGGCCTGACAGTGCCGTTGTTGCCAAAACTGCGAGCGCCAGGATGCCGTTGCGTATCGTGTTAAACATTTGTTTCCTCCTTTTATAAATTTCTCTGATGAAGGTTTGTACCAGACATTTGTTACAACCAGGTTACGGATGTGGTGAGATTCGGTTAAAAACTGGGACCGGGGACCAGTGATCGGGAATTGAAGACAAAAAACCTGTTCCCGATCCCCGGTCCCAGTCCCCGTTCCCCGATCTACAACTCTTCCCGGAGTCTTCTGGGTGAAAACCTGACCGCAATTATTCTGACCAGCGCCAGCGACAGAACCAGCGCTATTACCATGGCTATTTTCTCCCATTCCATATCCTTGTACCAGAAGGCCATCACCTCGGTCAGCACGGTCACCATCACCGTGTCGATGATATAGGTGACTTTCACCCGTCCTTCCGAGAAGTAGGCCAGCGCCGTGCGCAGGACCTCCACAATCGCCAGCACGGTAAGCATATCGACCATGATGGTCTTGAATGCCCCATGGAAATCCGTCCGGAAAATTAGTCGGATGTCGTAAAAGGTGTAAATGACGCCGGCCAGTATCGCCAGCAGGATGGCAATAATAAGCAGGCAGAGGAGTGCCCTGGCGGATACCTCGAAGAATCTGCTGATCTTCAGGTCGATGACTTCTTCTTTCCACATATGTTCTCCTTTCGCATGTTTTGCCCCGATGCGAAATAGTAGCCGCGCAGTGTTACAACCCTGTTAACACTGTGTAAGGAATGGGAAAATATTGACTTTGCGCCGGAAAGGGTTATCCTCTGCTTGCCGGCATAATATTTTCGAGGTGAGGTATGGAAAGGGTGCTGAATCATCTGAAGGGGAGGTTTGCGGCGGGGCTGTTCGTGCTCATCCCGGTGGGGATCACCATCTTTATCCTGAAATTTCTCTTCAATTTCGCCGACGGCATCCTGGGGCCTTACCTGGCGCAGCTGTTCATCGCCATAACCCGTCATGAGACGTATATCCCCGGCATGGGGATGGTGTTCGGAGCGGTGGTGGTCTACCTGACCGGCCTACTGGCCACCAACGTCATGGGGACCAGGCTCCTCAAATGGTGGGACGTGTTACTCGCGAAAATCCCGCTGGTGAAGTCGATCTATACCTCAAGCAAGCAGCTCACCCAGGTGTTCAGGGAAGGGAAGACATCTTACCGCAGGGCGGTACTGGTGGAATGGCCCAGACCCGGGGTACGGGCTGTGGGGTTCGTGACTGCCGAGGTGGAAAAGGATGGTGAACGGCTTGTGGTGGTTTACGTCCCGACCATGCCCAACCCCACCTCCGGCTTTGCCCTCTTTTTCCGGGAGGGTGAGGTGCTGGAGAGCGGCATGACCGTTGAGGAGGCGGTAAAGTTTGTGGTGTCGGGAGGGGTGGTGGTGTCGTAGTTTCGGGCGGGGACTGAAGACGATCACGTGGTTACGGGGAAAGCAGGAGGAGTTCAATATAAAGATAGAAAGAGTTCCGATTCAGCGGCGCAGTATTTGAGGGGTTTCCTGTTGGCAATCTTCACAGACCCTTTTGATTTCTTCAATTACCAGAGAGGTGATCTGCATCTGTTCGGTGTAGGTCAGCTCAATCCATTCTCCGAATTTTCTGACTTTTCGGCAATAGGGACAGACGATCAGGGCTTTGCTGTTCATTGATATTTCCTTTCCTTCCTGAAACAAAAACCTGATTCTATATCATTCGTTTCGGTATTTAAAGGAAATAATTTAGTTGCCGACCCTGCCAATTAAGCCTTTTTCAGGGTGAATGAGAAAGTTGAGCCTTTTCCGGCAACGCTCTCGACGGCAACTGTCCCGCCGTGGAGCTGCACGATGTGCTTAACGATTGAAAGACCGAGGCCGGTTCCTCCCACGTCGCGGCTCCGCGCTTCGTCCACCCGGTAGAACCGTTCAAAAATCCGTGGCAGGTCCTTGGCCGGGATGCCGATTCCGGTGTCTTTTACCTCTAACTTCACCATGGGTCCGATATCGGTGGCGGAGACGGTTACAGAGCCGGCGGCAGGGGTGTATTTGATGCCGTTGTCGATCAGGTTGATAAGCACTTGCTCCAGCCTGCCGCGGTCGGCAAGGATCCGCGGCACTTCGTGCATGTCGCCCAGGATAAGCCGTACCCCTTTGTTCCTGGCATTCTGTTCCAGCAGTCTGGCGGCCTGGATGACGGTGCCCTCGATGGTCATCGGAGCGAGCTCCATGGTAAGCTTTCCTGATTCCAGCTCTGAAAGGGTGAGGAGGTCGCCGATGAGGGAGGCCAGACGTTCCGAGTGGTTGTAGATGACTTCCAGAAATCGGCGCGCGCGCGCCGGGTCCGTCTCCAGTACTCCTCCCAGCAATGTTTCGGCGTAACCTTTTATCACCGTCACCGGCGTACGCAGCTCATGGGAGACATTTGCCACAAAGTCTTTGCGGATATTTTCCAGCTTTTTGATGTCGCTTATGTCGTGAAAAACCGCCACCACACCCTGCAGTGCGTCCTGGTCAAGGAGGGGGACCCAGTGGGTCAATACTTTTGTCTCCTCCGGCAGCCGGATGGTGATTTCCTCGATCCGTTCACTCCTGCTCGTTACCACTGCCCGGAACGCCTCATTCAGATCGGGGTGCCGGGTGATCTCGATGAGCGGCTTCCCTTCCACTTCCTCTTCAATGGCAAAGAGAGTATGGAATGCCGGGTTGACCAGGGTGATCACCCCTTTTGCGTCGGCAACCATCAGCCCCTCTCCCATGCCGCGCAGAATGGTGTCAAGCCGGTTTTTTTCAGCGGAAATACATGCCAGTTGGCGTTCAATCCTGACCGACATGTCATTCATGACGCCGGCCAGTTCTCCCAGTTCGTCACGGCTATTTACCGGGATCCGCCGGCCGAACTCCCCCTTGCCGATACGGGCTGCGATGGAAGCCATGGTGCGGAGCGACCGGGAGGTGACACGGGAAATGATATAGCTCAGGATGAGAGAGAGAAACACCGCCAGTGCCATGGATGCGCCCAGGATGGTATGGAGGCTGGTCCTGGTTTTATCCACAGCTGCAAGAGGAAGCGCCAGCCTTATGATCCCGGCCTCCCTTCCCTTTGTGCTGAAGGGGACGGCGACGTAGAGCATGCCGGTTCGAAGGGTTGACGAATGACGGATGGATATCCCTGCCCCGGTTTTCAGCGCAGCCTGAACTTCCGGGCGATAGAGGTGGTTCTCGATCCCCTTGAGTTCGTCCGGTCTGACTTCGGAGTCTCCAGCGACTTCACCGTTCAGGGCCATGATGGTTACCCTGGCTTTGATTTCCCGCCCTATGGTGGAGGCCGTCATTGGTGCGTCCCGCCGCAGGTCAAGGTTTTCCCTGGAGGCCGTAAGTGCGGCCAGGCGGGCCTCATTGAGGAGGTTTTCCTTGATTCCCGCAATCAGATAATTTGCCAGGGTATGGTCCAGATAGCCATACAGCACCCCTCCCATCAGCAATACCAGCACGAGGTGTGATGCCATCAGCTTCCACTGAATTCCGGGCCTCATTGCTCCTCCATCTTGTAGCCGAAGCCCCGAATTGTTTTTATCATATCCCCCGCTACCCCCAGCTTGGTGCGGAGTCTGGTTACATGGGTGTCGACGGTCCGGGTGTCACCCACATAGTTATAGCCCCACACGTCCGACAGGAGCGTATCTCTGCTCTGCACCCGGCCGAGCCGTTCGCAGAGGGTCAGGAGGAGATTGAATTCGGTGGTCGTAAGTACCGCTTCTTCCCCTTCGACGGTGACCACGTGTCGAGCGGGGTCGATGGTAACGGCGCCTACCTTGATGATTTTACCGGCAGCCTTGTCCGGTAGGGTACGGCGAAGCACCGCCTTGATCCGGAGCAACAGTTCCCTGGTGGAAAAGGGCTTTACCAGATAATCGTCGGCCCCCACCTCAAACCCGACAACCCGATCGATCTCTTCCCCCTTGGCGGTGAGCATGACGATCGGAATCGCAGCGGTTTTTTCCTGCTTTTTTAACAGCTTGCAGATCTCCGTCCCGCTCATGCCGGGAAGCATCAGGTCGAGCAGGATCAGATCCGGCGAATCACTGCGCGCAGCTTCCAGTCCCGCACTCCCATCCACGGCGATAATGGCTCGGTACCCTTCATTTTCGAGATTGAAGGCTACCAGTTCTGCCAGGTCTTTTTCGTCCTCGATGACAAGGATGGTTTTCATGTCAGCATCTCCTTGGAAAGGTTTTACCAGTAAATGATTGCAGTTGTGTTACAGTCGCGTAAAAAAACATGCAAAACCGGACTGGTTCGTATTCCACAGTTGCTGTGGAAAGTCTTGTGGAAAAGAATGTTAAAGTTATGCAAAGGGGTATAAAATCAAACGCAATTAGCAAATTGCCTAAAAAAAAAGCAGGTAAAATTGACGCGGCTGAAAGCAAAATATGTCAGTAATTACAATATATTATGGTAAATAGCCGGAATGTGTAGAGAATGTAACTTGTCAAGAGTTTTTTACCGTTTTGTAACAGAGCTGAGAAAAAATCTGACACACATAATACCTCGTTTTAAAAACCTTGACTTGTTGCCACGGTCATGATAATTCATAAAACCCTTTTTAAATCAAGATGTTGTGGCCTGTAAACTAATTTTTGATATTATCAAACAAATATGCATTGCAAATACAGCCACTTCAATAAATCCGCAGGGACACCATGGGGCGCGTAGGCCTGTCAGTGGATAACCATACACCGGGATTGCGAAGAATGCAACGTAACGCTGCGGGGGGGTGCCGAAGCAGTCAAGCTATGGAGGGAGATATATGGCAAAGCAGCTTGATTTTACTGTAGGAGGGTTGTTGGACCACATTGCGGAGCGTTTCCCTGACAATGAGGCGCTGGTGTATGTGGAGCGGGGAATACGCCATACCTACCGGGAGTTTAACGAAGTCTGCCGCCAGGTGGCCAAGGGGCTTTTGCGCTTGGGGATACAGAAGGGGGATCATCTCTCCATCTGGGCCTACAACGTTCCTGAATGGGTGATTCTCCAGTTCGCCACCGCCAAGATCGGCGCGGTGCTGGTTACGGTCAACACAAGTTACAAGACAGCGGAACTGGAATACATCCTCAAGCAGTCCGATACCAGCACTCTTTTTATGGTCAACGCGTTCAAAGACACCGATTATGTGCAGACCCTGGCCGAGGTGGTGCCGGAGTTGAAGTCGGCAGAGCCGGGCAAGTTGAGCAGCGCAAGGCTGCCGTTCCTGAAAAATGTTGTTTTCATCGGCGATGATACCCCTGCCGGCATGTTCAATTTCCAAAAGATCGTCGAACTTGGGAAAGAGGTTGCCGACGAGGAGTTGACTGCGGTGGAGGCGACCCTGGATCGCCACGAGGTGATCAATATGCAGTACACCTCGGGCACCACCGGCTTCCCGAAGGGTGTCATGCTGACCCATTTCAACCTCACCAACAACGGCTTTGCCATTGGCGAGTGCATGAAGTTTACCGACAAGGACCGGCTCTGCATTCCGGTACCGTTTTTCCACTGTTTTGGCTGTGTGCTCGGCGTTATGGTCTGCGTGACCCACGGCGCTGCCATGGTGCCGGTGGAGATATTCGATCCGCTCAAGGTGCTTCAGACCATCGAGAAGGAGCGCTGCACCGCCGTGCACGGCGTTCCCACCATGTTCATAGCCGAGCTGGAGCATCCCGAATTTCCGAAATTCGACATGAGCAGCCTGCGGACCGGGATCATGGCTGGTTCCAACTGCCCCATCGAGCTGATGAAGCGGGCGGTCAAGGATATGAACGTAACCGAGATCACCAGCGTCTACGGCCAGACTGAGGCTTCACCGGGGATCACCCAGACCCGGACCGGCGACGCCATTGAACTGCGGGTGGCCACGGTCGGCCGGGCGCTCCCCGGCGCCGAGGTGAAGATCATTGACATCGAAACCGGCGCGACGCTCCCTCCCGGCAAGCAGGGCGAACTCTGTGCCCGTGGCTACATGGTGATGAAGGGGTATTACAAGATGGCGGAGGAGACGGCAAAGGTGGTCGACGCCGAAGGCTGGCTCCATACCGGCGATTTGGCGGTCATGGACGAGAACGGCTACTGCAAGATAACCGGCCGGATCAAACAGATGATCATCCGGGGCGGCGAGAACATCTATCCCCGCGAGATCGAGGAATATCTCTATACGCACCCGAAGATCTCCGACGTCCAGATCTACGGGGTCCCCGACCGTAAGTACGGCGAACAGGTCATGGCGGCCGTTATCCTGAAAAAAGGGGAATCCATGGCTGAAGACGAGATGAAAGAGTTCTGCCGCGGGCGGATCGCCAATTACAAGATACCTAAATACGTCAAGTTCGTTGATTCCTATCCCATGACGGCCAGCGGCAAGATCCAGAAGTTCAAGCTGCGGGAGATGGCTATCAAGGAGCTGCAGCTTGAGGACGCGGGGGAGACGGTATAGCGGCTTCGCATAAACATTCTTGATAGGGTTGGTTTTCATCCGGGAACGCCGGATGAGAAACCGGTTGAAGGGAGAGTGGATGAGAGAAAAGGCGCTGGGGATATTATTCATTCTTTTTCTCCTCTGCTTTGCCGCCATTGTCGTGGAGGAGACGCTTCTCGGCGGGCGGAGGAAGCGGCGATTAATGAAGGAAGCGAAAAAATCACATGACTCCGGCAAGAACTAGGTACCGACAATTCCTGCGGAGATTTCACAGGGAGAAAACTATGCGCATAACTCCGACTGCCGAGCTTGAGCACCGCGTAAGAAAGCTGCAGTACTACATGGCCGAAGAAGGGCTCGATGCGGTCATTTGCATTCAGAATGCCGACCTCTTTTATTTTACCGGCACCATTCAGAGCGGCAATCTTTACATCCCCGCTGAAGGGGAGCCCCTGTACATGGTACGCAAGGATTTCATGCGGGCACGTATGGAATCCGGACTGAAGGAGGTGATACCGTTCGGTTCAATGAAGGATATTCCCCGTATCCTGGCCGAGCATGACTACCGTATGCCTGCACGGATCGGCATGGAGCTGGATGTCCTCCCGGTGAACTTTTTCGAGCGCTACAGGAAAGTGTTCCCTGCGGGGGAATTCCGCGACGCCACCCCCCTGATCCGCAAGGTACGGATGATCAAGACCCATTACGAGATCCACATCATGCAGGATGCCGCCAATCAGGTGGACAGGGTCAACCGGCGGGCCGGGGAGGTGATCCGCGAAGGGATGAGCGACCTGGAGCTGGCGGCGGAGCTGGAGATGACGGCGAGGAAGGAAGGACATCAGGGGCTTATACGGATGCGCGCCTTCAATGCGGAGCTCTTCTATGCCCATGTCTTTTCCGGCGCCGACAGCGCTGTTCCTGCCTATGTGGATACTCCGCTGGGGGGGCTCGGCCTCAGCCCCGCCTTTGGACAGGGGGCAGGGTATAAGAGAATAGAGAGGAACGAGCCGATAATTGTCGATTTCGCCGGGTGCTTCGACGGCTACCTGGTGGACCAGACGAGGGTCTTTGCCATCGGCGGCATATCCGACAGACTGAAAAAGGGGTACGAAGACATGCTTCGGGTGCAGGAGCGGATGGTGGCCCTTGCCCCTGAGAGGCCCACCTGGGGACGGATCTACGATGAATGCGCGGCCTTGGCCGCGCAGATGGGGTATGCCGACAGTTTCATGGGAAACAGGGGGGCGCAGGTCTCGTTCATCGGCCACGGCATCGGGACCGAGATCGACGAATATCCTTTTCTGGCCCGCGGGTTCGACGACATGACGCTGGAGCCGGGGATGGTTTTTGCCTTTGAGCCGAAGCTGGTTTTTCCGGGGGAAGGGGCGGTCGGCATCGAAAATACCTTTTACCTTACCGAGAGCGGCCTGAAACGGCTTACATTTTCCAGCGAGGAACTGGTTATTTTGTGACCCGAGGGGAATAAATTTTTTGTTGATTTTAATTTAACGCGATGTTATAACGTGAATGAATTTTTGTATACAGTATACTTGCAATTAATTTCCCCGTCGTGTAAACTTCTCCAGAGGCGGACCCACGAAGTTATGTCCCATTCATTAACTGTCTATCCATAGACGGTATAGCGGCATATCAGTGAACGAAAGGAGGGATCAGAAGGGTCTCACTGGTTTTGGTTGGCTTGAAATGCTTTTCATTGTTGTTAAATAACCCAACAGACGAAAGGAGAGTAGTTACCATGGCACTTAAGGAAACTTTAAAGCAGAAGATCGAGGAGTTCCGTCCCCGCACCACCAAGCTCGTGAAAGAGTTCGGCAAGGTCATCATCGACCAGGTGAATATCGACCAGTGCATCGGCGGCGCCCGTGACATCCGCAGTCTCGTTACCGACATCTCCTATCTTGATCCCCAGGAAGGGATCCGCTTCCGCGGCAAGACCATTCCCGAGACCTTTGCGGCCCTGCCTAAGGCTCCCAATTCAAAATACCCGACAGTTGAATCTTTCTGGTATTTTCTCCTTACCGGCGATGTCCCCACCCAGGCTCAGGTGGATGAGGTTGTAGCAGAGTGGAAAGGCCGCCAGGTAGTTCCCCAGTATGTGTTTGACGCCATCCGTGCCCTGCCAAGAGATATCCATCCGATGGTCATGCTGTCGGTCGGTATGCTGGCTCTGCAGAAAGATTCCAAGTTCTACGCCTTCTACGGCTCAGGCAAATTCAACAAAATGACCGCTTGGGAATATGTTTATGAAGATGCATGCGACCTGGTTGCCCGTATCCCCGTTATCGCTGCCTTCATTTACAACCTGAAGTACAAGGGCGACAAGCAGACCCCAATCGATCCGAAACTGGACATGGGTGCCAACTTTGCCCATATGATCGGCCAGAGCGAAGAGTACAAGGACGTTGCCCGTATGTACTTCATCCTCCACTCCGACCATGAGTCCGGGAACGTCTCCGCCCACACGACACACCTGGTGCACTCCGCCCTGTCCGACCCGTACTATGCATACTCCGCTGGCCTCAACGGTCTGGCCGGCCCGCTGCACGGCCTTGCCAATCAGGAAGTTCTCGACTGGACCATGAAGTTCCAGGAGAAATACTGCAAAAACGTCGAGCCGACCAAAGAACTCATCACCAAGGCCCTGTGGGATACCCTCAACTCTGGCCAGGTCATTCCGGGTTACGGCCACGCCGTTCTCCGCAAGACTGACCCGCGTTACATGTCACAGCGTGAATTCTGCCTCAACACCCCGGGCCTCAAAGACGACCCGCTGTTCAAGGTTGTTGCCATGATCTTCGAAGTTGCCCCGGGCGTACTCACCGAGCAGGGCAAGGCTAAGAACCCATGGCCGAACGTCGACGCTCAGTCCGGCGTCATCCAGTGGTACTACGGTCTCCGCGAGTGGGACTTCTATACCGTCCTGTTCGGCGTCGGCCGGGCGCTGGGCTGCATGGCAAACATCACTTGGGACCGCGGTCTCGGCTATGCCATCGAGCGTCCCAAGTCCGTCACCACCGCCATGCTCGAGAAGTGGGCTGCCGAAGGCGGGCGCAAGTTCTAATAGTGATTGTTTGGGGTGTATCTCATGCGCCTCATTTTATGAAATGGAAGGGAGATGCTTCGGCATCTCCCTTTTTTCAGTTCTGATGTAGTCTGAACTCTGGGCGATTATTCAGGGGCGCGAAAAAGGGAGCCTCAGTGGGCTCCCCCTGTGAAATCGCTGGATTTGAGCTGTGCGGTTATTAAAACACTTCGGCGCTGAAAATGTAGATTTCGGCCCCTTCCTTCCATGCATCACGTGTCAGCCCCGCCTTGATGCTGGTCTGGCTCAGGAAGGTTTCCCGGTCCCAGCCGTATTCGACGGCTACCTGGGGGAGGAGCACCCCCCGGGAGAAATTCTTTTCCATGTACAGACCGTGCACGCCGACCTCAATTTCATCAATTGAAGAGATCTTTTGCATGGGGGAGAGGACGGAAATTTCGACGCGAAAATCCTTCAGGTCTTCCTTCTTCATGGGATAAAATCTGGGGTCCCCGGTGGCGGCTGATACGGCCATTTCCTGCACAAGATGGTAGAGCGGTTTGTCCGAGACGAAGTTTCCAATGCAGCCGCGGAGCATGCCGTTATTTTTTATGGTGACAAAACAACCCATATTTGCCGTAAGGTTGCCGGAGTTCAGCTCCCATTGCGGAATCGTACCGTTGTTTACGTACTCGACTATGGTTCCTTTGGCAATATCCAGCAGTAGTTTCTTTTCTTCATCCAATAATTGGTTTTGCACCGTCCGGCTCCTTCGGGAAAGGTTGATAATATTGGCGTAATATACTATATTGGGGCGGCGTTTGGCAAGCCTTAAACCAATTCGCCAACTTAAGCCGTCCGCAGATAAAGCGCTCCAGGCCGGCGGAAATTGTCGGATTGCTAAATATTTTTTACAGGGGGTGGCAATGACTAAGCGTTACAAGGTTTTGATCGGCGGGGAATGGGTGGGGAATGACTGGAAGGGGATCGAGGTCATTAACCCTTACAATGATACCGTCATTGGGGTGGTTCCCGAGGCGCCGGCTGATGGAGTGGACAAGGCCATTATTGCCGCCCGGAAGGGGTTTGAAGAAATATCCGCTATGCCTGCCTATAAACGTTCCGAGATTCTGGCCCGGACAGCTGAATTGATAATGCGGGATAAGGATGAGGTTGCGGAGATTATCGCCCGGGAAGCAGGCAAGTCATGGAAATACGCCATTGCAGAGGCAACGCGAAGCGCCGAAACTTTTCATTTTGCCGCCTCAGAGGCGAAGACGAGCCATGGCGAGATTGTGCCGATGGATGCCTCGCCGGTTTCCGCAGGCCGGTTCGGCTTCTACCTCCGTACCCCCATAGGGATCATCGGGGCGATCACTCCCTTCAATTTCCCTCTTAATCTGGTGGCGCACAAAGTGGCGCCTGCCATAGCAGCCGGCAACTCATTGGTGTTAAAGCCGGCCACCAAAACCCCGTTATCCTCCATCAAAATGGCTGAGCTTCTTACGGAGGCAGGTCTTCCGGCAGGCGTGCTGAATCTGGTCATCGGCAGTGGCGCCACGGTCGGCAACCGGCTGGTGGAGGATGACCGGCTGGCAATGATTACCTTTACCGGCAGCCCGCCTGTGGGGAGAGATATAAAGTCCCGGTGCGGCCTGAAAAGGGTCACGCTGGAGCTGGGCTCGAATTCTCCGACCATTATCGAGGCGGATGGTGATGTAGATCATGCGGTCTCCCGCTGCGTTGTCGGAAGCTTTGCCAATTCGGGTCAGGTCTGCATCTCGGTGCAACGGATATTTGTCCATAAAGACCGGTACGACGATTTTATCGGCAAGTTCGTCGCCGCCACCCGTAAACTGAAGGTCGGAGACCCTTTGGACAGGGATTGCGATATCGGTCCGATGATTTCTCCTGTAGAGCTGAAAAGGGCGGCAGCATGGCTGGATGAAGCAATAAAGCTTGGCGCCAGGGTCGAGACGGGAGGAGAGGTCGTCGGCAACTGTCTACAGCCGACCATTCTGACCGGGGTGACCAGGGATATGAAGGTCATGTGTTCGGAAGTGTTCGCCCCGATCGTTTCCGTCCTCCCCTATGACACCTTCGACGAAGCGCTGGAGATGGCCGACGATTCTGTTTACGGGCTGCAGGCGGGGGTTTATACCCGTGATATCGGCAAGGCGTTCAAGGCCATCAAAAGGCTGGATGTGGGAGGTGTAATCATAAACGATGTCCCGACCTTCCGTGTTGATCACATGCCTTACGGAGGAAATAAGGAGAGTGGGCTGGGAAGAGAGGGGCTGCGCTACGCCATGGAGGAGATGACCAACATAAAAATGGTTTGCTTTAATCTTTAGAAACGATCATATGGTTCGCCAGATCGGCCATTTGAATGATAACTATCTGAAATGTCAAAAGGAAAAAAATAGTACCGCAGGTTAAAAAAATCTTGACTTTTATTTCAAAGGTAGTATATTTCGCAATCGTTGTGTATGTAAAAAAGCCATGCGCTTTGCGCTACAATGGTAATCAAAAAAGAAAAGAGGTGATTATGTCAATGAAAAAACTGATCTCTTTAGCTCTGTGTCTGGGTCTGGCTCTGGCTTTCGCTGCTGGCTGCAAGAAGAAAGAAGAGGCTCCTGCCCCTGCCGCTCCTGCTGCTGAGCAGGCTGCGCCTGTCCAGGCTCCGACGACTTCCGTCAAGGCTCCTGAAGCTGCTCCGGCCGCTCCTGCTGCTCCGGCTGAACACAAGTAATTTCCGGAGTTCCTAGCTTTTCGGAACACAATAGCCTACAGAACTTATTCTGTAGGCTATTTTTATGCCATGCCGGAAATCTCCTTGACAATCTGCGAAGTAAATGTTATCTGAGACGGTCATTTAAATATGCATGCGGGAAAATTCGGGAGGATACATGGAAAGAACATTTGCAATTATTAAACCTGATGCGGTTGAAAGGAATATTACCGGCAAGGTGCTGGAAAAGATCGAGGCTGCCGGATTCAGAATAGTGGGAATGAAAAAAATCTTTCTCTCCGGAAAGGAAGCCGAGGGCTTTTACTATGTGCATAAGGAGCGTCCCTTCTTTAACGACCTGTGCGCGTTTATGTCGAGAAGCCCGGTGGTGGCGCTGGTTCTGGAAAGGGAAAATGCCATTGCCAAGTGGCGCGAGCTCATGGGCGCTACCAATCCTGCCAATGCCGAGCCCGGTACCATACGGAAGGAGTTCGGTGTGAGCATTGAAGAAAACACCGTCCATGGCTCGGATGCGCCGGAAACCGCCGCATTCGAGATACCCTACTTCTTCAGCCAACTGGAGCTGGTGTAACCGAGAATAAACGCAGGTCAGGAACACAAGCCCTTCCCATGAAGGGCTTTTTCATATCCAGGTTATGGACAACAAAGTCGATCTGAAAAATTTTACCCTGGAAGAGCTTGAGGTCTTTCTGGCCGGGCAGGGGAAAGAAAAATACCGCGCCAGGCAGATATTCAAATGGCTCTACCAGAAGGACGCAGCTACCTTCGAGGAGATGACCAACATCTCCAAGGAGCTACGACGGGAGCTTGCCGAATCAGCTTTCATCAGCTCCCTTGCCCCCGAAACTGTGGAAGTGTCACGGGACGGCACCAGAAAGTACCTGTTCCGCCTTGCTGACGGGAACAGCATAGAGTCGGTGCTGATTCCCGAGGAGGATCGCAGCACCCTCTGCATATCCAGTCAGGTTGGCTGTGCCATGGCCTGTGAATTTTGTCTGACCGGCACCTTCAAATTCACGCGCAACCTGACCACTGCCGAAATCGTTAATCAGGTCTGTGCCGTAAAGAGGGAGGCAGAAGTCCGGAATGTAGTTTTTATGGGGATGGGTGAGCCGCTGGCCAACCTGGAGAACGTAATCCGGGCGCTGAAGATCATTATCTCTCCGGATGGCATGCAGTTTTCTTCCCGGCGGGTGACGGTTTCCACCGCCGGACTTGTCCCCGAGATGGGTCTCCTGGGGAAAGAGGTTGCGGTAAATCTGGCGGTTTCTCTGAATGCCACTACCGATGAGCTGCGTGACCGTCTCATGCCTGTCAACAGGCGATATCCCCTTGCAGAGCTTTTGGCCGCCTGTAAAAGATTCCCGTTGCCGGCCCGCCGTATGATTACCTTCGAATATGTGATGATTAACGGGGTGAACGATTCCATTGACGATGCCAAAAGGCTGGTCAGGCTCATCAGTCATATACCGGCCAAGGTAAACCTGATACCGTTCAACGAGCATGAAGGATGTTCTTACAGAAAACCCGAGCAGGAGGCTATCGACCGGGTCCACAAGTTTCTTCTGGACAAGCATATCACGGTTATTACCCGCTCCAGCAGAGGGGCGGATATTTCAGCCGCCTGCGGTCAGCTGAAGGGGAAGCTGGAAAAAATATGTAGCAATTCTGAATAGGTCCGATAGGACTTATAAGTCCTATCGGACCTATATTATCAACTGGAGGTCTCATGGAACAGATAATCGGCGTGATCGGCGGCAGCGGGCTCTATGAGATGGAAGGGCTTTCCGGCATTGAGCATGTCACGGTGGATACCCCGTTTGGCAAGCCGTCGGACGAGTATGTTACCGGCAGACTGAACGGCGTACGGATGGTCTTTCTCCCCCGCCACGGCAAGGGGCACCGCCTGCTGCCGTCAGAGGTCAACTACCGCGCCAATATCTACGGCATGAAAAAGTTTGGTGTCACGCGGATCATTTCGGTGTCTGCGGTGGGAAGCATGAAGGAGGAGATCGTCCCCGGCCATATCGTCATTCCCGACCAGTTTATCGACCGCACCAAGGGAATCAGAAAAGACACCTTTTTCGGCAACGGGGTGGTTGCCCACGTCCAATTTGCCGACCCGGTCTGCGCGGAACTGTCTGAAAATCTCGCTGAGGCGGCCAGGGATGCAGGGGCGACCGTGCACAAGGGGGGGGCCTATGTCTGCATGGAAGGGCCGGCATTCTCCACCCGCGCCGAATCGCACATGTACCGCAGCTTCGGTGTTTCAGTCATCGGTATGACCAACCTGACGGAGGCCAAACTGGCCCGTGAAGCAGAGATCTGCTACGGCGTCATCGCCCTTTCAACGGATTACGACTGCTGGCATGAAACCCATGAGGAGGTTTCGGTAGAGTCTGTGGTTGCCGTTATCAAACAGAATGTGGCCATGGCCAAGGATATCATCCGCCATGCGGTGGGGCGAATCAAAGCGGAACGCTTCTGTCCCTGCCGTGAGGCCATGAAGTTCGCCGTCATCAGCGACAAAAGCGTCATCCCAATCGAGACGCGCGAGAACCTGGAACTTTTGATCGGGAAATACCTTTAGTCCAATCCATTTCAACAGGAGATTGCATATGAGTATTCTGGTTGTCGGTTCAGTGGCCTTCGATTCCGTGGAGACGCCGTTCGGCAAAGGGGAAAACGTTCTTGGGGGTTCAGCCACCTACTTTTCCACTTCCGCCAGTTTTTTCACCGACGTGAACCTGGTGGCGGTAGTAGGAGAGGACTTTCCCCAGGAACATTTCGATTTCCTGAAGTCCAGGAATATCAATGTGGATGGGCTTTCACGGAGCCCAGGCAAAACCTTTCACTGGAAGGGGAAGTATGGATACGATCTGAACGAGGCCCAGACCCTGGCAACCCATCTCAATGTCTTTGAGCATTTCAAGCCTGTCATACCTGCTGCCTATAAAGATGCGGAGTATCTTTTCCTGGCCAATATCGACCCGGAACTGCAGATGGAAGTCCTGAACCAGGTGCGAAAACCCCGGGTAATCGCTTGCGACACCATGAACTTCTGGATTGCATCCAAGCCCGATGCCCTGAAAAAGGTCATAGAGCGGGTTGACATACTCGTCATAAACGAAGGCGAGGCCCGTCAGTTCTCCCAGGAAGCAAATCTGGTAAAGGCGGCCAGAACGATATTGGATCTGGGTCTGAAAACCCTCATCATAAAGCGTGGAGAGTACGGAGTCCTGATGTTCAACGGCGCGTCGGTCTTTGCTGCGCCCGCATATCCCCTTGAGGAAGTGTTTGATCCGACCGGGGCCGGCGATACCTTTGCCGGCGGGTTTATGGGTTATCTGGCAAATACCGGCGATACATCCGAGGCGGGTATCCGTCAGGCGCTTATCTTCGGCAGTGTCATGGCGTCCTTCAATGTGGAGGATTTCAGCCTCAACCGGATGAAATCCCTGGGATATAAAGAGATAGAAGAGCGTTACAGAAGCTTCAAGGCGCTGACCCATTTCGAAGGGCTCCCCTCTTTATGAGGCACTGCCCCAAATGCTTGCAGTGTCAGGATTGACAAGGCATGGTAAATTTGTTAGCTTTAGCCGGCATATTCCATCGCCTCCTGTTTAACCGATTGAAGATATGGGTGAACGGACCCAGGGTATCCGATTCCTTTTCATAGCGGGGTAAAAGTGAAACGTTTCCTGCTGCTCATGATTATAAGTATCTCCTCTCTCTGTTCGGCCTGTGCATTAAGTGAAGCTGCAAAAAAACAGGCCTCCTACCACTATCAGATGGGATTGTCTCATCTCGGTGAGAATAATGCGACCGCTGCCCTGGTCGAGTTCACCGAGGCGGAAAAGATAAACCCCGATGACCCTGAGCTGCAGAATTATCTGGGGCTCGCCTATTACCGCAAAAGCAAGTATGATCTGGCGGAACAAAACTACCTCAAGGCCCTTGCGCTGAAACCGAATTACTCTGAGGCACGGAATAATCTCGGGGTCAACTATCTGGAAATGAAGCGCTGGGATGATGCCATCCATCAACTCAAGCTGGTCACGGAAGACATCTTCTATCAGAACCAGGATACTGCACAGATAAATCTGGGGTTGGCCTATTTCGGCAAGGGGGATTACCCGAAAGCACTGTCAGTGCTGCGTTTGTTGGTCGCCAGCTACCCGAGGGACCCGAGAGGAAGACTCAACCTGGGGAGGGTATATTTGGCTGTCGACAAGACCGATCTGGCCATCGAGGAGTTCAGGAAGGCGGTGGAGCTGTATAAAGATTATGCGAACGCCTATTATAATCTGGGACTTGCATACCTGAAGATTAAAGATAACGGCCAGGCGTCAGCCGCATTTAAGGAAGTGCTGCGCATAGCTCCCGACTCCGAGATGGGACAGCTGTCCAGGGAATATCTTGATTTGCTCAAGTGAGGGTCGTTTTGTCTGAAACAGGACCTGAGAACAGGAAAGGGAAAGCTGTCGGCTCGTATTTACGCGAGATTCGGGAGTCCCGCGGCCTTTCGCTTGAAGAGGCGGCGCGTGTAACGCGGATAGGCAAAAACTATCTGGCTGCCATCGAAGAGGAGTCCTTTGACAAACTCCCCAGTGTTGCCTACATTAAGGGGTTTCTGCGGGTATACGCCGGCTATCTGGGGCTTTCAGGGGATGAAATTGTCGCCATGTATGAAGGGACCCTTCCATCGCGCTCTGCCCAACCACTGGAAGAGACACGGCAAGCCGGACTTCAAAAAAAAGAAAAGGCGCGTGGCCGGGGGCGGTGGTCTATCCCCTTGTTGTTGCTGGTTAGCGTAGTAGCCGTTGCGTATATTGTTGAAGAAAAAGGGGATAAAACGGTGAGGGTGGAGTCGCCTCCCCTCCCTTCGCCGGCGAAGGTCTTGCCGGCGCCGGTTCAACCGGTCCGCACATCGGCAACGCAGACCGAGGACCGGACTGCGTCTGTAAAAGAACCGGAGACGAAAAGTGAGCCTGTAAAGGAAAGCGCCGACCTGCAAACCAAGGGGATCATCCTCCGCCTCAAGGTTAATCAGGACAGCCGGCTGAACATCACTATAGACGATACCATTTCGCAGCAGTACGATCTCAAGGCTGGAGACCTGATTGAGTGGAAAGGGGATCAAGTTTTTACCCTTGATCTGGGAAATGCCGGAGGGATTGAGGCTGAATTTAACGGAAAGCCGCTGAAGCCCTTTGGAGAGCCGGGCAAACCCGCCCATATCGTGCTAAAGGCTGAAGGGACTTAAAAACGGTTCTACGTTCAAGGTTCTATGTTCCAGGTCGATAAACATAACATCGAACATAGAACTTAGAACATAGAACAGTTTTTATAAATAAGGAGACCGTTTCATGCAACTGGCGGCACGCTGTCGAAAATGCGGAAGGGTGATGAAGAGCGAGAGGGTGGACAACTACCGGGTCAAAATGACCTGCAGCTGCGGCTTTTCCGACTTTCGCACGATTACGGAGAAGGTAAAGACCGTAAACCCTTTTTACCATAAAGCCAGCTTTACTCCCTTCCTGGAAAGCGAAAGGGGAAAGATGGTCCTGACCATGCAGAAGGCAAACCGGGAGCATCTGGAAATTATATCCCTGGAAGAGATAAGCATGCTGGTTTCATCGGACTTTGATCTGCCCCAGGTGTTGCGGCTGGTGACCGAGAAGATGGCTGGTCAGTTGAAGGTCAGTGTCTGCAGCATCTATCTGATGGAAGGGGAGGAACTGGTTCTTGCCGCCACGTATGGTTTTGACGCCGCATTCGTGGGCAAGATAAGGATCAGGGTCGGCGAGGGGATCACCGGGACCGTGGCCAAGGACAAGCAGTATGTTTCCTTAAGCCGTGCATCCCAGGACCCGCGCTATAAACATTTCCCGGAATTACAGGAAGAAAAGTACAATTCCATGCTTTCTTTTCCCGTCGCCGACAAAAAAGACGTGTATGGCGTTATCAATCTTAATTCCACCTCCATGAAAACCTTTTCCGACGATGAAATATATTTCGTTTCCATTATTGCCAACCTGATTCTAACGGCTGTAAAGCTCAGGAAAAAGGTTGCTTCCGCTAAAAATGCGCCGACAGCCGCCACTTGACAGGGACTTTCTCCGTGATAGAATCAAAAGAAATTATACAACGGTAATACGTGGGAGCTTGCATTGTCAAAACAGGCGAAAAGGATTCTGGTCGTCGATGATGAAGAAAACGCTCGAATTGGTCTCTCAAAACTCCTGTCGAACGAAGGTTTTCTGGTCGAAAGCGTATCCAACGGGTTTGAGGCCTTGAACTACCTGCGTCAGCAGGAAGTCAACCTCATTGTCACGGACATAAATATGCCGGAAATGAACGGCATCACCTTTCTGAAGGAACTGAACAAGAGCTTTCCCAAGAGCAACGTCATTATGATCACGGCCTACGGCGGAGTCGAGTCTTACATCGAAGCCATGAACCTGGGCGCTTTCGAATATATAAACAAGCCGGTTAAAATCGAGGAGCTGAAATCCATCCTGAAGAAGATTTTCAAGGAAACGAGCCATTAGAATTCAACACCACCGAGGGGGTATTTATGAAACAGTTCGACAAGATTCTCTTTGCCACCGATTTCTCTGAGAATTCGGAGCTTGCCTTTGACCATGCATATACTTTGGCGAGAAAATTCAATGCCCGCTTGATCATAATCCATGTGATCAATGAACCGGTTGACCTGCGCGGTTTTTACGTCCCCCATATTTCTTTTGAGAAGCTGGAGAAGGAGATCGAGGAAGGGGCGGAAAAGATGATGGAGAAGTTCTGCCGCACAAAAATAAAAGATTATACCAATTATGAAACGGTTATCGTGGCAGGAATCCCCTACGAAGAGATACTCAAGAAGGCCGAAGAGGAGAAGGTCTCTCTGATTGTCCTGGGGACGCAGGGACGCAGCGGGATCGATCATTTCCTGTTCGGCAGCACCGCGGAAAGAGTGGTAAGAAAGTCAATCTGTCCTGTCATGACGGTCCGTCTTTCCTGACTCGGCTCCAAATCCTCTATTTATAAATCAATTCGGGGGCAGCTTGATTGCTGCCCCTTCTTCATGTCTTCCGAAAAGGATATAAACGGTATTTCTTTTTGGGAATATTATCAGGTATCATTCTGACGGAACTATAAAATCTCCTACCACGGGCTGGCATATGGTAAAAATATCGAAAAAAAATAATCACAAAGTGCTGATCATCGATGACGAAAAGATCATTCTCGATCTCACGTCCATTATCCTTAAAAACCGTGGCTATAACGTGTTTACAGCTGCGGACGCGCATACCGGCATTGAGATCATTGAAACCGAAAGGCCGGAACTGGTTCTCCTTGATTATATGATGCCGGGCATGGATGGTCTTACTGCGTTAAAGGAGATCAGGGGCAATTTTCCGGATACCTACGTAATCATGTTTACCGGCAAGGGGAGCGAAGAGATAGCGGTAGAGCTCATGAAGGCCGGCGCCTACGACTATATCCTGAAGCCCTTCAATAACCAGGACCTGGCCGACAGAATAGAGAACGTCCTGAGAATCAGGGAGATGGAAATCAGTAACCGCGAACTTCTCAAGGAGCGGGAGAGGCTTTTAAATGAGATTGAAGCCTGGAACCGTGAACTTGAGGCAAGGGTTCAGGAGAAAACCGCCGCTTTGAGGAAAGCCCAGGCTGAAAATGTGCAGACGGAAAAGCTGGCGACATTGGGCTATCTTTCGGCCGGTATGGCCCATGAGATAAGAAATCCCCTGAATTCAATCAACCTCTTTGTCCAACTCATAAAAAACGATCTGGTAGAGCCGGAGAAGCTGGAGTATATAGATAAAATTCTCAAGGAAGTGGACCGGATCGACGGTATTCTTCGTAAACTGCTGGATGCTTCAAAGAGACCCCGGTTTGAGATAAAAGAGGTGTTGATCGATAAAATAATCGACACTGCACTGGAACTCTTCAGCCCTCAGATAGAGCTCCATAAGATTGATGTGGAGCGTGATTATCGCAGCATTCCTCCTGCCATTCAGGCGGATCCTGCGGAGATCGAGCAGATTTTCACCAATCTGTTCTTGAATTCCATTCATGAAATGCCGAACAGGGGAACCTTGACGGTGCAACTGGAACACGACGGGCGGGATATTTGGGTCAGGGTCTCCGATACGGGGAAAGGAATCCCCAAAGAGAATATCCCGAAGATATTTGACCCTTTTTTTACCACAAAAAGCAGAGGAACCGGCCTTGGTCTCTCCGTGGTCCTTCGCATAGTCAAAACCTATAAGGGGAAGATCGAGGTGGAAAAAAGCGATGAAAAGGGGACCACTTTTTGTGTAAAGCTCCCAATGGCTGCTTCTTAGCCGTTTGCGGCCTCTTTCTCCTTTTCTTTTACCGCCCGTTTTTGTATGATGGCTCCACTCCGGGATCACTGTTGGGATTTTAATGGAAACCGACCAAGGAAAAATCCTGCTGATAGATGACGACCCTTTCTTTTTAAAGGTTTTGTCGGATGTCTTTCTGGAAAACGGCTTTGCCGTCCTTACAGCCGCTGACGGGATTGAGGGGGTGAAGGCCTATCTTGACAACTGCCCCGATGTGGTAATGACCGACCTGGTTATGCCGAGGATGGGAGGAGTAAGCACCTGTCTGGAAATATCCCGTCTTTCCGGTGGGAAAGAGCCCGTCATCATCCTTCTTACTTCCATGTTCCAGGGAGCTCCCCATGAGCATCCGGTCCCGGAAATGGGCGCCAGATTTCACATCCCTAAATCTACCAGGCCGGTGGATATAGTAATTATTGTTGAGCAACTTCTCGAACGTAAAAAAAACCGGCGTATTGCGGTATGACGACTTCCCATGCCAATCTTGCTGCGTAATCTTGCATTAAATCCGGGGGAAAGTGAAGGGCTCCTGCTGGAGCAACTCCTCGCCAGGTTTTCTCTGGGACGCGACGAAGTATCCAGCTGGCGAATTGTGCGGAAGGGAATAGACGCTCGCAAGAAACCGCGGATAAAATTTGTCTATACCATTGAGTTTACGCTTGCCGATGAAGCGGGGTTCGGGCAAAGATATGGCGGTGACGCCGATCTTGAAATCGTCACGGAGATGGCGGAACCGATCTTCATAAAGCTTGACAGTGCAAAGCGGATAATCGTTGCCGGCTCGGGACCGGCAGGGTTGTTTGCGGCCCTGAGGCTTTCGGAATACGGTTTGACCCCTGCCATACTTGAGCGGGGGAGACCGATGGCGGAACGGGTCAGGGATGTCCAGTCGTTCTGGAGCACTGGGGCGCTTGATGTGGAAAGCAACGTCCAGTTCGGGGAAGGGGGGGCGGGGACCTTTTCAGACGGCAAGCTGACCACCCGCGTAAGGGACCGCAACATCGGCTACGTGCTGACTAAACTGGTCCAGTTTGGCGCGCCGCAGGAAATACTCTCCCTTGCCAAACCCCATATCGGAACCGACCGGCTGCGCGAAGTGGTGACCAATATCCGGCTGCACCTTGAATCTGCAGATATCCCCATCCGTTTTCGGGAAAAACTGAGCGATATTGTCGCGAACGGCGGCCACGTCAGGGGGGTGGTGGTAAACGGCCGGTTTGAGTACCCCTGTGACATTCTGGTAGTGGCGCCGGGGCACAGTGCTCGCGATACCTACCGGATGCTCCATGACCGCGGGGTTGTCCTTGAACAGAAGCCGTTCAGCATCGGAGTCCGCGTGGAACATCCACAGGAAGTGATCAACCGCATCCAGTACGGACACCCTTCTCAACCGACTCTTCCTCCGGCGGAATATGCACTGGCCTACAACAATGCCCGGACCGGCCGTTCTGCCTACTCCTTCTGCATGTGTCCGGGGGGGGTGGTGGTGGCGGGAGCGTCGGAAGAGGGGGGGGTGGTAACCAACGGTATGAGCAACCATTTGCGTAACTCCCCCTACGCCAACAGCGCGTTGGTGGTCGGTGTGGGACGAGGCGATTTCGCCGGAGAGTCTCCTCTGGCGGGGATTGAGTTCCAGCGGCTCTGGGAAAGGAAGGCATTTGAGACGGGGGGAAAGAATTATCGTGCCCCGGCGCAGAACCTTCTGGCCTTTCTCGGTGAGAAAGGCGTAAAGCGCGTGTCGTCTACCTATCGGCCGGGGGTGCAGGAAGCCGACCTCTCCCAGGCGCTCCCCGGCTTCGTAACAGAAACCCTGCGGGAAGGGATTCGTTTCTTTGATCGTAAAATGCGCGGCTTTGTCACCGCAGAGGCGACCTTGACGGGAGTGGAAACCAGGACCTCTGCGCCGGTGCGCATAGTCAGAGGCGATGACTTCCAATCCGTGAGCCTGCAAGGGCTTTACCCGGCCGGTGAAGGGGCCGGCTACGCGGGGGGGATCATGAGCGCCGCCCTCGACGGCATCCGGGTAGCGGACGCCATCGCTGAGAAGTTACAGGCTAAAAGAAATCATTAAGGAGCGGAATGTGGGCAAGATATTCATCAGCGAGATAAAGGACAGGGCCCAGGTGGACTCGGTCTTTCTGGTAAAGGAAAAGATTACGGCCATGGCCAAAAACGGGAAACCCTATCTGACACTCCGCCTCATGGACAATAGCGGTGAGCTGGAGGCGAAGGTGTGGGACAACGTGGACCTCCTTTCCGCGACCTTTGACAAGGATGATTTTATCGCCGTACGTTCCAAGGCTACCGTCTATCTGGGCAAGATGCAACTGGTGGTTGCCGAGCTCAAAAGGGTGCCGGAGGAAGAAGTGGTGTTGGCCGATTTCCTTCCCGAGACGGAACGTAACATCCAGGAAATGGTTGCAGAACTTTCCAACCTCCTCGCAACCATTGGCGATGAAAGCTTAAGAAGCCTTTTGAAGGCTTTTTTCGATGACCCTCTATTCACGGCTCTTTATCGCACTGCACCGGCAGCCAAGGGGATGCACCATGTCTATCTGGGCGGTCTTCTGGAGCATTCCCTTGCTGTGGCTAAGCTTGTGGACCGGATCGTGCCGCTCTACAGCGGGATTAACCGTGACCTGCTAATCGCAGGAGCCCTTTTGCACGACGTGGGCAAGGTACGGGAGATGGCGTATTTCCGTTCCTTTGATTATACCGACGAGGGAAAGCTGCTGGGGCACATCACCATCGGAGTGGAGATGGTGCATGAGAAGATTGCCGCGATCCCCGGATTCCCGCCGGAACTGGCCATGCTGCTGAAACACATGCTCCTTTCCCATCACGGCCAGTACGAGTTCGGCTCTCCCAAACGTCCCAAGACCCTGGAGGCGACCATCCTGAATTACCTGGACGACCTCGACTCAAAGATCAACGGTATCAGGACCCATATCATGAAGGAGCCGGAAAATCAGTCCGGTTGGACTTCATATCACCGGCTTTATGATCGTTATTTCTATAAAGATAATCTCCTTGAGGAAGGAGATGGGCCGGTGCCTTTTCAGGAAGCGATGTCCGAGCAACAGGGGGCTGCGGAAGCCCCGCAAAAAACGAATGGAGGGGAGCGCAAAGGGTTCCACAACAACCCGTTTGAAAAACTCAAGGGCGAAAATCTGGATCTGTTTTAGATGCGTGTAGGGGCGCATGGCATGCGCCCTGATGGGCGCGCCGTTCGCCCCAACAAATTGCATATACATGGGGAGCCTATGATATTTGAGACACTCGTAGTGGGAAACCTGGGGAGTAACTGTTTCATTTTGGGCTGTGAGGAGACGAAAGAAGGGGTTATCGTGGACCCGGGGGCGGAGGCCGACAGGATTCTCGCCGTTGCGGCTCGGCTGGGGGTGACGGTCAGGTATGTTGTCAACACCCACGGCCATTTTGACCATGTGGGGGGGAATAGTAGGGTGCTCGATGTGACGGGCGCAGAGCTCCTCATCCACGGGGGGGATGTCCACTTCCTCGCCCGTGCAGCTGAAGTGGCGGTTGCGTACGGTCTGACGGCCGATAATTCTCCTCCTCCCGCCAGGCTTCTGGAAGACGGCATGTCCATCACGTTTGGCCGGCACGAAATAAAGGTGCTTCATACGCCGGGGCATACCCCGGGGGGGTGCTGCCTTTACCTTGCCGGCGAAGGGATGGTCATAACCGGAGACACGCTGTTCGCCGAATCGGTCGGCAGGACCGATTTTCCCGGCAGCTCGCACCAGGCCTTGATGGAGGGGATTCGCACAAAGCTTCTGACCCTTCCCGACGCCACAATCGCGTACCCCGGTCATGGCCCGGCAACCACCATAGGGCATGAACGGCTGCACAACCCCTATATAACCGGCGTTGAGGATTAACAGGCGTAGCGTTTGTTTCTTGCTTATGACAGTTTCAATTCTGGGTCCGTTTCAGGGAGGCGTTATGCTGAAAGGTAAAGAGATCATACTCGGCGTCACCGGCGGGATCGCCGCCTACAAGGCGGTGGAGCTTTTGCGCCTTCTCACCAAGGCAGGGGCCAATGTCCACGTCATCATGACCGACTCGGCCACGGAGTTCGTGACGCCGCTTACCTTCCAGACCCTCTCCATGAATCCGGTCTCTACCTCCCTCTTCAACCTCATCTCGGAACGGGAGATAGGACACATCTCCCTGGCCGACCGGGCCGACCTCTTTATCATCACTCCGGCCACGGCCAACATTGTCGGCAAACTTGCGGGTGGGATCGCCGACGACATGCTCACCACCACGGTCATGGCAACCAAGGCGCCGATCCTGGTCGCCCCGGCCATGAACGTCAATATGTATCAAAACCCCATCTACAAGGCGAACGAAGAGAAACTGAAAAGCCATGGTTACTTGTTTGTAGAGCCGGCGAAGGGGATGCTCGCCTGCGGCTGGGAAGGGGAGGGGAAGCTGCAGGAGCCGCGGGTAATCTTTGAAGAGGCGCTAGCCGCCCTGTCTCCCAAGGACCTGACGGGGGAGAGGGTGCTGGTGACCGCCGGCCCGACCCGGGAAGAGCTCGACCCGATCCGTTTCATAAGCAATTATTCTTCCGGCAAGATGGGGTATGCCGTAGCCATTGCCGCCCGCCGCCGCGGCGCACAGGTCACTCTGGTGACCGGGCCTGCCTGCCTTGATGAGCCATGGGGAGTGGATACCGTCCAGGTCGTCAGTACGGAGAATATGCGCGAGGTGGTCATCAAGAAGGCGGCAGAGAGCACCATCGTCATCAAGTCGGCCGCCGTGGCGGATTACCGCCCCAAGTCCCGGACTGGTGAAAAAATCAAGAAGAACGCTGAGCCGCTGGTCCTGGAGCTGGTGAAAAACCCCGACATTCTCGGAGAACTGGGGAAAACAAAAGGGGATCGGCTCCTGGTGGGCTTTGCTGCCGAGACCGGCGACCTGCTGGCGAACGCCGCCAAAAAACTGATGGAGAAGAACCTGGACATGGTGGTGGCCAACGAAATCGGCCTCGAAGGGGCCGGTTTTAACGTGGACACCAATATCGTCAAGCTCCTTTTCCGCGACGGAAGAAAAGAAGACCTGCCGCTGATGGGGAAGATCGAATTGGCCGATGTTATCCTCGACCGGATTGTGGAGATACGGAAACAGGCGCGAGGTGCGAGGTGCTAGGCGCGAGGAAAAAGTTGAAAAGATAAAACCTCGAACCTCGATCTTTTGTCCTCGAACCTCGGTCCTAGAACCTCGAACCTTTACTCGGTAGAGAGAATCTGCAACAGCCTCTCCGGCTCGCAGACCGCATCGCGCAGTTTCCCTTTCATCTCATCCAGTTGTTCCAGCGCCTGAGCCTTGGTCAGCTTACCGCTTTGGTAAAGAAGCCGCAGGTTCTTCCGTACCGCATCGGCCGTGACAAGCGCCCGTTCGCCGGTCGGGTCCGCCTGAAAAAAGCGGGAATGCTCCATCCCGTTGAGAAAATCGAAAACCGCCTCCTGTGCCATGTTCATGTATTCGTCCCGGTCATCCTCGTCTAGGGCATAGCGGGAGGAATCGGAGAGGGTTTTCAGTACCTGCTGCCACTTTTCCAGGCGGCTTACCAACAGGATGGAATTGAAGATCCGTTTATTGGTGCCGAAGGAGAAAATGGTGTCGGAGAGTACTTTTCGCAACAGCGCGTCGTTTGCACGGTAATTTTCCAGCGACACCTTCCTGCCGGTTTCCCAGATATCCTTGTCCACGAAGTTTTCAAAGCGCATCTCCCAGTATGCGTGCTTGAGGGTAAGGGTGGAAAAACTCCGCATGATTTTGAACGGGACAAAGTAGTTGTGGGCCACCGTGTCTGCGGCCAGGTGGGACAGGTAGCCGTAAGCGCAGGCCTTTTGAGGGGGGAGGCCGGCGCTGTCCAGGACCTTCAGGCCGACACGCCAGCGGTGGCAGTGGAGCAGGTAGTGGGTGAATTTCTTGCCGATGGTGATATCTGCGGCAATGCAGCCGTAGAGAAAGTCGTAGGGGAATTCGGCGATGACCGCCGCGACCGACGGTCTCAGCGCCTGGAGATTGTTCAGGACGGCCGAACCCAGTTGCAGATGGATGCCCGCCCCCCAGGCCAGGGCGTCGCTGGGAATGAATATAAAAAGCAGCAGAGCCGCCGAAAAAATTAACATACCGCATAAGGATATTAAATATTTACCTAAATGTAAAGGAGTTTGGGATGGCTGGAGACGGCGAGGTAAAAGAGCTTATTTCCTCCCTGCGGGTCTATCTTGAAGAGCTGCAGGAGACAGGGGTCGATGCCCTTCCGTTTGTGCAACCGGCTTCTGCCCCTTCCCGCGCAACGGGGAAGGCTGAAGAGGGTTCCGCATCCCCCGTAAGGGGGGAGACCCTCGATGACGTAAGGAGGGAGCTGGAGGAATGCGGCCGCTGCCAGCTGGGCAATACCAGGACCAACCTCGTCTTCGGCGTCGGCAATCCCGCTGCCCGGCTCGCGTTTGTCGGCGAAGCGCCCGGGCGGGATGAAGACCTGCAAGGGGAGCCGTTTGTTGGCGAGGCGGGGCAGTTGCTCTCAAAAATCATCAATGCCATGGGGTTTGAGCGGAGCGATGTTTACATCTGCAATGTCCTCAAGTGCCGTCCTCCCGGCAACCGCAACCCGCAGCCGGATGAAATAGAGAAATGCCACCCGTTTCTCCTCCGCCAGCTCAAAGCCATTGCCCCGGAGGTAATCGTATGTCTCGGCACCTTCGCCGCCCAGACCCTGTTGCAGACAAAAGCGCCCATCTCCAAGCTGCGCGGCAGTTTCCACGACTATCACGGCATACCCCTCATGCCCACCTTCCACCCCGCCTTTCTCCTCCGGAATCCCGCCATGAAGCGAGAGGTGTGGGAGGATATGCAGCAGGTGATGAGGCTATTGGGGAAAGAAGTGCCGAAAAACTCCAAGTAACGGAGAAGCCATGTACGATAAAGTCTATGAAGAGCCGATGATCGAGGGTGTACCGCTGCCGTTCGAGCTGCCGGCCTGGATTGCCTGCGCCCCTTTCGAGGAGTACCTGGGGATGCGGATCGAGGAGGCATCGGGTGGCCGGGCGGTGCTCACCATGCCTTTCAGGGTAAAGCTCGCCCAGGGGAAGGGGCTCATGCACGGCGGCGCGGTGACGGCCCTGGCCGATACGGCCGTGGCCATGGCAATCAAGAGCATCCTGCCTGAGGATACCCACTTCGTCACGGTGGAGATGGGGCTCAAGTTCCACGCGCCGGTCCGGGGGGGGACGGTACGGGCGGTTGCCAAGGTGGTGGAGCGGGATGAGCGGAATATCCGGGGTGAGGCCGAGGTCTTTGATGCGAACGGAGTGAAGGTGGCCACGTTCCATTCGGTGTTCAGGGTAAGAAAAACTGTTCAACGTTCTACGTTCTAGGTTCTACGTTTTTAAAACTTAGAACCTAGAACATTGAACCTAGAACTTTTTTACAAAGTCATCCCAAGCCGGCGCATCTTCTCCACCAGCGTCGTCCTGTTGAGGTTTAAGAGCGCCGCGGCCCGCGCCTTCACCCCGTTGGAAATGGCGAGGGCTTCCCCGATCATCTGCCGCTCGATCTCGTTGACGGTTTTCACCATGTCCACCCCCCTCTCGGTGACCCTGGTGGAGAGCGATTCCTGTTTGCCGTAAGTCTTGGCGATAATGGAGGGAAGGTCGTCGAGGGTTATGTGGTTGCCTTCAGTGAGCGCCACGGTTCGTTCCACGACGTTTTCCAGTTCCCGGACGTTGCCGGGCCAGTCGTAATTCTCCAGCGCTTCCACCGCCTCCTTGGCGATCGTCATGAGGGGGCGCTTCATGCTCGTACAGTACTTTTCCAGAAAGTGCCTTCCCAGGGGGAGGATATCCTCAATCCTTTCCCGTAACGGCGGGATGGCTAGAGGTATGACGTTGAGCCGGTAGTAGAGGTCTTCCCGGAAATTCCCGTTTTTTACATCTTCAGGCAGGTTCTGGTTGGTGGCCGATATGACCCGGACATCGATCTTGACCGGGCGGGTGGAGCCGACCCGTTCCACCTCCTGTTCCTGCAGGACCCGCAACAGTTTGGTTTGCAGGTGCATCGGCATGGTCCCGATCTCGTCGAGAAAGATGGTTCCCTGGTCGGCTGCCTCGAACTTGCCGATCTTGTCCCTGATGGCACCGGTGAAAGCCCCCCTGACATACCCGAACAGTTCGGACTCCAGCAGGTTTTCCGGTATGGCGCCGCAGTGGACGGCGATAAAAGGCTTATCCCTGCGCGCGCCGTTATAATGGATTGCCTTGGCCACGATCTCCTTGCCCGTTCCCGATTCGCCGAAAATGAGGACTGTAGAATCTGTTTTGATAATCCGCCTCATGCGGGTGAAAACCTTTTGCATGGCGAGGGAACTGCCGATGATATTGTCGAACTCGTATTTATCGCGTAGCTGTTTTCTCAGGTAGACGTTTTCGGTGAGAAGCCGGGTTTTTTCCACGGCCTTGGCGATGATGATGCGCAGCTCATCTATGTTCAGGGGTTTGGTTATGTAATCGAAGGCGCCTTCTTTCATGGCGCTGACAGCGGTCTCGGCCGAAGCGTGGCCGGTAATGAGGATAACCTCGGTGGCAGGGGACAATTCTTTTACTTTTTTCAGAATATCGATGCCGTTTGAATCAGGGAGGAAGAGGTCGGTTATGACGATGTCGAACTGGTCCACAGCCAGGGACTGGAACGCTTCCTTCCCCGTGCCGGCTCCCTTGATCGCATAATCCGATCCTCTTAATAAAAGGACAAGCGCCTCGCGGCTCGGTGCTTCATCATCAATCAGCAGGATTTTGACACGCTCTTTCAAGAGTCACCGTCCATCAGGCTAATTAATTTCCGTCCGGAAACGGTTCTTTTTCGCCCTGGCGGTGTCAATCTGCGGTCTTGCTTGTGCGGCGTACCGATGTACGCCTCCGCGCAATCCCTTGATTTCCTTGCCAGAACAAAAAATCCCTCGTTTCCGAATTGGAAATATAATCAGTGCCCATCCAAGTTTCCGGATGGTCACTGATTACCATTTTTGTAACAAAATTGCAAGGTTCGATTTGACTGGCCCGATCGAGCCGGTATAATTAGATCAGGGTTTAGCGGGTGGGTGGATGTTGAGAGCGATCATTGCGATATTTTTTCTGCTGGCATGTTCTCTTACGGTATTCGCCGGGAAGTCGGAAATCCGCATTGTCACCGTCAACGGCCCCGTCAATCCGGTTACGGCCGATTATCTCCGTAGAAACCTCAGAGAAGCGCCTCTTCATGCCGACCGGCTGGTGCTGATTGAAATGGACACGCCGGGGGGACTGGACAGCGCCATGCGCGAAATCGTAAAGGACATCTTCGCCAGCCCCGTGCCGGTTGCTGTTTATGTGGCGCCTTCCGGGGCCCGGGCTGCTTCGGCCGGGGCGGTCATCGCTCTGGCGGCGGACTTCTGCGCCATGGCGCCCGGCACCAACATCGGCGCCGCCCATCCGGTAACAGTCGGGGAAAAGCCGGACAAGACAATGCAGGAAAAGATAGTGAATGACGCAGAAGCTTACGTGGAGGGGATTGCCCGGAAACGGGGGAGAAATATCGACCTGGCAAAGAATATGGTGCGCGCGAGTGTCTCCCTTTCCGCGGAAAAGGCGCTGGAAGGGAACGTGATCGACCTGATCGCTGCTAACCGCGCCGAATTACTGAAGAAGCTGGATGGCCGCAGTATCAGCCGCGACGGCAAGAGCATCATCCTGCATCTGGCCGGCGCCGAAGTGAAAAAATATGAAATGGGGGCACGGGAGCGGATACTGAACGCCATCAGTAATCCCAACGTGGCTTATGTGCTGCTGATGCTCGGCTTTCTGGGGCTCTTCTTCGAGCTTTCCAATCCGGGCGTTATCCTGCCGGGCGTTATCGGCGGCATTTCCCTGATCCTTGCCTTCTTCGCCTTTCAGACCCTGCCGGTCAATTACGCCGGGGTCCTCCTCATCCTCCTGGCCCTCGTTCTGTTCATTGCCGAGATCAAGATCGTATCCCACGGGATGCTGACCGTGGGGGGGGTGGTTTCCATGATCCTGGGGTCGCTTCTTCTGTTCGAATCGCCGGAACCTTACCTGCGGGTATCATGGAGCGTCATCCTGGCGACCGTACTGGCAACCGCCGCCTTCTTCGCCTTTGCCGTCACCAAGGCCGTCAAGGCACACCATCGACAGCCGACAACCGGGGAGGAGGGGCTGGTGGGCGAGGGGGGAAGGGCTGAGAGCGACCTTGCACCGGAGGGGAAGATTTTTGTGCGGGGTGAATACTGGGATGCCTGGAGCGATGAGCCGATTGCCGCGGGCGAAAAGATTGTGGTGACCGGTGTGGAAGGGATGCGGCTTAAGGTTAAAAAGGCTGGGAACCGTGAACCGGGAATCGTGAACCGGGAATCGGGAACCGTAAAACCATTATAGAACTCGCTTTCCGCTTCCCGAATCCCGCATCACGAATAAGGAGGTAATAAATGTACGATATCTTCAACTATGTTCCGGCCATCTTTGTCGCGATCCTGGTCATCATGTTTGTGGCGAGCGCCGTCAGGATTCTTCCGGAATACGAGCGCGGCGTGCTGTTCCGCCTGGGGCGCCTGGCCGGGGTTAGGGGGCCTGGACTTTTTTTCATCATTCCCGGCGTCGACCGGCTGGTGAGGGTGTCCCTCCGTACGGTGGTCATGGATGTGCCGCCGCAGGACGTTATCACTCTCGACAACGTGACCGTCAAGGTCTCTGCGGTCATCTATTTTCGGGTGATGGAGGCGCAGAAGGCCATCGTCGAAGTGGAAAATTACCTGTACGCCACGAGTCAGCTCTCCCAGACCACGCTCCGGAGCGTACTGGGACAGGTGGAGCTGGACGACCTTCTGGCCAAGCGGGATAAGATCAACAAGGAACTGCAGGAGATACTCGACCGCCATACCGGCCCGTGGGGAGTGAAGGTTTCCAACGTGGAGGTCAAGAACATCGACCTGCCGCAGGAGATGCAGCGGGCCATCGCCAAGCAGGCGGAAGCCGAGCGGGAGCGGCGCGCCAAGGTAATCCATGCGGTAGGGGAGTTGCAGGCGTCGGAAAAGCTGGCCCAGGCGGCCACGGTTCTGGCTGCAGAGCCCACGGCTCTCCAGTTGCGCTATCTGCAGACGCTGACCGAAATTGCCGCAGAAAAGAACTCCACGACCATCTTCCCGTTTCCCATCGATCTGATAAAAATGTTCATGGAAAAGACGGGGGAGAGGAAATAAAAAAAGCCCGCACAAGCGGGCTTTTTTACGGATTGCGAAAAGGTAAGATCGGCTATTTGTTCAGCATTTCAACTTTCATCTTTCCTTTAAGTTCGGTGATATAGTCGGCCACGGCCTTTTGCACTTTCTGGTTTTTCAAGTAATCCTTGATTCTATCTTTAGTCTCGTCAAGCTTTATGGTTTCTGCATCCTTTTTCTCTGTCAACTTGATTATGTGGTAGCCGAACTGCGTTTCCACCACATCGCTGACTTCTCCCTGCTTAAGGGCGAAGGCGGCCTTTTCAAAAGGCGGGACCATCTGCCCCTTGCCGAAGGAACCGAGATCTCCCCCCTGAGCGCTACTGGGGCAGGTGGAGTTTTCCTTAGCGAGCTTGGCGAAGTCTTCGCCGGCCTTGATCTTTTTCAGCAGGGCCTCGGCTTTTTCCTTGGCCTTCTTCTTCTCCTCAGGTGATGCGTTGGCGTCCACGCCGCACAGGATATGACTCGCCCTTACGCTTTCCCCTTTCTTGAACTTATCCTGGTTTTCATCATAAAACTTTTTGACATCCTGGTCCGGAACAGTAATTTTGGCGGCAATCTCCTTCTCCACCACATTCCCGACTATGATATCCTTGCGGGTAAGCTCCTTCAGTTCCTTCTCGGTAAGGTCGGCGGTCTTGAGCGCTTTTTCATATTCTTCCGTTGAGGGGAATCTTGCTTTGCCCTGGGTGATCTTTTCCTCCACCTGCTTGTCCAAGTCCTTTATTTCAAGCTTGAGCCCCGCCTGGTAGAGGATTTCAGCCGAGATGAGCTGCTCCAGGGCGGCTTCTTCCGCCTGCTTCATCTGGTCGGGAGTGACCTGCTGGGTTATCCGGTTCTGGGAAAGCAATACTTTCACTGCCCGTGCCACTTCAGCGCGGGTGATGGCAGCACCGTTCACCACGGCAAGCGGGTCGCTGGGGGAGGTTTTTGCAGCCGCTTCCTGCTTGGGTTGAGTTTCTTTCTTCTCTTCGCTGAATGCGATTCCTCCGTGTAGGGTCAATAATGCGAAGGTGGAGAGAAGGGAGAGGGAAATGAGCTTCTTGACAATATTCATTCAACTGTCTCCTTTTGAAATTTTTCGTTTATGATAACACCTTTTCAGATTTTCTCAATACAAACCATATCCGCACTTTGTATACATAAAAGTTTTATTAAATATAACATAATTTCATTCTTGACTTTATATTTTGAATCTGTTTTTATTGACCTGCTGTTCAGGCGGCATAACTATATAAAATAACGAAATAATTTTAGCTAGACTAAAGTTTTAATGTAGTTGTAAGTGTTTTGTTTTGCTTAAAATCCACGGTTTGGGAGATGTTGCATGGCTGCAAGAAAATTCAGAAAGATAATGGCTGCAAATCGCGGTGAGATCGCAATCCGCATATTCCGCGCCTGTACCGAGCTTGGCATCAGTGACCTTGCCATCTATTCCGAAGAGGATAAGCTGTCGCTGCACCGTTACAAGGCTGACGAGGCCTATCTTATAGGTCGTGGGAAAAGCCCCATTGACGCTTATCTGGGGATTGACGAGATTATCGCCCTGGCCATTAAAAAGGATGTGGACGCCATTCATCCCGGCTACGGATTCCTGGCGGAAAACGCGGAATTTGCCGAAAAATGCGAGGCGGCCGGGATCGCTTTCATCGGCCCGACCGCCGAGATGCAACGGCGCTTGGGGGACAAGGTTGCAGCTCGCAAAGTGGCCATGGCAGCCGGGGTGCCGGTGGTCCCCGGTACCGAGGAGCCCATTGAGCATGAGGAAGAGGCTCTGATCTTTGCGAAGCAGCACAGCTACCCCATCATCATCAAGGCGGCCGCAGGAGGCGGTGGGCGGGGCATGCGGGTGGCCACCAACCGCAAGGAACTGGTGGAAGGGCTGGCAAGCGCCAGAAGCGAGGCACAGGCCGCATTCGGCAATCCGGCTGTCTTCCTGGAGCGCTACATCGAAAATCCCAAGCATATCGAAGTGCAGGTGCTGGGGGATAGTCACGGCAACCTGGTACACTTTTTCGACCGGGATTGTTCCATTCAGCGCCGCCATCAGAAGGTGGTGGAATTTGCCCCGGCGCTCTGCCTCACCGCCGAAATGAGGGAAGAGCTCTGCTCCGCCGCCATCAAGATCGCCCGGGAAGTCAACTACCGCAATGCCGGCACGGTGGAATTCCTGCTGGACCAGGAAGGGAACTACTATTTCATCGAGATGAACCCCCGCATCCAGGTAGAGCACACGGTTACCGAAATGATCACCGGCCGTAACCTGGTGCAGGCCCAGATACTGGTGGCTGAAGGGCACAAGCTCTCCGACCCTGAGATCAACATCCCGAACCAGGAAGCCATCAAAATGTGGGGATACGCCGTCCAGTGCAGGATCACCACTGAGGACCCGACCAACAACTTTGCGCCGGACTTCGGCACCCTCAAGGTTTACCGTTCCGCAGCAGGGTTCGGTGTCCGTCTCGACGCAGGCAACGCCTTTACCGGATCGATCATTACCCCTCACTACGACTCCCTCCTGGTCAAGGTGAGCGCCTGGGGATTGACACTGCAGGAAGCGGCGCGCGTCATGAATCGTTCGCTCCAGGAATTCCGTATCCGCGGGGTGAAGACCAACATCGCCTTTCTGGAAAATGTCGTTACCCATCCGCTCTTCCTGGAAGGGAAGTGCGATACTTCCTTCATCGAAAAACATCCGGAGCTTTTGCGCATCCCCATGAAAAAGGACCGGGCCACCAAGATCCTGAGCTTCCTGGGGGACGTGATCGTCAACGGCTCCCCCGGTACGGCGAGACCGCTCAAGTCCGCGGAACTCATGGAGGCCGTGGTGCCCGAGGTGGACTATACCAGGCAGCGTCCGGCAGGAACCCGCGACATCTTCATGGAGAAGGGAGCCGACGGGTTTTCCAAATGGATACTGGAACAGAAACGGCTTCTCATCACCGATACGACCATGCGTGACGCCCACCAGTCGCTCCTCGCCACCAGGGTGCGGACCTACGACCTGCTGAAGATTGCGGAACCGACCTCGTATCTGGCTGCCGACCTTTTTTCTCTGGAGATGTGGGGCGGGGCCACATTCGACGTTTCCATGCGTTTTCTCAAGGAATGTCCCTGGCAAAGGCTGCACAAATTGTCTGAAGCCATACCCAATGTGCTGTTTCAGATGCTGCTGCGGGGCTCAAACGCGGTCGGCTACACCAACTATCCGGACAACGTGGTGGAACGCTTCGTAGAGGAGGCGGCCGCCTCCGGCATCGATATATTCCGCGTGTTCGACTCCCTCAACTGGACCAGGGGGATGAAGGTGGCCATGGAGGCGGTACGGAAGCAGGGAAAGATCTGCGAGGCCGCCATCTGTTATACCGGTGACATTACCGATCCTTCGAGAGACAAATATCCCCTGGAGTACTATATCTCCATGGCCAAGGAGTTGGAAAAGATGGGCGCCCATATCCTGGCCATCAAGGATATGGCGGGGCTCCTCAAGCCCTTTGCCGCATACAAGCTGGTGAAGGCACTAAAGGAGGAGATCGGCATTCCGGTCCACCTCCATACCCATGACACCTCCAGCAACGGCGGCGCTGCGCTCCTCATGGCCTGCCAGGCCGGGGTGGATATCGTTGATGCGGCCCTATCTTCCATATCGGGCCTGACCGCCCAGCCAAACCTGAATGCCCTGGTTGCGGCCCTTAAGGGGACGGAGTGGGACCCGCGGGTGAACGAGGAGGGGCTGCAAAGGCTTGCCAACTACTGGGAGACGGTCCGCGATTACTACGCACCCTTTGAGTCCGGCCTCAAAAGCGGCACGGCAGAGGTCTATCATCATGAGATCCCCGGCGGTCAGTATTCCAACTACAAGCCGCAGGTGGCGGGTCTCGGGCTCCTGGACCGGTGGGAAGAGTGCAAGGAGATGTATCACAAGGTGAACCTCCTGTTCGGGGATATCGTCAAGGTGACCCCTTCATCCAAGGTGGTGGGGGACATGGCAATGTTTCTCGTCAAGAACAATCTGGATGTGGATGATGTGTTCACCAAAGGGGATGAGCTTGCCTTTCCCGAGTCGGTGGTCGGTTTCTTCAAGGGGATGATCGGCCAGCCTTACCAGGGGTTTCCGGAAGAGTTGCAGCGGGTCATCCTCAAAGACGAGGAGCCGATTACCTGCCGTCCCGGAGAGCTGCTGGAGCCGGTGGATTTCGAGGAAGAGCGCCTCAAGTTGGAGAACAAGGTGGGGCACCCCGTGGACGACAAGAGCCTCATGTCGTACATCCTCTATCCCCATGTTTACCCCGAGTTTGACAAACACCGCCAGGACCACTCCGACACCTCGGTGATTCCGACCCCGATCTTCTTTTACGGCCTTGAGCCGGGACAGGAGACCTTATTCGACATCGAGCCGGGCAAGACCTTTATCATCAAACTCTCCGCTGTCGGCCGCATCCACCCTGACGGCTCCAGGCATATCTTTTTCGAACTGAATGGAGAACAGCGGCAGGTAACGGTTCGCGATCAGTCGGTGGTGACCGAGGAGGTGGTGCGTGAAAAGGCGGATAAGGCCAACCCTTGCCATATCGGTGCTCCCATGCCGGGGAAGGTGTTGAAGATGAACGTCAAGTCTGGGGACGAGGTGAAGGCGGGCGATATTCTCCTGGTGACCGAGGCGATGAAGATGGAGACCAACATCAAGGCCAAGGAGGACGGCAGGATCGCCGAGGTCAAGTTCAAGGAGGGGGATAAGGTGGAGAAGGAGGACCTGGTCATCGTCCTGGCTTAGCGGCTTCGCCAAAGGTCCATCTGCGGCGTTGCTCCTCGGACGTGACGCTCAACGTAGCGCTGCTACGCCTCGCGCCCCGTCCTCCGGTGCGCCTTGCATCTGGAGCCTTTTGCTGTGCCGCGGAGAGCCTCCGCCCAATCCGGGCGACGCGACGTCGGCTCATACACGCGAAACGCCCCGCTTCCGTTCAGAGGCGGGGCGTTACTGTTTCCAAAAAGGAAAAACTCTTCACTTTGCTATCGCAATCCACCTGTAGTAACACATCGACATGCCCTAAGTTGAAGCTCCTCATTTATCATTAGAATATTTATCAAAATAACGCGCCAAATTTGTTATTATTACTGTCGATATGGAGTCCAGGTTTATAATCTGTCGGGGCTGTTGGAAGTGGAGGTGTGTTATTGAGGGGAGGCTCATACCAGGTCTTATCGTGCTGCTGTGTATTTCGGCAACACCGTCGTTTGCGGCTGAGCAACAAGCTGAGCCGATACGAAGCGCCTTCTCGGTCCGCTGGGAGAATGACGCGTTTGGCAAGACCGATGCGAATTACACGAACGGGATATCTCTGGCTCTGACCCGAACGGGGAGAGGAGTGCTCGGCGGGTTGTGGGACCTCGGGGGCGAGGCTGATGGGAAGCGGTTTGCCGCGTACGAGCTGACGCAGCTCCAGTTTACCCCATCCGACCTCAAGCGGAGCAACCCGGACCCGAACGACCGTCCCTATGCGGGCTTGCTCTACCTGGGCTTCACAACCCATCTGCAACGGGAGGAAAGCCTGCACAGCCTGAAACTCATGGCCGGTGTCATCGGTCATGCCTCGTATTCCGAAGGGATACAGAAGTTCACCCATGAGGCATTAGGTTACAACCTCCCCAACGGGTGGACCCATCAGCTCAAGAACGAGCCGGTCGTTAATCTGCTCTATGAGTACCGCTACAAGTATCCCCTCACCCCCCGTGATGCGGCGGTCGGCGTCGAGCTGATCCCCATGGGCGGGGCATTTCTGGGCAACTATCTGATTCAGGCCCAGGCCGAGGTGCAGTGCCGTGTCGGCTATCATCTGCCGGATGACTTCGGGAGCACGGTACTGCGCGGGATCAGCTATCTGCCGTTTCCGCAGGATGAGAAAACGCACCACGCATGGGGATTCTATGCCTTTGCAGGGGGGGCCGCGAACCTGGTCGCAAGGAATCTCACTCTCGACGGCAACACCATCGCGCAGAGCCAAAGCGTGGACAAACGGCTGTTCCTGCCGGCGGCCGAGTTTGGCGCTTCGCTCTGGACGCGGTGGTTCCAGACGACCTTCTCCTACGTGATGTGGGGGAGGGAATTTAATGGCCAGCCGGAGCGGGAAGATTACGGCTCCGTTCTTTTCTCGTACTTCTTCCGGTGATAGCGGTCCGTGGGCCATGTCCCGCAGGCTGGCCGCTCATACCGGTATGACCAACAAGTGTCTGAAGGATCAAGGACTCGTATCTGTCAAAGAACTGTGGGTGAAGATCCATGGCCCGGTTAAGGCCCGGCCACTCTGCTGAACCGCCTAGTGCGGACTCGCATGCCGGTGGTGTGGGGAGGGGGGGAGAAAAGCCCCCCTTACCCGATTAGGCGTCTTAGTGCTGATGATAAACTCCGACCCCAGAGAGGAGATTGACTACCTGTGCATAACTTTCATCAATATCAGTGTATGAACACAGCAGATCATCGACTCGGTCTTCTTCGGACTCTTCCAGAACTGGCTCCGACGCGACGCGAAAGAAATGAAGGACTAAGTTCTTGTGACGATGAACCATCAAAAACATGTGATCAGCTTCTAGATCAATTCGAAACCGAAACACATATTCCTCGAGTTCTCGGGCACGGACTCCCAGTTCATGTAGCAGTGCGGTAGAGTGCTGTGCTCCGGCAATTAAGTCGCGGGCCATATTGCGTGTGCGATAACACAATTCGACAATCTTGGGATAAGCCTCAAGTCGGCGAGTTGCAATCCCATGCTCCGCGTGCAATCGAACTGCAAGGTCAGTTTTATACTCTTCAAGTTTTCGCGCAAATCCATGTTCAATTCGCTTCGAGAAATATGCTTGAAACAGGAATGTAGTTGCAGTTGAAACACCTGCCGAGGTGAACACCGCGATTATTGTCGCTGAAAGATCCATATAAAGCACCGCCCTTCTAGATGAAGATGGCCTGCTCAATAGAATGCATTTCCGAGGATTCCTCGAAAAGGCCGAGTTGTACCAACTGTTGTTCAGCAAAACATCGCTCGAGACCAAGTCGGATACGAGGATACTTCTCATGAATTTGTGAAACTGCCTTTACATATTCCTCAGGGCCACGGTCATACGCCGCACCGGTGTGAATTAACAAGACATCAGGGTGGTATGTCTCAATTGCACGCGAAACCCTCGCTATAATTGTTTCGGCATCGGTATTGGCCTCAGGAGAAGGCGTAGCGAAACATTGCTCGAAAAGAAACGGAGCGCCCCGGAGTACTCGACGTATTCGTCGATAACGTTTCTCGCTTATGTCGTCGTCCCAAGAAAAAACAACCAATATTTTGAGCATGTGGACCTCTATAGTCGTATGCATAACACTTTATTGATGAGCCCCTACTCAACCACCCATTTTTCACATAAATTTTAGCATTGACGTAACTATCTGGAGTATATAATAAATAGTCACAGTATAACATGCCGAAGCAGCTGTTGAGAGTTTAGAGATATATATTCCATTACGGCTTTTTAGGTTTTCGAGGTCAGCCGAAATATACTGCCGTTCATGAATGAAGTCAAAGGAGTTTTCCATGCTGCTTACCCGAATGTCATCTGCAGGCCATTACGACATCCGGGTCATTCAGAAGCTTTTGGGGCACGCCAGCCAGAGGAGTAAAAAGGGGACAGACTAAGGGACAGGCTACTTTTCCTGTCCCCACTTTCTCGGTCTTCCCTTCGCCCTGACGGTTGATTCGAGCCCAAGATTCTCGCAGATGGTCATTTGCCATGGTATACTCCCGAATGGCGCGCCTCTGTTCACGCTTTGCTGCATTCTTTCCATTTCACTTTCCGTCAAAGGTGTATTTACATACTCCGTCCACTTCACCGGCAGTTCGATCGGCAGTTCATCCACCAGTTGTCTGGCGCAGATATCCAACCGTTCACCGTGCGACGACCAGCGCCATTCATGCGCCGATTGAACGAGGTTTACCCTGATTGGGTTTGCTTCGATATACCTGGCGACCGTCAGGAGGTGCCGATCCTTCTCGACGATGAAGCTCTTGTACCTTCCTTGCCACACGTGGCCGCTCGTCCGGTAATGACGGTGATACCGTCGCACATGGCTGGTCATGAACCATTGCATGAATTTGCTCAAGTCATCGGCCTTTTCGGGAGAAAGAAGCAGATGGAAGTGATTGGGCATGAGACAATAGCCCATCAGCTTCACAGGATGCTTCTCCTTTGCCTCTCCCAATAGACCGACAAAGGCCAGAAAATCAGCATCTTTGTGAAATACCTCCTGGCGGCAGTTACCACGGTTGATTACGTGATAAATCATCCCGTCTGCCAGGCCTCTAGTCACTCGTGGCATGCTTTACGGCTCATAAAAGTAGCCTGTCCCCTTTTCTCTACCCCAAGGAAATCATCTTCAGGGGGCTTCGTCAGGTCGCCCCCGAAGCCGACCCAGCCTCCCTCCGCCCCGATGAAAACATCCGCGAGGCGCTCGACATAGACTCCTACGATTTCCTCCAGTTCCTCATCGGCATTGATGAAGCGATCGGGGTGGAAATACCGGAGGAAGACTACGAAAGTGTTTTCACTCTGGCGGGGCTGCTTAGATATCTTTCCGTGCGGGTTGGGTAAGGGACTGATCTCCGGGCCGGGACATCCCTGACATTTCCCCTGATCTCAAACAGTTCTCTTCCCAGAGAGACAATAAAGTCGATCCCGGTGAAACTGCTCCGGTAGACGCGAATACCTTGCGAGGCCGGCGTTCTTGTTTATACTTTAAATTGGGAAAACATTTTACCCTTGTTTTTATTAACAACAGCCAGGGAGGGCAATACGATGATGATACCGGTACTTTATACTGCCAACTCAAGCGGCACGGTCAAGGATCAGCGTCTCGACGAACTGATAGCCAAAGGGCGCATTGTGGCATTTCGCCGTTCAAACGGATGGGTCGATATCAAGAATGACCCCGTACGGGGAAAGGGTGGCGGGTACCACGGACCAGAAAGAAGAAAGAGAGGCGAGAAGGCAGCCAAACTGTCGGGTTTCTTCGGATGAGGCTTAGAGACGGCGGAGGAACCGAAATGGAGCCACCAGGTGAATTCAAGTTACAAGTGCACCACGTTGAGCTTCTTGCATGACTATAGAATTCACCTTCTCTCTTTATTCTCTCTCTGACCACTCCTTGAAGCACGGTCTTTGTTTTCAATAAATAAGAGGAGGATCTGTAATGAGCATTGAGGAAAAACTGGCGCTGTTGAAGAAGAAGAACGAGGAGGCGGAGCTTGGCGGAGGCCTGGGGAGGATCGAGAAGCACCACAAGTCCGGCAGGTTGACCGCCCGGGAACGGATCGATATTCTCACTGACGAAGGGAGCTTTACCGAGGTCGACAAGTTTGTGGTCCATCGCTGTCACTACTTCGGCATGGAGAAACAGAAGATCCTCGGCGATGGGGTGGTCACCGGCTACGCCACCATCGACGGCCGCCTCGTCTATGTGTTTGCCCAGGATTTCACTGTGTTCGGCGGCTCCCTTTCCAAGGCGTACGCGGAAAAGATCGTGAAGATCATGGATATGGCCATGAAGAACGGGGCGCCGGTCATCGGCCTCAACGATTCCGGCGGCGCCCGTATCCAGGAAGGGGTCGAGTCGCTGGCCGGCTACGCCGACATCTTCCTGAGAAACGTCCTCTCCTCCGGCGTAGTTCCCCAGCTTTCGGCGATCATGGGACCCTGCGCCGGCGGCGCGGTCTATTCCCCGGCCATTACCGACTTCGTATTCATGGTAAAGGACACCTCCTACATGTTCATCACCGGCCCCGAGGTCATCAAGACCGTCACCCACGAGGAGGTGACCAAGGAGAAACTGGGGGGCGCCATGACCCACAACTCCGTCTCCGGCTGCGCCCACTTCGCCTGCTCCGACGACGAGGAGTGTCTCTTGAGGATGCGGGAGCTGTTCTCGTTCATCCCCCTCAACAACCAGGAAGACCCGCCGCTCAAGGCCTGTACCGACGATCCCAACCGCTGTGACGGTTCCCTGAAGAACCTCGTCCCCGACAACCCGAATATCCCTTACGACATGAAGGAGGTGATCAAGGCGGTGGTGGACGACAGCCACTTCCTGGAGGTGCAGGAGCACTACGCCAAGAATATCGTCGTCGGCTTTGCCCGCCTGAACGGCCGTTCCGTAGGGATCGTCGCCAACCAGCCGAGCTTCCTGGCCGGCGCCCTGGACGTGGACTCGTCCCTGAAGGGGGCGCGCTTTACCCGCTTCTGCGACGCCTTCAACATTCCACTCATCATTTTTGAAGACGTCCCCGGCTTTCTCCCCGGCGTCAACCAGGAGCTGGGGGGGATCATCAAGCATGGAGCCAAGCTCCTCTATGCCCTGGCTGAGGCAACGGTGCCGAAGATTACCGTCATCACCCGCAAGGCTTACGGCGGCGCTTACTGCGTGATGAACTCCAAGCATATCCGCGGCGATTACAACATGGCCTTCCCGACCGCAGAGATCGCGGTCATGGGGCCGGAGGGGGCGGTCAACATCATACACCGGGGAGAAATGGCCCAGGCCGAGAACCCCGAGGAGACCAGGAAGGCGCTGGTGGCCGATTACCGCGAGAAATTCGCCAACCCTTACAATGCCGCCGAGCTTGGCTATATCGACGAGGTGATCGATCCGGTCCAGACCAGACCGAAACTGATCCGCGCGCTGGAGATGTCCAAGAACAAGCGGGACAGCAATCCGCCGCGAAAGCACGGCAACATCCCGTTGTGAAAGGCGGGGATCAGGGACTGGGGATCAGGGAACGGCAAGATCTTCCTGGTTCCGGGTCCCCGGTTACCGGTCCCGATTTTAAATATTCTCAAAGGAGCTGAGCGTATGTTCAAAAAAGTCCTTATAGCCAACAGGGGTGAGATAGCCGTCAGGGCCATCCGCGCCTGTAAAGAGCTTGAAATCGCGACAGTTGCAGTCTATTCCGAGGCTGACCGCGCAGCCCTCCACGTCCGGGTGGCGGACGAGGCTTACTGCATCGGCCCTCCACCCAGCAGCCAGTCGTATCTCGTCATGGACAGGATCATCGAGGTGGCCAAGAAGTCCGGCGCAGACGCCATCCACCCCGGCTACGGTTTCCTCGCGGAAAACCCCGTCTTTGCCGAGCGCTGCGAAAAGGAGGGAATCACCTTCATTGGCCCCAACCCTTACGCCATCAGGATTATGGGGAACAAGACAACGTCGCGGGTTGCCGTCGCCGAGATGGGGGTCCCCCTTGTCCCCGGCATGAAGGAGAACCTCACCTCCGAGCAGCACGCCATTGAGTGGGCGGAAAAGATCGGTTTTCCGCTTATGATGAAGGCGGCTTCAGGCGGCGGCGGCAAGGGGATGCGGATGGTCTCCGGAATGGAAGACGTGGCCTCTGCCTACCGTTCCGCCAAGTCGGAGGCGCTGCACTCCTTCGGCGACGACGCCGTCTATATGGAGCGCTACGTGGAAAATCCGCGCCATGTGGAGATCCAGGTGGTCGGTGACAAGCACGGCAACATCATTTACTGCATGGAGCGCGAGTGCTCCATCCAGCGGCGCCACCAGAAGGTCATCGAGGAGGCGCCGTCGGTCATAGTGGACGATGACATGCGCCGCCGGATGGGGGAGGCTGCGGTGAACGCCGCCCGTACGGTCAATTATGATTCGGTCGGTACCGTGGAATTCATCGTTTCCGGCAGGACCAGGGAGTTCTTCTTTCTGGAGATGAACACCCGCCTCCAGGTGGAGCATCCGGTGACCGAGATGGTGCTCGGCATCGACCTCTGCAAGGAGATGATCAGGATTGCAGCAGGCATGCCGCTTTCCTACAAGCAGGAAGATATTAAGATCCGCGGCCACGCCATTGAGTGCCGCATTTATGCCGAGGACCCGAACAACAAATTCCTCCCGACCCCCGGCAGGATCACGACCCTGCGTGTCCCGGGCGGCCCCTGGGTGCGTGACGAGACCGGCATGTACGAAGGGCTGGATGTTCCCATTTACTACGATCCGATTCTCTCCAAGCTGGTAGTATGGGGTGGCGACCGGGAGAAATGCATCGCCCGCACCCTGCGCGCCCTCTCCGAATACGTGGTTAAAGGTATTAAAACCACCATCCCGTTTCACGTGAGGGTGATGAAAAACGAGCACTTCATCAAGGGGGACTTCGACACCAACTTCATCGACAAACAGTTCGTCATGGAAGACGAGGCCCGTGAAAAGCCCTATGAAGACGTCGCGCTGGTCGCTGCGGCCATCAAGACCTACCGGCGCGATAAGGCCAGGGCGCAGAGAATCCTCGGCGGCGCCGAACAGGCCCAGGCCATCTCACCCTGGAAGCTGAGCGGCAGGGTGAAGAGATAGAATACATTATCAAGAGGAGCTCTTGCATATGCCATACATAACAACCTATAAGGGCGAAGAGATAAAGACGAGGGTCGAAGAGGTCCGTCCGAACTTTTACAGGGTGGTGCTGGGGGAGAGGGAGTACGAGGTGGACTTCCTGGAGCCCCAGAAGAACCTCTACTCACTGATCATCGGCGGGAAATCGTACGAGGTGGACGTGGACGCTCCGGAAGGGAGTGATGTTTACGGGGTCGGCATTCTGGGGGACCACTTCGAAGTCGAGGTGGTGGAAGAGAAGAAGAAAAAACTGGCCGCCAAGCTGGCCATCGGCGTTTCCGGCCGACAGGACATGAAGTCCCCCATGGCGGGCAATGTCTGGAAGCTACTGGTGAAGGAAGGGGACCGGGTGACGGCAGGGGAGGTCCTCCTGATCCTGGAGGCCATGAAGATGGAGAACGAGATCAAGTCCCCCATTGACGGTACCGTTACCTCTGTTGCCGCCAAAGAAGGGGTGCCGGTGGCTGCCGGCGATCCGCTCTGCGTGGTTGAGCCGCCGGAAGAAGGTTGACAGGCTTCCATGAAGGCCGTCCTTTCCCTCCACTTTGATTCGGCCGAAAGAGCAATCGTCGATTATCTTGATCCCGTCTCACCTCCGTGCGTTCACAACCCTCCCTCTGTCTCCTCCATCCTGAGCGCCTTCTTTATCTCGTCGTTGATGCTCTCCGGCAGCCCCTTCATCTCGATATTGAGAAATCCGCGGACAATGGCCGCCGTCGCCTCTTCACTGGTCAGCCCCCGGGCCATGAGATACTCGATCTCCTCCGGCGCGATCTTCCCCACTGCCGCTTCATGGGTCATCTCCACGTCCTTGACGCTCCCCTCTAATTCAGGAATGGCGTGGATCTTCCCCTTATCGGACAGAATAAGCCCACGGCACTCCATGTGCGCCTTGACCCCCTCGGCCTCGCCAATGAAATGTCCCCGCGCGACCACGTTACCACCGGTGGTAATCGCCTTGGAGATGGCTTCAGCCCTGCTCCCCTTCGCCCGCAGGAAAACCCGCGCACCCACGTCGATGTTCGACCCCTCCGGGGCGAGGAGGATGGAATTGAAGCGGGCGGTGGCGTTTTCGCCCACACAGTAGGCGGTAGGATACGCCTGGAGGGTTTTTACCGGCTTCATGCAGATGTAGTTACTGAGAAATACCCCGTTTTCCTCGACTATTGCGGCGCTCCTCGGCCGCACGGCAACGTCCGGCGCCCAGTTATGGATCATGGTGAAGGTGAGCCGGGCGTTTTTCCTGACGTAAAACTCCGAGATGCCGATGTGGAGCCCCGACCGCACGCGGGGAGCCACGGTGCACCCGGTGATGATGTGGAGCTCCGACCCTTCTTCGGCGATGACGATATTGTGGACATTCTGGGCAAGACCTTCCTGCGTCATGTACAGGCACGCCTGAAGCGGGAATTCCGCCTTTGCGCCGGGAAGTGCCCGCAGGAAATAGCCGTGGTGTGGTTTCAGCTCTGCCTGGGCAGTGTATTTATCCACATCCGCCGTCAGGGCCTTCCACCAGTGCTCCTTGAGCCAGTCGTACTTTTCCAGGGCCGCGGTGATATCCATCACCTCGAGGCCGCTCTGATAGGCTGCCGAGAACACGACCGAGTGGTCCATCTGGAAAAAGGACCCCTGCCGGCATTCCTCTCCGGCATCGATGCCGACGCTCAGTGCCCGCTCCCCCACCTCGGCATGGAGCTCTTTAAGGCTGGCAACCTTTCCGTGTTCCGCCGTCTTCGCGGAATAGGCCCCAAGGTCAAGGTCAGGGCCAAACGGAGCCGGCTTGCCGGCCGCGTCTTCTGCCTTCTTTTTCATATCTGTCCGCGACATTGCACACACCCCTCATAACCTTTCGTCCGGATATCCTCGAGGAGGTCCCGTGGATTTCCCGAGCAGTAGACCGTGCCGTCGAGCATGACGAATGCCCGGTCGGCGTTCACGTAATCCAGGATGTATCCCGAGTGGGTGACGATCAGCCCTGCCGTGCCCCTCTTCGCCGCCGCCTTGTCTTTTTCGAGGAGTTCGTTGATCGCCTGGCCGACGAGGTGGATGTTGACCAGGTCCACCCCCGAGTCCGGTTCATCGAGCATGATGAACGCGGGGCTCTGGCCGATGAGCTGCAGCAGCTCGGAGCGCTTGATCTCCCCCCCGGAAAAACCGAGGTTTATGTCCCTTTCCAGGAAATCGAGCAGGTTCAGTTTCCGGGCAAGACCGCTGAGCTCTTCCTCCGCGTTGCCTCGCCGTTTCTCCAGACAGAAGCGGAGTATCTCCCCGAGCTTTACCCCCCGTACCGCAGGGGGGCGCTGATAGGCCATCCCGATCCCGAGCCGGGCCCGCTCATCTATGGCAAGCCCCGTAACATCTTTGCCTTTGAAGCGTATGTTGCCGGATTCAACCCGGTATTCCAGCCCCCCCATGATCGCCTTGAGCAGGGAGGTTTTGCCGCAGCCGTTCGGGCCGAAGAGCACAACTGTCTCCCCCTTGGCGATCTGAAGATTGACATCTCGCAGTATCCGCTTCTCCCCGACACTGACTGTCAAATCTCTTACATCGAGCAATCTTTCCATTTCGCTGTCTCGCCAATGCTAGCAGGTAAGGTGCAGAGGGCGGCCACCACGCGGATCCTCCTCTGTGCGGCCCTTTTGGTACTTCTTACCGCTCTGGATTTTCACAGACCGGGCAATGCCCCTCGCCGCTCTCAGGGTCGATCTCCAGTTCTTCCCCGCACACCTCGCAAATCTCCGAGGGGATCGCTCCCCTTCTCCACTTCCGGTACATTTCCCCGAACCGCTGTAAAACTCCCATGTGCGCGCCCTCCTTGTCCTGGCGGTTAAACTCCCGAGGCATCGCCTCTTATCCTACCGACCGGCATGATGGAAAGTGGTTCTTCTTCGGGTGGCATGGACATAATCCTTTTTACGGCAGCATCGGCAAAAGCGCCGATAACCACGGTCCCGAGATGAAGAGAAACCGCCTGCAGGTAAACATTTTCCGCCGCATGGCCATGATCCATGTAGACATAGCGGAGTCCCCGCTCCCCGTACTTGCCGGTTGTCCGTGCAAAGACGGCGGAGAAGACGAGAGACGCCGGTGCCTTCCGTATCGCCGCCTGGTTCAGTGCGGCAGCGCAGAGTTCGCCGCGCCTGTCGCCGGGGAGTACCGGCGTCAATGTGTGGGTTTGCGGACGGTAACGGTAAATACCGGGGGCAAGATCCCTGACATTTCCGGCAACGACATAGAGTTCCAGCGGATAGAGTGCGCCCGCCGACAGGGCCGTTCTGAACCCTCCCGGCGCAGTCACCCCCTGGGCTGCCCAGAGGAGCTGGCCAATCTCGGCCAAGGTGAGCGGCTCGTCCCGGTACTCGCGGACCGACCGTCTGCTGAGGAGCGCCTTTTCGACGGAGGTTCCGCTTTCAAAGCGGGGTGGGGGGAGGTGCACGATACCTGTTTCATGCCACAGAGCGTCTTTCGTTTCCATGGTTTTCCCCCTTACCGGCCTTACTGCGAAAGGCGCAGAGGTTATCATGCCCGCCAGCAGTATGAGGGTGAAATACCCTTTCAGCGTCATCCGGATGTTCCTTCCATGAATTACTGCCCGGCCATATACAATGTATTTGATCCTAGATACGGCAGTTGCCGGGAGACCGTCTGAGCGAAAGAGGGCTCACGGCAACTGACGAATTCAGGTTGTTATTTATTATAGCCAATCTCCGCAAACTTTCATTACCCATTCTTTCTCATTCACAATATCGGGATATACTTAGTTAGGTCCATCCTGAAATTCCGGATGGGAAGTAGTTAAGAATGGTGTAACGCGTGATTCGTCAAAGGCGGGAAACGGCCCAATCCTTAACAAGGAGAAGATCATGGGAGAAAAACCTCATTACATCAGGTGGTTCGACGAGCTCTCCATTGGCGACGTTCCGCTGGTGGGAGGGAAGAACGCCTCGCTCGGCGAGATGTATCGGGAACTCACCCCTTACGGGGTAAAGATTCCCAACGGCTTTGCCGTGACCGCCGAGGCGTACCGATACCTGGTCAAATCCCGCGGGATACTCCCGGAGATGGAGATGAACCTTGCCGGAATCGACAAGAACGACCTGGATGACTTCGCCAAGCGGGGCCATCGGCTCCGCGAGCTGATTTACCAGGCGCCCCTCCCGGAAGAGCTGGTGGCGGAGATTATTGCCGCTTATCGCCACCTGTGTGAGGAATATGGGGAGAACACCGACGTCGCGGTCCGCAGCAGCGCCACCGCCGAGGATCTCCCCACCGCCTCCTTTGCCGGGCAGCAGGAGACCTACCTCAACATCCGGGGCGCAGCCCAACTCATCGATGCCTGTCGCCGCTGCTTCGCCTCCCTCTTCACCGACCGGGCCATCTCCTACCGGATCGACCAGGGGTTCGACCATTTCCGGGTTGCCCTGTCAGTCGGGGTAATGAAGATGGTCCGCTCCGATTTGGCGGCGAGCGGGGTCATGTTCACTATCGACACGGAGACCGGCTTTCGGGATGTGGTCCTCATCAACGGCTCTTACGGGCTTGGAGAGAATATTGTACAGGGGACGGTAAACCCGGATGAGTTCTTCGTCTTCAAACCGACCCTCAGTAAAGGGCACCGTCCCATCATCCGCAAAAAGCTCGGCGGGAAGAAGGTAAAGATGGTTTACGGCAGCGGCACTTCGAAGATCCTCACCCGGAATGTGGAGGTGCCGGAGGCAGAGCGCAGGCGCTTCTGCCTCACTGCCGACGAGATCCTGGAGTTGGCCCGCTACGGGATGATCATTGAGGAGCATTACTCGAAAAAAGCCGGCAGAGACATGCCCATGGATATCGAATGGGCCAAGGACGGGCGAAGCGGGGAGCTCTTCATCGTCCAGGCCCGGCCGGAAACGGTCCAGTCGCAGAAGGCCCTTGATTTCCTCGAGATATACCATTTGGAGGAAAGGGGAAATATCCTGGCCGAAGGGACGAGCGTCGGTGAGAAGATCGCGGCGGGCCCTGCCCGCGTCGTTACCGACGTGCATCGATTGTCCGAGTTCAGGCAGGGGGAAATTCTCCTGGCCGATACTACTACCCCGGACTGGGAACCGGTCATGAAGAAAGCGGTGGCGGTGATCACCAACCGGGGAGGGCGGACCTGCCACGCGGCCATTGTCAGCCGGGAATTGGGCATCCCTTCCATCGTTGGGACAAACGGCGCTACGGAAAAGATCAGGAGCGGCCAGCAGGTCACCGTAAGCTGTGCGGAAGGGGAAATTGGCAGGGTCTACGCCGGCCTCCTCCCTTTCCGGGTGGAACGGGTGCCCCTTGCTGACCTTGCCCGGCCGCGCACAAAAATCATGATGAACCTCGGCAACCCCGACGAGGCCTTCTCCCTCTCCAAGATCCCAAACGACGGGGTGGGGCTGGCCAGGATGGAGTTCATCATCACCAACTACATCAAGATCCACCCCATGGCGCTCGTCCACCCCGAACGGGTGGTGGACGAGGATGAGCGGAAGGAAATCGAGCGCCTCACCTTTGGCTATAAGGACATGGAGGGCTACTTCGTCGAACAGTTAGCCGAGGGGATCGGCACCATTGCCGCCGCCTTCTATCCCAAACCGGTCGTTGTTCGCCTGAGCGACTTCAAGACCAACGAGTACGCCAGTCTAATCGGCGGAAGGGCGTTCGAGCCGGTGGAGGATAACCCGATGATCGGCTTCCGTGGTGCTTCCCGTTACTATGACGACCGTTACCGGGACGGGTTTGCCCTGGAGTGCCGTGCGTTGAAGTTGGTGCGGGAAGAGATGGGGCTTGCCAATGTCATCCCCATGATCCCGTTCTGTCGGACGGTGGGTGAGGGGAAGAAGGTCCTCGCCGAGATGGCGAAGAACTGCCTTGTGCAAGGTGAAAACGGGCTGCGTGTCTATGTCATGTGCGAGATCCCCAATAACGTCATCCTCATCGACGAATTCAGCAGACTCTTTGACGGCTTTTCTATCGGGTCCAACGACCTCACCCAGCTCACCCTCGGGGTCGATCGTGATTCGGCCCTGGTCGCCCATGTTTTCGACGAACGGGACCCGGGTGTGATGAAGCTCATTGCTCAGGTGATCGAAGGCGCTAAAAGAAACCATCGCCACAGCGGTATCTGCGGCCAGGCCCCGAGCGACTACCCGGAGTTTGCGGCGTTTCTGGTCCGGGAGGGGATCGACTCCATCTCCCTCAATCCCGATTCGGTCCTGAAGATCACCCTCAGAGTTTTGGAGATGGAAAAGACGCTGGAAACTGCCGAAAAGGGGGCGAACAGTTGAAAATAGGCATCGTCGGAAGCGGATTTGTCGGCGCCACAGCGGCATACGCATTGGTTATGGCAGGGATCGGCCGTGAGATTGTCCTGGTGGATAAGAATAAGACGCGCTCCGCGGCGGAAGCAAACGACATTTATTATGCCGTCCCCTTTGCCCATCCGCTGACAGTGACTGCCGGCGATTATGCCGATTTGGCCGGCAGCCGAGCCGTGATCATTGCTGCGGGGGTTAACCAGAAGGCAGGAGAAATCCGGCTCCAGTTGTTGCAGCGGAACGCAGCAGTTTTTCGGGAGGTCGTACCTGCCATACTGAACCATGCCCCGGACGCGATCCTGGTCGTAGCCACCAATCCGGTGGATGTGATGACGCATCTTGCGGCCCGTTATGCTGCTGCACACGGGATTCCTCCAAGCAGGGTGATCGGCTCCGGTACAATGCTCGATACAGCGCGCTTTCGTACCCTTCTCGGGAGCCATCTCGGAGTGGACCCCCAGCATGTCCACGGCTACGTTCTGGGTGAGCATGGCGATTCAGAAGTGCTGGTCTGGTCACAGGCAATGGTAAGCGGCATGCCACTGGAAGATTTTTGCCGGTTGCGGGGGGGTGGGCTCGAACCGGGCATACGGCAGAGATTCGAACATAGTGTGCGCAGGGCCGCATATGACATAATTGAAGGAAAGGGAGCCACGTATTACGGGATCGGCAGTGCTCTGGCGCACATTGTCGATATTATTCTGAACGATCAGCGGGCTATCCTTACCGTCTGTTCTCCCCTCTATCCTGCCAATGGAAAAGAGGAAGTTACTATCTCTCTTCCCCGCCTGGTTGGCGGAACAGGCATCCTGGCGACCTTTTCACCTTCTCTCAGTTCCGATGAGGAAGAAGCCCTGGATTTAAGCGCCGGTGTGGTCCATTTGGCAATTAACGAGTTGAATGGGGTTATCTGATGGATATTGAAATAGAAGTGCGTTAGCCGTCAGACGGCGAGGAAAGGATACCGGCAGTGAAGGGAATTCTGAGAATCGCTTACAAGCTCCTGGTGAACGACAAGGGGAAGTTTGCCGCCCTTCTGGTCGGGATCACCTTTGCGGTCTTTCTGATGGTCATGATGATGTCGATGTTTGCCGGCATACTGCACCGGTCATCCGCCACCGTCATAAACATCGGCGCCAAGGTGTGTCCCGGGCATCTTCCCTCTCACACGGTGATCCCGTCCAGCCTCCGGAGACCTTCTTCCTGGGCGATTGCCACCGCCTCGTCAAACTCGTGCCTGGTGATCCGCCGGTTCAGGGGAGGGTGGTCGCCGGCCTTGAAACAGGGACGGTACTGGTCCATGATGTTGACATAGGTGTCCGGCGTGAGTTCGCGGGCGATAAACCCCATTACCCGGCGGGTTCCGGCCAGTCCCTCGGGTAGGACCAGGTGCCGGACAAGGAGTCCCCGCACGGCTATCCCCTGCTCATCGAGCACAAGGGTCCCCACCTGCCGGTGCATCTCTCTGAGCGCCGTCTTAGCCGTCTCCACATAATCGGGCGCACCGGAAAGCCGCTGTGCGGTTTCGCTGTCACCGTATTTGAAATCGGGCATGTAGATATCGAAGATGCCGTCAAGGAGCCTCAAGGTTGCCGGCTCCTCGTAACCGCCGCAATTGTAGACCAGTGGGACGTTCACCCCCTGTTCGACGGCATACGGCAGAGCCGCCAGAATCTGCGCAACCTGATGGGTAGGGGTGACGAAATTGATATTATGGCAACCCTGCCGCCAGAGGGACACCATCATTTCCCCCAGCTGTTCCACCGTCACCTCTTCTCCCGCGCCAAGGTGGCTGATGTCGTAGTTCTGGCAAAACACACAGCGTAGGTTGCACCACGTGAGGAAGATGGTACCGCTGCCGTGCCGGCCGACCAGGGGCCGCTCCTCGCCGAAGTGGGGGCCGAAGCTGGATACCATGGGGAGTTTTCCGACCCGGCAGACCCCCAACTTCCCCTCCAGGCGGTTGACGTGGCAATGCCAGGGGCAGAGTGTGCAGTCCCTGAGTATTGCCCAGGCGGCATCGATTCGCATGGCCAGTTCCCCGGTTTCATGGAGACGGATATAGGATGGCAGTGCCTGCACGCAGACCCTCCCTTGCGGACTATCGGCGATGATAGCGGACGTTTATGCCCAACGTTCTCCGTTGAAAGCGAACCTCGAAATTCGAACCTGGAACCTCGGACCTTTGCGTTAGCCCAGGTGGCGGCTAAACCACTCTTGCGCCAGGTTCGCCGCCTGTTCGAGGGTGCCGGGCTCCTCAAAAAGGTGTGTTGCGCCGGGAACCACGGCCAATTCCTTTTCTCCGACAAGATGGGCGAAAGCCTGCCGGTTCAGTTGCAGAACCTGCACATCACGCTCCCCGACAATGAGCAGGGTCGGCGCGAGCACCTTCTCCAGGTACGGCATCGCCAGATCCGGCCGCCCCCCGCGGGAAACCACCGCCTTGATGGCTGTTCCCAGTTGCGCCGCTCCCTGGAGGGCTGCTGCCGCGCCGGTGCTGGCGCCGAAATAACCTAGCGCCGCCCCTTTCAGCTCCGGGCGCGCCGCAAGCCAGCGGGTGACCCTCACCAGCCGCCGGACCAGCAGGTCGATGTCGAAGCGCTGTTCATAAATGCGGTCCTCTTCCCTGGTGAGCAGGTCGAAGAGGAGGGTGCCGATCCCCGCCTCCTGCATGACCTTGGCAACATAGGTGTTTCTGGGACTTAAGCGGCTCGACCCGCTGCCGTGGGCGAAGATCACCACTCCCTTTGCCTGTTCCGGCAATCCCAGCACTCCCTCGAGAGTAACCGTGTCAATCTTGATACTAACCGGCTGTTCCATGGCGTCACCTTTCCGGTCCCGGAGGAACTGCGCAGGCTCCGGACCCCTTTCGTTCATTTCAGCATTGCCACTACTTCTTCATCCTCCACCTGGGTAAAGTCGGAGTAATAGTTGCCGACCGCCCTGAATCCGGCCGGCGCCTGCAGGCAGACCCACTCATCCACCCTTGGCGCTATTTCCCGTTCCGCATCCTGTGAGGCAACCGGCAGGGCAACCACCAGCTTCGCGATCTTTTCCCGGCTCAGGGTGGAGATGGCCGCCTTGATGGTCGCACCAGTGGCAACCCCGTCGTCCACCAGGATTACGGTCTTGCCTGTCAGGGGAGGAACTCCCTTGCCCTGCCGGTAGAGGGTGATCCGCCGGGCAATCTCCTCCTTCTGCCGGGCGGTTTCCCGATCGAGATACTCCTTACTCACCCCGTAACCGGACACGATATCCTCATTGAGCACCACGGTGCCGGTCTCGGAAACCGCGCCGGCGGCCAGTTCCGGATTGCCGGGGAAGCCGATTTTTCTTACGATGAGGATGTCGAGCGGGCAATGAAGAGCCTCGGCAATTTCGTAGGCGACCGTTACCCCCCCCCGCGGCAGCCCCAGCACGATCACGTCCGCTTTGTCCCGATAGTGCGTCAGTTTCCCGGCCAGTTGATTCCCGGCGTCCTTTCTATCTCTATAGATCATGACCTTTCCCTTTCAATTGCTGACTTCTCCTCGGCAGCAAACCTGGAAATTTCTTCGCCATGGTTCCTCCTGGTCAAGGCATTTTTGCCCATACCCCACCTTGAAAAAAAAGGAACAGGTTCTTCCCATAAATGATGACTTCGCAAAAACGCCAAATCCAGAAACAAATCATAAAACCGGCCTCTCGCAGAGCACGCAGAGAAATTCAAAAACGAAACAATTACAAGATGTTCTCTGTGTCCTCTGCGTGCTCTAGCGAATGGAGTGAGCGGGCGAGCGAAAAGATTCGGCTTTTTCTCTAGTTTTTGCAATTGCATCAATAAATTATAACCGATAAATCAAGGCTGGAAAGGAGGAAGAAAAGTTTTAGCGAAAGGATGTAATTCAAAACCGCTTCCGCAATACGAGAAGAATTCCCGGCCAGGAACGGCCGCTACTGGCCAGGCTTGATGGCGATGAGCTCGATCTCGTAGATGACGGTCCGGTCGGCCAGCGGGCCGCGCTCGCCGAAGGCGAGGTCGGCGGGGATGAAGAGCTGCCACCTGGCCCCCTCCTTCATGAGCGGCAGTGCCTCCTTCCACCCGGAAATGACCGTGTCCAGGGGGATGGTGGCCGGTTTGCCGTCCCGATGCGAGCTGTCGAACTCCTTCCCGTCGATCTGGGTCCCCCGGTAATGGACCGTGATGGTATCATTGAGGGTGGGTTTCTTCCCCGTCCCTTCCTTCAGCACCTTGTACTGGAGGCCGCTTGGCAGGGTTATCACCCCTTCCTTCCTGGAGTTGGCCTGCAGAAACTCCCGCCCCTCCCCGCGATACTTCTCCACGGCCTGCCTTCGCTGCTCCTCCTGCTCGGCTACGATCTTTTTCTTGAGTTTCACCAGGGTGTTTCGCATCTCCTCCGGCGTCATCAGGGGCTTTCCCTCCGCGAGCGCATCCCTAACCCCCTGCACCAGGGCCTCAGGGTTCAGCTCCATCCCCTGCCGTTTGAAGTCCCCGCCGATCTGGTAGCCGACGCTGTAGTTAGTCCGGTCCTTGTCGGTCTTCAGCTCCATCCCGGGCACTTTTTCTGCCAGGCAGACGCCGGAGCAGAGACATAGTCCGAGAAGGGTCATCGTCACATGCTTCATCAGGATATTCCCTCCCAAATCAGTGTTGTTGAGTATGAAGGTGTCGTCGGCCTCTTCCTTCCGAACGAAGAGGGCCGCCTCGCCGTTGAGACGGCCCCCTTCGTTCGGTTCAGAATGGGACCGGCGACAGAATGGTCATGGGCCTACCACGTACGGCCGCATCATCTCATTGTCCTCATGCTCGACGATGTGGCAGTGCCAGACGTAGAGACCGGCGATGTCGAACCTGGCCTTCACCCTGGTTATCTCACCCGGGTAGGCGATCACCGTGTCCTTGAAGCCGTTCTCCCACGGGAGCACGCCGACCGGGACCGGTGCCGGGATCATGCCGGGGATCGTCGTGCGGCTCACCACCTCGAACCTGACCAGGTGGAGGTGGATCGGGTGGGCGTCGACGGTGAAGTTGTAGATGTCCCACTCCTCGATGGCGTTCAGTGCCGGGTTCTCCGTCACGTTCACCGCCACCTGGGCGCCACTCTGGAGGGTGACGGTCTTCGTCATGCTGACCCCGGACATGTCGGTCCAGGGAAGCGGGGTCCCCAGCGGCAGAGCCGGGTTCGCGAGGTTCACCAGGCCGAGCTTGGCCGCCTTGGGGGCCATCGGGACGGAAGGAGGGTTCGTGGCCGCGCAGAACGCCGTGATTCCTGCTTCAGTCAGGAGCGTCGGCGACACGGCGATGACGTTGATGTTTCCGGCAGGGGTCACGGTCACGCAGACTTGGCCGGACATCTCCTCGTTGAGGGAGACCTGACGCAGTGGCGCTGTTGGCGGTCCCAGGGGGGGCTCGGCGTTCAGCACCAGGTTCTGGGGAGGGGTGGCGGTCAGGTCGGTGGAGCCGGGGGCGTTGAAGAGGGCCGCGTTCACCACGAACTCCATCACCTGGCCGGTGGTGGAGGGATCGGCCGGCACGTCCGGGAACCCGCCGAAGGGGGCGTCTGGGGCTGTGTTGATCATCCGGATGCGGGTGCCGGGGGCAAGGCCCCTGAAGTCCACGATAACGTCAGCCCGCTCCGCGAGCCCCATGAGGAGTGCCATCTGCGGGTTCGGGGCAGGCACCAGTGGAGGAATGGTCCCGTTCCCGGGTAGTGGGGTGGCGAAACCGCTCAGCACTTGCACGACCTGGGGGAGGAACCCCTGCTCCGCGCCGATCTGGAAGAAGGGGAATTCCCGGCCGAGCTTGGCGTTGTTCTTCTGTTTCACCCCCTTGCTCGGGTCCTTGAGGACCTCGAAGAGGGCGAGGTTAAGGAACCGGGAGTTGCAGCCGTTCAGGAGCCGGAGGCGATACAGGGCGGGCGCCACCTCCATGACGGGCCAGGTCTTGCCGTTCACCACCATGGTGTTGAAGAACGCCTCGGGGTTCCAGATGGGGGCCAGGTCGGTGGAGGTGGGGGAAGAGCCTGCGTACGGCCCCGGATAGCCGTCGAAGAAGGCCCGGCTGGCCGGATAGAAGAGGGAGCCGGTGAGGTTGAAGGAGCGATCCTGGATGGCGATCGGAATCTCACGGACGGCGTTCCTGACCGGGTCGCCCACGGTGTTGAGAGGACCAACGCCCTGCCCCGGTTGCGGGGCAGGACCCGGCAGCACTGCGGCCGGGCCGCCGGCGCCGATGGTGGCGCCGTCGAAGGCGCCCCCCCGGACCAGCCAGAACCCCGCCGGCCCGGCGTAGACGTTGGCGCGGGTCATCCCCAGGGTGTGGTCATGGTACCAGAGGGTGGTGGCGGGCTGGTCGTTGCGGTATGTGAAATCGGCCCACCCGAGTGTGCCGGGATTCAGGCCGGTCGCGTCGTCAAAGAGCCTCCCCTTGGTGGCGAAGCCCGCGATGTTGTTCGCGGCCGGCAGGTACCACGCCTCGGGGTAGCCGTCGCTGTGAGGCTCGACGTGGGCGCCGTGGACGTGGGTGATGATCGGCACCGGCCCCGCGTACGGCTGCAGCAGCGTTCCCGGTGGGGTCATCGCCGGGTCGGGCATGCAGTCGGTCGGCCCGGTCCCCGCCATGCAGGGGAGCTGCCCCGGATTGGCCCAGTGCAGCGACTGGTCCACCGGCAGGATATGGGGGAGGAAGGCGCCGGTCGCATCCTTCAGTTCGTTCCGCCACCTGACCTTGACATAATTCAGTGGGTTATTGGTAGGATTTGACGCCGTCTCAATGGTGAAGGCCGGGTAGTTGAAGGTGGCCGGAGCGTTCACGGCCCCGTAGCTCCAGACCGTTGTCAGCGGGAACCCGGTGGGGAGGATCGCCTGCTGGAACTGCCGGACCGCGATGTCGTAGTTGTTGGGCGTGGCCGGCCCGCCAGTTGCCGTTCCGGCATCAGGCATCACCGGCGGGATGATCAGTGGGGTGACGTACTTGGGGATGGTGAGCGGGTCCAGGGTGCCGCCGGGCAGGGGCGCGGCAAAAGCTGACTGGACGCCGCCGAGGGCCGCAAGGAGCAAGCCTAGAATGATGCTTTTTCCTTTCATGTTAGTTCTCCTTTTGATCGAAATCGTGTACAACTGGTTCATTAAGTATATCAGGATGTAACGGGAAAACTATGCTGGTCTTGCATTTTTTAGGCGGATATTGCTCTGGAGAGAAAGCGGAAATGATTCCAGTTGGAGCCCGGAATCGATCCGACCGGCAGTGACCCGGCGGGGACTTTAATGAAATAGCTGAAAAAGAAAAAGCCTGCATCGGGCAGGCTTGGAGTCGCATCGGCGTGATGTTAAGTCCGCCAGTGCATCAGAATTGGATCTGGCAGCGTTTTGAAGCCCCTTCAACTTTCATCCATAGCAGGACTTTTTTGGACCGGCTACACCAGTCCTTGATATCGTTCTCGAACGTCTGACAGTCCGCGACGACTTCCAGAACATCGCCCGGCTTCATCTTTGTGGCCATGATGGTCACTTTCAGTGTTGGTTGCGGGCATTTCAAACCTTTTGCATCAAGCGTTGTTACTGCCATGGTTATACCTCCTTTTTCACATTATTTTAAAATCTATCAGAGTAAAAAGTTCGATGACTATGACGTAAAACATCGAACATAGAACGTAGAACGTAGAACGTAGAACGTAGAACCTTCTTACACCGCCGCCCGTTTTTTGTTAACCGACAGGGGCCCGAGCCTTTTCACCGATTCGACCATTTCCGTTATGACCCTCACGAACTTCTCCCCCTCGCCGGCGGAGACGTAGTCCAGCCGGCACCTCTCCTCTTCAATCCCGAACTGGCTGAGGAGCTGCTTCAGTATCCGGTTGCGCTGCACGGCCCGGTAGTTCCCCTCCTTGTAATGACAGTCCCCCGGATGGCAGGCGAGGATGATGACCCCGTCAGCTCCATTCTCATAGGCTTCCATGACAAACTGGGGGTCCACCCGGCCGCTGCACATGACCTTGACCACATGGACGTTGGGAGGATAAGGGGTCTGGGCGGTCCCTGCCTTGTCCGCCCCGGCGTAGGAACACCAGTTGCATAGAAAGCCCACGATCTTCGGCTCAAAACCCGCTGTCTTCTTATTTCCGCTCATGCCAGCATCCCCCCTATCTCTGCCAGTATCTCTTCGTTGGTAAAATGATTTCCGGTTATTGCGCCGGCGGGACATCCGGATACGCAGGTGCCGCATCCATGGCAGAGCACCGCGTTCACTTCCGACTTCTTCTTCTCCGCATCAAAGCCTATTGCCTTGTAGGGACAGACGGACAGGCAGATCCTACACCCGGCGCACCTCTCTTCATCGATGGCCGCGGTGATCGGCTCGATCTCCAGTTTCTTCCCCTCTGCCAGTCCGGAAAGGACGTAACCCGCCGTGGCCATTCCCTGGAGCATCGCCTTCTGGATATCCATGGGCGCCTGGCAGGTCCCGGCCAGGTAAACGCCTTTGATCTTGCTCTGGGACGCATCGAGCCTTCCGTGTAACTCCTCGAAGAAACCGAATCTGTCCCGGGACACTTCCAGCATGGCCCCCAGTTGTTCGCTCCCTGCCGCGGGGACCATTGCCGGGCAGAGGATAACCATATCGGCCGTAACCGTCTCCTTGCCGAAGGAGCTGTTTTTGATCGTCTTGCTTCCCTTGGTGCCGGCGGAAATTTTCAGGCTGCCGATCTTCTCATACCGGTACAGCTCGGCGTTGTGATTTTCCGTGGCGTGGTGATAGAGGGAGAACCCCTCCTTGCCCGGTATCACCAGTTCCTTGTAAAAATGGTATACCTTGGTTTGCGGGAGCTTCGACTCGATCAGGTGGTTGAATTTGAACGCGTACTGGCAGCAGACACCGGAGCAGTAGTGCCGGTGATCCGGGTCCAGGCTCCCCACGCAGTGGATGATGGCTATGGATCGGGGCGCGGTCCCGTTTGCAGTCGCGACCTCTCCGTTAGTCGGTCCTGACGACGACAATATCCGCTCGAATTCGAGGCTCGTATAAACATCGGGCAGCTTTCCGTATCCCAGGCCGGGGATGGCGGTGCAGTCGTAGAGGGAAGAGCCGGTCGCGAGGAGAACGGCGCCGACGTTCCTTTCCAAAATCTGTTCCCGGTCTTCAAAGTTGACCACATCCTCTCCCATGGGGCACGACTCTTTGCAGACCTTGCACTCTTCCCCCTTCCACCTTACGCACGTGGCCGTGTCGATGGACGGGGCGTTGGGTAGAGCTCCCATGAAGGGAAAGTCTATGGCCTTTCGCTCGTTCAGACCGCAATTGAACTCGTTTTTTGCTGAAGCCGGACAACCGGCAATGCATTCACCACAGCCGATACACTGATGGGTATCCACATAGCGTGGATTCTGCCTGATCTTAACTATAAAGTTACCGTAGAACCCCGCCACATCCACCACTTCTGCGAGGGTGAGGAGTTCTATATTCTCCGCATAGTCACCATGCAGCACTTCGCCGAGGATCGACTCCAGCATGCACGGTCCGCACTCCATGTTGGGGAACAGTTCCTCGAAGCGCACCGGCATCCCCCCGATGACCGGGGTTTTCTCCACCAGCACCACCTTTCTTCCCGCTTCGGCCAGGGTCAAAGCCGCCTTCAAACCTGCCGGGCCGGCGCCTATGATCAGCGCATCGGGGCAGGCTTCCAGTTCCTTTTTCTCCAGAGGCTGATGTAACCGTACCCGGGCTATGGCGCCCCGAATGGCGGTGATTGCCTTTTGGGCAGCCCTTTCGTTATCGGCGGTAACCCAGGCCACCTGTTCCCTGATATTCACCATCTGCATCAGATACGGGTTCATCCCGGCCTTTGCCAGGACACGCATGAAGGTGTTCTCGTGGTCCCTGGGCGAGCAGGCGGCAATGACCACGCGGTCGGGGCGGGTTTCCTTCAGGTCTTCCTCCAGGAAGGTTTTCCCGTCCTCAGAGCAGATGAAGTCCGCCGTCTTGAAGTATGCCACGTCCGGGAGCGCCGTTATCGCCGCCTTTACCTTTTCCGGGTCGATTTTGTCGGCTATATTCGTCCCGCAGTTACAAAAATATACCCCGATCTTCATTATCCCCTCCTGTCCGATATGTTCAAATCCTGAAGGATATGTTCAACTACCTGGGGAACTGCCGCCGCTACGCCCTCGGTGAGTTCCTCGCCGAAGGTCTCCACCTCCCGAGCTTCAACCCCCCATATCTTTACTTCGTCGGGAAGCTTCATACCCAGTAGCTTTCCCATCTCCAGGGCCGTGGAGAGGTCGGTGTCGTGAGAGGAAACGGTATTCTTGGTGGTGATGAACTCGGTGGGTGAAAAGGAGTGGACGGTCCCCGGTTCGTGTTCCCCGGTCACCATGGCATCCACCACGTACGCCCGGTCGTAGCCGACCATCGCCTCCATGAGTCTTATGCCGCCGGTATAAAGTTCAAGGCAATCCACGTCAATCCGTTTCCGTAAAGTCTCTTCGATTTGTCGCACCACACTGGCGCCGACCCCGTCGTCGGTCAGGAGGGGGTTGCCCATGCCTATGATTACTGATTTCATGGTAGCCCCCTCAGTCTCTCTTTATTGTCTGCAATAACTCTCCCCGCTTGTCCCTGATCTTCAGCACCATCGGCATTTTTCCCGGAAGGGCGTGGGTCGCGCAGGAAAAACAGGGGTCGTAGAGCCGAAACGCCATCTCGACCCTGTTTAAAATCCCTTCCTCAACCACCTTTCCCCCGGTGATCAGCTTTTCCGCCACCCGTTTGATGGACATGGAGATCGGCGCATAGTTGTTGGTGGTCCCGACGATCAGGTTCACATACTTGAGCGCTCCCTTTTCATCGGTAGTGTAATGGTGGGTGAGAGTCCCCCTGGGGGCCTCCACAGAGCCGATCCCGACCCTGTTGATGCTGCTCCCCGGTTCGGGTATCCTTCGTACCTCGGGAGCGGTGATTTCAGGATCTTTCGCAAGGTCCAGCATATGTTCCGCCGCATACAAGAGTTCGATCAGCCGTGCCCAGTGGGTGGCGAGCCGATGATGGATCGGCTGATACCGGCCGTTTATCTTTTTGCAGCCAAAGGTCTCGTAAAGCCTTTCGAAATGCTCCTGGGCAAGGGGTGTCGCCATGCCGTCGGAAACGTTGAGCCGGGAGAGGGGGGTGGCGGTGTAAACGCCGCTATCCATGCCGTCAACAAGACCTTTCCACCCTATTTTTTTCAGGTAGGGATATTTCAGATAGGTCCACGGCTCCACGCGCTCCGCTATCTGGTTCATGTAGTCGCTGGGGTGATACGTGACCAGTTCCTTTCCTTCCGGGTCGACGACCCTGATCATGCCGTCGTAGAAGTTGACCTTGTTGCCGGCGTCAACCGTCCCCATGGAGTAAGTTTTGTGAAGGTAGATGTCTGAAGTGACCAGCTCCAGGTATGCGGGGTTTTTCAGGACGATATCGTCGAACGCCTTCAGGCTGAAGAGGGCGAACTGGATATTCTTCTTTGCGGCATCCTCTATCTCCTGCCGCTCCTCTTCCGTAACGGGCCTGCTCCACCCCCCCGGCACGCCGGCTGTGGGATGAACCCCCCTGCCGCCGATCTTTCTGATGATGGCGTGGTTTCTTGCCCGGCACCCTATAACCTCTTTGGCGATATCGAGCCCGACCTTTCTTGCTACGCCGAGAATATTCCGTTCAGACGGCGGCGCGTCGGGTCCGACGATGAAGTCCGGCCCCCCCAGCGCGTAAAAATGGGTGGTATGGTCAGTGACGTAGAACGTCATGTAGAACAGTTCCCGGATCTTTTTCGCGGCAGACGGAGGATCCGCGGCGAAGAGTGCGTCCAGCGCCTTTGCCGACGCCAGATGGTGGGCTTCGGGGCAAACCCCGCAGATCCTGCTGGTTATGAGCGGCATATCTTCGGGCAGTCTTCCCACGCAGAACTGCTCAAACCCCCTCAGCTCGGGAACCTGAAAATAGACGTTTTCCACGTCCCCTGCATCGTTCAGAATAATATCGATCTTGCCGTGCCCCTCAAGCCTCGTGATGGGGTCTATGGAAATGCGCTGCATGCCTGCCTCCCGGATGTATTTTAATTTTCATGACCACAAAGCGTACTTAATACTCTGTCCGATTCCCGGTTACCGGTTCCCGCTTCCCGCTTCCCGGTTCCCGGTTCCCGGTTCCCGGTTCCCGGCTTTTTCCGCTTACCGCTTCCCGATTCCCTTCAGTATGGATTCCGCCAGGCTGTACTTGTAGAATGTCCCCGCATAATCGGGGACCGATACGAGAATCGCGTCGATTCTGGCGTCAATATCCGCATCGGAAAGCCCCTTCACATCGCCGATATCCACAATGGAGCCGAGCGCAGCCACCATCTTTGCCCCCTGATCGCTTGCCCCCTCCGGCGGGCCGTAACATCCTGTGCACGGCGTGTTCACCTGCGGGCAGAGAGCACCGCAGCCGTCCCGCGTGGCTACCCCCATGCAGATGAGCCCCTGCTCCAGAAGACATTTCTCCTGGTCGGGAACGATTTCATAGCTACGGTAAAACCTGGAGAGTTTTTTGTCGTCTTTCGTGCGCTCGCATTCATCGCACACGGTGGAGCAACCGGCGCCGATCACGCTCCCTTTTGGCGGCAGCGGGCCACCTTTGATCACCAGTTCCACTACGTTCCATATCTGATGGGATTCGGGCGGGCAGCCTGGAATGAAGTAGTCCACGTCGACCGTCTGCGCCAGGGTCTTTACGGTATCGAAAAATTCAGGCAGATGGAGGGTCCCTTCCTTCACCTGCGTCTCCCGTTGAGGGGTCACGCGACCGGGATTGTCAGCCGTCGGTGCGTCGATATAGCTGCTCTTGAAATGGTTCTCTTTTGAGTGGAGGTTGGAAAGAGCGGGGATGCTCCCCCCCTTTGCGCATGCGCCGAACGCGATCAGGGTCTGGGACTTTTTCCTGAGGAGGTGTGCCATCTCCTCGTTTTCTTCCGTCCTTACGGCGCCGTTGAAGAGCGTAATGGCGATCCCTTTGTCCGGCAGCGCTTCAATGTCCTTCTTTTTCGTGTCCAGAAGACAGGGACAGAACATAAAGTCAAAATTTGCATCCACGTCGAGGATCTTTTCGTTGATGTTTACCAGAGAAATTTCGCACCCTCCGCACGATGCGGCCCAATACATGGCCAATTTGGGTTTTCCCGACATGCCGACCTCCACTGAATGTTTTATGAATTCACTGCGTAAATATGTCTTATCAAGGCAGGTTCCATTGCATGGGGGCACCTGTCATACCCTGTTTCCGGGTATCGGGCACAATGAACGGATTGAAAACACGAGGATGATACTGGCTGGAATGTGCTTCTTATCACCGTTGATACAAGCCGCGACACCATTGTCGCAATCTTCCGCACATGAATTGAAGAGCAGTCTGAAGTGGTCGAATAATAGGTGGACTGGTTAAATCACCCATCGGCATGTCGTGAAGTTACTTTAGAAAATATTTATTTGACAGTCCTTAGCGGTATCGAACATGGAATTGAAAAACGCACCGGCAGCGCCCGGCGCGTTTTTGTTTGCGGGGAGACGGCATTAAGCCGAAGCGGGGAAGTGACTGAACGCTATTGGGAGGTGATATGCATGCGTGCACCCTTTGCGAATCTGCCGGCAACTATCGTTTCCTCCGGAGAGTCGAACTCCGAAGTAAAGACTCGAGAAAATAATGAAAAGGAATCTTGTGCATATACACGAAACAAGAGGTAACTGTTCTGATATTTGTTCCACTCCGCTTCCAAATCCACGTTTGTGATAAATTCGAATACTGCTCCGAATTTATCACCGACTTTTCTCAAGGGACTTATGTGGAATAGCGTCTTACGGAGGAGGGCTATTTCTATGACATTATAGCCGATGCCTCCCTCCACGACATGGGGCTGGATGAGACACAGTTCAGCACTTACTGAAATTGCGTCACGCCTCCCGGTGTTGATAACCTTGATCGCGTAGAATGTATTACCTTCGAAGGTGGTCTTCGCAATCTTCCTGGATAGCACTAACTTCGGCCTCTGGCTGTACATCACGAATACAAAGAAAGCGGAGGCGCAAATGGCGCTGAGAAAACCTGTTATCAAGCTGTCGATTATGGAAGACATTGTGCCCCGGAACGGATGCCAAAAAGGGATTCGCTGGCATGTTGGTCAGTGAAGTCCAGACGGAACCTATGGCAGCTGATTTAACTGTACTTCTCCAGTTGTTGCATCGAGACCGCCGGTGGCGGTAAATGTTCCTCTGGCCTTGACCACCGTCACATTCGGCACTATCGCGCCGATGAAGGCGGTCGGCCCTCCCGTGAAAGGAGTCTTGTCCGGGTTTTCAAACCGGGTGCCGGCGCCGACCGTCACGGTTATGCCGAGGATCGTCATGGTGTTGGCGGTCTTATCGCTGACCGGGCCCTGGATGAAGGTGCGGTTGTTTCCCTGGCTGTCGAAACGTTCAACCTGGGCCGCGATGACCTTGCCTGCCGCATCGACGAAACCGGCAACTCCCACGTGATCAACGTTGGCAATTAAATCTGCAAGGGTGAATGGAGAAAGTCGGGCGCTGCTGCTGTCGATGAAACGGGTAGGGGGAACCACGGTCAATTTCACACCGTTTACGGTGAGCGTGCCGGCGGTGCCGTCTTTGGCGCTCATAATTCCCAGCAACTTCACGGTTTTTTCGATTTCAACCGCCACCTTGGTGGCCACTACGGCGCCGGAAGCGTCAAGGGAACCTTCCACCTGCAGCAGGGTACCCGCCGTGACAATGGCGGAGGTGGCGGCAACCCCGTTCTTGGAAAAAGCGGCAGCGGCACTCTTGACCGTAATCGCCCCGTTTGGACCGTTCAGGGTGAAGCTGTCGTTTGCGATAGTCCCGGCAGCGATTCCCTTGACCAGGACTTTGTCGTCCGCCTCGGCTTCGACGGCACGTTTTTTCTCTATTCTGGCATTTGTGATGGTATTGGTGGTCGTGTTGAAAGTCCCTTTCACCTCGACCAGGAGCGCAACGGCAATGTCCGCAGCGGTCATGTTCGCAAAGGTGGCTCCAGCGGTATTCACGGTCACCCCGCCGATGGTGAAGGTGCCTGTGCCAACCGTTTCAATGGCACCCTTGATTTCAACGCGGCTGTTGTTGGCAAAATCCAGTGCTACCCTGGAAATGCGGGTGGCATGGAGAATGCCGTTGCCGTCCAGGTTGCCGCTCACTTCCAGTTCAGGGTGAAGCCCCCCCGCAAGGGCCGTTGCCAGCTCTGCGAGGTCCCTGAGGTTGCCGAACTGGGTGTTGGGTTCGATCTGGACCGTTCGCCCCATGGCTTGGACGGTTCCGGCTGCATCGTTGACTTCGTCCAGCCGCCCCCGCAGCTCCGGCTGGAACTCGATCGACTCGTATTCCCCCTTGCCGGTGGCGCTGTTAAAGGTCCCTTTGACCTTAACCACCATGCCGACCTGCAGCCTCTCCTCGCTGGCTCCGGAAATGTTGTCGAAACCGAGCTTGACGCGGTTATCCGCCAGCCCCGTTTTGCGGGAGAACTCGATGCCGTTTACGATGATGCTGCCGAATCCGACGATTTGTCCCGTGTTGGTGTCGCCGGCAAAAGATCCGCCACCAAAACCGCCGCCGCCTGACGAACCGCCCGTATCTCCTCCCACGCCGCAGGCGTTCATTGAGATTATGGTGAGAAATGCAAATATTGCAGATACTCGGTTTCTCAGGTTGTTCATGGTATACCTCCTGTTTACTAACTCCACGATGTCGTGGCACTCATGGACGGGAGTGATGCTACGGGCACTTTCTCTTATTTACAATAGTATCATTCTTCTATGTGAATTCTACTCGCCAGGGCACCATATGGGCAAGTTTCTGTCCTGAAATGGTTCTTCCGCAAAATACCAACCGAACACTGTTGAGTTTAATTGAATTTATTGGATTTTTGCAGGGTTGCGGTGCGGGTGATCGCGGCGGGAGTTCAAGGCGGTCAGGCGGGTCGGTTCATAATCCCAGTTCCATCTTTATCTTTCCTAAATATTCCTTGACGGCCCCTGCGCTTTCCAGGGAGAGAACGTGAGCCGCGATCTCCCGGCAGGTCGAGAGCGATATCTTCCTGATGGCCTGCTTGATGATGGGAATATAGGGTGCGGAAAGGCTGAAATCGCTGATCCCCATTCCCAGCAGGAGCAGGGCGTTTATGGGTTCGGCGGCCATCTCGCCGCAGAGGGAGACCTTTTTACCCGACTGTATTCCCACATCCGCCACCCGCTTTATGGAATGGAGCACCGCCGGGTGGTAAGGGTCGTAGTATTTTTTCACCTTGGGGTTGTTGCGGTCCGCAGCCAGGGTATATTGGATCAGGTCATTGGTGCCGATGCTGAAATAGTCCACCTCTTTGATGAGGATATCGGCGGTTTGCACTGCGGCGGGGATCTCCACCATGATTCCGAAGGGGATTGCCGGATCAAAGGGTTTTCCATCCCGCTTCAGTTCTTCTTTCACCTCGGCGAGAATCCTCTTGATTGCCAGGATCTCATCGACGCTGGAGACCATGGGAAACATGAGGCTGGCCTTGCCGTGGGGTGAGGCCATGAGCACGCCGGCCAGTTGTTCACGGAAAATGTCCTCTCGTTCCAGAGAGACCCGGATGGAACGCCATCCCATGAACGGGTTGTCCTCCTTGGGATAGGCAAAGTAAGGAAGCCCCTTGTCACCGCCGATATCCAGGGTCCGAATGTTGACCGGGAGCCGGTTGAAACCTTCAAGAATCTTGCGGTACAGGCCGCACTGTTCGTTGCGGTCGGGAAAGGATTTACGGGCCATGTACGGGAATTCGGTACGATACAGGCCGACCCCCTCGGCCCCGTTGGCGAGCGCCACCCTGATATCGGAGAGAAGGCCGATGTTCGCGCGCAGGAATACCCGCGCTCCGTCAGTAGTGACTGCCGGCAGGTCGCGCAGCCCATCCAGTTCACGCTGTTTTGAGCTGTGGTCCCGTTGCAGCCGCTCATACTCCACCTTTATCCTGTCGTCGGGGTTGATGTAGATATGCCCCGAGTTGCCGTCGATGATTACCTCATTGCGCAGGCCGATGTTTTTCAAGAGTCCCGCCAGCCCGAGCACTGCCGGTATTCCGAGCGATCTGGCCATGATGGCGGCATGGGAGTTCACGTCTCCCCTTTCGGTGATGATGCCGACGACCTTTTCATGATCGAGGGTTGCCATGTCGGAGGGGAGTACGTCGGACGCCACGATAATGCGCTTCTCCCTGAGCCTCACGCGGGAGGGGTCGTTCCCTTCCAGACAGTCGATGATGCGCCGGCCGATGTCTTCCATGTCCGCAGAGCGTTCACGCAGGTACGGGTCTTCCATTTGGGAAAACGCCCCCAGGTAATAATCGACCGCTTCTTTCACGGCACGAGGGGCGCCGTAGTCCTTGTCGATCAGGTCCAGCACCCTGGAGATGAAGCCGCGGTCCTCCATTATCATCAGGTGGGTATGAAAGATGGCCGCGTCCTCCTTGGAAAGGAGCTGGGCGACCCGTTTTTCCATGTAGAGGGTATGGATCTTTGCTTTTTCCAGGGCGATGAGGAAGCGCTTGCGTTCCTCCGGTCGCGGCATGACCTTTTCCAGTCCGCTCCCGTTTCTGTTGACGCGCTGGTTGAGGATGTAGACCTTGCCCCAGCAAAAACCGGGGGATGCAGCCGAGCCGGCCAGCATTAACTGCTGTTTCCCCCCTTTCTTTTTCCCTCCCGCAGCCTGATCTTCCCTGGTAAAACCGTGGGCCTTTATTTTTTTCAGCTCGTGCTCGAAAAACGCCCGTTCTTCCTCTTTTATGCGGATGGAATCCAGAAGCTTGGCGTTTATGACGATGCTCGATATCTGATAGGCGATGGTGGCGAGAGAGCTGACCTCTTCTCCGGTGAAGACCCTGGGTTCCCTGGTCTGGACAACAATGACCCCCACCGGGGTTTTGCGTTCAAACAGGGGAATTCCCAGAAAGGACTGGAACTTTTCTTCCTTTGTTTCGCGAAAGTATTTGTAGCGGGGGTGGTTCGGGGCGTTTTCTATGGCCACCACCCCTTTCTGTTCAATGACCAGGCCGGTAAGACCTTCGGAGGTCTTCATGGTGATCTTGCCGACGGAAGCTTTGGAGAGACCCTTGGTTGCCTTCAGGGTCAGCGTCACGCCGTCTTCTTCCAGGAGGTAGATGGAGCAGACATCGGAGTCCATCCGTTTTGCCACCAGATTAACGATATTATCCAGGGTTTCCTGGAGGTCGTGGGAATGGAGGATTATTACGCTGATATCCTCCAGGGTCCGCAGTCCGAGTGTTTCCTGTCTCTCGTCACCCATTGCCGGCGCCTTTGCCTTGGCGGCTTCGTAAAAAGTCCATCTGCGGCGTTACACTGCGGGCTTCGTCATTGCGGCGTACTTTTCAGTACGCCTCATTCCTCTGCCCTTGTGCGCCTTGCACCTGGAGCTTTTTACAAAGCCGCTTAAATTTATTCGGATGCAGTATAGTACATTGAGCGGTAAATTGGAACAATCGGTTAAGTATTTTTTATGATAGCAGGGTATTTGTGGCAATCCGACCTCCTTTCTGCTATAGTCGGGCAAACCGGAGAGAGACTTTGGAGGGTATTATGAGCAAGAATTTCGATGAACACCTGGCGAAGGGGATTTCGCTCATTGAGGCGGGGGATTATGCGTCGGCAACTGCGGAGTTCGGCTGCTGCACGGAGATTGAGCCGAAGAATCCCGAAGGGTACTTTAACCTCGGCGACGCCCTGGCCGGCGATGATAAGCTGGAAGAGGCGATAAAGGCTTATGAGAAGGGACTCAAACTTGCTCCGGATGATATCGAAGCGTTGACGGCCCTTGGGGACATCTGCTTTGAGCTTGGTCGGCATAAAGAAGCGTTAAAGCTCTATAAGAAGGTGACGAAGCTGGAACCGCAGGAGTCGGACGGTTACGTCAATATCGGTCTGGTCTATAACTCCATGGAGCGGGCCGATGATGCGATTAAGGCCTATAATACCGCCCTGGAGCTCGACCCGAACAATGTATTCGCGTATAACGCCCTGGGAGACGCTTTATATGGACTGGGCGAGCGGGACAAGGCCATTGCCGCCTTCAAAAGGGGGATCGATATCGACCCCCATGATGCAGCGGCCCGCTTCAACCTGGGGGAGCTCTATTACGACCTGGGGGAGTTTGCCGAAGCCGAAAGGGAATGCCTGGAGGCTGTACGCCTCGACCCGACCTTCACTCTGGCCTACCTGACTCTGGGGAGCCTCTGCATGGATGAGGAACGGGTAGGCGATGCCATCAAGTATTTGCAGCTTTACCTGCAGATGGAGAAATCGCCGCAGGCGGCGGAGATGGTGGCCGAAGTCAAAGCAGTGGTGGAAGGGTTGAAGGAAGAGAAGAAGAAAAAATAGTTTTGAGTTCCGGGTTTTGAGTTCCGAGTAAACTCCAAACCCAGAACCCAGAATCCAGAACCTAGAACCTAGAACCTAGAACCTAGAACTATCTCGTCAGCCACCGGTTATGATGAACCCGCGCCGGATTGTAACGTTTTTCCGGCTGCTGATGCTCATCGGCGTAACCCAGCGGGACCAGGGAGAAGGGAATGACATGTTCCGGAATCCCGAGATGGTCGCGGAACAGAGCGACCCGCTCCGTATGGGGGTAAACCCCTACCCAGACCGCACCCAGCCCAAGGGCATGGGCGGCGAGGAGGAGGTTCCCGGTTGCCGCCGCGCAGTCCTGTGTCCAGAACCCCTTGTGCTTTTCCAGCCGTTCATCGCCGCAGACGAGAATCGCCGCCGGCGCCCCGTGAAGCATGTGGGCGTAGGGGTGAAACTTGGGGATCGCATCGAGAAGTTGCCGTTCTTTGATGACCACAAAATGCCACGGCTGCTCATTGCCGGCAGAAGGCGCGCTCATGGCGGCCTCCAGCATCCTTGTGATGAGCTCTTCCGGGATCGGCTGCGGTTTATAGGTACGGATACTCCTCCGTGTGAGAATTGCTTCCAGTGCATCCATATCTTTTCTCCTTAAATTCTCTCAACCTTTCACCTTTCACCTTTCACCTTTCACGGATTTCAGCTTCTTCCGGATCGCCTCCACTACGTGGTAGGCGTCGTTGATTGCGGTGTAAATAAGGTTCGGGTGCTTTTGTTCCTGAATGGTTCCGCCGCTGATCCGCATGTATGAAGGGGAGATGGCGCCGCCGGCCACATAGACCCCTTTGCGGGTCGATTCGAAATCCGCGGTCAGGAGGATCAGCCGGTCTCCTTCCTTCGCCACCTGGCAGACCCCTTCGGCGCAGGCGATAGTCTGCACTCCGATCCTGTCGAAGATGGGGAGCGGGCCCTGGGAGCCGATACAGGCGATGACGTTTTTCATGGGGAAGCTCATGGCGTTGTATATCTCGATCCCGTCCGGCTGCCGTACCTCGCTGGTTCTGATGACCAACCGGTCCACCCCTTCCTCATCCACCTCGCCGATCCTGGGTGTAGCCCCGGGCAGAAGCCTGATGTTCCCCCCGAGCAGGATCTCTTCCCCCAGCCTCTGGGCGGTCTCCTTGTTTACGTCGAAGGTCTCCGAAATGTGGGCCCAGTAAACGGGCTCTTTGTCGTTGGCGTTGCGCTTCTCCTTCAGGATGGAGATGATCACGTCCGCTGCGCTGTTCCCCCCGCCGATGACGAGGGTGCGGTTTCCCACATATTTCTTCGGGTCGTCAACGGTCTTGGCGACCATCTTGGCGTCACCGTAAACGGTGAGCTCCTTGGGGATGCTGCTGCCGAAGGCAAGGACCACTTTCCGCGCCTTGATCGCCCCTTTTGAGGTCTGAACGGTCAGTATGTCCCGTTCCCCTTTTATGTCCTCGAATTGTGTGTCGGTCTGGACCGCGAGGTTTTCGTGCTGGACGAAGTGCTGCACGTACTGGACGTACTTTTCAACCGCGACCGGCTTGTCCGGCGGACGGAGCTCCTCCACCAGAAACGGCTCCGGGCTGTCCTTCGGCCTGGACGGATAGACATTCTTCCCCTCGGGGTAGGTGTTGGCTATCCCCTGGAACACCGATTTTCCCTCTTCGATCAGAAGGTATTTCAGGCCGCTTTTGTGGCATAGGTAAGCGGTGGCGACCCCCGCCGGTCCTCCCCCCACGATAACGACGTCATAAATCTCATCCACGTCCGACTCCTTGCATGAAAGGTAACTATTCAGCTTATTAAACTGGCATACAGTTCATCTCTTGCATTATGCCTCCCCTCCCTTGACGGGAGGGGATTGAGGGGTGGGAGAAGCTGCCAATTGAGTCAAATGTGGCAATCTCCCCCGCCCCCTAACCCCCTCCCGCAAGGGGAGGGGGGATTTTTTGCAAAATTTGAACTTATGCTCGAATAGTTACCATGAAAGAAACATTCTTCTTGGTTCATTTATACCATGCAATCGGGACATGACAACTGAAAAAGGAGTTGGCCCGGATATGGGGAAATTTGTTGCGCCAGGTTTGCAACATCGTTTTTTGCGGTAAAATGTAGGTATTCAATAAATTACACGGGAGGTACGAAATGGCTGACAAAGATAACACTGCACTGGTAGGCGCGCTCATGCTGGTTGCCGGGGGGATAATCGGGGCGGGGGTCGCCCTTCTGTATGCGCCGCAGTCGGGAAAGGCGACGCGCAGGGATATTGTACGTTATGCCAAAAAGACGAGACACAAGGCGGAAGGGGTTGTGGATGAGTTTTCCGACACCGTTTCCGACATGGTCGATGCGGTGGGGGAAAAGGCTTCCGAAATTCTGGACCGGGGAAAGGACCTGGCCCATGACGCGAAAAAAGAGCTGTTGAAGGCGATGGAAGAGGGGCAGGCGAAACTGGAAAAGCAGCGGTCCCGGCTGGCAAAAATCATCGGTTAGCAAGAAGATTCAGGGGCGCACGGCAGTGCGCCCCTCCTGGTCTGTCAGGAAGATATCCCCGTAGTACGCCGTCACTTCGTCCCGGGTGTCGTCGGTGTCGGTCATGACGGCCACGGCGCCGATCCGGGAAGGCTCTTCCCCGAAATGCTTCCGGTAGTCCTCGTAGACGTTCCTTTCTTCCGTGACCCACCGGCCGGCCTTTTCATCCCCCGATTCCACAGCCACAATGACGGCGTTCGACGTGTAGGGGCTTGGCCCCGCCGAGTTTTGCGGCAGCCGCGCAGCCCAGACATAGTTGATGGCCCTGGTCTGCCAGAAAAAGGTGCGCGGAAACACCACGTAGACCCGTGCGGCGAAATCGTCCCCCGACTTTCTGGCTGCATCCTCCCCCTTCAGGGTGTGCTCGACCTTCCACGACCAGCGGAGCACCGGGTATTGCTTCGGGTCCAGATCGACTTTTCTCAGAAGCCCCGAGGCTGCCCGGCGGCTGTGGGCCTTGAGGACCGTCTTCCCGTTTTCCTTCACCAGCAGGTAGGTGGTCTTGTCCTTCCCCTTAAAGGTTTCGTTCCGCCATTCCGACAGGTCGCCGCCGCTGAACCGCCCCACGCGGGTCTCTGCGCCATGGGAGGAGGCAGCGGTTACGGTGAAGACAATCATTAGGGTCAGCATATGGACGGCTTTCATTGTTCCTGCCTTTCGAGAGTAAAGTGAACCGTCGAAATAGGTTTGTCAACTGCCGGGAGAGGCTATGGGCTTAAGGGGATAAATGACTCTGCACAAAGAAGGACGGGGGCCGGATGACCGGCCCCCGTCCACTGCGGGTGAGGCGGTGAAGGTACTCCTCCGCCGGTTAACGGTCTCCTTCGATCTCAAGCTCATCGGCAACCAGGGTGCCGGGGTTGAGCCTTGCCTTGACGACGGTGCCCGGAGCCGTGGCTGATTTCGGGATGACGAGGTTGAAGAAGTCTGCCCGGGCGATTGGCGTTTCATTGACGTCGTCGTTGTCCACCTGGAACTCGGTCAGGGCATCGGTCGTCACGACGGTGTTGCCGAACATCAAGGTCAAGTCGGTGCCGCTCTTCGCCGTCACCGGTGACATGATGAACTCCTTGTTGTCGTTGGTGCGGTCGAGCCGGGTCGCCACCAGTTTGCCGTTCAGGTCGAGGAAGCCGCGCACCTCAACCCTGGTCGCGCCGGCAACGATATCGGCGAGCGTAGTCGGGTTCCCCTGGAAGGAGCGGAAGTCGGTGTTCGGGGTGGTGGTCACCTGCTTTCCGAGGACGGTCAGTGTGGCTCCGTTCACCGCGGTGACGAGCCCTTGGATGCGGACGTTGCTCCGTAAGGAGACCTTGGTCGCAATGATGACACCGTTGTTCATGGGGCCTTCGGCCTCGACCTTTATGTTCGGGATGACGTCTGCCGCGACGCCGTTCTCGAAGCGGGTGTTGCCGCTGGTGACGACGGTGATGTCGTTGATGACGAAGCTGGCGGCGTTGCCTTCGGTGACGATCCCCTCTACCTCAACCTTCGCAACGTTGTCGTCGATTCCGTCGTCATCGAGTGTGACCCCTCTCGCGGTGTTGAGGGCCGTGATTGTGGTGCCGGTGGCTGACAGCGTTCCGCGGACCTCTACGAACGAGCCGCTGGCCACTCCGGCCGGAAGGGCCGCGGTGAAGTTGACGGTGAAGGTGGAGGTGCCCGAGGTAAGGGTGAACGTGCTGCCCGTCAGGGCGCTAACGGTGCCTTTGACTTCCACTTCGGTCGTCCCTGTCCGGTCGTCGATCCTCGATGCGCGGATGGCGCCGGTGCTGTCGTCGAAACCGCTCACCTCGACCCTTTGTCCGACCGTGAAGCCGGCTCCGCTAAAGACCTTTGCGGTGTCGTCGTTTACGCGGGTGATGTTGTCCTCGAACTTGACAACCTTGCCGAGCACGGTGATGGTCTTGTCGGCCGGGTTGACGGCGGTGATCGGCCCCTGAATGTTGTCGTCGAACTCGATTTCGGTGGCGGTGCCGGTCCGGTCGTCAAAGGTGCCCTTTACCCTGACTACCATCCCCCGCTTCAGTTCGGCTTCGATGCCGGGGTTGTCGTCTACCTTGATGCTGGTGGCGGCGGTGATTTCGAATTTAACGCCGTTAACGACGACGCTCCCCTTGTCTTCGATGACTCCCTTGCTGAAGCCGGTGGAGACGGTGCCGGAAGGCGTCGTCGTGCCTCCTCCTCCCCCCCCGCCCCCGCCGCAGGCGGTCAGGGTGACCGCGGTGAACAGGGAAAGTGCTGCGAATATTACCCATTTCATCTCTTTCATGATATGCCTCCTTTTCGTTTTGAAGAGTTTTGCAAGGTCCTTGGTTGTTGATTAAAGTCTTTCATATATCTTCGTCTTGTCAAGTCGCGATACCGCTCTTCGCTGCGCCATTCGTGGGTATTGCGCTGTAAAACTAATAAATTAACGGACCTATAACCCAAAAAAGGTTGATCCTATTTCCCCCCCTTTTGTAAAGGGGGGACAGGGGGGATTTATCCTTGTAGGGGCGGCCCCAAGTGGCCGCCCGATTAAGGGCAACCACACTGGGTTGCCCCTACACAAAAATCCTCCTCGATTCCCTGCATTCCCTCCCCCTTGACGGGGGAGGGTTAGGGTGGGGGTGAAAGTGCCATATTTTAAGCCGCTTGCAGCTTCACCCTCCCCCTGCCCCCCTCCCATCAAGGGAGGGGGAATATACAGAATGATCTACTTGAGTAAAGTGGATAACCAGATTTCGAAATAACAAGGGGGACCGATAAGCTGGTCCCCCTTGTTGCGTTGAAACGGCGTATGCCCTTGCGGTTATTTGCCGAGCTGGATCTCCGCCTGATCCACCGCCGCGGTGGTGGCGGTGAATGTATTCCACCTCACCTTGACCACGGTCACATTGGTCTTCACCTGGGCGAAGAAATCAGCCTTGGCGACCGGTGTATCAGTCGAATCTACGCTTACCCTGAACTCGGTCACGCCGGTGGTGGTGACGGGGACGCCGAGAATAGTCATGGTTCCGGCAGTGCTATCGACGGCCGTGACCGGCCCCTGGAGGAACGCCCTGGTGCTCGCGCTCCGGACGACGATGCGGGAAGCGACGAGGTTGCCGTCACGGTCGAGGAAAGCGCGTACCTCGACGTGGTTTCCAATTCCGGTCAGGGTGCCGTCTTTCCGGGTGAACGCATTGATGGCAACCGTCTTGCCGAGGAGCGTCAGGCTGCTATCCGCGGTGAACGCGGTAACATCCGCCTCGATCTTGATGTTGCTCCGGAACGAGACCTTGACGGCGACGATGACGCCGTTGGCATCGAGGGGACCTTCGGCCTCGACCTTAACCCCTTCCACGAAGTCGGCCCTGAGACCCCCCTCGAAGAGGGTGGCCGTGTTGGTGACGACCTTCTGGCCGTTGATGGTGAAGCTTTCCGCGGTGCCGCCAGTCATGACGATACCCTCCACCTCCACCTTTTCGCCGGCGACGCCGATGGCGTCTTCGAGCTGGACGACGGTAGCCGTGAGAGCCCCGCCTGCCGGTGCGCCGTTGGCTTTAACCTCTACAAGCGAGCCGACGATGGTCCCGGTGGGGAGGGTGCCGGTGACGGTGACGTCCCCGCCCGGGAGGCTCAATACGAACGTGCCGGTCCCTATGCTCTTGACTAACCCCTTGACCTCGAACTCACCCTCAGCTTTCTTTGCGACTCTGGTGGCGCGGAGCCCGCCATTGTCGTCGAGGAAGCCGTGCACTTCCACCCTTTGGTTCACGGCGAAACCTGCGGCAGCGAAGGTCTTCACCGTGTCGTCGTCGTTGAGACGGGTCACGTTGTCCTCGATCCGCACGGTCTGCCCCATGACGGTGATGGTATTGGCGCTGACGCCCTGGATCGTTCCTTCAAGAGCGTCGTTGGCCTCGACGAGGGTCGCGGTGCCGGTTTGGGTGGCGTCGTCGATCGTCCCCCTTACCTTGACCACCATCCCGACCTTCAGGTTGTCTTCGGTGCCGGGAATGCCGTCGATCATGACGGCAGCGCCGCCGGTATGGAACCGGATGCCGTTGACGAAGACACTACCCTTCTCGGTTACTACTCCCAGGCTGACAGAGTCACCCGCAACGGCCAGGGATTTGCCGACCTGGATTTCCGCCTGCTCAACCGCCGCGGAGGTGCTGGTGAAGGGTCTCCACCTGACCTTGACCACGGTTACGTTGGCCTTAACCTGGGCAAAGAAAGTTGCCGCATTGACCGCCTGCTCGCTCGAATCGAAACTTACCCTGAATTCGGTCTGGGCGTTGGTGGTGATGGGGATGCCGAGGATGGTCAGGGTCCCTGCGGCGCTGTTGGCGGCCGTGACCGGCCCCTGGAGGAGCGCCCTGGTGTCCGCGTTTCTCACGACGACGCGGGTGGCGATGAGGTTGCCGTCACGGTCGGGGAAGGCGCGCACTTCGACATGGCTTCCTACTGCAACCGGACCGTTGTCGGTCCTGGTGAACTGGTTGATGGCAACCGCCTTGCCGAGGACCGTCAGGCTGCTCCCGGCGGTGAAGGCCGTAACGTCCGCCTCGATCCTGATGCTGCTCCGGAACGATACCTTGGTGGCGACGATGGCGCCGGCGGCGTTCAGGGGACCTTCGGCCTCGACCTTGATGCCGGTCGTGAAGTCGGACTTAAGTCCTCCCTCGAAGAGGGTGGCGGCATTGGTGATCACCTGCTGGCCGTTAACTACGAAGCTGTTCACGTCGCCGCTCGCGACGATACCTTCTACCTCCACCTTCTCGTTGGCGGCGCCGAGAGCGTCCTCCAACTGAACGGAGGATGCCGTGATCGCACCAGCTACGGGAGCTGCACTCGATTTTACCTCGACGAAAGCGCCCGGAGCCGGCAGCGTACCGGAGAAATTGACGGTGAGGACAGAGGCGCCGCCCGGGGTCAGGCTCAGGCCAAAGGAACCGGTAACGGGGCTCACAACGAATCCCTTGATCTCGAACTCACCAGTCTGCTTCTTCGCGACCCTGGTTGCCCTCAGCCCCCCCTGGTCGTCGGCAAAGCCGTGAACCTCGACCACTTGGCCCGCTGCGAAGCCGCCGGCAGCGAAAGTCTTCACGGTGTCGTCGTCATTGATGCGGGTCACGTTGTCCTCGATCTGAACGGTCTGCCCCATGACGGTGATGGTGTTGGCCCCCACACCCGAGATCGTCCCTTCAAGGGCGTCCATGGCTTCGACGAGAGTGGCGGTCCCGGTCTTGGTGGCGTCATCGCTTGTTCCACGGACCTTGACCACCATCCCGACCTTCAGTTGGTCGGCGGTGCTGGGGTTGTCATCGATCCTGACGGTGGCGCTGTCGGTATTGAACGTGATCCCGTTGACGACGACGCTCCCCAGGGCGGTTACTACCCCCTTGCTGACGGCCGCGCCGGGGGTGACGCCCGGAGTCGTGCCGCCTCCGCCCCCTCCGCCGCCGCAGGCGGTCATAAGGGCCGCGGTGAATAGTGAAAGTGCTGCGAATAATACCCTTTTCCTGCCTTTCATAATGTGCCTCCTTGTTTTTTGGTGCAGATCGCTTAATGCTTACTTCGAAGCCAATTTTTCCCCACCGCCGTTTATGTTCATTTCGCCAGGTTTTGGTTCAGGAAGACAAATTGCAGTGGGTTTGCAGCATTCTGCACAGTTTTTATGGGGCGGATGCAATGGGAAAGATGTCCCATATCTATGTTTCTAGAAAAATGTTATCAGCAAGATATTGGTTGTCAAGTTGGGGAGCGAAAAAAATATGGGAAATATATCCCAAATAATAATTATATATTTTTAAAGCGGCTGCTTCAGTTCCACTTCCGTCGCGGTCATGACGGCGCCGGTTACGGTCCCCTTGGCCTTGACCACGGTGAGCCCATCGGTGGTCACCGCCGCGAAGAACCTGGTCTGGCTTTCGTCCCGCGTGGCGCCGAACGGTGTCTCCGTGCCGACCCGGTTGTCCACGAAGTCCTTGGCCTGGTCGAGGGAGCCGGTGTCGATAGTTACGCCCAGGATGGTCAGGGTAGCAGCGGTTTTCGCACTCACCGGTCCCTGGATGAAGCTTACGGTGCCGGCGGTAGTACGCTGGATCTGGGAGGCGTTGATATTGGAGAAGTTGCCGGTGGGGCCGTCTATTATAACGCCGGTAATCTGGAGGTGGTCGCCGGCAATGATGCTGGCCGGAGTGAGGGCCATGCCGGTTTTATCTACAAGCCGGGTCGTGGGAACGATGTTGACCGTGACGCCGTTCAGGGTCAGGGCCGTGCCGGCGTTGAATGCTCCCGCGACCGCATTCCCCTCCAGTTTGACGGTCTTTTCCACTTCGACGGAGACCTTGACGGCAGCAATGGAGCCGTCGGTCCGAAGGGTCCCCTCCACCTGTAGGGTGGCCCCTGCGGTCACGATGGCGGGCGTTGCCGCTGCTCCCCCTTTTATGAAGGAAGCGGCGGCGGTATTGACGGAGATAGCTCCGTTCGGGCCGTTGATGGTAAAGGTATCGTTGGAAACGCCGCCGACAGCGGTCCCCTTGACACGAACATTGTCATTCACATCGGCTTCGACGGCGTTTTTCTTTTCGACCCTGGCGGCGGTGAAGATCGCGCCGTTCAGAACGCCCTTTACTTCCACCAGCAGACCGGCGGCGATTTCCGTTGGAGTCATGTTTCTGAATTCCGTATCGGCATCGACGACGACGCTCCGGGTGCCGATGGAGAAGCCGTTTGCAGTTGCGGTGGTAATCATCCCCTTGATCTGGACGGGGCCGGCGGTGAAGTCGGCCGCCTTGCGGGCGATGCGGGTGGCATGGAGCACCCCGGCATTGTCCAGGTTGCCGCTTATCTCCAGTTCCGGCCGGTGCCCTGCCTGCAGCTCGCCGTTCATCTCGTCGAGGTCCCTGATGCTGTCGAAGGCGGTATTGGCCTCGACCTGAATATCACGCCCCATGATCCTGATCCTGTTGGCTGCCGGGTCAACGCCGGCGTCGTCCAGCGGCCCCCTGATTTCCGGCTGGAACTCGATGCTTTCGTATTCACCGGCGCCTGAGGCGCTGTCGAAGGCGCCCTTGACGGTGACGATCATGCCGATGCGCAGGTTGTCCTCCCTTGCGCTGGTGTTGTTTTCAAACATGAGCTTGACGCGGTCGTCCGCCAGGCCGGCCTTGCGGGAAAACCTGATGCCGTTGACGATGACGCTGCCGAAGCCGGTGATCTGACCGGTGACGACGCCGGAGCCGCTGATGCCTCCACCGCCGCCGGCAACGGCTCCCCCCCCGTCACAGCCGGTGAGGCAGAGCAGCAGGGCCATGAACGTCAGAAAGGGGCGAACCATGTCACGTATCGCTGCCATGACGATCCTCCTTTACAGGGCCTTCGAAATAGTAGACAGCAATGCCGGTGCGCCGGTGCTCCGCGGTTGCCTGTTCTTCGGCAGACTCCTGGTCATGTTTGGACATCCACATGTCCAGCTCTTCCAGCAGCGCCTGGCAGCGTTCCGCCGTCAGCCGGCGAAGCAGGGGGAGGTGTTCGGCGGGGAAGCTTTCGTAACAGACCTTCCGCTGGAAGAACGGCTCACCGCCATTGGGGTCCAGGTTATGGTCGATGGTGGCGATGAGATCGGCCACATCGGTGCCGAGGATATCGAGCTTTTCCGCTTTACCGGTGCGGGGGACATAGGCGGGGGCAAGGAGCCGGACCCGCTCGTCTTCCAGGCGCTCCACCACTCCTGTCCGGATCAGTTCGTCGAGGACCGCCCGTGGCGGAATGTCGCCGCTGAAGGCCTTCGCCAGTGCACTGAACGTCATCCCCTCCCCATCGAGGGTGAGGAGGGCCGGTTTATTTTCCGCGTCGTGAAATCTGGGGTCACGCACCCAGCCGCTCACCACCCGGGCGGCGCGGCTCTGCTTCTCGGTGATGGCCGGATCACCCGGCATGGCCAGCCGCTTGACCCGCAGTACTTCCTTGCGGGAGAGGCCGGTCAGCAGGGCCACTCTGGAGACGGTCTGTTTTCGTCCGGGAAGCTGGAACTCCTCCATGGCAACCCGGACATAGACCCACTTGGCGAGGTCCGCAAAGGTCGTGTAGGAAATGTTGTAGCGCAGGAGGACCCGCATCAGCGGACGAAGCAGGGTGCAGACGGCACCGGCTATTATGTTGGGAAGATTCATCATTGCCGCTCTTTTTCACCGGTTTATGGGGCAATTGGGAAAAATGTCCCATATTTCCCGGTTGATAATTAATTATTAGCAGCAAAAAGATGATTGTCAAACAGGACAAATGAGAAAAGGGAAAATCAAGCCGAAAATCAACCATATAAAAACAGCAGTTAGCCACGAATAACACGAATAAACACGAATGTTTTTAAATCATTATTATTTCTTTTTAGTTCATCACCATTTGGTGAGCATTATCTGTTCGGTAAGATTTTGAATATTCGTGCAAATTCGTGAAAATTCGTGGCTAAATGATTTTTTAAGGTTAATTGCCGAAGGGAGCAACAGCTCTTTTTTCCGCGACCGACTACAAGGGCAAAGAAAGGGGAGCCGGAAGGCTCCCCTTTGTGAACAGCACATGCGTTTCGTTACTGAAATGTCACGCTCTGAATGATGACGCTGACGCCGGATATCGCCACGGAATTGGTGTCGAGAACGGGTGTTGCTCCCTCAGTAATGACGAAGTCACCGGCTACGGGGGAGTTTCCGGACGCTATGCTGAAGGTCAGCGTGGCAAACTCGCCGGCAGCGATGCCGGGTTGGACATTTGCCATAATAAACTTTGCCTGACCTGGAATGGTCAGATTGGGTATGAGAAAAGAGCCGGCGCTGATACCGACGCCCGACGTAACGACATTGCTGTCGGTGATCGAGAGACCTTTTGTAGTCGGATATGTCACAGTGGTGGTGCCAATCCCGCCGATCAGCGTCCCTGCCGGAAGCGTGCCGCTGGTTGCCAGCTTGACGATCGCCCGGGTCGGCTGGACAGGCGGCGCTTCGCCCCCGCCTCCACCGCCGCCGCAGCCGACCAATGCCGCCGTTACCGCTGCCAGGAAAAAAAAGCCTATACTTCTAATCTTCATGATTCACCCCCCTGTTAAAGTAGATGTAGTTTACCACAAAATTGTCGGGTTTCCCTTCCCCTTTCGTAAAGGGGGATCGAGGGGGATTTTTGTGTAGGGGCAACCCAGTGTGGTTGCCCTTAATCGGGCGGCCACTTGGGGCCGCCCCTACAAGGATAAATCCCCTCTGCCCCCCCTTTACAAAAGGGGGGGCAGAGTTTTTAGGGCTATGAAAAAAGGGGAGCCGGAACGGCTCCCCTTTGCTGCTGCGGAGTCACGGAAGATGACGCTAGAATATATCCACGGTCGATGTGGTAACCGTGATACCCGGAATCGTTGCGCCCGCAAGGTCTGTTACCGTGATTGTGGCCAAACTCAAGGCGGTGTCGAAGGTCGCCTTCGTTGGGACTGTGGTGCCGGCTGGGATGTCGCAGCCAATATTCACGAATTCCCCCACGCCGAACCCTTGGGCATTGGCCAGCACTACCCTCAAGGCCGACCCGTTCAAGGTGGCCAGGGATATGCTGGTTGTTCCGGTCACAGCTGCCAACCCTGAACCCACGACTATTCCCGGCGAAACCAGCTTAGTCGTTGCATCCGCGCTTACGGTCACCCCGGCCGGAAGATTGAACGAGAAATCAATCCCGCCGATGGCGGCTCCCGCCGGCAACGTCCCCTGGGTGATTATCTTCAGGTGGGCAAGTTTGAAAGTGCCGATGTTGACCGGGGTTGCATTGGGATCCGTGATGAGGGTCTTGTTGTTCGCGCCTGTCATGAAATCGAACAACGCAACCTTGAAGATGGCGATCGACTTGTCTGCCATCGTGATCGTGGTGCCGGAGACGGAAATGTCGGTAGTCAGATCAGTCAATACCTTGTCCAATGAATTGCCCGAGTTTTTCACCAGTTGGGATACGGTCGCCAGGACCAGGGCATGTTCTTTCTCTACCAGTGACGCCGTCGCGGCGGCGGCACTTGCCGCATCCACCGGTTTTGTTGTAGTTATGTTTCCCACCTTGAACAGGGAGGCAATGTTGGCATTCGCGGCGTTTATGGACACTGCCGTCAGCGCGCCGCTCGTTTTTTTCGCATTTCTCACAGCCAGCTCGGTCAGGGGGGTCACATTTGCCGTGACGGTCCCCGAGGCGTTGGCAATGGCCGCTCTGAGGGGGGCCGTAGTTGCCACTTCGGTTCCGGTTGCCTCGTCCTTATACGTACCAGCCACTTCGACCAGGACCGGCCCCGTATATGGACTGATATCGGCGGTATAAACGCCGGGGGCGAGCGGGTCCAATGTTACCGTTCTGCGTGGTGTGGCCTCTTTGTCGCCGGTTGCCGAGTCGATGGCGAATATCTGCACCGTGCCGTTGACGAATTGCCCCTTGGCGGCCACGCCGCTTACGATCGTCGGTGCCGCCGGTGCCGCGCCGCCACCGCCGCCGCAGCCGGAAAGGGTCATCGCTGCAAGAGAGAAAAGCATTCCCAGTAAGATTTTTATTTTCATGTCCCACTCCTCGTTATTGAATTTTTATTACCAGTTTTCCAGACCGATGACCCTTCTGAGGATCACCAGCACGTCGCCGATGTTCGTCGCCGTCCGCGCTGCATCCGGCGCCGGGACTCCTCCTACCAGCGGAGCAACCTTAACGGCCGTGTTATCGGGATCGTTAGCGTCAGCAGCCTGGACCCCGGCCACGATTCTCAAGGCCTTCTGGGCATCGGCGACACCCAGCGTGCCGTCCTCGTCCAGGTCACCGCTCGGCATGAAGGTTGCGGTTACGGCGTGGTTGGCTGCGCCGGTGTTGAGGGTGAATGGGGGGGTGCCCGCAGGGGTGCCCAATAACGTAACGCCATCCGCCACTTCTTTTATCTTGAATTTCTTATTTTCCGGCGTGACGGTTAAATCTACCGTGGTGCCCGCGCCAACCGCTATCGTGTTCGGGGTGACGATGCCGTGGCCCACCGCGGTGGCGGTGACGAGCACTTCCCCAGTCCCGCTCAGGTTCAGGGTGACCGACGGCGGGGCGATAGCCGGTGCGACCACCGTCGGCGCCAGGAGTAGGGTGGCCGCGCGGGCCGCCTTCGCCACTTTGGCAGGTATGAAGGTGACATCGAAGCCGCAGACACCGGCTACGGCTACGGTGGCGTTGGTGCAGTCAACTATGGGCGGTGCAGGGGCCGCGGGCTGGGTAGGGGGTGCAATGACGAAGTCCGCCGCGTCGGCGCCAGCCTTGACCGCAACTGCATTGAGATCAGCAGGGAAGGTGATCGCATCGCCGGTCGTGTTGGTGACGGTGACCGTCTTGGGCACTGCCGCGGGGGTGATGATGTTGGTTGCCCCGAGATTGACGTTGGTGGCCGGTTGCACATCCATGCCGATTATTTTCCCCATGAGAATGAAGGCGTTGGTCGAGAAGGTGCCGGTCGGGCCCACTATCTGCACCAAGTTGGTGTTGTTGGGGCTTCCGGTCACGAGGACCGGCGTCACCGCGTTGCCGATATACCTGTTGCCGGTGACCGGGTCGGTGACGAAGGGGGTGGTGGGGTTGGTCAAAAACGGCCCCCAGGTGACGGTAGGGAAGGCGGGGTCGTTGGCAAGGGCCGCGTCGAACGCTCCCGCGATGAGGCCGGGGTTGTCGGCAGTAAAGTTGATCTCCAAAGCACCGGGCAGTATCGTGTCAATGACGAAGGTCTCGACGCCGTAGGGGTGGGTCACCGTGTACGTGCCGGGAACGGTGACGTCCGCCCGGATGCGGGCTCGGGTGAAGACCGCCTGGCCGCCGTCCACCACCGCGTTTGCGAACCCGGACTCCAGGGCGGCCCGGTAGAAGAGGTCGACGGTGCCGGCAGGGTCGACGACGGTGGTCTCGGCCAGGAAATAGAAGGCCTCGACAGAGAAGTTGCCGGCGTTGATGAGAGTCCGGTCGGCCGCGATCGGGACGAGCGGGTTATCAACCGGGGGGGCCAGGATACAGAAGCCGTTCTGGTCGAGACATAGCGACAGGGCCAGATTGTTGGTGTCCTGGTACCAGGACGGGTAACCGTGGGCCTGGCTGACCGGCCCGCGCGCCTTCAGGACGGCGTCGGCCGGAGGCACTACGCTCAGCGACGTGAGCAACAGCGCCAGGGTACTGATAATTCGTGACATTCCTTTCATAGATACCTCCGTTTCATAATACCTGCTGTGATTTTCCTTGCCTTACAAGAAGCAAGTACGCGTGATTAACTTTTCCTTAACCGTAACACCAAACAATCGGTTGTCAAGGAAGGGTGGTGAATACAATTTTTAAACAGTTTAATAACATTTGGGAAAAATAACCCAAAATCCCATGTAGTTTTTTAGCCTGTTACAACGAGCGTGCCAGGAAGCTGGAGACAGGACATAACGCAGGTTTTTCAGCAAATTACAACAGATGGGGGTGCGCCGGAGGAGGGCAAAGGGGTGCAACTTTTTTTTCGGCGGGATTATAGGTTTCGGCGGGAAAAGCCGCATTACGGCGGGTTCGGGGCAGCAGTAGAATTGTGGCAGTATAAAACTTTTACAGGCCTGTTTGAGGGGAACGGTCTTCGGCAGGTTGAGCGGTGATTATAGGAGACCTGGCAGGTTTCGAAAACCTGCCGGGTCTGGTCCTTGATTGTTCCGATCAAGGCCGCAGCAGGGGTCTGCTGGAGGATAGGCATCCTGCCTGTCATGGCGGCACAGCCGCCAACGCAGGCGTGATGCAGACTGGAAAGGGGAGCCGATTGGCTCCCCTTTTCAGTTGACGTGACTGCATAAGGTTCATTTACACTGCGTTTCTTGTGCATTGGGTAAGGTGCTCAAGCCGGCAAACCCAAGCGATTGCGCCTGCTCAACACTGCTTTGCGGTATTTCAAAGATATTGATCGCGCCATCGGGCGCACCGCACACTCCCACACGAGCCAGGCCGTCAATACCGCAGGAAAATGACCTTACTTTTATTCCGGCGATTATCAGTTCGTTTTGCATGACTTCAGGAGCTGTACCACCTCCTGTGCACTGGACGGAACCTCGACTCTTGAACACCTTGGCACTGGGTTCGCTCGTCTCACCGTTACCGCATCCTGAAATGAAAGTAAGCGCAAAAAAAATGAAAACTGACCTTCGCATATCTCCTCCATAGAATCACCAGCGTAGGGCGGGAGGGTATCGACTCCCGCCCCCTCTTAGAATCTCTTAGGGTTGCCAGGGACGACATACGTTGTATTTTAAGAAGAAATTTATGATAAAAAAATGGGTCTTTCGTACAAAAGTTGAAAAGCAGGAAAAACGTTTGCTCTCGCCCGCTCACTTCGTTCGCTAGAGTCCACAGAGCGCCCAGAGAAAAACGCAAATACAAAGGTTTTATAGGGTTCTCTGTGTTCTCTGCGAGAGACTGGTTTTGATTGTTTTCGGTTTTTCAACTTAAAGACGAATGAACCATAAAAATTGGTGTTGTCAACTGCGTTGAGTTGGTTTCTGACAAGAACGGCTCCAGATAGGATGCGAAAAGCTATCGGAAGCATGCTCGAAAAAAGTCGGGAGAAAGAATTGGCTGTACGCAATTGCATGCACGCATTCTGAATGTTTCAGGGGCTTTCAAGGGTGCAACTGACAGAATATCCTTATAAGGAGTTGTATCCAGAGTGATACAAGTGGAGCAGGGGGGAGACCGGCAGCAGAATTATGGCAGTATATATCTTTTACAGGCCTTTTTGAAGGGAACGGTCTACGGCCGGTTCGGCGATGATTATCGATGACGCCGCGGAAGCTCTCCATGGAGAGGACACCGGAGGCGTGCCGAAGGAAAAACGGGACGGATTTATTTTCTATCAAAAGCCAAAAAGGCAGCCTCTCGGCTACCTATCATGTCCCATCCACTTCCAAAGCAAAGATTATCATTACAGTAATAACTGCTCAAACCTGGGAAAACCCTTACACTCTTTCCTTCCAGTATCCCGGCGTACGTCTTAGGTGCATCACGGCGATGATCTCGATTCGTCCTCCTCTGTCACGAAAAAGGATGCCGAAAGGAAATGTCCGTGTCAGGCACCGTCTGACATCATCATCGATCAGGGGGCAAAGGCGCGGATTGATTCTGATACGGGCAAGGCCATCTCCAACGGAAGAAAGAAAACGTTTCCCCAAGTCCTCCTGTTGACCCTCATAGTAAGCCGCTGCTGCGACAACTTCAGCGTCGGCCTCGGGATGAAAGAATACCGCCGTCATTTCAATGCCGCGTAGGCCCGTGCAAGTACAGTTTCCGCCGGAATAAGTTCAACCATTTCTTCATCGATTTCCAGACACCGCCTGACAATTTCATCGCGCCATTCGGGCGTGATCTCTCCTGACTCCTCAAGATCAAGACTCTCGATCAGCCTTTCTGCAACCAATGCCCGCAACGGTGCAGGGAGTTGCAATGCCTCGGCAATGATTTTTTCAGCTGGAAGTCCCATAAATTTATTTCCTTTTTTTTGCCGCCACATTAGGATGGGGATTAATAGGCGGCGAGATATGAATATGCGCACCTCTTGGCCATTTGATCTAACTATTCATCAAACAATAATAAATGTCAAGAAGCAAGGCACTGCCTTTCCGGTCGTATAGGCTTTGAGTTGAGGGGTGGCAAGAGGGACGCCAGATGGGAGCTAGCATCGTGAATGTCTGATAAAAAGTGTAAATGAGTTGTATCCAGAGCGATACAAGTGGAGCAGGGGAGAGGCCGGCAGCAGGATTATGGCAGTATAGAACTTTTACAGGCCTGTTGTCGCGGGGGTATAGGAAGCGATTCCTGGTAAACGGACTTGAACCGCTGATGGATATGGGCCGCAAAATTAGTGGTTGTGGAGGAAGACAACAGCGACTGCTGCAAGATTTGTCGGACCTCGGCTTCCATGGAGCGGCCATGCTGAGCGGCCTGTAAACGTAACCGGGCTTTCAAGCCGTTATCCAGATTTCTGATGGTGAGACTTGCCATGGTTAAACCTCCTGCGCCTTCGTTGCTATCATTGTAATCAATGATGTCAATCAGGGCAAGAAGATTTGCAGGTTTTTCCAAAAACGCTCAGAAGCTTGGGGGGTTGTCATTTTGCTCTTGATTTCATGTCATTTTGACATTGAAATTATGGACATGGAGACATATCTAACAAGAGAGATTGCAAATCATATAGTTAGCGCCCTTGAGGATATGCCGGTGGTGGCCGTAACCGGTATGCGCCAGACGGGGAAAAGTACGTTTCTTCAGGAACAGGCGGAATTCAAGGGGCGGAAATACATAACCCTCGATGATTTTGCGCAACTGGCGGCGGCAAAAGAAAATCCCGACAGGTTCGTTGATACGGATGAGCCGCTCATTATTGACGAAGCCCAGCGCTGTCCTGAGTTATTTGTTGCCATAAAGCGCGCCGTGGACCGAGACAGGGTCCCTGGTCGGTTCATCCTTTCCGGTTCCGCAAACTTCCTGTTGATGAAAAACATCTCCGAGAGCTTGGCCGGCGCAGAACCTTGTTGCGATTCTCCATTCAACCTGGCCACGAGCCGATATCTTCTTCTGGAACATCCAGGGCCGTCACGAGGTTGATTCCTCTTTCCATTCCGGCGCCAGCCTCGTCACAATCATGAAAGATAATGTATAATATAATTGACAACATTATCAACTTTGCTTATTATATGAAGCATTATGACTAAGAGATCAATTATAATTTATCCGTTGTCGGCGAAAGAAATGACAGCTCTGGGTGAGCGGCTTAAGCTTGCGCGACTTCGTCGCCGTTTTTCTATGGAAACGGTCTGTTCAAGGGCCGATATTTCGCGTTCGACGCTTTCCAGGGTTGAGAATGGTGACCCTTCGGTCGCTGTTGGGACATATGTCCAGGTGCTGCGCGTCCTGGGGCTAGTTGGAGACTTATCTCTTATTGCCAAGGAAGATGTCGTTGGACGCCGTCTACAAGACGAATCGCTTCCGCAACGGAAAAGGGCTCCACGTAAAAAGGCGCTGACTGGAGATGATGTTGGCTAAAGCAAGTGGTGAACATATATGGGTCTGGCTGGATGATCCGGCTTTCGGCCTCTTGCAGCACATAGGAACGTTATCCAGAGGTGAACGGGGAAGTGTACGCTTTGCCTACGAAACTGCCTGGCTTAAACATGCTCACGCCTTTCCTTTGGACCCTGGTCTGGATTTGTCCGCTGGCGAATTCTTCCCAAGAGATTCTAATTTTGGCGTATTTATGGATTCATGTCCCGACCGATGGGGGCAGATTCTGATGAGGCGCCGGGAAGCAGTCGAAGCCAAGGAGGAAGGACGCACACCAACAACCTTAGGCCCATGGGAGTTTCTACTGGGTGTCCAGGATTGTACGCGCATGGGCGCCTTGCGCTTCAGTCGGCCAAACGAGCAAATTTTCCTGGCGGACGAAGCTTTATCCGCTCCACCAGTGGCAAAAATTGCAGAGTTGCAAGCAGTAGCCTTTGAGCTAAGTAAGCAAAAACAAGACAATCTTGGCAAGATCAAGGAATGGTTAAAAGTTCTCGTTGCTCCGGGATCTTCACTGGGCGGCGCTCGTCCTAAGGCTAATCTGATTGACGAACAAGGCAGTCTTTGGATTGCAAAGTTCCCTGCCGCAGATGATGACTACGATGTTGCCGTTTGGGAGAAGTTGCTTCAGGATCTTGCCCAGCAATGTGGCATTACTGTTCCCGAATCCCGTATCATGCGGATAGGACGCGGACATCATACCTTCCTGGTGAGGAGATTTGACCGAAACGGCAACAATCGACGTTTTTTTACCTCAGCTATGACAATGCTTGACCGCGTGGATACTCAAGATGCGAGTTATCTAGATATCGCTGATTTTCTCGCAACCTACGGCGAGGCAGACCACATCGCCCAGGACCTTGAAGAGCTTTTCACCAGGATGGCATTCAATGTTGCTACCGCTAACCGTGACGACCACTTGCGAAACCATGGTTTTATAAGAACTCCTGCCGGGTGGCGGTTAGCTCCGGCCTTCGACATGAATCCTTCTTTCAAAAAGGACGAGCACGTATTATCCCTTGATCTCTATAACCGTCGCCCCGATTTGGACATCGTGCTTTCGACATCTGCATATTACCGACTGGAAAGCGGTCACGCCGGGAAAATTATCGACCATATACGTGCTGTAGTAGGGACGTGGAAAAACTGCGCGAAAAAACTTGGTTTAACAGCACAGGAGCGTTTGGATGCAGAACATTTGTTTCTAACCTAAGCCGGCATAGCCGGAACCTTGAATTGTCTATTCATTTCGAAAGCGTACCAGTAACGCCTGCATCCCAAGCAGACAACATTTTCTCCCCCACTTCACGAAACTCCGGGTGCTCGTTTATATATGTCAACAATATTATTCGAGTGTCAATCAATGCCTCGGCAATTGCCTGAAAAATCTGACCGGCTCTCCCAATTGGTATCGCCAAGTGTGTAACCGCAAACTTCTCCAGCATCTTTCTCTGCCACCATTTCTTAGTTCCAGCCAAGGACAGTGCCGGAACATCCCTCGTAATATAGGCCGTTGTCGTCACTACATCATACACCGGGGCAAGATGAACCGGAGCGCCTGGATAATTGTAAAGCACGCCAAAGTTTTTCAGATGGGCATCCCCATTTCTGACCATGTTTGACAACACCAATGATGCAAAAAACTGCTCCCGAGCAGACTGTAAATTCTCCCCCGAAACGAAGTCTCTTATGCTTTTTGCGACCCTCTCGTAAGTACTGTTGTATTTCTCTGTTGTTCCCAAGGCCTGCAAACTGCACATATCCTCAAATCCCAACGGAGTTCCGTCTGCGGCTACGTCAAACCGCTTCGTCACGAACAGGCCGCCGTTTTCCGATATGCGAAATTCTGGCACTGTCAGCCCGGCCTTTTGCGCCACAGTCATGCAGAAGAACTCGTTAGCTGCCAGGCAAGGGTACTCGGCACCCCACGACTTCACGATGTAGCCTCCAACGGCGGCAGCTCCCCGCTCTGTAGCATCGAGCATGACCTTCGGCTGGACGCCCGACACTCCCGAGCTGAGAGCATATTTCGATACCAGTTCGTGAAACAGCTCTCTTGTGTCCGGATATGACAGCATATCATCCATCGACTCGACCGTTTCCACAATTCCGGGTGCCGTATCTTCTGGCAGAGAAAACCGATTACGCCCAACCTGGTTTCCACCCGTTACCCGGAGGATTGTCAGATCGTCTTCACCTGCCAGTTTCGCTATAGCCCGACGGATCGCGTCCAATAGCGCACCTTCTGGCATGTTCATTTGAAAAATAGGGTGGAGGCCCCGACTGACCCAACTTTCCAGACGTACCGGCATGGTAAGTGACACCTGAGCATTTGGTGCCCCAGCAGACGGATCGTAGGCAAAGACATAACGGTGCTGATCCGTCGCCCGGTCCAGAAGCCCGGCCCGTTGGCCAGCAGCCCAAACGGCCAAGGTGCTCATTGTTTACTCTCCTCCCTCAACTCGTCTAACGTCGGAGGCGACCCGGCTACCCGTACCCGAAGCTCCAAGCCTAGATAATCCAGAATCTTGACGAGCTTACGCACGCCAATTTCCTGGACTGTGCCTGACTCGATCTGGCTGATTGTGGCGCGGCTCATTCCAAGGTCGTGGGCCAATTTCTCTTGGGAAATATTCTGCCGCTTGCGCTCTTTTTTGATTTGTTCGCCTATTTCGAATAACATGTTCGTATTGTATATAAAACATTTAGCCATATCAAGCTAAAAATGTATTTCATATAATACAATAAGTATCCCCCGACAAGGGGGAGAATAGAATGCTCTCTCCCTCCGGGAGAGAGATAGAAGTTTGGACATTTGGGAGTTGATATTAAGTTCCCCCTCCCCTTGCGGGAGGGGGGCAGGGGGTGGGGGAAGTTGCCATGAAACCACGACATTCCTTGCATGGCAGGGCTCGTGATCTTCGCAACAACAGCACAGACGCCGAACTTGCTCTCTGGTGGCATCTCAGAAACAGCCAGATTGAAGGAATCAAGTTTCGTCGTCAACAACCTGTTGAGGAATATATAGTCGATTTCGTGGCATTCACACCAAAGCTGGTTGTTGAACTTGATGGCGGTCAACATATGAGTAATCGGGTTTACGACGAACAAAGAGATGCTTGTCTGCATAGAAACGGCTTTGCCGTGCTAAGATTCTGGAACAATGAAATCTTTGAAAACATTGAAGGAGTGCTCGAAGTCATCAGACAGCGTTGCCTGGAAGTGACTTCCCCCACCCCCCAGCCCCCTCCCGCCAGGGGAGGGGGAGTTTAAATGTCCAAACTCCAGCCCCCCCTTTACAAAAGGGGGGAAATAGGATCAACCTTTTTTTGGGTTATAGGTCCGATTTTCTACCGGACAATACCGAAAATTTGCATGATTCGGTATGATACTTGCCATTAATCTGGTATTATTGTACTGATACGCCCGGCACGATCATCCGCAACGACAGGAAACACCGAGACCATGACACCACATTCCCTGCACTCTACACGGAGTCCCTCATCGGCGGGCTTTTTTGCCCGGCTGCTGCTGGTCGTTTTCGCCGTGGATATGGTTGAGATGTTTTTGTTTTTCGATGTAATCGCCCGGTTGAACCTCTTTTCAGCCGCCCTGGCGGATGCCGCCCTGTTGGTCCTGGGCAGCGCCCCGCTTGTCTGGTTCGCGGTCATCCGGCCGCTGGCCGGATGGAATGAAACCGGGGGGACCGCGCCCCGCTTCGTACGGGCAGGGATGTTCATCAAGCTGCTGACGGTCATCTTCCTGTTCGAAGTCTTCATCATGCTGGCCCTGCCGGCTCTCCTCCCCCATGCGAATCCCTTAACCTATTACCTGGCGGATGCCCTCATTACCATCTTTCTCTGCGCTCCCTTGCTCTGGTTGATCATGTCCCTGGACCAGCGCAACAGGATGGGCTCCCTGGCCGATCTGCTGGGCACCCCCTGGAAGCTGTATGTCTTGCTGCTCGGGACGGTATTTATTGTCGACCTGCTGGAAATGCCGTTCGTGCAGCTTTTTGCTCTGAAGGAAGACCCCCTTTCCCGCAAACTCATCGATGCCTTCATAACTACCCTCATTGTCGCCCCCCCTTTCTGGTGGCTGCTGATATGGCCGTTACGGAAAGCCGCCCTCCTTGAAAAGACCCGCTCCGAAGCGATACAGGCCCAGGTGGTTGAGGCCATAGTGGTCGTCGATGAGGAGGGGATGATCGAGTCCTTCAATCCGGCCGCCGAGAGGATTTTCGGTTATCCCACCCAGGAGATTATCGGCAAGCCTGCGACGCTTTTGTTCCATGAAACGGGTCGGAGCCTGGATGAACTGTTGGGGGGTGCCGCCGCATTCGAAAACGGCAGGGTCCCCCCCGTAACCCATGAGGCCCTCGGCAGACAGCGGGACGGTTCGACCCTGGTCATGGATCTATCGCTCAGCAGTATCCTCCTGGATAAGCGGCGGCAGTCCCTGATGATCATGCGGGACATATCGGTGCGCAAGAAGTCGGAACGGGCACTGCAAAGGTCCATGTCGCTCCTGACCGCCACCCTGGAGTCGACTGCCGACGGTATTCTGGTGGTCGATACCGTTCGCCGGATCAGGACCTTCAACCAGAAGTTCCTCGACATGTGGCGGATCCCCCGCCACGTTGCGGAGGGGAGCGGCAGTTGCGAGCTCCTCTCTCTGGTCAAAGAGCAGCTTCAAGACCCCGAAGCCTTTCTTGACAGGGTGGGCGATATCTACAGCCAGCCCGAAGCCACGGCCCTGGAGATCATCCGGTTCAAGGACGGCAGGGTTTTCGAACGTTATTCCCAGCCCCAGTTGCTGGAAGGGGATTGTGTCGGAAGGGTCTGGAGCTTCCGTGACATTACCGTCAAGACGCAGGCGGAGGAGGCCCTCCGGGCGAGCGAGGAGCGCTTCAAAATGGCGATCATCGGCGCGAATGACGGCATCTGGGACTGGAACATCCGGACCGGCTCGGTCTACTTTACTCCCCGTTTGAAAGAGATGCTCGGCTTTGCCGCCGAAGAGCTTCCCGATATGATCGAATCCTTCCAGTCGCTCCTCCATCCGGCAGACTATGACCGGATAGTGCAAGCGGTCCGCTCTCATCTGAAGGCAGGCGCCCCCTGCGATATCGAGTGCCGGCTGCGGACCAAGGCGGGCGATTACCGCTGGTTCAGGGCCCGCGGCCAGGCGGTGTGGGATGAGGCCGGCAAGGCCGTGCGCATGGCCGGCTCCGTCAGCGACATCACCGAGCGCAAACAGGTGGAGGAGGCGCTTCGGGCTAGCGAGGAGCGTTTCCGGCAGCTTTTCGAGCAGAGCGAGGATGCCATCATTCTCTTTAAACCGGGCACCTGCTCCATAATCGACGTCAATCCCACCGTCGGGAAGCTCTTCGGCTACACCAAGACGGAGCTCATGGAAGGCGGGCTGGAGCGCCTCACAAAACCGGAGGAATTTGCCAGGCTGAGCAGCGCCGTCTGCCGCGTCAGGCACGGTGAAATGTCCTCCCTCGACAACATCGCCGGTCTGCGCAAGGATGGGTCGGGGATCATCGTCTCCATGCGCGGCAAGATGGTCATCCTGCAGGGGGTGCCCATGGTTTACACCACCTTCCGGGACGTCACGGAACGGATCCACCTGGAGGAGGAGGCCAGGGATATCCAGGCGAAGCTGATCCTTGCCAACAAGATGACCTCGCTCGGTCTCCTGGTGTCGGGGGTCGCCCACGAGATCAACAACCCGAACAACTTCATCATGGCAAATTCCCAGCTTCTTGCCAGGACCTGGGAGGATGCCTTCAAGGTCCTTCGGGAGTATTACCGGGAAAACGGCGACTTCCTGATCGGCGGAATACCTTTTTCAGAGATGAGCGAGCATGCACCGCAGCTGTTCCGGGGGATCACCGAGGGCTCGCGCAGGATCAACGAAATCGTCAACAACCTGAAGCAGTTTTCCCGCCAGGACCGGTCCGGCGCGGAGCGCGATGTGGATTGCAACCAGGTCGTGACTTCGGCCGTATCCCTGCTCCTTCACCAGATCAACAATTATACCGAAAATTTCCGTCTCGACCTGGCAGAGAAACTTCCCCCCGTCAGAGGGAGCCATCAGCAGCTAGAGCAGGTCGTCATCAACCTGCTGACGAACGCCTGTCAGGCTCTCCCCGCCAGGGAATGCGGCGTCCGAGTAACGACCGGATTCGACGCGGCCTCCGGCCAGGTGACCATTACCGTCAGGGACGAGGGGCGCGGCATTCCGCGCGACATCATCACCAAGGTGCTGGAGCCCTTTTTCACCACCAAGCTGGACAGTGGCGGCACCGGCCTCGGGTTGGCGATTTCCAATTCGATCATCAAGGATCATAACGGGTCGCTGAATTTCGAGTCCGAACCGGGCAAAGGGACGACCTTCATTGTGAAAATCCCGGCAGCCGACCCTGCCGTAAAGGAGCATGATGCATGAAACAGACGTGCAACCCCCGGAAACCGGTGCTGCTGGTCGACGATGAACAGCATATCCTCACCACCACAAAACTGTTCCTTCAAGGCTCAGGGATCAACGAAGTGCTGACCGTCAGCGACAGCCGCGAGGTCTTGCCCCTCCTGGCCGCCCATCCGGTTTCGGTAATCGTGCTCGATCTGCACATGCCGCATCTGTCCGGCCGGGAGCTTTTGCCGAAAATAAACAGGGATTTTCCCCATATCCCGGTAATCATGATGACGGCGATCGATGAAATCGAGACCGTGGTGGAGTGCATGAAGTCGGGGGCCTTCGACTACCTGGTGAAGCCGGTGGATTCCGGGCGGCTGGTGGCCTGCGTACAAAAGGCCATGGATATGTGCGACCTGTCCAGCGAGCTGTCATCCCTCAAGCAGCGCCTGCTGACCGACCGGCTCGATCATCCGGCGGCCTTCTCCCCGATCGTCACCTGCAACAAGAAGATGCGGGCACTCTTCCAGTACATCGAGGTGGTCGCCGCAACAAGGCAGCCGATCATGATCACCGGCGAAACCGGGTCGGGGAAGGAGCTGGTAGCCCGGGCGATCCATGATCTTAGCGGCTGCAAGGGGGAGTTTGTCGCGGTGAACGTGGCCGGGCTGGACGACCCCATGTTTTCCGACACCCTGTTCGGCCACAAGAAGGGGGCCTTCACCGGGGCCGACCAGGCCCGGGAGGGGCTGATCGCCCGGGCAGGCGGCGGCACCCTGTTCCTCGACGAGATCGGCGACTTGAACGAAATGTCGCAGATCAAGCTGCTCAGGCTCCTGCAGGAAAGGGAATACTATCCGGTCGGCTCCGACATCACCCTTAAGAGCGACGCACGCATCTTGCTGGCCTCCAACCGTGACCTGCAGAAGCTCATCGCCGCCGGTAAATTCCGCAATGACCTCTATTACCGGCTGTGCGCCCACCAGGTGCGGGTCCCCTCCCTCCGGGAGCGGCTGGATGACATCCCGGTCCTCCTTGACCACTTCCTCGCAAAGGCGGCAGCGTCGCTCGGCAAGAAAAAGCCGACCCCTCCTCCCGAGCTCGCCACGCTCCTCTCGGTCTACAATTTCCCCGGCAACGTCCGGGAGCTGGAGGCGTTGGTTTACGACGCGGTCGTCCGGCATACCTCCGGCGTCCTCTCCATGGAGAGCTTCCGCTCCGTCATCGGGGGGGACCACACACCCCCCTGCGCCGCCCCCTTGCCGGTCGGGGATGGAGATAACCCGCTCTATGCCCTGTTCGGCCGCTTTCCGACCGTACAGGACGTGGTGGATTACATGGTCGAGGAAGCCATGAAGCTCGCCAACGGAAACCAGGGGATAGCGGCCTCGCTTCTCGGCATCAGCCGGCAGACCTTGAACAAGAGGCTCCAGGAGAAGAGCGGCGCGTGAGGCCCGGCCGGACCCGGCAGGTTTTCGAAACCTGCCGGGTCTCCAGGATGCCGGATTGAATGCTCACACCCGTTCTTCGGTCTGCCTGATAAGCCATAAAGTGAAAATCGGGTCGATCACCTTCTTAAAGGCCTGTCCGGCCAGCTTTTTGCAATCAGCGCAATCCCCCCCTCTCCCCAGCCCTCTCCCACCAGGGGCGAGGGAATTATACGCTTCCCTCCCTTCCACCCTCTATCTATCTCTCTCCCGGAGGGAGAGAGCCTGGAGTTTGGACATTTAAACTCCCCCTCCCCTGGCGGGAGGGGGCTGGGGGGTGGGG
>WSYB01000038.1 GCA_009773645.1 Geobacteraceae bacterium
ATCGGTGTCCAGATTGAACTGGGCGAGGACCGCCCCGCTGATGCCGAACTGCCAGGCATCCGCCTCGCCCCAGCCGGGCCAGCGCACCAGTCCGAAGCTATCGCCAAACCCGACCGAGCCGACGTTGAAACTGTCCCCGGGGAGGTTGAGGCGGAGCCAGGTGACATGGGTGCGGGGCTCCTTGGGGCTTGCCAGCGGGGCGAAGAACAGTGGGCCCTCGGGGAAGAGGATGGTTTTCCGGCTGGCGACCTGCTCGGCATTCTCTGGCGGCGCGTCGCCAAATCCTGCAATAAAGGGAAGAAGCATTGCCAGAACCAGCCATACACTGAAGTTTTGCATAGTGCGCTCCTTTCTCGCGGACTCTGCAGAGATAACCGCACATTTAGAACATGTAAGAGGCCCATCAGCTCATCGCTCATGCTCCTTACCAAGAGCCTGCTTCTCCAGATTGGTTAAAATCGCTGCAAACGTCTGAGTGACCAAATCTTTAGAATCAACCGGTTGCGGACCGCCTTTAATCGTCATGGCGGCATCTCTGATAAATGCGGCAACGGTCAGGTTCGAAGCGATTATCATCTTTGCTTCTTTTGAAAGTTCGAGCATTGAAAACCCCCTTTGATCGTGCAGGCGCAATCTTAGGTGCAATTACCATAGAAGCGGCCTCTCAGGAAGTATACCCGCAAAAAAACATGTTACAATTGAGAAGCGGTAATGGCCGCGCAAGGTCGACATCAAAGTCCATGACACCAAGGCCCGTTTGTTCCGGCAAAAAAGGCCGAAAAAGGAGAATTGCCATGGCAAAAGCATATACATTCACGACCAGGCATTACCCTGTAAATGATCTCCTGGCACTTGATTTACAAGATCACCTGGATCAAATGGCCAAGTTCGGATGGGAACTGGTCAGCACCGAGCAGCTCATTAATGAGCATAGCGCCACTACCCCGCAGATGATATTCTTCTGGGGCAAGGATGAGGAAAACTGAGGGGGATTTTCACCTGACAACATTTAGCCGAAGATCAGCGTCTATCATATGGATAAATGCGCAACTTCTGGTAAACTTTCGTAAATTTGCCGGGAAGAAGACCGAGGGAGGGGACAATGGCCGTTGAATGGGATGAAAAGTGCATCGAAATCGAAAAAAGTAAGACGGGCATCGACGGTTTGGACCAGATAACCGGCGGCGGGTTGCCGAAGAGGGGAGCGACTCTTGTGGCCGGCAACGTGGGGTGCGGAAAGACCCTGCTCGCGATGCAGTTCCTGGTAAACGGCGCCCTCCTGGAAAACGAGCCCGGGGTTTTCGTGGCGCTGGAGGAATCCAACGAAGAATTGAAACGGAATTTCGCCTCAATCGGTATAGACCTTCAGAGTCTGATCGACCGCGGTCTCTTGACCCTGCTCAACGTCGGTATCAAACAGGACTTCCTTGACGAGCCGGAAAAAACCGACATGGGGTCCTGGTTCATCAGGCTGGCCGATGCCATAGCATCCATCAAGGCAAAACGGGTGGCGATAGATATAATCGATACCCTTTTTCAGACAATCACCGATGATAAAACATTGCGTATGCAGTTGCGGGGCTTGTTCCACTGGTTGAAGGAACTGGATCTGACGGTTGTTTGCACGGCAGAGTCAGGCATCGATACTCTGACACAGCGGGGCATGGAAGAATATATCGCCGACTGCGTCATCAAGCTTGATTATCGTGTAACAGAGCAACTTTCGACGCGGCGGCTCCGCATAATCAAGTACAGAGGAGCCGGGCATCCTTCGGACGAATTCCCTTTCGTCATTGACAACAGAGGCATCACCCTGATTCCGATAACATCTATCCGGCTCGAACACAAACCTTCCGGGGAGTTTATTCCCACCGGAATTGCCGAACTCGATGAAATGCTGCAGAACAAGGGCTATTCACGGGGGAGCAGTGTCCTCATTTCGGGGACACCCGGAGCGGGTAAAACGAGCTTCACGTTCACGTTCATCGATGCTGCCTGTCGTCGCGGGGAGCGTTGCGCCTATTTCGGTTTCGAGGAATCCGCGGCACAAACGATACATAACATGAAATCTATCGGCCTTGATCTGCAACAGTGGGTAGAGAAAGGACTGTTGCAGCTTCATACTTCCCGCATTTCCATGTTCGGGCTCGAAACGCACCTGCTCACGATGTACCGCGTGATCGAAGAATTCCAGCCGGCAGTGGTCATCGTCGACCCGATGCCCACCCTGACGGATGTCGGCTCGGCACAACAGGCGAAATCGGTGATTACACGTCTGATCGATTTCCTGAAGATGCGCGCCATCACCACCATGTTCACGGACCTGACCCGCGAGGAGAAAACCGGGGTGCCCACCGAAGAGGAGATCCCCTCACTCATTGATACCTGGCTGCTGCTGCGGGAGAGGGAAGTCGACGATGAACGCTACCATACGCTGCTGATCTTTAAATCACGCGGGATAGCACATTCCAACCGGGTCTGTAAGTTCCTGTTGACCGATAACGGCATCAGGTTGAAACCGTTGGCACGAGACACGACCGAAAAGAGTGTGTGAAAAGCAGGGAAATAGCATGACTGTTGGGAGAAGCGCATGGCTGTTATGATCGACCCGGAGAAAAGCAGCCTGCTGCGAGCGGCGCCGCGACTGATTCAAATCCTGCGCGTGCTCGCCCGGCACAAGTTCCTGGGCGCCCTGCGCGGCAAGAATCATTGGCCGCCGCCGCATGAGGTGCGGGAAACCTTTGAGGAACTGGGGCTGACCTTTCTCAAGTTCGGACAAGTGCTCGCGATGAGGCGCGACTTGCTGCCGGACGCCTACATCGATGAGTTGGAGCTGCTGCACGACCAGCTGCCGGCGCAGGGCATTGACGCGGTGCGCGCGACGGTCGAAATCGAACTGGGCGCCCCGTTGACGAAAGTGTTCGCATCGTTCAGCGAAACGCCGCTGGCCGCCGCCACCATCGCCCAGGTGCATGAGGCGACAATGCATAACGGGCGTCACGTGGCCGTGAAGGTGCAGCGGCCCGGTCTTGAAGCGATGATTGCTACGGATATCGCGGCGCTGACCTACCTGGTAGCACTGGGAGAAAGCCTCTTTCCGCGTCTGCGCGCGCTCGACCTCCCCGTCCTGGTCAGGGAATTTGCCAACAGTCTGAACCGGGAAACCGATTTTCAACGAGAAGCGCGCTCCATAGTGCTCTTTCGCACCGCGTTGGCGGATGTCCCCGATCTCTGGATTCCGGATGTCGTGGCGGAGTGTTCGAGCGGAACCGTGCTCACGCTGGAGTTTTCGGCCGGCGAACGGGTGGATATCTACGCCAGGCTGCACCCGGAAGCGATGCCGCGGGCAATCGGCACCCTGGTAAGGCTGATGCTGCAAACGATCTTCGAAGAAGGGTTGTTTCACGCCGACCCGCATCCCGGCAATGTTTTCGTTCTGCCCGACGGGCGGCTCTCCCTGCTCGATTTCGGGATGACGGGCGAGCTTGACGAGCCGATGCGCGACTCGCTGACACTCCTGCTCGAAGCGGTCGTCAAAGGCGATGCGCGGGCCGCCACCGAGGCCTATCTCGAAATGACGACGGCGAGCGAAAAGGTCAACCGTGCGGCGCTGTTGTTGGACATAAAGGCAGTGCTCTATGAAATCCACAGGAGCGACCTGGCGGATGTTTCAATCGGGGATGCGTTCGACTCGCTCTTGCGTGCCGGAAGCCGGCACGGGGTCCATAATCCCGGCGAGTTTTTCCTTCTGACGCGTGCTTTCGTCATTCTGGAATCGATGATACGCCAACTCGACCCGGACCATAACTACCTGGGATCGTTTCGCGAAGAAATCTCGCGCCTGACCGCGCAGCACTTCTCACTGGCGCGGATAACGGACAAGACAACCAAGCTGGCGCGCGAACTTGAGCGCTTGATGAGTGATGCGCCCGGCGACACACGTCGCGTCCTCCGACGTTTCGCCGAAGGCAATCTGGGCCGACTGCAGTCTCCGGCGTTGGAGGCCCTGGGCGGTCGCTTCAGCCGCAACCTCGAGCGACTCACCGGCGCCATAGCTGCCGCGGCGCTCGTGATCGGCGGCGCCATGCTGGTGCTTGCTCCGCTGGGCGGCTGGCATCATATTCTCGGCGAAACGATGGTTATCAGCGGGATTATCGGTACGCTCATCATCAGCATCGGCGCTTTGCGCCGCGACCGTGGCCGACGCTGACGCTCCCCTTCGGAATGCAACCGCTCTGAGCGTCCCCTCATCTCCCTCATCCCCGCCTGACCCCTATATTCTTTCTGGAAATGCGCTATCCTTTAACTACGGCTTATGGTATAGTCAACCATCGGCTTACCTACTGAAAATATCCACCCACGGACCCTTCGATCCGAACTCCGCCTCTCTTCACCCCCTCGGGAACAGTCCGCACCATTCCTAACGAGCGAACCGCCCCCCAAACAAAACGACCAGGGAGATGCCGAAAACGGTTCCCTTGCGTCCAGAACAGGATATAAGAACCTTTATGAAAATTCCGCAGAAATTTGAGATGCTGGTCCATAACGGTCTCGTCGACGAGGTCGTCTGCCAGCTAATGAGCGGCAAGGAAGCCGAGGTCTATGTCGTCCGCTCCATGGGAGAGCTCCGCTGCGCCAAGGTATACAAGGACGCCGACAACCGGAGCTTCAGCAAGCAGGCCCGGTATCAGGAAGGTCGCAAGGTGAGGAACAGCCGCCACGCGCGCGCCATAGGGAAGAACACGAGGTACGGCCGGAAAGAGCAGGAGGGGGCTTGGCAGAACGCCGAGGTGGACGCCCTGCACCGCCTTGCCGCCGCGGGAGTGCGCGTGCCGCAGATTTTCAGCTACGCCGGGGGAGTACTGCTGATGGAGCTCGTGGTCGACGATAATGGCAACACGGCGCCGAGGCTCAACGATGTAAAGCTGACCGGGGCGCAGGCCCGTGAATATCACCGCGCGCTGATCGCGCAGATCGTTCTCATGCTCTGCGCCGGACTCGTCCATGGCGACCTGTCCGAGTACAACGTGCTCGTCGGCAGCGACGGGCCGGTCATCATCGACCTGCCCCAGGCCATCGATGCCGCGGGGAACAACAACGCAGCCGGCATGCTCGAACGGGACGTCGCCAACATGACCGCCTACTTCGGCCGTTTCGCGCCCGAACTTCAGGCCACCGACTACGGCAGGGAGATCTGGAAGCTTTACGCCACCGGCGAGCTCAGCCCGGCGACCCTGCTTACCGGACGCTTTGAGCAGAGCAGCATGCCGGCCGACGTGCGTGGCGTCATGGGGGATGTGGAAGCGGCGCGGCGCTGGCATGAGCGCAACAGTTGAAAACGCGCCTCTACGACAGGTAAGCACGTACCGGCCTGAATAACAGACAAAGGAGATCGCCATGAATATTTTCGATTGTGCCATCAAGATGGAAGAGGAAGCCAGGATGTACTACGAAATACTGGCGGCGGCCACCGCCGTTCCCGAGTTGAAGCATCTCTTCACCATGCTGGCGGCAGCCGAGCAGGAACACCACGATGCCCTGGTAGAGATGAAAGGGGGTATCGATCCCCAAAAGGCCCAGTTCAAGGCTTTGCAGGAGGCAGCATGCCTGTTCAAACCTCTCCTGGCAAAGCGTGACCTCATGGCCGAACTGAAGGAAGACCCCGACGCTTACAAACACGTGGTAAAGGAAGAGGAGGAGGGCGTCAGGTTCTACGAAGAGCTGGCCGCGCAGGCGAAGGACGAGGGCACCCGCGAGATCCTCCTCATGATTGCGGACGAGGAGCGGAAGCACCTGAACATCGTCGAGAACATATACTCCTTCGTCGAGTCGCCGAAAACCTACCTTGCCTGGGGCGAGTTCAGCAACCTCAAGGAGTACTGAGTACAGTAGGTCTATATTTCGATCCGTATGCCCAATTCAACGACCCGCTCGGGCGGTATCCTGAAAAAATCAGTCGCCGGCAGGGCATTACGGGTCATGAACGAGAACAGCTTCTCCCGCCAGAGCATCATGCCGCGGCGCTTCAGGGAGGGAATCAGGGTCTCCCGTGCGAGGTAGAACGTGGTGGTGTCCAGATTCACCTTCAGGCCGAATGATTCACATTCCCGTAATGCAACCGGCACATGGGGACTTTGCATGAAACCGTAGTTGACGGTCACCTGGGAGAACCCCTGTTCCAGCCTGATGACCTCGAGCCTATTCTCTGCCGTTACCCGGGGGACTTCTCTGGTAACGACGCTGAGAAGTACGACCTGCTCATGGAGGACATGGTTATGGGCGAGATGATGGAGCAGTTGGGGAGGGGTCCCGGGAATCCGCTTGACCATGAATACTGCCGTGCCCGGAACGCGCAGCGGGGGATGTGCGGCAATCCGCAGCAGGAAGAGGTCGAGAGGTTCCCTGGCTTTTTCAAAACGTTGTGCGAGGATTTCCCTGCCCCGGCGCCAGGTCGCCATCATGGTGAAGACGATTCCGCCCGCTGCCAGGGGAAACCATCCACCGGCCTCGATTTTCAGCATATTCGCTCCGAAAAAAGCAAGGTCCACCGTCAGGAACAGTAACGTGATCAGACCGGCAGTGACGGGATGCCACTGCCATTTGCCGATGGCCACATAAAATGCCAGCATCACCGTGATCACCATGGTGGTCGTAACCGCGACCCCGTACGCACCGGCGAGTCTGCTGGAAGAGCCGAATCCGAGCACGAGGGAGATCGTCACGATCATGAGCAGCCAATTGACACTGGGAATGTAGATCTGTCCTATTTCTTCCTGGGAGGTCTGGATAATGTGGACATGTGGGCACTGCCCGAGCTGCACTGCCTGCCGGGTAAGGGAAAATGCTCCGGAAATTACCGCCTGTGAGGCAATCACGGTGGCAAGGGTGGCAAGCAGTACCAGCGGGTAGAGCGCCCACCCCGGCGCCAGATTGAAGAACGGTTGGTGCGACTGCTCGGGATTGAGCAGGATCAGGGCTGCCTGGCCGAAATAGTTTAGGAGGAGTGCGGGGAGCACCAGGGTAAACCAGGCAAGCCTGATGGGAAAACGCCCAAAATGCCCCATGTCGGCGTAAAGGGCCTCCCCGCCGGTCACCACCAGGAATACGGCCCCCAGGACAACGAAACCGCGCCAGCCGTTGTGGATGAAGAAATCGACGCCAAGCGCCGGGTTGATGGCGGCGAGTACCTTCGGCGCACGGATAATCCAGATGATGCCGAGGAGGGCGAGGGTTGCGAACCAGAGGAGCATGACGGGGCCGAACACTGTTCTGTTCCGATCCGGGAGGTACCGCGCTTCTGGAAGCGGAAGAGGAGAACAAGGACCGCGATCGTGATCGGCAGCACGTACGGTTTCAGCCCCGGAGCCGCAATCTCCAACCCTTCGACGGCGGAGAGGACCGATATTGCCGGGGTAATAGCCCCATCGCCATAGAGGAGCGCCGCGCCGAACAGACCGACAAAGAGCAGCACCCGACTCTTCCGTGAACGGTCGCGCCAGGGCGCGAGCAATGCCAGAAGCGCCAGGATGCCACCTTCGCCGTGGTTGTCGGCTCTCATCACGAAGAGCAGGTATTTGAGCGAAATAATGATCATGAGCGCCCAGAAGATGAGCGACAGTACGCCAAGAACGTTGTCTGGAGTCGGCGGAAACGGGTGTGAGCCGTGAAAACATTCGCGCAGGGCGTAGATCGGGCTCGTCCCGATGTCACCGTAGACGACCCCGAGGGCAGACAGTCCAAGCAGAAGAAAGCGCTTCTCAGATCCCCGGTGCCCGTCATCCCGTGCAGCCGGGGGCAAGGGAGGGATTTCTCTTTTCAAATTGATATTCATTGGCTCACTGCCTGGAGGTTTTGTTGCAAGGGTCAAGCAGCTGGGTCAGGCTTCCAGGATGCAAACTTGAACCAGAAAAAATAAAAGCCGCTAATCGGCTTCCACGCTGACCAAGCGGCTCTCTGAACCTGCACTCCGGCATCCCATCTGCCCCTCCCGGGCATTCCATAAAAAATTACTCACATACATACACCCGTAAAGGCGGCATCGTCAAGGATGAAGTATGAGTTATGAATTATGAAATCTCAACCTTCATCATTCATCCTTCATCCTTAACCCCGGGATACTTTCAGCCAGCCTGCAAAGCGTTCTCTCGTCCTCTTAGATAAAATCCGCATGGTTGATTACTCAAACTGCCGGTTGTTTCGTCTTTTTCTGTCGCTTGGGAATCGCCCGAGCCTTTACTGCCGGTACGCTGTCGGGAGTTGGCACGAAAGAAGCCGGATCGGCCGGCTGAAGGATTGTGTAATGGGAGGAGGCAATCTTCCTGATGATTCCATCACTGAACTGGATAGTCGCTTTGAGGGGAGTCACCTCCACCACCTTGCCGACTCCCCATTCATGCGCTACTGTGTGGCTCACTACGTTACCTCGTTTGATAGTCATGTTCTCTCCTCATCTGACTGGGTTAACAACAAATTACTCAGGCTGAAGGCTGAAGACTGTTAGGTACAAACCATTCGCTACGATTCTATCTTTAGCCTCTACCTTTAGCCTTCAGCCTGCATCAATTCCCCATCCGAACGACAACCCGATGTTTCACCAGCCCCCGCTCCAACGGGATCACGCCACCGGTCAAGCGCTGGCCATCCATCTCCACCCAGGCGACACCGCGCTCGCAGCCGTGCGGATTCTCCACCTGGATCGCGTAGATCGTTTCGCCGTGCCGATAGCGGAGGCTGAAGCCCTGCCACGCCGCAGGGATGACCGGATTTATCTGCATCCGATTCCCACGCACCTGTAAGCCCAGGACCTCTTCAATCCAGGCCCGGTACATCCATGCCGCCGAACCGGTATACCAGGACCAGCCACCCTGGCCAACCCGGCCGGGCAATCGGTAGACGTCGGCCGCAACCACGTAGGGTTCAACGCCGTAGTGCCAGACCGCTGCCGCATCGCGGGCGTGTTCGATCGGATTGAGCATGCGCAGTATCTGCACCGCACGTTCCCCATCCCCTTTGCGGGCCATGGCCATGGCCATCCAGAGGGCGGCGTGGGTGTATTGACCACCGTTCTCCCGCACTCCCGGGGGGTACCCCTTGATGTAGCCGGGTGATGGCTCTGCAGTGTCGAATGGAGGCTCGAAGAGCAGCACCAGACCTTCATCCTCGCGGACGAGATGTTGCCAGGCCGACTCCAGGGCCTGATCCGCGCGCGAAGGAATGGCGGCGCCGGAAAGCCACGCCCACGATTGGGGCAGGGAATCGATCCTCGCTTCCGTGTTTGCCGCGGACCCAAGCGGGGTGCCATCATCGAAGGTCCCCCGCAGATACCACTCCCCGTCCCACCCAGCCTCTTCGACCCGCCGGATCAGGGCAGTCCTCTCCTCTTGATAGGTCCGGCTCAGCTCCGACAGTTGCAGGAGGCTCGACAGTTCAGCCATCCCCTGCAACAGCTCGCACAGGAACCAGGCGAGCCATACGCTCTCCCCCTTTCCCCCGGCGCCCACCAAGTTCATCCCGTCGTTCCAATCCCCCGTCCCCATCAAGGGTAATCCATGGGGCCCGATCGTCAGGCCGCGGCTGACTGCGCGCCGGCAGTGTTCAAAAAGCGTGGCGCGTTCAAAGGTGACCTCCGGCGTGGAGAATACCTCGTACTGATCGTCTGCCAGCGGAGGGGAGTTGAGGAAGGGGACCTCCGCCTGCAGAATATCGGCATCGCCGGTCGTCCGGACGTATTGAGCGACCACAAACGGGAGCCAGAGGAGGTCGTCGGAAATACGCGAGCGGATCCCGGCGCCGGCAGGTTCGTGCCACCAATGCTGGACATCCCCCTCCTTGAATTGCCGGCTCGCTGCCAGCAGGATCTGGTCGCGCGCAAGGTCGGGGCTGGCGTAGAGGAACGCCATGACGTCCTGCAACTGATCGCGAAAGCCGAAGGCGCCGCCTGACTGGTAAAAGGCGGAACGCCCCCAGATGCGGCAGCTCAAGGACTGGTACTGAAGCCAGCGGTTGATCAGGAGGTCGGCGGCCAGTTCGGGGGTGTGCACTTCAATCGTGCCGAGCAGTGCATCCCACCACGCCCTGGTCTGATCGAATGCGTCCTCCAGCGCCTGATCCTCCCGAAAGCGGAGCACCAGTTCACGGGCCTCCGCCACCGACTCGGCCTGGCCCAGCATGCAGGTGATATCACGTCGCTCGCCGGGAGCCATTTCCAGGGAAACCCTGAGTGCCGCGCACGGGTCCAGCCCCGCCCCGGTCCGTTGTGACAGCCGGGTCAGCTCCATGGCAGCCGGGTTGGCCAGCGAGCGGTTGCGGCCGATGAAGGCGGTGCGGTCGCCGCCGTACGAGTCGGCACGGGGAGTGATGGCCACGAAGGCGACCCGCTCTCCGTACTCGGGGTGGTAGCGGTTCCGCGCCAGCAAGGCCTCGGCTTCGTCATCCCAGTTGGTCATGACGTGCATCTGGGAGGTTTCGCGGTTCTCGCCGAGGGTCAGTTCCACATAATAGGTTACCGAGAGCCTGCGCCTTCTTGAGGAGGCATTGGTGAGCCGCAGCCTTTGCAGTTTGATAGGCTCACCCCCGCTCTCATCCATCGGGACGAAGACGGTCAGCTCCTGCTCGATCCCGTTACTGTTATGCTCGAAGACCGTATAGCCCGCCCCGTGCCGGGCCCGATAGGCGGTCTCCTCGCGGATCGGTGCCGCGGTCGGTGACCAGAAGACGCCGCTCTCCTCGTCGCGGATGTACAGCGCCTCCATTGCGGGGTCCAGCACCGGGTCGTTCGACCAGCCGGTCAGACGATTGCGCTGGCTGTTGCCATACCAGGTGAAGCCGGACCCGGTTTCGCTGACCAGGGTGCCGAAGGTCGAGTTGGCGATGACATTCACCCATGGTGCGGGGGTGCTGGTGTCGGGGCCGAGATAGATCGCGTATTCACGCCCGTCCGGGGTAAAACCACCGAGGCTGTTGAAGTAGTTCAACTCCATGAAGGGGAGCGGGGCCGAGGGCTCCCGGGGTGCGCGTTTTCGGGCCAGCGTTTCCAGCAGTTCGGGAGCCTCCACCGGCACCCCCAATTGCTGGGGTAGCGTGCCGCGTGCGGCCACCAGCAAGACGCAGGCTGCGGCCTTGAGGAGCTTCAGATCCGTCTCCGGGATCTGCGCCGCGCTCTTCAGGAAGATTCCGCCCGCCCGATCGGCCGCTGCAGAGAGGGGATGGGCCTGAATCAGCTGTTCCAGTCGTTCCTGGAGCGGCCGCTCATAGCCCCCTGCTTCCTCGTTGAGGATCACCAGATCGGTTGACAAACCATGCATCCGCCAATAGGTGTGGGCCTGGAGCATCTGGCGGACCAGGCTGATATCCCGCGCCTCGCCAATGGTGATCAGGGCCATCGGCCAGTCGCCCGAGATGCCGTAGGGCCACAGACCTGCTTGACCCTTGCGGTTGTCTTCCAGGCGTTCGGCGGGTGCGCGCAAGAGTTGATTGGGAAACAGCAGATGGCTTGCCAGTTGCTGGAAACGGCGCGCTTCGTCAGGCTGGATGTGCAGCACCTGCAACTGCTGCTGGGCAGAGCGCCAGGCGAAATCCATGGCCCGCTCGGTCGCATGGGGGTCACTGAACTTATCCATCAGCAGCAGGACCTGCTCGCGGGTTGCCCCGGCAGCGAGCACCAGGGAAACCTGGGCGCGCTGGCCCGGCTCCAGGGTGAGACTCCGCCGCAGGCTTAAGCTCGGATCAAGGACAAAACCCTGGCTGTTGCCGAGCTCCTGCACGGCTCCCATGGGATTGGCGAGGGTCCGGCCGCGGCCGATGAACCGTCCCCGGTCGGTTTCAAACTGCCACCCTTTTTCATGCGAGCTGCCATCCCCGGCATGCTGAAGCGTCAAGCAATGGGCCACATACAGCGGTGGTTCGTTCGCGCTGCGCGGTCGCCGGTAGGCGAGGAGCGCTTGCTGCTCAGGGAGCGCCTCGGTCTGGATGAACAGCTTATTGAAGGCCGGGTGCTGGCGATCCGCGTTGTGGGGCGCCATGGAGAGTTCAACGTAGCTGGTGAGGTTAAGGCGGCGGGCGCGATTGGAGCGATTGACCAGCGTGATCCGGCGCACCTCCAGATCGTCTTCCGGAGAGACGATGACCTCTGTTTCGGTGTGGACACCGTAATCGGTGCGGCGGAATACGGCCCGGTCAAGGGCAAAGTCAACGGAATACCCTTCAACCTTCCCGCCGACCGGGTGCCAGGTGCTGGACCAGACACGATCCGGATCGGCCTCATGGATGTAGCAGAAGGTTCCCTGGCTATCACGGGTCTGATCCGAACGCCAGCGGGTAAGTTCCTGGTCCCCCCATTGACTGTAGCCGCCGCCGCTGTTGGTGACCATCAATCCATAGCGGCCGTTGCTGAGCAAGAGACTCTTGGGCGTGGCGGTATGGGGAGTGGTAAAGGTGCTTCCTGCCGGCGCGACCAGCTCTACACCCAGAAGTTGCTGCTCACTCTGCCGCGTCGAGATCAGGTGCAGCGGCGGCAGGGTCGGGATGCGCTCCTGAAGCAGTGCCTCGAAGGCACGCACCCGCGAGTCGCTATGAAAGCGGCGCAGGAACGGGTTGCCATGGAGGAAGTTGGTCAATGCCAGAAACGCCATCCCCTGGTGATGGGCCATATATGCCTCGATAATCACCCCGCGCCTGATTGTCTGACTACCAGCGGCACGCTGCGGTTGCCGGCTGAAATCCATCGCTTCGTAATAACCGTAATCACCGAGCAGCCCCAGCCCGGCCAGTTGTTTCAGATTCTGCACGGTCTCTTTCGGCGCCACGTTCAGTGCCAGCAGGGAGGCATAGGGAGCGACGACCAGCTGTTCCTCCAGGCCGCGCTTCAAGCCGAGCGCCGGCACGCCGAAGGCCTTGTACTGATAGGTCTTTTCCAGGTCAAGATCGGCAAAAGCGGACTCGGAAATACCCCACGGCACACGCCGCATACGGCCGTAGGCGATCTGGATCGCCACCGCTTCCCGCGCCGCCTTGTCCAGGAGCGAGTTGCCGTAGGAGTGCTGGAACAAGAGCGGCATCAGATATTCGAACATGGTCCCGGTCCAGCTGAGCAGCACCCGCTGCCGGCCGATTGCTCCGTAGGGGCGGCTCATGGAGAACCAGTGCTCCAACGGGACATCGCCCCGGGCAATGGCGACGAAACTGCCGAGCCGCGCCTCACTGGCCAGGAGATCGTAACTGGAAACGTCCGGACGATCCGTGGAGACGTTGTAGCCGATGGAGAACAGCTTGCGCTTGGGGTCATAGAGAAAGCGCATGTTCATCCCGGCCGACAGCTCGTGGACGTCGATTATCAACCGCTCAGCCATCCCCAGGGTTTCCCCGGCCAGCCACTGGGATGTGGCGAATGCCTCCATAACCCGGTCGAGCCACGGGCCAAGGGGGGCGTTGGCGTGGAGAGATTCCTCCCGGATTGCTTTGAGGATCGTGATCGAGCCGATCCGGCCATGGGCAAGAGCGAAGAGCGATGGCGCCCGGGACAGGTCCTGACGGATGGCGAGCAAGGTCGCCGGCCCCAACTGGGCAAGTTCCCCCTCGGTTTTTTCCGCCAGAATTTCGATCCAGGTGAGATAACGGTCGCTGTTCCGGACCCAGGCTGAAAGCTGTTGTTCAAGCTCGGCGGCCCACGGCGTGGCTTCAGCGGCAGCGACAACAGAGCTGACATTGACCTGCATCTGCCGTTGCAGGCGCAGCAGTTCGACGATGCCGGACGGCGGAGCATGCCAGTCAGCCAAGAGTGCTTCAAGGGTCGGGTGACAACAGCCGACAATCCCTTCCCGAGTCACGGCCTGTTTCAGGATTTCGCCGGTGTCGGCCAGGCCGGCAAAGGCCTTGCCATTCAGGAGGGGGGCATGCACCAGCTCGTCAACCCCTTGCTCCAGTGCCCACAGGGCACCCAGCAGGTTTCCGCTGTCGACGGTGGAGACATAGCGTGGCTCTAAGGGAACCAGGGTCTGGATATCGTACCAGTTCAGGAGATGCCCTTCATAACGCTCCAGACGGCCGATGGATGCCATAGTGCCGGTCAGCTTTTCGACGACCTGGTTGATTGTCAGGTAGCCGCAGTCATGGGCTCCCAGGGTGCTGGTCATCCAGAGGCCGATGTTGGTCGGACTGGTTCGCATGGCCAGGCGGTTTTGATGGGAGACCTGATAGTTATCGGGGGGCAACCAGGAAGTGTCGGCGCTGACACAGGACGAGAAATAGCGCCAGGTCCGCCGGGCGACTTGCCTGAGGAAGCGGAGGTCCGTTTCCGGCAGCGGTTGTGCCCGCTGCTGCTCGGCAGGGCGCAGGTTCAAGAGCCAACCGAGCAGCGGGGAGAGAAACCACAAAACAAGCCAGGGGGCTGCCTGTGAGAGGCTCTCCGGCATGACTCGCCAGATCGCCCAGCCCACTATGCCGCTGAAGATGCTCCCCAGGGCAAGGCTTGCGACGAAGAGCGGTTGCCGGCGGGAGGCGCTCCAATGGGTTGCCTGGGCCGTCCACTCCAGAAGATCACGCCGGGAGATCATGCGGCGGTAGCAGACCCGGGCGATGGCATCCAGGGTCACCGCCGCCTGGTGCGGCAACAGAGCGGCGTCGGCGGTCGCCCGTAAGAGGTCGTGCAACAGCTTCGACGGAGAGAAGTACTTCAATCCCTTGCGGGTGGTAGCCATGGTGAAGGGCTGCGCCAAGGGGTGAAAGAGCAGTTGCATGCCAACCACCAGCGTGGCGATTCCGCCGGTTCTCGGGGAAATGAGCCAGGAGGCCATCAGCAGGCCCAAGCTCGTGGCAGGCAACAGACTGCGTCGCAGGTTGTCGAGGATCTTCCAGCGGTTCAAGAGGGAGAGCGGGTTGGCCCCGCGGCCGCCTGCAGCTTGTGGAACACGCGGGAAAATCCACCCCGCGATCTGCCAGTCGCCGCGAATCCAGCGATGGGCCCGGCTGCTGTAACTCTGGTAACCTTGGGGGAATTCATCGTAGAGCTCAATATCGCTGGCCAGCCCCACCCGGACATGAGCCCCTTCGATCAGGTCATGGCTCAGCACCCACTCTTCAGGAAACCGTCCCGACAGCACGCGGCTGAAGGCGCGGACGTCGTAGATACCCTTGCCATGGTACGATCCCTCACCGCTTAAGTCCTGATAGACATCGGAGACCGCCTGGGTGTAAGGGTCGATACCGACTGCATCGGCAAAGAGCCGACTGAAGGTCGAGACGCTCGTGCTCGGCAGGGTCGGGCTCACCCGCGGCTGGATGATAGTGTAGGAGCCGGCCATGATGTTACCCAACCCATCGAAGCGCGGCTGGTTGAGGGGGTGCGCCAGGGTCTCGACCATCCTCCGGGCCGTGGCGTGCGGCAGCTGGGTGTCGCTGTCCAGGGTGATTATGAAGCGGATGTCCGCCAACTGATCCGGGTCGCCCACGTAAACGAGGCGTGCAGCGGTCTCTGGCCGCGTGCCGTCGATCAGGCGGTTCAGTTCCTCCAGCTTCCCCCGTTTACGCTCCCAGCCGATGAATTTCTGCTCGGATTCACTCCAGGTGCGCTCCCGATGGAAGAGGAAGAAACGCTCGCCGCCATGGCGCTCGTTGAGCTCTGCCAGGCATGCACTCGCGGTCTGGAGCAGCCGGCTGTCGTCTCCATGCGAAAGCGTGGCTGAATCGGTGTAGTCCGTGAACAGGCTGAAGAGAAGATTTGCTTCCTTGTTGGCCAGGTAGCGGATCTCCAGCTTCTCAACCTCGGCTCGTACCGTCTCCGCGTTCACCAGCATCATCGGCACGACCACCAGGGTGCGGAAGGCATCGGGAATCCCAGAATCCTCGAAATCCATCTTGGGCAAGGGACGGGGCGGCAGAAGTCGCGTGACCAGGTAATTGACCACCTCGATAGCCAGCTGGCTGACCGGAATCAGCAGGAGCAGCGTTAGTCCAAGCAGGGTGGCGAGTGACGATCCGACCGATCCGACGGCGGCGATCAAGGCAAAAAACAAAGCGGAGAAGCCGCCGATGCCGAAGGCGTAGACAGCGGCATGGTGGCAATAGATCCATTCCAGGGAGCGGTAACGAAGCGCTTCACGGCATGCCAGCAGCCGGGCCAGCTCACCCCGTCCCTCCCCGATCAGCCAGGTGCCGACGTGGCTGCGCCGTTCATCGGTTGTTGATTCACGCCCTGCCTGCGTCGCCAGCCTGATGACGCGCTCCGCAACCTGTTCCTCAGGTAGGGCGGCAGCGCGGGCGAGTTCTTCAACCGCCCGACGGCAGCGGTCACGGGTTGCGAAATCCATTCCGGGATAGACCCCGGACGGATCGAGGCGCAGCATCCGCTCCACCCGGCTGAGCTTCTCGAATATCTCCCGCCAGTCCAGCAGGGCCAGTTGTCGCAGGCTGGTGAAGGCATTGCCGCAGGACAACTGCTCCCTGGTCTGCCGGTTCTGCTCACGCAGCGTGAGGTCGTGCAGTGGGTTTTTGAGCGTGCGCTCAAGCCAGCTCTGGACCGCCGACAATGCAGCCGCCTCGTCGTAGAGCAGGCCGACCAAATGTGCACCGAAATAAGGGGTGGGACACGGCTCCGCTTTCGCAAGCTCCGCCAGGATCGCGAAGAGTTGGTTGGAATCGCGGCGATTGGCGGCGATCAGCCGGTTCGCCCAGAAGTCGGCCAGCTGGCGCTCGCGCAGGTCCGCCAGGGCGGTGACGGCCAGACTCTGGATGCTTTCGATAAGCGCGATGCGCAGCATCTGGGGAATTGCCCAGAGTTCGCCGATCGTCAGCGTGCGCACAGATTGGTGGGCCTCTATAAACGTCAGGATATTCTCCCGGTCCAGGCGTAATTCATTATGGGAGACAATATCCTTGGCCAGACCGTAGATGCATGGCAGCCCCCGGTAGGGATCAGAGGCCAGTGCGGGGAGCTGCTGGTAAAAGCCCCGGGGAAGGTTCAGCAGGACATCGCGAGCGTTCCCCTCCAGGATGTACTCGTTATCAAGTATCCAGTCGGCCGCCGGCGTGGCTTTCTGTTCCAGGCGGCTCGCTGCGGTGAGATCCGCGCAGACCTGACGGACCCATTGACGGGACCGTTTGAGCCGCTTGAGCAGTTCGGTAGTGTGCTGCGGCCTCAGATCCACCTGCTGCTCCCTGGAAAGCTTTACCTCGGAGCCACGCGCGTCCGCCCGCCGCTCGCGCTTGGGATGCATGATGAACAGCGCCGGAGGGATATCGCTGCTTTCCCGCAGCATAGCCATCGGATGCTGTAAAGATTCGACGGGTGCCTGGAGAATCAGGACGGATTCCCCGGACACGAGCCAGCGGGCATGATCACGCATGCCCCCCTGCTCAACACCATACCTGGAGCGCCGTAGCCATAGCAGGGCTCCCAGGGCGCCGATCGCGGCAGATGCCAGGATCAACGTCAGGGGAGTGGCAATGTTCCAGCCTGGAAGCGACTTCGTCCAGTGCAGGAACAGAGCGGCAATTCCGGCAATCCCCCCGAACAAGCAGGCAGCGAGGGCTACCCCGAGGGCACGGCGCCAGCGGAATGGGTCTGCGATATGAACATCTCCGTCCGCACCCTTATGCATCAGGGCGGCGCGGCGGAAGTCCTGTCTTGCCAGTTCCCGAAGGGCTTTGCGAGCTTCATCTTGTTTTGCGAAGTAACCAATAAGAATGGCTAGGCCCACATTTTATCCTTTACTTGACTGCGTTTTCTGAACTTCCAGTCATCGCGAAGGATTTCACGTGACGGAAAGGCTCGGAAAGGAACCGCGCGGACCGTTCCTGAGGATTTGACAAAAGAGGTGGAGCTAGATGACCGGAAAGCAGAGGGGGTTCGAAATGACTTAGAGAAATGATTTCGGGTGGTAGGCCAGTTAGTTAACTGTACGCCGTTATCTGGTTTATAGCTAGGTATATTGTTAAAGTCCAAGCACGTAGTGTACAAATTTATAGAAGAAAAAGGGGACGGGCTTTGAAACCTCTTCTCGCAACTAATGCAACTCCACAGCAAGCCTGGGGAAGGCCATGCAGCCCCGCACCGGTTTTCCGCCAATCCGCAGGTACTCCGTGCTCCAGCCGGCGGCTTCCAGAGGTTCGAGCACCTTCTTGAGCATGATCTCCGTATTGCCGCCTGGTCTGGGGCTTCCGTTTATAGCTACAGCTTTCATGATGTTCTCCTCCCTCGGATTAGATCGAATCCAGTCCGAGTTCTTTTAACTTTAATTTCCCAGGCTTGGTGGTTTCAGTATCCCATCCTCGATCTTTGTAGTACTGGGTGAGCATGGCGTCGAACTGGTTCCGGTCGAGCACCGAGCCCTTCTTGGGGCCGATAGTGAAGGCATCCTCGAAAAAGCGGTCGGGAAGCCGATCATCTTCACGACGAAAACCCTCGCGGTAATTGAACATCTTCTCCAGATTGAAAATCCTTTCGCCGGTTTTTTCAAACTCAGCTTTGTCGTATTCCCGCCCGGTTATTGCACTGAGCAGAGAGAGCATGGGCTCCTCCAGCTTCGGCTCGAAGGTGGGGAAAAGACACAGGCCTATGGAATCGAGCATGGCCCGCTTGTTCTGCATGGCAATATTATCTCCGCTCATGTGACAAGCTCCCCTCTGTGCAGTGGCGTAAGAAAGCCCGCGCGGCTGGTTTGCCTGAATATTGTGCGCCGCCAGCTCATGTCCCTTCACGTGTATCGCAAACTTTTCACTCCTTTGGCCGATCTGCCGGGAAAGGGCTCTCACGCCCTGGGCGGCCAGATCTCCCACACCGTCCCGGGCGGCGATCTTCTCGATCATCGCCAGAGTTGCATCGACATTGCCCCATTTAAGATCGATACCATCCAGAAAGTTCCGATCGATAAGACCTTTCTCATAGGCTTCCATGAGAAATCCTATGACGTTTCCGGTCGATATCTGGTCCAGGCCAAGATCGTCGAGGGTGTAGATCGCTTTCAGCAACCCGGGCATGTCGGATATCAGAAGGTTCGAGCCCAGCATCACGCCAGTTTCATACTCGGGGCCGTCATGGACGATACCGCCGTATTTGCCCCGCGTAACTCCGCTTTTTTTGCAGGCGAGGGGACAGCAGTAACAGGCAATATCTTTTACCCAGACATCGCGCCTTGCAGCGTCGCCGCTTATTTTATCGGCCTCTGGGAATGTGCCCTCGCGATAATTGCGGACCGCCTCGGTCCCGGCGTTACTATTTCCAACGATGGCCCTTGCAGTCCCCTGCTCCGCCATCGCCTTTGCGAAAGCAGAGTTTCTGAGAGCCAACCGGGCTTTCTCGATGGCGGCAAGAAACCTCTTGTGGTCTGCGACGTCAGGCTGCCCCGAACCCTTCACCGCGATAGCCTTCAGGTTTTTGGAACCCATTACGCAGCCGACTCCGCCCCGCCCCGCTGCCCGTCCCGCAGTATGGAGTATGCTGGAATATGGAACGAGATTCTCCCCGGCCGGCCCGATGTAGACCGTCTTGAATCTACGGTCTCCGAGCTCGCTCAAGATTGCCTTGTCGAAGGCATCCGTACGCATCCCCCTGAACTTTTTGGCGTCGCGGATTTCCACCTTGCCGTCGTCGATAACTACATAGCAGAGCTCCGTCGCCTTTCCTGTAATGACGATCCCGTCATAGCCCGCAAACCGGATTTCGGGACCGAAAAACCCGCCGATGTTCGAGTAGGAAACGGTCGAGGCATGGGGGTAATCGGACTTGACCGGAGACGTTATGGGAGATTTAGTCACCACACAGGTCCTGGACGAGGAGGGGACAGGGAGCCCCGAAAACGGCCCCGGCATGAACATAAGAGGGTTATCAGGAGAAAGCGGGTTGACTCCCGGCTTCTTCAGCCGGTCCCAGAGGATTTTCATGCCGAGGCCCTGCCCACCGACGAAATTGTCGAGGTCTTCGGGGGGGACGACCACCTTTTCACTCTTTCCCGTGGAAAGGTCTATGTTCAGTATTACCCCGTGATATCCCGGTTTCCCGCTCATTTTATACCTCCGAAATCAGCTATTCCATACCAGCTTTTGCCCAGTTCAGCCGCTATTTTTTCAGGTCCAAGGCCGTAAAACTTCCTGTCACGTCGAACCTCAACATAAGAGAGCGCCCCGAAGGGGCATCGCTTGACGCATTGCGGGTCACCGCCGCAAAGCGTGCACATGCGCTCAGGCTTGCCCGTTGCTGGGTTGGGGATAATTACCCCGGTTCTTTGCCCGGCGCAGGCCTTGGCGCAACTCCGGCAGCCGATGCACCTGCCGGGATCGTTGTAGATCGTGTGAGTCGCTTGATCCCGATAGAGGGCTCGCCTGCCGGTCTTGGAGTCAGGGTCAACCGGGCACGCCTTCACGCAGGGGGTATCGGCGCACATTGCGCAGACGCTGGGGACATCCACGTCGGGATTAAAACTATGAACCCGGATGTTGGCATAGCGGGGATTTCCAAGTCCGGGCAGTTCCTGATGGTCGATTGACACAGGTCTGTTTCGGGACGAACAGGCCGCTTCACAAGTCCGGCACCCGGTGCATTTGGCGTAATCCACCAGAACCATCTTCAGTTGAGGATCTCCCGAGAGAGCCCATGCCAACCCATGGACTCCAAACTGGCCGAACAGAACGACTGCACCTCCCCCTATCCCGATCCCCTTTATGAATTCTCGGCGGGTGAAGTTTGTCCCCTTATTTGATCTGTCAGTTTCCTTCTTTTCCCTATCCATCTTGACCTCCACTTGCGATGCCTGCTTTCGTTTTACTTCGCTTTGAGTGACGCCATATCGATGGAGAACCGGTACTTCACATCCGACTTGACCAGTCTCTCGTAGGCTTCGTTGACCTTCTGGATGGGGATGACTTCGACATCGGCGGTGATGTTATGCTCGCCGCAGAAGTCGAGCATCTCCTGGGTCTCGGCAATGCCGCCGATGATTGAGCCGGAGAGGCTGCGTCGCCCGAACAACAGAGCGAAGGCGGAGACGGCAAGCGGTTTCTCCGGCGCGCCAACCAGGGTGATGTTGCCGTCACGGCCAAGCATGTTGATGTAGGCGTTGATGTCGTGATCGGCGGCGATGGTGTCGAGGATAAAGTCGAACGTGCCGGCGTGCTGCTGTAGCTCTTCAGCGTTGCGGGAAATGATGACCTCATCGGCGCCCAGGCGGAGCGCATCCTCCTTCTTGCCGGGTGAGGTGGTGAAGACCACGACATAGGCGCCGAAGGCACGGGCGAACTTGACCCCCATGTGACCCAACCCGCCGAGGCCGGCCACACCCACCTTCTTGCCCGTAAGGTTGCCCCAGCGGCGCATGGGGGAGTAGGTCGTGATCCCGGCGCAGAGCAGCGGTGCAACCCCAGCCAGGTCGAGGTTGGCGGGGACGCGCAGAACGAAGCGTTCATCGACGACGATGCTTTCGGAGTAGCCGCCGTAGGTGACGCCACCCAGGTGCTTGTCCGGAGAGTTGAAGGTGAGGGTCTGGTTTGGGCACAACTGTTCCAGGCCATCCCGGCAATTGGGGCATGTGTGGTCCGAATCAACCAGGCAGCCGACCCCCGCCAGGTCGCCCGGCTTGAATTTGGTGACGGCCGAGCCGACTGTGGTGACCCGGCCGACGATCTCGTGGCCCGGCACGCAGGGATAGACCGTGGGCATGATGCTGCTCCACTCGTTGCGGACCGTGTGGAGGTCGGAGTGACAGATGCCGCAGAAAAGGATTTCGATCTGCACGTCGTGCTCGGTGGCTTCACGTCGTGGGATTTGTGTGGAGGCCAGTGGTGATGTGGCACTGGCAGCGGAATAGGCTTTTGCTTTGTACATGGATTTGTTCTCCTATCAGGTTTTTTTTCAGGCTAAAGCAGCCCTTGGTTTACTCAATCAATTCGCGACCGCTCACTCTGTTTGGTCAACATCCCGCATGTATATTTCACCCATACGGCCACCGTACACTTTGATTTTCGAGAGGGCAGTTTCGATCTCACGCAGATCCGCAGGCGTCAGCTGAACATTGATTGCTCCCAAGTTCTCATTCAGGTGATCAATGTTGCGTGTACCTGGGATTGGAACAATCCACGGCTTCTGCGCCAGAAGCCATGCCAGGGCTATTTGTGCAGGTGTTGCGTTCTTTTTTTTCGCAAATGTTCTGAGAAAATCAACAATCGGCTTGTTTGTCTTTATGTTTTCAGGGGTAAAACGGTCGAACCCGGAGCGTAGGTCCGTTTTCGGGTCCAACTTCGTGCGAACATCTATTTTACCCGTTAGATACCCCATTCCTACCGGCCCCCATGGGACGAAGCCGATTCCCAGCTCCTCACAAGTTTTGAGTACGCCGTTGCGTTCAGGATCTCTTTCCATCAGCGAGTATTCAGTCTGAACTGCTGCAAGCGGTTGAACGGCATGCGCCCGGCGGATTGTTCGTGCACTCGCCTCGGAGAGACCGAAATGCAAAACTTTTCCCTCCTTGATGAGATCCTTGATCGCACCAGCCACATCTTCGATTGGCACTTTTGGATCTACCCGGTGCTGGTAGTAGAGATCAATGCGGTCGGTCTTAAGGCGCTTCAGAGAGCCCTCTACAACTTTTTTGATGTGCTCCGGGCGGCTGTTAAGTCCACCTGCTACAAGGTCAAATCCAAATTTGGTTGCGATAACGACTTTGTCACGGAAGGGCGCAAGTGCTTCACCGACCAGCTCTTCGTTGGTATAGGGACCGTAAACTTCGGCGGTATCGAAGAACGTGACACCTTTTTCATAAGCGGTACGAATGACCTTAATGCCCTGGTTTCTGTCTGCGGGGGGGCCGTAGTTGGCGCTGATACTCATGCACCCGGCTCCTATTGCCGAGACTTCCAGTTTTCCGAGTTTTCGTGCTTTCATTTTGTTTTTTCCACTACGAAGCCTGTTATCGTTCCCGCTGTTGATTTCCGCCGATGACGCGGTCCCCAACAATGGGCCGACGGCCAATCCTGCCCCGATAAGGGCAGTACTAACCAAAAAGTCTCTGCGGGTGAGGGCTCGGCAATCTTGAGTGTTCGGTTCAGTTGTCTGCGTATTCATTTCCATAAATCCTCCCGGTAATTTTGAGGTCAGCGACCGGTCAACTGCTCCAGCTTTTCGGGATATCGTGCCCCTTCCACTTTGATCTGGGTGGCGGCGCTGTCGATCTCGCGGAGATCGTCGGGGGTGAGTTCGAGTGCCAGCGCGCCGATATTCTCATCCAGGCGATGCAGCTTCGTGGTGCCCGGGATGGGCACAATCCACGGCTTCTGGGCCAGAAGCCAGGCAAGCGCGATCTGGGCCGGGGTTGCGTTCTTCTCTGCTGCGATTCTCCCAAGCAGATCGACCAAGGCCTGATTCGCTTTCAGTGCTTCCGGCGCAAAGCGGGGAAGCGTGGTGCGGAAGTCGGTACTGTCGAACGCAGTGCTTTCATCGATCTTTCCGGTGAGGAAGCCCTTGCCCAGAGGGCTGTAGGGGACGAGGCCGATCCCCAGTTCTTCGAGGGTCGGCAGCACTTCCGCTTCAGGACGTCTCCACCACAGCGAGTATTCGCTCTGGAGCGCCGTCACCGGCTGGACGGCGTGGGCGCGACGGATTGTTTGTACTCCGGCCTCGGAAAGACCGAAATGCTTGACCTTACCCTCCCTGATCAGCTCCTTCACCGCTCCAGCCACCTCTTCGATCGGCACGTCCGGATCGACGCGGTGCTGATAGAACAGATCGATGACATCGATCCTGAGCCGCTTGAGTGACGCCTCGGCTACCTGCTTGATGTGCTCCGGGCGACTGTTCAGGACCGGCGCACCCTTCGTCCCCCTGGGATCGATGCTGGTGTCGAAGCCGAACTTCGTGGCAATCACCACCTGATCGCGCAGCGGAGCGAGCGCCTCACCGACGAGTTCCTCGTTGATGAACGGGCCGTAGACCTCGGCGGTATCGAAGAAGGTGACGCCTCGCTCCACGGCTGTCCGGAGGAGGGAAATCATCTCCTGCTTGTCTTTGGGCGGCCCGTACGAAAAGCTCATTCCCATGCAGCCGAGCCCGAGGGCCGAAACCTCCAGACCGCTTTTTCCCAAGATACGCTTTTGCATTGTTTTCTCCTTTCCTCTGATTAGTCTCTTACAACGTATTATTTCAGCTTCGAGATTGCTTCACGATTACTGATTCAAAGTCTGAGTAATCATGAGGTAATCATGAGGCTAAAAAATGTCTTTCCTGTTTGGTCCCGCCTTGTTCGTCCAAGGCTACCTTGTTGATGATTTTACCGTACCCCAGAACGAACAAAGACCGGTAGACCAATCCTGTTCAATTCTTGCCTGATTGTACGATTCATTGGATAATTGTTGTAACGCTACGTGGGGTCAGGTAGTATTTGAACAGGAGATTTTGGTCAAAAGCGAGGCAGTTATGAGGAATAATGACAATAACAACATTGAAGTTGAGATCGAAGCCTTGGGAAAGAGCATTGCCCGATTGACCGAACAGGGCGAGCTTCACACAACCGCCGTCCCGGGCTTGTCACTTTTTCGACGGGAGGAACCGACCGAGCCGATCACCGGCATGTACGAACCGAGCGTTTGCCTTGTGGCACAGGGGGCCAAGCGTGTCATGCTCGGCGACGACACCTATGTGTACGACGCGCACCATTATCTGATCACCTCCGTGCACCTACCCACGGTTGTGCAGATTATCGAAGCGAGCCCGGAGAAGCCCTACCTGGGGCTCAGGTTGATGCTTGATCTGCGCGAGATTTCACAACTGATGGCGGACAGCAATCTTCCCCCGCCGCGTACGCAGCAATCAAGCCGTGGCATGGCAACCGGCGAGGTGACGCTGCCGCTGCTCACCGCCTTTCACAGGTTGATCGACCTGCTTGCCGAACAGCAGGACATTCCGATCCTTGCGCCGGTCATCCAGCGGGAAATCATCTACCGTTTACTTGTGGGGGATCAAGGCGCGCGTCTGCGCCAGATAGCGTCGGCGGGGAGTCAGAGCCAACAGATAGCGCGGGCAATCGACTGGTTGAAGGGTAACTTCACGCAGCCGTTGCGTATCGATGATCTCGCTACGCAGGCCAGCATGAGCAGTTCCACGTTTCATCACCACTTCCGGTCGATGACCGCGTTAAGCCCGTTGCAGTTCCAGAAGCAGCTGCGCTTGCGGGAAGCCAGGCGGTTGATGCTGGCAGAACGTATGGATGCCGCTACCGCGGCATTTCAGGTCGGCTACGAGAGCCCTTCCCAGTTCAGCCGCGAATACAACCGCCTGTTCGGGGCGCCACCGTTGCGAGACATCGCAAGACTACGCCAGATGTCTACGGCTGAATAAGTGATCCGAAATAGGGAGGAAAGCCCGCTTCTGGCGGGTTTTTAGTTGGTGAGGAGCGGCGTGTGAGTCCCCTCATTATTGTTTTTTGTGAAAAAAGGCTGTCAAAGCGATGCAAAGCGCAGAAAGTAAACCTGGCCCCGCACGGACCCCTGTCCCGGAATTCAAAACTAACATTTTATTTGCACTATAACATTATCCGTGTTAATGTGCAGAAAAAACGTTAACCAGGGGCAGTAATGGACAATCTATTACACGATTTGGAACGCCACCTGAAAGAAACCCTGAACATAACCGTCGAACCTAAAAAGTGGGAAGATGTTGACAGCCTCCCCTTTTTCCTACGAGATTCATACGCCTTCTATCATGTTTCTTTTCTTGAAACCTCTTGTCTTTTGATGATTGCGCGAGACGAGGCAGAGCAGACTCCCGCAGCCATTCGCAAACATATGGTGCAAGTCCAGGCTAAATGGGACGGCGAGGTGATCTATCTTCGTTCATCCGTCTCTGCCTACAATCGTAAGCGGTTGATCGAACAGAAAGTACCCTTTGTGGTGCCAGGCAACCAGATGTATCTGCCGATGCTCGGCATAGACCTGCGGGAACATTTCAAACAGATTCGCTCCGTCGCCCCCGGCAAGTTCAGCCCCGCCACGCAAACAGTTGTTTTGCATCTGCTGTTGCATGGACCGTTGAATAATTGCACGCCGTCACGAATGGCAAAAAAGTTGGGATATACGGTTATGACAATGACCCGGGCATTCGATGAACTGGCATCGCTCGGCATGGGTGAGGTGGTCACCGAGGGCCGGGAGCGGGTGCTTCGTTTCAACCTGGATAAGCGAGGTTTGTGGGAAAGGTCGCTAGGGTTCATGCGCAGTCCGGTAAAGAAGCGTGTTTACATACGACAGCTAAAGGAGCCTTGGGCAGGAGTTTTTGCAGGGCTGACGGCATTGGCGCACTATACCTTACTGGCACCTCCTTCTGTTCCGGTTTATGCCGCAGGTCCGGATGATTGGAAATCCATGAAGCTTCTTAATATCTCCGAGCTGCCAGCCCCGGAACCTCAGTCGTTTGAACTTGAGATATGGAATTACTCACCACTCCTGTTTCAGGAGGATGGCGTGATAGATCGCTTCTCCCTTTATCTGAGTTTGCGGGATAGCACTGATGAACGGGTGCAATCCGCTTTGGAGAAGATGATGGAGGAAGTCTTCCCTGAAGGCAAAAGCCTGGCTCGACCTGACGAAAAGGCGCGAGGCAGGTGAAGCGATTGATGAAAAGGATATAAAGAAGCACAAGAATGACGTGTTCAGGCTGTATCGAATCGTCGATCCGAAGACATCGATTGCTCTGCCGGCTTCCATCGGGGAAGACCTCCGACAATTTCTCGGGAAGATGGGAGATGGTCAAAGCGTGGACTTGAAAAACCTGGGATTGAGAAGCAGAAGCCTGGACGAGGTACTTGGGGATCTGCGGGCAATTTATGGTATTGGGGAATGAATCAGGGGGATTGGTGTGGTGGCTCCGAATTCCGGTAATGGGACTTACCATGCCTTTGACTGGTCCCTATCAATCCTTGCTCCCATAACGTGACCAAAAGCTGCTTTTTCGGCCATGGTTGAGCTTGATTTCCCGCATGTAAGCTTCGTGTGGTTCTACGTTGCGCCAATCAGTAATGGAATGTGCCATACGGTCCAGTTTACGGAGATATCGAACCCCGTGGGAGTAGGTTTTGGTCTGCGCCCGGCGCAGGATGGAGTCGAGCAGCGCACGATAGATCACAGACGCGCAGAGGAAACGTCCGTTTTTCTCCATGGCTTCGGCCAGGGGCAGCAGCCCACTGTAGTAATCGCCATTGAGCTGGTCGGTATGTTTCAGCATATACGTTTCAGCCGCCTCCAACCGATCAATTTCGACAAGAAAGGCGGCATCCACCGGAGAAAACCTGGCCGCTTCACAAATGGCGCTTATCTCGACCGCCAGCAGGCCGTCCCTCTTGTCGTGGCCTATAACATCCAGCAGGAGCAACAGGGATGAGGCGCTGCGGCTCCGCCTGAATATGCGCCAGGCGACTTCGGCCTGTCCGGCCGTGTTCCCCGTCCGTCCAAGGGTCTCAAGCAGCAGGCTGTCCCGCTCTGCCGCCAGGAATGAATCAGATTCCGGAATCTTTTCCAGCCACGCTAAAGCTATCAGTTCGTTGCCGCACTCCAGATAGACACGGGCAATGTCCATACAGGCGGCGGTTGAGAGACTCCCCCAGGAAGCCAATCGCGTCTGTTCGAACAGGGGTGCATCCTTAAGCTGTCGGGCAAGGGATTCGACGCTATGCAGCCAGTGCCTTTTCCCGTATTCATCCGATTCCCGGCCAGCCCGTTCCTGCAAGCGCGCCACCATGATACGCATAACCGGTTCCGTCAGATACTCCTGCGCGCAGTCAATCAGCGCATCCCGCACACCATAATCATCCGACTGAATCACCCTGAACACGAGATCTCCCAGCCATTCCTTGTCCGCACAGCATGAGGCATAGCTGACGAATAGCTCCCTGGCATCGTGACGGAATACATCACCCACATGTCCGCTGGAATCATCGCAATTGCCGAGTGCCCCTGTGTCGTACTCGTAGAAGGCGGCCACAAGTTCAGCTCCGGTTCGCGGATCGGTCACACCGGCCCGGAGATCTTCCAGCAAAGCGCCCAGTTCACGGGCAAATCCGGCGGACTCGCCCCAGCCGATAAAGCGGCGGGTTCTCTTGAGGCCGGATATTTTGGCCTTGAAGCGCTTGATGTTTTCCTGCGGGGTCGCAATCAACCGTTCAAGCAGATCGTCGGCAGCATCATCACGGCTTGCCAGTTCCAGCAGGGCATCAGCCAGCCGTTCCGCTCCCAACTCCACCAGTTTCTGTTTCCGTTCTGAATTCATAAGGCATCCTTGTACTGGGCCTTGCGCTTGTTTGTGGCAGCCCTGGATGGGCCGTGAGCGCGGTTGAGGGAGGAGAAGGGTTTGATGCTAGCAGATAATGGATCAATATTTTCTTTCATTAAGGTGCATTCTTGCCTGAGACAGCTTTGTAATGGGACAAACTTATGGGGTTTCCTCTTAATAGCTACACTTAAACATACAAATAATTCAGAATCGTCATATGCCCAAGACCTTCCAACAATTTTTCCGACCATGGGCCGCAGGATGAAAGACTAATTTCAAACACGTCTTCGGACTTGCCCTCCGGCATAACACATTTCCAAATTGCTACCAACAGTTCCCGGATTTGATCGGCATGCGGCGATGAGTCAAGAACACCCGAATTTACCTCGTCGAGCAATACCTGCATCTGCGCCACTACTCTTGATAGCGCGCCGGAAGCATCTTGCGCTTTTGCATGAACATGCTTTTGAAAAATAGCCATACCAATTTCGCCTAGGTCATCCGGTGCCTTGAGCAAGTCGGACAGATGATCGACATATACCAACAATTCGGAAGCGGCTTTCTGGAGCAATTGAATTTTATCTGGATTTGGCAGGCCTGTGAATTCTATTCCAAGCTGCTGCAAAGTTTCGGCATCAACTTCTCTCGGCATGTAGTGCCAGGTTTTTTCGGGAGCAAGAACCTTTTCTCCACCCCAGAAAAGACAAGACGAAAGATGCCAAACTCCATTCTGCAAATACTCGCCGGCAACGAACGGGACTATCAGAATATGCGGCCATTTGTGATCAAGAACATAGTGTTCCAATGTCCCGATATCCATCGGCGCAAACGCTTCTTCAAGCATTTGTACAAGCATTTGATAAGCCTCGATAATCGCCAGCGAATTTTCTGCATCAAGGCGAAACCAGAGACTTGGCCGTCCTTCCCAGGGAACAGTTTCGCTGATGATCGAACCGCTCCATCCTGAATCGGGCAATGTGTTCAGCCGACGCTTTATGTTGTCTCTCAATCTACTCTGAGCCCGATCAAACGCCGCAACAGCACGCACATCGGCTGAATCCCACTTGTTTTCGGGATGATAGACAAATTGATACCATAAGGCCCAAGCGACAGGAAAAATCTTGTTCTCTCTGCTTACCAGTTTTTCAAGGCGATCATTGACAACAAAACCGGACAACAGGGAGTGAAAGGTTGTTTGTAAGCCTGAAAGCTCCTTCCAGGTCTCGCTCAAATTGATCAGACTGAGCCTGTCGGTGCCGGATTTATATCCAAGGGCGGCGCTCTTTTCCAAATAGCGCTCCCTTTCACTCTCCGTCTTCATTCGGCCAATATTGCTGTTTACGACAAGTGACACAATAGACTGGTTGAAATAGTTTCCCAATGAAGAAAAATATCCATTTTTAGCCTTCAAATACGGCTGATACGCCTGAAGCACAAGAGAGATGGACTGGTCTTTACGAGTCTTCATGGCGGATTCATTGTCAGAAGCACCACCACCTTCACCAGCCAATCCCCATTCATCAACAGCTATTCTCGGCAGACTCAAATTCTGGTTAACCGCCTTGTTGCTCTCACTCCATAAGTCTTGCGGAATTTTTTTGGCCAGTATTTCGGCCCTGTTTCCCGCAAAATAGGCGGTCAAGGCTTTGATGAGGGTGTTCAGTGCAGTAACAACCTGCTCTCGAATCACAATCGTTGCTTCTGCGTATTCCTGCCATGTGGCACTACGAAATTGGAGGTCACCCAGGTTGCGGAAAATAGCGTTGATTTTGACCGGCCATTCCGGGGGCAAATATCTCGACTCCACCGGCCCTTTTGCAGTCCGATCAAACGGCATTGGAATAAAGCGCAAATTATGCCCGTATCCTTGCACACCATATGCTTTTCGATCAGGAGCATACATGCGCAACAAGCCTAACAACTTGATGGTTTCGGTCTCCAGTCGATCACCCGTCTGGTTTTGGTCCTTTTTATCCGTGCTGTTCTCGGGCGACTCCATGGGAACCAGATAATGGGCACGAACCATTTCGTCGGTTTCTTCAATTGCAATCGTTTTGGTTTCTGCGCAGAAACGTTCCATGATATGGTGTTGAAGCGGCTTTATGACCTTTTGGTAGACAGCTTCGGGGGCGTACGACAGGCTGAGGAGAACCTCGCCAAAACCTCTGAACGAGAGCTGCTCCAAAGGCCAGGACAAGTCCAACAACTCCACAGTATCAGTCATTGCTGTTTCAAGTTTAAGGTGCCGAATCCAGAAATGCGCCTCGGCAAAGCCAGCCCAGTCCGAGGCGGTTTGCGGGGCATGCGGTACGCCGTTATTGCTGTTTACCCATACGGTTAATCTGTTAAAAACAGTGTGCCTGTCAGTTTGTTTCAAACGCAGATTTTCAATTACTTCGGTTGAGCCAAATTCAAACAGCTTAAACGCGCCAAGAAGTCCGGCATCACCATCAGAAGAAATGCCGCTTATATCGAACTTCAGCGCCATGCACCATGCTTGGGTAAACAATGCCCGCGCTTCAACAATCAGCGACATGTTTGCATCCACATACTCTTTCACGCCAAGCCAGATCAAGGCGCGCATAATGGCTGCTACACCTGACCACGTTTTGGGGCAATACCGGTATATGGCCTCAACAAGATACTCGACGTCTTCAGGTCGCCGTGCAAATGCATACAACAGAAATGCTTCGAGGTCAGGTTCCGGCATATGCTTGATCGCCAGTTGAGCCGCTTCGCGCCATGGCTCGAATACCGGGTCGGTTAATTCATGGGCAAGTATTTCCGAGCGAATGGGGTGCAACGCTTCAACATGGCGCAGGTCGCAGGAGGAGCGGAGGAGGTATTCTTCTTCGAGAAGTTGAAGAGTGCGGACAGGATCTTTAAGCTTTAATTCTGCGGCAAGCGAAGCCGCATCAACCCTGGCTTCAAAGGCGCTTGCCACCGCACAGACCCGCATAAAAACAAGCTCCTCGGGAAAAAGCTTGTTGGTTCTCACCTCTGCTCGTAAACGAAGAACCTGATTGTGAAGGCGCTCTTTCAGCGATTCAGCTTGGGTTACAAAATAGACAAATTCCAGCAGCGGCCCATTACCGCCAAAACGAGCCCAGGCATCGTCGAATGAAGGGAATGACGCCGTTACACCTTGTTCCAGCAGCCGTTCATAGATGGTGTGTGCTTCGCTCTCATTGAAAACAAGGTGTATGGTCTTGGGAAAACCGAGCTCGGCATCTGAAACCGTATTCCTGGCAAGGTCTTCCTCTCGGATGGTAATAAGGAGGCGGATATTCTTCTCATCGAGAAGTTTTTTGACTAGTTCTGGCCACTCATGGTCACGGGGTGAAACATCAAGGTGCAGATACAAAGGGGCATTGACGACACGCAGATGTCCGGCCAGCGCATTGGCAACCCGAGCTATCTGGTTTTTGTCTTGCAGATAGCTAATCGAATAACGCCATTGTTCCGGCACGTAGTCATGCAGGAAACGCAGGGCTAGGGTGGTTTTGCCCTGGCCGGATGCGCCGTGAACAATCACCGTGCGAGTATCGGGTGAGAACGCCTGCTCTATCGCATTCAGTTTGTCATGGCGGGGAACGTCAAACCCAGCGAGGATGTGAGAGTAGCGGGTCGATATACCGTTGTAAAATTCTCTGGCAAGTTGTTCATTTTGACTTGAATCAATCAGTGCATCTTCAATGGGGATGATCGAATTGCCCCATTCCTGAAGATGAGCGGCGCGTTCGGCGTTGTATGTGCCAATGGCGTTGATCTTGTCTATCAGTTCGGAATAGGTAATTCGCTGTCTCTTCTCGGCAGCAAAATATATCCAGATAGTAAGCAGATCAAAGGCGGTTTCCGGGTTACCTCCGGCTGCCGAATCACGGAGGAAATTAAAAACCTGCTTTTGAAGTGCTTCCTCATCGACCTTTTGCCATTGCAGTCGGTTGAATATGGTGTCAACCTGTGCATCGGTAAACTTGTGACCAAGAAGCTTTGTCCTGACCGACCCACGTAGTTGTTCATCGCCAGACCAAGCGCCTGTTATCTCAGTGCCGATTGGGCCAAAGCTGATAACTTCGATAGTGAGGTTGTCGTGTGCCGAAAGATCGGTTGCAACTCTATGAAAAAAGGATTTTGGTTTTTCGGGCATGAAACTGGAGAGTGTCAGATTATCGGTATATGCCTTGACCTGCATGGTACGCAATGGTTGCTGACCACGGTAAACTGCCAGATCTTCGATGCCTTCTGGCTGAAAAACCAAGTCGTGCCCATCGGGATGCAGTATGCAGGCAAGCGTATAGAGAGCTTGTTTTCTATAACCTTCTAAAGCCGCTTTTGCTCCGGATGAGGGCAAATCTGTTTCCCTTTGCACTACTGTTTCTCCCGCGCCGCTTCCACCGTCACCCGCTGTCGCCGATTATCACCGCATCGGATACCGCAACCGATAGACCGTCTTGAACGTCTGTTCGCTCTCGTTACTATATCAACGTACTGGAAACAATCCACAGGCAACAGTATTAAACGCGCTCAGACAACCTCCCAATACCCGCCCTTATCCGGCCCGACACGACGAAGCACACCTTCCTGCTTCAGCTTTGCCAATTGTTTTTCTACGGCTCGAAGCGTAAGACCAAGCTGTTGGCTCAACTCTACAGCCGTAACGGTATTGTTCTCACGAATTGCGTCAAGGATTTTCACCGAACTTTTCACCGAACTTTTCACCGAACTTTTCTGGGTATCGATTCCCCGTAAACCACCGGCAGGCTGCTCAGCAGATTTTCGTTTGAACCTTACGATGAACTGAACGGTCCCGATCTCCTCGAACTCGGTCTGGGGCTCCCGTTCAAGGATCATCTTGATGCCACGGCCCCATTTCTCGATCCGGTGACTCCGCTGAAACAATTCAGCCAGCAACTCGTTACGTCTGGCAGATACCATCTTCTTCCTGATGCTGTCGATGGTAAGCCCGCCATACAGCAGGCCGGGACTTCTGATCTCGATCCGATCCTTGAAAATGGCGATATTGACGGAATCATACTCCCGGTAATCCCGATGACAAAAGGCATTGATAATTGCTTCACGAAACGCCTCACGGTCGATCTCGGGGACGTCTACCCGTAGCAACCCATCCAGCCGCATACCGATGTTGATGTGCTCCAGGATGTATTCTTCTGCCTTGTTGATCAGGGTAAAGGCATCCCCATAGAAATCCTTCATATCAAGGGTGACGGTGGTGTCCAGCGTACCGAAGACCGCACAGCGCAGTCTGGCATTGGGAAAGAACTTTTCCGGCTTGCGGGCAAAGCAAAGTACGGCGGCATTCAGCAGCTTGCCGTCCTTTACCAGATTCAACTTTTCGAGGGAATTGGGGATTGTGTCGAACTTGAGCCCACTGAGCTTCAGGAATGATTTGAGTTTTCCTGATCCGATATCGTCAAATGTTGCCTTGGCGCAGATTTCCGTGTCCCAGCGAAGACGGTCACGGTTCTTTTCCAGGATCAGCTTTTCGAGTTCCTTGGCGCTAAGCTGGCGGTCCTCATCGCCGACGCGGATATATGCCCGGCCATAGGCATAATAAGGGTGCTCGCCCCCTTCGGCCTGAACCTTGACACACGCTTTCCCGTCAATCTCTACGTGCTCGACAACAGGATAGATCCGGGGCTCAATATGATCGGCAATGGCTTTTGATACATCGCGAATGGTTTTGTCGGAAACCTGCTGGCCAGCTACGGTACCATCATGCTTGATCCCGAACCAGAGTTCTCCCCGCTGGTGCTTGTTCAGCATCGCCACAATAGAGATCAGCGCCTCTTTCAATTCAGAGGTGGATTTCTTCAATTCAATGGTTTCGGTTTCTTGAAATTTAGTCATGTTTTTCACGAGTTAACTTGATTTAATAGCTGCATACTCATAACAGAATTTGCGCCAAATAGCTATTGCAAACCCTCTTCTCCGTTAGTTGTTCATGCCGAACAGCACTTGCTCTGCTCTTTATCCATCTTCTTCTCTACCTGTCGCATCTGGGCATTGACCCGTCCGGTTGCAACAGCCATCACTACTGATTGCACCGCACCGATCTCTTCAGTCGTAATCCCCTCCTTTGCAGCCTGCGGCAGATAATATTCCATGCAGGGCACGCATCCCACCGCCATTGCGGCGGCCTGATTGAGAAGTAGTGTCGTTTCCTTGGCTACTCCGGCTCCGGCGCCTGCCCGGAGCTAGGGGATAGGTATCGCTCCGGGTCATATCTTCACTCTGGGGGACAAGTTCGGCAACTGTCTGCGGCTCAATGCCGCGATCTGGTCGGAACAGATCGAACAGGGGCTGGAGACTTTGGGCGGGTTGGCGAAGCAGCTGGGATAAGTGAAGGCAAGGGGGACGCTCTTGTGAAGGCAAGGGGGACGCTCTTGTGAAGGCAAGGGGGACGCTCTTGTCTATTTATCTATTTGCCAATTTTAGATAAATAGACAAGAGCGTCCCACAAGATTCAAAATGCCTGCTGTTTGACCTGAACTTTGAAGATTTTTTGCTAAAATGTAATAAATAGAAGATAAAGGACCTACCGCATATCACCTGCGCGTCTCCACAAAACGAATCATAAGGAAGCGAGAATTTATCATGCAAAACACCATCTTCAGAGCTATTTTCGCCCTATTACTCATTCTGTTTTCGTTTAGCCACGGTATAGCAGCGCCTGCTGTGGAGGTTCTCGGCAAGGACTACGATTTTCCTAACAAGCTTGAAGGGTTGCCGGCGAAGCTCTCTGACTTCAAAGCTCTGCAAATCAATTCGTTCACTACGAGCGATGGGGTAAGGCTCTGCTATTGGGAGGCCGGCGAGGGCAAGCCGATTATCTTCATTCCGGGCTGGTCAGCGAACGGAGCCGAATACGTCAATGTGCTGTTCCTGCTCAGCAAGCATTATCACGTCTATGTTCTCGACCCGCGCAATCAGGGACTTTCTCAGCAGGTGGATTTTGGGACGCGGATTTCGCGTCTTTCGATGGATCTCAAGGAGTTCACCGAGCACCTCGGACTCAAGTCCGCCTATTACTGCGGCTGGTCGATGGGAGCGGCAGTTCTGTGGGGCTACATTGATCTGTTCGGGACGAAAGGCATTCGCAAGGCGGTTTTCGTGGACGAGCCAATCTCGATTTACTCCCACGCTGACTGGTCTGAACAGGAGCGCCTCGATGCGGGCGGCATGACAACTTCGCCTGAACGCATGATCGCTGCCTTCACGACTGGTACGCCGACCAACAGCCTGATCGTGGACATGAAGGCGATGGAACGCTTCATGACGAAAGACTCTCCCTACTTCGTAAACTCCGAGAGTTTCGCAAGCGCATTCATCAAGAATGACCCGAACTATCTAGCTCTGGTGCTTTTCGATCACGCGACCAATGACTGGCGTGATGTGATCCGTCACAAGATCAATGTTCCCACGGCGATCTTCTCCGGCGAATACAGCAACAATCTGCCGAGCCAGCGCTGGATGAAGTCGGTCATATCTGATGCGACACTCCATGTGTATACCAAAGAGGACCATGGTGATCACTTCCTGATGTTCAAGAATCCAATCAAATTCACAACCGACCTTCGTGCGTTCCTAGATCGCTGAATTAAGTTTGAAAAGAGGCTTCTGAATACTGGTGGAGTTCAAGGAACTACGACGGTGGGCGGGGCTGCGGGGGCTTCACTTTTGAAACGCTTTGGTCTCGAACTTGGCGGCAAGACACCGATGCTGGTCTTTAACGATGCCGACCTCGACGCGGCGCTACCGAAGTTGGAGAAGGCCCTGACTGTGTTCGGGGGACAATTTTGTATGACCGGCAGCCGACTGCTCATCCAGAGCGGGATCGCCGAGGCCGTGCGTCAACGGCTCGGAGACCGCCTGAAGAGCGTCAAGGTAGGCCCGGCCACGGACCCGACCAGCGACATGGGGCCTTTGATCGACAAGGCCAACGTTGAACGCGTGAATCGGATGGTGGAAGAGGCGATCGCTGACGGTGCCAAGGTAATTGTGCGTGGCGGCCCGGCCACCGAGGAACCGCTGGTCCGCGGTGCCTTCTATCGCCCGACCCTGCTCGAAGTTGCAGACTCGCGCCACCCCATTGTGCAGCAGGAAGTGTTCGGCCCGGTTCTTACCATGCAGGTATTCAATACCGAGGCGGAGGCCATTGTCCTCGCGAACGACAGCGAATACGGCCTAGCTGCCAGCATCTGGTCGCGGGATGTGGACCTCCCTCTGCGCGTTGCCCGTGAACTGCAGGCGGGCACCATCTGGATCAACGACTGGGCTTTGATGACTGACGGGTTCGAAGAGGGAGGCGACAAGCAGAGTGGGCAAGGCCGCCTGCGCGGCTTGGCAGCTCTGGACGATTTTCTCGAGTACAAGCACATCGTGCTCAAGCCCGGCGTAATTGCTCCTCGGGAACCTGCCAGGTAACCTTGCTGGCGGACGTAACATGTCCAGGATTAGTGAGGGCTTTTGAGGAATATGAGTACAAAAATTTCAGGCCGGATACGGCTATCTAAAAGGAGGAACTTACTATGTGCAAAGTATTGATAGTTGAGTACAGCATGTACGGACACATCAACAAGATGGCTGAAGCGGTAGCCGAAGGGGTTCGAGAGGTAGAGGGATGCGAGGCCGTCATAAAGCGCGTGCCTGAAACCCTGTCCAACGAGGTGCTAGGGATGATGGGTGCTTTGGAAGCTCAGAAAAGCATGGCTCATATTCCAATTGCCATTGTTGACGATCTGGCTGCTGCTGATGCGATTATATTCGGTACTCCGACTCGTTTTGGGAACATGTGCGGTCAGATGCGCCAGTTCTTGGATGCAACTGGCGGACTTTGGATGAAAGGGGCTCTGGTAGGCAAGGTCGGCAGCGTCTTCGCCAGCTCAGCCACCCAGCATGGCGGCCAGGAATCGACTATCCTCACCTTTCACACGACACTACTGCACCATGGGATGGTTATCGTTGGTCTTCCCTACGCCTTTGCCGGGCAAATGGGTATTTCCGAGATCACCGGGGGTTCGCCGTATGGAGCTTCGACCATCGCCGGCGTGCAGGGGGAGCGGATGCCGAGTGAGAATGAACTTGCCGGAGCCCGTTACCAGGGTGCGCATGTAGCACGGGTCACTCGAAAGCTTATCGGGTAGAGTCGCAGAAACTCGCCGACTTAAAGATCGGCTAATGCAGGTCATTAAAAAAGGAGAAGCTGATGCTAAAGAAAATTACGGTTGTAGTAGCTTTGATTTCCGCGTTTTCGCTCAATGTTTTAAATGCGCAAGGGGAGGATAAAAAAATGACACCGACACAAGTACTTCAACAGGTTTTAAAAGACCCAACGAATCCAGAAAAAGTAAAACCATTGGTCGCTCCCGACTTTACATACGTTTCTTTGAATTATGAGAACAAAGACCTGCAAAAGGTATTACCTTGGACGGGAACTCATAAGGGTTATGAGGGAATAACTGAGACTTTCAAAGGAGTGAACAAGTATTGGAGTGTTGATAAATTTGAACCACAAGCAACGTTTGATGACGGAGAAAATGTTGCAATGTTTGGTAGTTTCACCCTCACATCCAAAACTCTCAAGAAGACAAGGACGTCGCCTTTTGCCATCTTTGCAAAGGTGAAGGACGGAAAGCTCACTTACTTCCAGTATATGGAAGACACTGTAGCCACGATCGATACTTTTAAGACTGGCGGAACATGGAAATTTAAAGCCAATCCAGATGGTGGTGATGTTGAATTTTAAGTGATTTCAAGCCGGTGCCCTTGATTTTAGATTTGAAGGTGACAGGCTGCAGGGATTCCACTGGTGACTACTATCAACAAGAAAGGAGCAATCCCATGAAGAAGATCAATTTTTCCCGCACGATGGTTGTGGCCCTCCTCTTCGGGGCGATGCTGGGCGCTAATCCCGCGTCCGCCGCCGAGACGAACCGGTGGCCCGCAACAAAGGCCGGAGAGCCGGCACCGAAGGTGAAGGGTGTCCCCCCCGAACTGGCGCGAAACCTCGCGAACTTCGACGACCTGGATTTTCGGGTTTACACCGGGCAGCAGTGGCAGGATCTGCACAAGAGCCACACGAAGGACGTCATCGTCCACTGGCCCGACGGCCATATCACCCAGGGGATCGAGAAACACATCGAGGACCTGAAGGTTATGTTCACCTTTGCACCGGACAACCGGATCAAGGAGCACCCGATCCGCTTCGGCACCGCCGATGGCAAATGGACCGCCGTGACTGGTTGGCTCGAGGGGACCTTCACGAAGCCGATGATGCTCCCCGACGGCAGGTCGATCCCCCCCACCGGCAAGGCCTACCGGATCCCGATGGCGACGATCGGCCACTGGAACAAGGATGGCATTATGTTTGAAGAGTACCTGTTCTGGGACAACGGGGAGTTCATGAAGCAGATCGGCCTGGGGAATTAGATGAAATAGGAAGAGAATTCCGGGGACATCCATACTTAATTCCCCTTCCTTTTCCTCCAATTCCACACACAAAAAAGACCCGCTTCCGCGGGCTTCATTGCATATCCTCCAACACCTGTCGAATCGCTCCTTCAAGCGGCGCCAGATCATTTTGCACCGTCTCCCAGACAATCTCAAGGTCTACCCCGAAATATTCGTGGATAAGCTTGTCACGCATCGCAGCAATCTCTATCCATGGCAGCTCGGGATTGCGTGTGCGTATATCGGCAGGGATTTTCTTCGTCGCCTCACCGATGATCTCCAGGCTGCGGACGACTGCATTGAGGGTTTTCCTGTCCGCGCAAAACTGGTCGTACGACATGCCGGTTACGAAACTGCGAATGTCTGCGACGGACTGCAGGATATCGTTCAGGTAGTCGCGTACTTCCCGCTTAGGCGACATAGCGGACCTCGTCCAGAATTAGCCTGCCGATGTAAGGTTTCAGGGCCTTCTTGCTTACAAGATCAACCTTTCTCCCCAGAAGTGTTTGCAGGTGCTCCTCAAGCCTCACAAATGCCACGAATCCGACTGGCCGGGAAAGCTCGACGAGTATGTCAACATCGCTGTCCTCCCGCTGTTCTCCACGGACAAAAGAACCGAACACGCCAATTTCGGCGACTCCGTAAATCTGTCGTAACTCTTCGAGATGGTCGTGAAGCGTTCGGTTGATATCGTCAAACGTGGTCATAGCCTGATTCCTCAACTGTTTTGATAAGTTATAAATGAGGTGGTACTGATTGTCAATTGCACATGATTGCGGTGCTGAGGGAACATTCTATCTCCGCGAAGATGAAACTCCCGAAAGATCGGACAGACCGGCTAACCGTGCGCCTTTCAGGCCGTCTTCCGATCCAGACTCCTGTATTGAATCGCCTCGGCGATGTGCTGCTCCCGGATGGCCTCAGTTCCTTCCAGGTCGGCAATTGTTCTGGCGACCTTCAATATCCTTGTGTACGCACGGGCCGAGAACCCCAGCTTCTCCGTCACCACCTCCAGCAGTCGGTGGCCACCGGCATCCGGCTCGCAGAACTTCCTGATCTGCCTTGGCGCCATCTGGGCGTTGCAGTGGACCTTGGTCCCCTTAAAGCGTTCCAGCTGGATATCCCGTGCCGTTTCAACCCGCTTCGCAATGTCCGCCGAACTCTCCCCCTCCGCCCGGTCCGCCAGGTCGCGGTACTTGACCGCCGGCACCTCGATGTGAATGTCGATCCGGTCGAGAAGTGGACCGGAAATGCGGGAACGATATTTGTGGACTTCACGTGGCGTGCACGTACAAGCCTCCGAATTTTCGGTACTTTTTCCGCAAGCGCAGGGATTTAATGCGGCCACGAGCATGAAACGGGACGGATACGTCATGGAGGTGAGCGCCCGTGAGATGGTGACACGGCCGTCTTCAAGCGGCTGGCGGAGCACTTCCAGGACGTGCTTCTTGAACTCGGGAAGTTCATCGAGAAAGAGAACACCGTTGTGGGAGAGGGAAACCTCCCCCGGTTTGGGGGTGTTGCCGCCGCCGATCAGGCCGATGTCGGAAATGGTGTGATGGGGCGATCTGAAAGGGCGGCTGGCGATGAGCGCCTTTTCCCTCTCCAGGAGTCCCATGACGCTGTATATCTTGGTGGTCTCGATGGCCTCGTCAAAGGACATGGTGGGGAGGATGGAAGGGATGCGGCGGGCGAGCATGGTCTTGCCGGAGCCGGGAGGACCTATCATCAGGATGTTGTGGCCGCCGGATGCGGCTACCTCCAGAGCTCTCTTGGCGTGCTCCTGCCCCTTGACCTCGGAGAAATCGTCGCAGTAGTCGGCGTTTTGCTGAAACAGCTCGTGAATATCGAGCCGGTGGGGAGGGATGGCCCGTTCACCGTTGAGGAATTCCACCACTTCGGCGAGCTCCGAGACGCCGATGACTTCGATTCCCTCCACCACCGCCCCTTCACAGGCGTTTTCCAGAGGCACGATGACGCCGGAGAACCCGCCTCTTTTGGCGGCAACCGCAACGGAAAGACAACCGCGCACCGGCTTGATGCGGCCATCGAGGGAAAGTTCGCCAATGAGAATATAGTCCTTTAGGCGGGCTTTCTTTACCACGTCGGTGGCGGCAAGGATGCCGATGGAGATGGGGAGGTCAAAGGCGGCCCCTTCCTTCTTGATGTCCGCCGGCGCCAGGTTGACGGTAATCTTGCGGTTGGGAAAATCATAGCCTGAATTCTTCAGCGCCGACTTGACCCGGTCCTTGCTCTCTTTCACCGCACCGTCTGGAAGCCCCACCGTGGCGAACTGAGGCAATCCCTGGGCGATATCCACTTCCACATCCACCAGGATGGCGTCGATACCGAATAGGGCGCTGCTTAAGGCCTTGGCTAACATTTGAACCTCGTGAGGGGTGAGGAGTAAGGAGTGAGGTGTAAAAGGCATTATGTTTTAAGGTGTTCCTCCTCACCCCTCACGCCTCACTCCTTACGGTTTTAGCATATCCAGATACCGTTCCGCATCGAGCGCCGCCATGCAGCCGGTTCCGGCGGAGGTGATGGCCTGGCGGTAAATGGGGTCCTGTACATCGCCTGCAGCGAAAACTCCCGGCACGCTTGTGGCGGTAAAGTTCCCATCGGGGCCGCACAGGGTGCGAATGTAGCCGTTTTCCATGTCCATCTGTCCCACAAACAGGTCGGTGTTGGGCTTGTGGCCGATGGCGACAAAACAGCCGTGCACGGGTATCTCCTTGGTGGAGCCGCTCGTGTGCCGGATGCGGATGCCGGTTACGCCCGATTCGTCGCCGAGCACCTCATCGAGGTGGTGGTTCCATTCGATGGTGACATTGGCGGTTTTGGTCTTCTCGATCAGTTTGTCCGCGAGGATTTTTTCCGCGCGCAGCCTGTCGCGCCGGTGTATTACGGTCACATGGCTTGCGATATGGGAGAGATACAACGCCTCTTCCACGGCGGTGTTGCCGCCGCCGATCACGGCTACTTCCCTGCCGCGGTAGAAAAAACCGTCGCAGGTGGCGCAGGCCGAGACCCCTTTTCCCATAAACGCCTGTTCCGACGGTAGCCCCAGGTATCTGGCCGTCGCGCCGGTGGCGATGATAAGGGCATCGCAGGTGTACGTCTCCGAATCCCCCTCCAGCACAAAAGGCCGCTGTCGTATGTCGGCCTTGTTGATATGGTCATGGATCATCTGGGTGTTGAAACGCTCGGCGTGCCTGAGCATGCGCTCCATCAGCTCGGGTCCCTGCACCCCGTCCGGGTCCCCCGGCCAGTTATCCACCCCTGTGGTGGTCATCAACTGCCCCCCCTGCTGCAACCCGGTGATGAGCGCGGGACTCAGGTTGGCGCGGGCGGCGTATACGGCGGCCGTGTATCCGGCCGGGCCGGAGCCGAGGATCAAAAGTCTGTGATGCGTAGTGCCCATATACGAATCCTCCGATGAAAACTGTCGCGCTAAAATAGCAGTAACAGCGTGAAATTGCAAGGGCGCAAAACCCTCTTAACGATTGACCCGCGGGCGGCGCTCTGTTAAACTCGGGCCACTGTTGTATAATTTTCATTTAGTCAGGAGGAAACATGCTGAAAAGATCCGCAATCGCTTTGGTGTTGACCCTGTGCACGGCCGGCCATGCATTGGCAAATGCCGACATCAGCTTTATAAGGGGCATCCCGCAGAACGCCTTCAAGTCTTTTACCCGCGAAGCCGGTTCCGCCCTTTCCTACAAGAATACCGCCCCTGCCGCACCTCTGGGAATCACCGGTTTCGATATTGCCGCCGAAGTGACGGCGGTGGATATCCGGAAAGATACCGATTATTGGCAGGCCGCCACCGGCGACAAGGCCCCGTCCCTCTTCTTAATCCCGAAACTGCGGGCGAGAAAGGGGCTTCTGTTCGGTATCGACGTGGGGGCCATGTATTCACGGGTGCCCGACAGCAATATCCAGCTTTTCGGCGCCGAGGTGAGCAAGGCGATACTGGAAGGTTCGGCTGCGACCCCCGCCCTCGGCGTGCGCGCCACCTACACCAGGCTTACCAATGTGGATGATTTCGACCTCCAGACCGTCGGTATCGACGCCTCCATCAGCAAGGGGTTTCTCATCGTGACTCCCTATTTCGGTGCCGGGGCGGTCTGGATCGACGGCAAGGCGAAGGGGAATCTCAAGAGCAGGTCCCTCACCCAGTTAGGTGTGGATCTGAAAGAGGAAAAGTTCTGGCAGGAGCGTTTCTTCGGCGGGGTTAAGGTTACTCCGCTGCCGCTCTTCAGCATCACCGGCGAAGTGGAGTATTCCGGACGGCCGACCTATTCGATTAAGGCGGCGTTCGGTTTTTAAGGGTTCCCCCCCTTTCGTAAAGGGGGGGCGGGGAGATTTCGTAGGGGCAACCCCATGTGGTTGCCCTTAATAGGGCGGCCACATGGGGCCGCCCCTACAAGGGAAATCCCCCTAAATCCCCCTTTACGAAATGGGGACTTATAGCAAGAGGTTAAGCAATGCACGCAGAACTCCATCTTGACAAGAGCATCGCAGGCCGTTTCAAGTACGCCATAGCACTGACTACCCTTACCCTGCTGGCCGAAGTGATCGGAGGGATATGGACCAACTCCCTGGCACTTTTGTCCGATGCGGCACATGTCTTTCTCGATCTCTTCGCCCTGGTCCTGTCGCTGGCGGCCATAAAGCTTTCCTCCTTTCCCGCATCCGACACCCGGACCTTCGGCTGGCACCGGACGGAGGTGTTTGCCTCTTTCATTAACGGGGCCACGGTTTTTCTCATGGCACTGGGGATATTCTACGAGGCGTGGGGGCGACTCTTTCATCCAGAGGAAGTAAAGACCATACCCATGTTCATTATTGCCGCCGTCGGCCTGGTCATGAATCTGGTGGCCGCGTCCGCTCTCCATCAGCATTCCCATGACGACCTCAATGTCCGCAGCGCCTTCCTTCACGTGATCGGCGATGCCGCTGCTTCGGTAGGGGTGATCGCCGGCGGCCTGGTGATGTATTTTACCGGCTGGTACATCCTTGATGCGATCATCTCGGTGGGGATCGGGTGTGTCATCTTCTGGGGCGCATGGCGGGTGATCAGGGAGTCGGCCCATATCCTCCTGGAGGGTGTACCGCGCGGCATGAGCACCCAGGAGGTTGCCGAGGACATCCGCGCCGTTGAAGGGGTGAACGACGTCCACCACTTGAACCTATGGACCATCTGTTCCCATATTCTGGCGCTGTCGGCCCATGTAGACATGAAGCCGGAATACAAAGGGAAGCAGGCCGAAGTGTTGCGGGCCATAGAGGCCCTTCTTCTGGAGAAATACCATATATCTCACACCACACTCCAGGGTGAATGCACCATGTGCGTGGAAGCCCCGGTAATCAAGGAACTGCGCCATCGCCCCCGGATAAGGGCACACACCCATACACATGCCCACCCCCATGCCCATGGGCACAATCACGGGCATGGCCATGAGCATGACGACCATGATCACGAGCACTGATAGTGAATGGTGAATAGTGAATGGTGAATGGGAAAAAACCGGAAACCTTCGGAAGCAAAGCCTTCCACTTTTCACTGTTCACTTTTCACTGTTCACGGAGAATCCATGCTTCCCAATAGCCTCATCCACGAAGCCGCCGACCGGCTGAAGAAGCGGGTGCGCCGCACTGAACTGATCCACTCCCACTATTTCAGCGATAAGTTCGGTATTCCTCTTTATTTCAAATGTGAAAATCTGCAGCGGACCGGCTCATTCAAAATCCGCGGCGCCCTTAACTTCATGACTGCCCAGCCCAGGGAGGCCCTGGCAAATGGGGTGATTACCGCTTCAGCGGGGAACCATGCCCAGGGGGTGGCGTTCTCTGCCGACCTTCTGGGGGTACGTGCCACGGTCTTCATGCCGGAAACCACCCCGCCCCAGAAGGTCTTTGCCACCCGGGACTACGGCGCCGAAGTGGTCCTGACCGGCAAGAACTTCGACGAGGCCTACGCTGCCGCCCTTAAGGCAGGGGAGGCAAGCGGCGCCCTGTTTGTTCATCCCTTCGACGACCCGCTGGTCATGGCGGGGCAGGGGACCATAGCCCTGGAAGTCATCAAGGACCTTCCGGATCTGGCAAACATTCTGGTTCCTATCGGCGGTGGCGGGCTCATTGCCGGTATCGTCACGGCAATCAAGGAAACCCACCCCCAGATACAGGTCATCGGTGTGGAAGCGGCTGCCGCCCCATCCATGTATTTTTCCCTGAAAGGGGGGGAGATCATGGAGGCGCCGCTGAAGGTCAGCCTGGCAGACGGGATTGCCGTGAAGAAGGTGGGGCACAATACCTTTCCCATTGTCCGGGAACTGGTGGATGAAGTGGTCCTGGTAGAAGAGGAAGAGATCGCCCAGGCGATAGTGGCGCTTCTGGAGCGGACCAAGCTGCTGGTGGAGGGGGCCGGCGCGGTTACGCTGGCAGCCCTGATGGGGGACAGGGCTCGGCTCAAGCCCGGCAAGACCGTCTGCGTCCTTTCCGGCGGCAACATAGACGTGAAGACCATCTCGGTGGTGGTCGAGCGGGGCCTTTTGGCTGCCGGCCGCTACCTGAAACTGAAGATTGAACTGGACGACGTCCCCGGCGCCCTCGCCAGGCTGGCGACGGACATCGCCGCGGCCCGCGCCAACATATCCATTATTACCCACGACCGTCGCTCCAAGTCCCTCCCCATCGGCAAGACCGAAGTACTCATCGAACTGGAGACGCGGGGATACGAGCATATCCAGGAAGTCATCGGGTATCTGAACGGTGCGGGGTATGAGGTGGAGGTGCTGAAGTAGGTACGAGATTCGAGGATCGAGGAGAAGGAAAAGGTTTTGACAATAGCTGATCTAGCCTATAAAATTGCCTATAAACAAATATAGGGAGGCAGTCATGGGAACCACTGCGAAACAGGCAAACTTTGTCATTCCGGAAGATATTCTCGACGACCTCAGGAAACATGTGGCGCGCAGACAACAGAGCCGGTTCGTGGCCGAGGCGCTGAGGAAGGAACTTAAGAGGCTGCGCCTGGAAACCGCGCTGGAAGAGAGTTTCGGCGCCTGGAAGGACAAGGACCACCCCGAATTTATGGAGGGAGCCGAGGAATATGTCAGGAAAACCAGGAAATCATCCCGGTTGACGGGCAAGCAATGAAGCCGGTCCTGGTCGATACGGACGTTCTGATCAACTTTCTGCGGGGCAAACAGAAGGCGAAGGAGTTTCTGCTGACCCAGCTGGACAGCGGCCCAATCCTCTGCTCGGTCATTACGGTAGCAGAAATTTTCGCCGGGATGAGGCCGCACGAACAGGAAAAAACCAGGGCGCTCCTCGATAACCTGGAAGTCGTCCCCGTGACCCGCACCATTGCAGAGAAGGCGGGACTTTACAAGAGAGTCGTCAAGAGCCACTCGCTGGAACTGGACGATTGCCTCATCGCCGCAACGGCCCATCTCCACAAAGCGACCCTGGCAACCGGCAATGACAGGCATTACCCGATGGATGACATCAGTAAAACTGTGGTTACGTGTGAGTGAGAACGTTGGTTGTGGTGAGGAACGAAGCCCGACGAAATGAAGCGGCAGGGGATGTTTGGTTATGCTGTGCTAACCCAACCTGCGGGACAAGCAGAAAAACAGGAGATTGCCTTCATCCTTCAGGTATCCTTCCTTTCCCGTTGACACTGCCTTGTTTCGGGTGTATTAAATTCATGTAATTTCGGGGTGTGATGGATGGAGGGGAATGTGGGCATGTGGTGCGATTAAAAGCCGCTTTCGTCAGTTGGTCTGACGGGGCGGCTTTTCTTATGTGGCCATCTGCCAAGGTGCAGACGCGACGCCTGACATTTCATGACGGGCTGTAGTTTTCAAGAACGTCCCCTGGGGTGACCTGGCCACATTTCATCAACCTATATTTGTTCGGAGGAGATTAATGCTAATGAAAAGGTTTTTGGTTTTCTTTATCTTGGCGCTTTCATTACTTTTGTGTAGCAAGGTCTTTGCCTTAACCGATACTGAAGTAGTCGATTCCTTTAAGCAATACGTCAGTGATGAAATGAAAAAAGTTTTTGTTAGTTATGAAGGAACACATTATAACGTCTCTTATGTAGAATCTAATTTAAATTTCTGGTTTAAGAGTTATCATAAGATAGACCAAAACTATAAAATCGATGTTGAAAAAACAACTTCCTTAATTTCTCCATATGTGGGAACCTTGCAAGTCGAAGTGTATTACAACACTTCTGATAAGTTCCCAACAAAAAAAACAGCAGAGCAAGCAACTACTTATAAAGTACATAGTATCCAAACGTTCAAGATTACTTTGGCATATCAGGAAAATAAATGGGTAGTAACAGATGCACATTTCAAATCTTCATCTTTAGATTCTGTAATTAAGCAAGATAAGTTAAGCATTTACGAGAACTTAAAATGCCCAGATAAAATTCGATTAACTGCTCAGTAGCGTGAAGATAGGGCTTTACGCTCATGTGCAACATGCTACAAATAGATCAGTCCCCATTTTTTCTTTTTTCAGAACGACCGAACACGAGGAAAATATGGAAATTATACACGATGGATGGCCAGTTTTCCCTTTAATTGCTGCATATGAATCTGCATCAGGTGAATCTATAATTTCCGTGAACATAGGGACCTGTTTTGCGATATCGAAAGAGGGGAAGTTTCTCACTGCTTCACATGTAATCGAGAGGACACCCAAATCTGTGAATGTCCAAGGCGTAGATATGAAGTACACCTTCAAGATGCACTCCATTATCGTACAGTCGGCGATGAATTCTGAAAAAACTTTATGGCCGGTTGTTGAACACCAAGATTGTGGTAATGACATTGGTTTAATCACCTGTGCATTGAATTCAGGCAAAAGAAAACTCAAGGTTAATAATCCATTTAACGTAAGACAACAACACGATATTGAGATGGGAAGACAAGTTTGCTGGTATGGGTTCTCAGCAAATGCTTCACCAAAGTTCACTGCCGACGAAGACTGCATGGAAGTGGTTCATACACAGCTCTGGATACTGGGGAGATGTAGAAACGGAATCATCTCTAGTATTTACACTGTTCAGCCGCCATTTGGACCTGATCTCCCATTACCATCTTTTGAGCTCGATTCTCCGGTAACGCCAGGGATGTCGGGTGGCCCGCTAATCGACCTGAATTCCGGTGAGGTAATAGGTATTCTGTCTAAATCAATTGAAATCAGTGTCCACGCTAGCCTTTCCGATGGGAGTGGAACCACAATGCTAAAAGATGCCATTGGTATCGCAGTTGACATCATTGGCTTCAGTTTCTGTTAATCACCCCATAGCAATGCCTAACATAGGCGGCAGTTGATTAACCGCGCCTTGTACCGTTGTCGCTATAAAGGAGAAAATATGATTGTTGAAGAAGGTCAACTCAAAGGCTCGTTCAAAGGTTTCAAGGATCGAGATACCATTTACGAATTCTTTGGCGGTCGTAAATGGAGACAGGCGGAATACAAATACTCCTACCATTATGCCTATATGCCGAGAGCTAAGGTCACTCAAGAGGGAGGGCGTTATGTTTTGACTGTAGAAGGAATGGGTGATTCAGTAGAAGTTTGTCGTGAATAAACGACTATATTCCCTTGGCATTTCATTGGAGAAAAATAGGTGCCCACATTGACAGGAGCAACAAATAGATCGGTCTCCATTTTTTCCTGCAAGCGGGGTGCTGGAAAGCGCGAAGGCTTAACCGTGAACCGTTAGCTGAAAAACAGGACAATACGTATGATCAATAACTTTCTTGATAAAAAATTTCGTAATAATGTTCGGGTTCCTTCTCGTGCATAACGGCATAGTGCGATACGGATTCCGCCTTCGGTAAACGATTTATTACCTTTTGTCCTTTGGAGTTGAATGATGCCGATTTTATGCATCTGTGGCGGAATAAATAAATTATGTTTGCATTGTCATGGTACTGGTTTTATCCCCGAACAAACTAATACTAAGACTAAATTGCGCAATCCGTTTTTTCTGGACAGCGAATTCGGTTTTGACTGGACAGTGAATCCGGTTTTTTCTGGACAGTGGTTTTCTCATTTTCTTCCTGCCGTGA
>WSYB01000077.1 GCA_009773645.1 Geobacteraceae bacterium
TACATGCGAATTATCCCGGACTCCGAACGATTCTTAGAGGGAAAGAATGGCTGTTTCCCGAAAATGTTCAACAGAATTTCTTTACCCAACCCCAATTTGAGACATGGACGCTGGATGTCCCCCTTGGCCAGCCGTTCGTTGTCTGGCCATGGGCGCCACTCGATTCAACCGACGCTCCCGGAGTGAAGGGTTATACAGCAACTTTGCGCTCGGGCCGGCCTACGCGCTCGTCCCCTGTCGGTCTGGGAATCGATCTCGAAATGCACTTGGGGGCGGAGCGGGTCAAGGCACCGGGATGCGTACTCATCGCAATATCGGAACTCTTCCAAGACCTGAAAGACCCATTCCATCGGCGGCGCCTCGCGGAAATCATTGTCCAGATCAATCGGTATTTCGGTTCGGCTGAGCATGCCGCTCTTATGAGCGAAGGTATGGCTCTTGCTGCCGCAGTGCAAGGCATTGCGCTGGAGGACCAATGAGGAAGGAACTATCAAACGACGAAAACCTGAATGCGGTCGAAATCGCGTTTCGGCCTCTGTGTTGCGTAACCGAAGTCTGGGGCTATGAGCAGAAGTTGCGGTTTAAGGTCTTCGACTGCGCCGACCGCGGCGTTGTTTTAGGTTCGAGACCAAGAGCCTTGTCATTTACGTGACAAGAGCAACCTGAGGTCCGTTCTTTCGTCCGCTCGCGCCACGGTCGAAAGAAGGGGTTCCATCTTGAACCGCTGGTTCTCTAGACGGTGTGATTCCTCGCCTGATCAATAGTTAGGTCTCGACGAGCAAATGCAATGGACCTCATCCTCTTTTTCTTAGAAGTAGCCGGCGGTTTTTTCATGGGCGCAATCGTGTTCTCGGTTGTGATCCTGCCGTTCTTCTATGGGGTCCCAATGTCCCTGTTTTGGGGCTTCAAGGGAAGAGTACGATTTTCGGCGGCTGTACGTTACGCTTTCGCTCCATTAATTTGGCTATTCATCTTCACGGTGGTGAGCTTTGCATTATTTTTCTTCTTGCCAAGCCTCGGCTACCACTTGGCAAAAAGCAACGCGTTCAATGGTGGATTTCTGGCTGGTTTTTTCCTTACACTTTTTAGGGCATTTTCCATATCTGGGCGGAGTGATCTTCGCGAGGACTTCTGGTCTGCGATGGAAAAATACAGGCGCTGACTCGATCTGGAATGTCTTGCCGATACGTAACAACTTGCCCAATCAGGCAGTCCGTAGTCGGCCTGCCCGGTTAGCTCCGTGCGTTATCTGTGGAGACGATGGATCACACAGAGCTGAAAGAACACGTTCTGTACGCCTTGGACATGCTGTACGCGCGGGACGCTGGCTTGCTCGAGCAAGACGTTGGGGAGTGGTCGATAGCGCACCGCTTGGCGGTGTACTTAGAGCAGCGGCTGCCGAGCTGGAACGTGGATTGTGAATACAACAGGCAGGGACCGGAGCAAGACAAGAAGAAGAGCGCAGGAGGTGCGGCCGTGCGGCCAGACATCATTGTTCATCACCGCGGTCGCGTTGAACGGGAGCATAATCTCCTTGCGGTCGAATTGAAGAAGGCAGAGGCCGCATCCGACCGGCCTAAGGCTCGTGAGTATACAGCTGCTCCTAAAGGGGATCGGAAATTTCAGTATCAGTACGGGCTTGTTGTGTCTGTTGTCCCTGTGCCGCAGTTGACGTGGTTTGCGAATGGAGTCCAGATCAGCTATCAAGGCCATGAACCCGATGACCGCCGCTGCGCGTCGCCCACGGGTTAGGGCTAGCGTTAGCCGACATCCCAACCGGGAGCAGACAAAGGTGGCAGGCTGCTTTGTTTGGGGCACTGTTTTGCCCTGAACGCCTGAACTGAAAGAAGGGGAGGGCGTATCGCCATACGCCCCTACATCGGATCGAAGACCCCCTCACCTTGGTCCTCTCCCTCGGTGGGGCGAGGGGATGATCGAAGATTAAGGAGTGGATAAACCCATTCCCAACGGCTTGATTTCGGCTGTGCCCGCCTTAAATCCTCTTTAAACGCCTGAGAAAAAGGCAAGGAAACCCATGATTCGCTTTGACCGGTTGACCATCAAGACCCAGGAAGCCCTGGCCGAAGCCCAGAAGCTCGCCGAGAAGGCCGGGCATCAGCAAATCGATGTCGAGCATATGACGTTGGCCCTGATCCGGCAACGGGAGGGGCTCACGCCCGGCCTGCTGGAAAAATTGGGTGTCGATCCTGCCGTGCTCGGGCGCGAGCTGGAAAAAGAGCTGAAAAAGATCCCCCAAGTCTCCGGGTCGGGAGCCGGGCAGGTCGGCATTTCGCAACGATTGAGCGACGTCTTTTCCGCGGCCGAGCAGGAGGCCGAGCGGTTCAAGGACGCGTACCTGAGCACCGAGCATCTGCTGCTGGCCATCGCGGATGCCGGTGGCGCGGCCGCCGGCGTGTTCAAGCGGCAGGGCGTGACGAAGGACCGTCTATTTTCGGCGTTGACCGCCGTCCGCGGCACTCAGCGCGTGACCGATCAGGAGCCGGAGGAAAAGTATCAGGCGCTGGCCAAGTACAGCCGCGACCTCACCGATCTGGCCCGCAAGGGCAAATTGGACCCGGTCATCGGGCGTGACGAGGAAATCCGCCGCGTGATCCAGGTGCTCTCCCGCCGCACCAAGAACAACCCCTGTCTCATCGGCGAGCCGGGCGTCGGCAAGACGGCGATCGCCGAAGGACTGGCCCAGCGCGTCGTCAACGGCGACGTGCCGG
>WSYB01000039.1 GCA_009773645.1 Geobacteraceae bacterium
GCAGTCAGGGTGGTCTTGCCGTGGTCGACGTGACCGATCGTCCCGATGTTTACGTGCGGTTTCTTCCTCTCAAATTTTGCCTTGGCCATTTAGGAATCCTCCCGGGTTGTCCCCAAATTTCAGAGAAATCTGCTTCTCTTTGTATAGCGCTAAAAATGGAGCCCACAATCGGACTTGAACCGATGACCTCTTCCTTACCAAGGAAGTGCTCTACCGCCTGAGCTATGTGGGCATGATTAAAATTGGAGCGGGAAACGGGACTCGAACCCGCGACCCTCAGCTTGGAAGGCTGATGCTCTAGCCAACTGAGCTACTCCCGCCAATTTCGAATATGAAGTTTTGTGAAACCATAGAAGGTGATTAGTTCCCAGTCCGTGCGACCTATGTCTCCTGGAAGCGCATCACTACTATGCTTTCTGCAGCTCTTTATGGTGGAGGGAGGAGGATTCGAACCTCCGAAGTCGTCCGACGACAGATTTACAGTCTGTTCCCTTTGGCCACTCGGGAATCCCTCCAAAAGAAGACCAACGTCATGCTTGTCGGTGGAGCTGGCGATGGGACTCGAACCCGCAACCTGCTGATTACAAGTCAGCTGCTCTGCCAATTGAGCTACGCCAGCGCAAAGAAACGATATACACGATATTTGACGCACGGTCAAGCATTTTTTAAACAAAAAGTGGAAGCAACTCTTATAAATTACTTTGTTGCCGGAGTCAAGGCTTTTTTGGAATTAGAGGTAAATCCTGCAAGCAGCTCTACCGCTGCCGCTTCGCGCCCGCACGCTTTAAGGGCCTGAAGGACATTCTTGCGCTCCTCCGGCAGATGACAGAGGAGGAGCGACTTCTGCAGCCTTTTCTCCCTGTCGCTGCGCGGGACATACACCTCTTTTCCAGTGAAGGGGTCAATCCCCGTGTAATAGATGGAGGTGGAAAGCGTACCGGGGGTCGGGGTGAAGTCCTGCACCTGCTCTACCCGCAGTCCGTTCCGTTTCAGGAACAGGGCCAGTTCCACCATATCGGAAAGTGTACAACCGGGGTGTCCGGAAATGAAATAGGGGAGGATGTACTGTTTTTTGCCCAACCTGGCGCTCTCCGCTTTAAAATGGGCAAGAAACCTTTCAAACTCCTTCTTACCAGGTTTACGCATGAGTGCCGTGACCTTTTCCTCGATATGCTCCGGCGCTATCTTTAAAAGCCCCCCCACATGATGGGCAAGAAGCTCCTTCAGATACTCCGGCTGGCGATCCAACAGGTCATAGCGCACCCCCGACGAAACCGCAACGTGCTTTACCCCCGCAGACGCTCTCACCCTTTTAAGCAGTTCCGCCCCACGCCGTCCGTCCGTTATCAAGTGGTTACAGGGCGACGGGTGGAGGCAGCTACCCTTTCGGCATTGGGCCTGGGCCTTTGGATTGCCGCAACGCAGGCCGTACATATTGGCGGTCGGCCCGCCGATGTCGCTGATGCTGCCATGAAACCATGTAAGCTCGGTGAGCCTTTTGATTTCATCAAGGATCGAGGCTGCACTCCTCGACTGGATGGTTTTCCCCTGGTGGTGGGTGATGGCGCAAAAGGCACAGCCGCCAAAGCATCCGCGGTGGGTGGTAATGGAGGCCTTGATCTGCTCACATGCCGGAATCGGCTCTTTATAAGACGGATGGGGAGCCCTGGCAAAGGGAAGAGCATAGACGAAGTCCAGCTCCTGTTCAGTAAGCGGCAATGAAGGGGGATTGCAGACCAGGTAGCGGTCTCCGTGCCGTTGCGCTATCGGTTGCGCGCAGAACGGATTCTGCTCCGGGGAAATCAGCCGGAACGCCTCGGCGTACTTCATGCGATCCCCTGCAACGTCTTCGCAGGATGGAATTTCAACCTTACAGGGGCGGGTTTCAAACCCGCCTCTACCAATGTGGGCAGTCCCGCGGATGTCCGTTATCTCCCCGAACGCCTCCCCCCTTCTTAACCGCTCAGCCAACTCCAGAAGCGGCCTTTCTCCCATGCCGTAGACCAGCAGATCTGCCTTGGCGTCAAACAGGATGGAGCGGCGGACTCTGTCCTCCCAGAAGTCGTAGTGGGCAAAACGGCGCAGTGACGCCTCGATCCCCCCTATCACCACCGGCACATCCTTGTACGCCTCCTTCAGCCGGGAAGTATAGACTATGGTGGCACGGTTGGGACGGGCGCCATGGCGGTTGCCGGGGGTATAGGCATCGTCGCGGCGGAGCTTTCTGGCCGGCGTATAGTGGGCAACCATGGAATCCATAGCCCCCGCGGAAACGGCAAAAAAGAGCCGTGGGCGCCCGAGTGCCATGAACGGCTCCTTGGTTTTCCAGTCGGGCTGCGGGATAATGCCGACGCGGAAGCCATGGAATTCAAGCCAGTGGGCCAGAAGCGGCACGCCGAAGGCGGGGTGATCGATGTAGGCGTCACCAGTGACAAAAACCACGTCCAACTCGGCCCAGCCGCGCTTTCGGGCTTCTTCTATTGTGATGGGGAGAAACATATAACCTTACCAAACACCCGCCACAGAGACACGGAGACACAGAGAAAGACCTTGAGAGAAAAGCTATAGAATGGGACGCAGAAAAAGCGGAAACAGCGTTCATTCGAATCCCATGTAGTTTATGCCTTTCGCCGTGTCTCAGTGGCAGGTTTTACGCTTTGTTGATGTTACGGGAACAGCGCCAAAGCTTCCAGCCCCATCGTCTCAGGAAACCCGCACATGATGTTCATGTTCTGCACCGCCTGGCCTGACGCCCCTTTTACCAGGTTATCGATGGCGGAAACCACCACCACCCGGCCGGTACGGCCATCCACGGCCAGGCCGATGTCGCAGAAATTGGAGCCCTTGACATGGGCGGTGGAAGGAAAGCTCCCCTCCGGCAGCACCCGCACAAACGGCTCGCCATGGTAAAACTCCCGGAAGAGGTTCAAGAGATCAGCGGTGGTGTGACCTCCGGTCAATTTTGCGTAGAGGGTTGAGAGTATCCCCCGGTCCATGGGGACCAGATGGGGGGTGAAGGAGATGGTCACCCGCTCCCCCGCCAGAAGCGACAGCTCCTGCTCGATTTCCGGGGTATGCCGATGGGTGGCGATACCATATGCCTTGAACCCCTCGTTAACCTCGCAGTAGAGGCTCTCCACCTTTGCCCCCCTCCCGGCGCCGGAGACCCCGGACTTGGAATCGGCGATGACGGATGCCGAATCGACCACTCCTTGCTTCAGGAGCGGTGCAAGACCCAGGATAACGCTGGTCGGGTAACACCCCGGATTGGCCACCAGCCCGGCCTTTACCACCTTTTCCCGACGAAGCTCAGGGATGCCGTAGACTGCCTTTTTCAGCAGTTCAGGGTTCATGTGGGGCTCGTACCATGCGGCATACTCCTTGGCATCGTGGAGGCGGTAGTCTGCGGAAAGATCCACCACCCGTTTTCCCAACCGAAGAAAGGTGGGAACAACTTCCATGGCCGCCTTGTGGGGAAGCGCCGTGAATATGAAATCCGCCTTGTCCGCCACCCGCACCGGTTCGAGATTTTCAAGGAGATGGTCATAGCGGTCCCGCACAGAGGGGAATATGTCGGAGATCCTTTTCCCCGCGCTCTGTTCGGAGGTAATGCAGGTTACCGCCACCTCTGGGTGGCAGTGGAGTAACCGCAAAAGCTCGACACCCGTATAACCGCTTGCCCCGACTATGGCGACTTTCAGCATGGGATGATCTCCTTTCAATATTGCCACGGAGACACAGAGACACAGAGAAAGACAAAAACCCGCCTTTTCAGATTTGATCCGTGCTCCCTTCAGATTTTATGGTTTTTCTCCGTGTCTCTGTGTCTCCGTGGCAGATCCTTAAAACAGAAAAAGGGGAACCCTTGCGGATTCCCCCTCCATATAACCGTACTGCTCCTGATTCTGCAAGTCGATTAACGCTTGGAAAACTGGAAGCTGGCGCGAGCTGCTTTTTTGCCGTATTTTTTCCGTTCCTTGATGCGCGAATCGCGGGTGATGAATCCGGCTTTTTTCAAAGTGCCGCGCAATTCGGTATCCACTTCAAGGAGCGCCTTGGTGATGCCATGCTTGATGGCGCCGGCCTGACCGGAATCCCCACCTCCCCTGACCGTGACGTAGATGTCAAACTTGCCGACATTCTCGGTCAGCTCCAGCGGCTGCCTGACGACCATCTTGGATGTCTCTCTCCCGAAATAGTCATCCAGTGTCTTGTTGTTCACCATGATCGCGCCTGTACCGGGTTTAAGCCATACCCTGGCGATGGAGGACTTTCTTTTACCCGTACCGTAGAAGCTCTTTGCTGCCATTCGTGTATCTCCTGATCTAAATTGAATCCAGATTATCGGCCGAGAAGCTTGGGCTGCTGGGCCTTATGGGGATGTTCGGCCCCGCTGTATATCTTCAGCTTGCTCAACATGTGGCGGGCCAGCTTGTTCTTGGGAAGCATCCCCTTGACCGCCTTTTTGATGATATCTTCAGGCTTTTTCTCCAGCAGTTTGCCGGCGTTTATCGACTTGAGGCCGCCGGGGAAACCGGAGTGGCTGTAGTACATCTTGTCCGAGAGCTTATTGCCGGTCAGCGCTATCTTTTCGGCATTCACGACGATGACGAAATCGCCGGTGTCAACGCTGGGAGTAAATACCGGTTTATTTTTTCCGCGCAGAACGTTGGCCACCTGGGTGGCAAGCCTGCCGAGCACCTGATTTTCCGCATCGACCAGATACCAATCCCTGGCCACTTCCTCTTTTTTTGCCACTTGAGTCTTCATCTAACCCTCACAAACTATTCGAAATACACGCTGATTTACACAGGAAGCGTGTAAAATAATCTATCTCAAAAAGCTTGTCAAGAAAATTTTACCTGCCGTCAGTAAAAAACCTCCACCAGGCAAAGTCCATGGGGGGGGGCGGTAGGTCCCGCTGAGCCGGAATCAGGCTGTTCCAGGAGCAGCGCCACATCTTCCGGCTGACGCCTCCCCACACCAACCTCCACCAGGGTTCCCACCATCATCCTTACCATGTTCCTGAGGAAACCGGAACCCTTGACGTCGATAGTAACGAATTCACTCCCCTGCCGGATATCGACAGCGTCAATCCGGCGAGTGGTAGTCTTCGCCGCACACCCCGTCGTGCGGAACGCCGCAAAATCATTCTCGCCGACAAAGTGCCAGGCTGCGCGCTCCATGGCCGGCAGGTCCAGCCGGCTCCGCACGTGCCAGGCGTAAAGGCGGGTCAGGGGTGAACGGCGCGGCGCATTCAGCAAAGTGTAACGGTAATGCTTCCCCTGTGCATCAAAGCGGGGATGGAAATCAGGGGGCATCTCCACTGCTTCCTTAACGGATATATCCCGCGGCAGGAGGGAATTGAGCCCGTCGCAGAAGGCGCGGAGCGGTATCCCCTTGTCCGTCCTGAATGCGGCGACCATCCCTTTGGCATGTACGCCGGCATCGGTCCGGCCGGAGGAATGGAGCCGCACCGGAGCGCCCAGGATCTTAGCCAGCGCATCCTCCATCACCTGCTGGATGGCGAGGCCGTTGGGCTGTACCTGCCAGCCGGCGTAGTTGGTGCCGTCGTATTCGATTGTCAGTTTGATGGTGCGCATGGCTGAGAAAATCTATTCGAGAAAGGTCGTGAGTGTCTTGCGAGAATACCGTATATGGATTGCAAAAACAAGTGTGTACTAAGGGACACAACCGGCCTCCTTTGCGAAAGGGGGGGAAGTGAAAAGTGGTTATTTCAGATACTTCTCAATCAGCATCTCCGCGATCTGCACCGCATTGGTCGCCGCCCCCTTGCGGATGTTGTCGGCCACCACCCAGAGGTTGAGACCGGTCTCGATGGACTCGTCTTCGCGGATGCGTCCCACCAAGGTTAGGTCCTGGCCGGCGGCGTCGATGGGCATAGGATAGACCTTGCTGGCGGGGTCGTCCACCAGCTCGCATCCCGGAGCGTTCTTGAGGAGCTCATGGGCCTTGGCCACGGTGAGCTTCTTCACGGTCTCGATGTTGACAGACTCGGAATGACTATAGAAAACCGGCACCCGGACCGTGGTGGCAGTCACGCGGATGTCCGCCTCCATGATCTTGCGGGTCTCGTCAGCCATCTTCATCTCTTCCTTCGTGTAACCGTTCGGCCCAAAGGAGTCGATGTGCGGCAGGCAGTTGAAGGCAATCTGGTGCGGGTAGACCTTGATCTCCGGGGGTTTCCCCTGGAGGAGATCCTTCACCTGCCTGTCGAGCTCGTCGATGGCCTTCTTGCCGGTGCCGGAGACCGCCTGGTAGGTGGAGACCACGATCCGCTTGATGGTGGCATAGTCGTGGAGCGGCTTTAGAGCCACAACCATCTGGATGGTGGAGCAGTTGGGGTTGGCGATGATCCCCTTCTTCGTGTACCGGGCGATGGCATGGGGGTTCACCTCGGGAACGACAAGGGGGACATCCGGGTCCATGCGCCAGGCGCTGGAGTTGTCGACGCAGACCGCGCCGGCCCGAACCGCCGACGGACAGAATTCCCTGGAACGGTCGCCACCGGCCGAGAAGAGGGCGATGTCGATCCCTTCGAAGGAGTCGTGCTTCAACTCCTCCACCATCACCGCCTTCCCCTTGAACTCCAGTATTTCTCCGGCGCTCCTGCTGCTCGCCAGGTATTTGATCTTCCCGATGGGGAAGTTGCGCTCCTCCAGGCACTCGATCATCTGGTTGCCGACGGCGCCAGTGGCGCCCACAACGGCTACGTTCCACAGCTTGCCCATGTTTTCCGTCTCCTCGCAAGATAAATCAGGTAAAGGTCTTCGCCAAAAATGAAAGCGCCCCATGGAAGGGGCGCTGATGCAATAATCCCGGAGAACGCGATTTTCGGCGAAAAGCGCGTTCTCTCCGTTATTTCTCCATCAGGATGCGCAGCATCCTCCGCAACGGCTCCGCCGCTCCCCACAGAAGCTGGTCGCCGCAGGTGAAGGCCTGGACGTACTGTGGCCCCATCTTCATCTTGCGTACGCGGCCGATGGGAACCGTGAGGGAACCGGAGACCGCAGCAGGCGTGAGCTGCGCCAGGGTATCGGCTTTGGTGTTGGGAACGAACTTGACCCACTGGTTGTCGTTTTTTATCAGGGCCTCGATGTCGGAGATCGGCACGTCCCTGTTCAGCTTAATGGTGAGCCCCTGGCTGTGGCAACGCATGGCACCGACCCGCACGCAGATGCCATCCACAGGGATCGGCATTGCCGTACCGAGGATTTTGTTGGTCTCGGCGTACCCCTTCCATTCCTCGCGGCTCTGGCCGTCCTCCACCTCCCGGTCGATCCAGGGAAGCACGTTCCCGGCCAGGGGGTTGCCGAACTCCTTCTTCGGCATGGAGTCGCTCCGCAACTCCTCGGTCACCTTCCGGTCGATCTCCAGGATGGCAGAAGCGGGATCTTTGAGGAGCTCCGCGACAGAGGCGTGCAGGACCCCCATCTGGGAGAGGAGCTCGCGCATGTTGGGGGCGCCGGCGCCGCTGGCCGCCTGGTAGGTCATTGAGGAGAGCCATTCCACAAGGCCGGCGCGGAAAAGCCCACCCAGGGCCATCAACATCAGGCTCACGGTGCAGTTGCCGCCGATGAAATCCTTCTGCCCCTTTGCAAGGGCGTTATCTATCACGTTGCGGTTCACGGGGTCGAGGATGATGACGGCGCTCTCCTCCATCCGCAGCGTGCTGGCCGCATCGATCCAGTACCCCTGCCACCCCTGCTTCCGCAGTTCGGGGTGGATCGCCTTCGTGTAGTCCCCCCCTTGACAGGTGAGAATCACATCCAGCTTCTTGAGCTCCGCGATATCCGAGGCGCTCTTCAAGGTCCCGGCATTCATGGGCGCGGGCTGTCCCGCCTGGGAGGTGGAGAAGAATACCGGCTCGATCCCCGCAAAATCGTTTTCCTCCAGCATGCGCTGGAGAAGAACCGAGCCTACCATCCCACGCCAACCGATAAGTCCGACTTTCATAGTCTGTTCCTTTTCTGAAATTTGGTAGTTATTATACGGCGGCAATTAAATCTGAACGGTCGGGGCGCTGCATGCTGCGCCCCGACAGCAGGGTTAATATGGTTTAATTGCCGGGATAATATTACAGGTTTGCAACAATCGCATCGCCCATTTCCCTGGTGTTCACCAGTTTCTCCCCGTCCTTCTGCTGATAGATGTCCCGCGTCCTGAAGCCCTGGTCAAGCACCTTGGCCACGGCGTTATCGATGGCGTCGGCTGCGTCCACCATGCCGAAGGAGAAGCGCAACATCATCCCGGCGGAGAGGATCTGGGCGATGGGGTTGGCGATCCCCTGGCCTGCGATGTCCGGGGCAGAGCCGCCGGACGGCTCGTACATGCCGAAGGTCCCCTCGGCGAGAGAAGCACTGGGGAGCATCCCCAGGGAGCCGGTCAGCATGGCCGCCTCGTCGGAAAGGATGTCGCCGAACATGTTCTCGCAGAGGAGCACATCGAACTGCTTGGGCCACTTCACCAGTTGCATGGCGCCGTTGTCCACGTACATGTGCGAGAGCTCCACGTCAGGGTACTCCTTGCCGATGCCGGTCACCACCTCGCGCCAGAGGACCGAAGTGGAGAGGACGTTGGCCTTGTCGATGGAGCAGAGCTTCTTGCTCCGCTTGCGCGCTGCCTGGAACGCCACGTGGGTGATACGCTCGATCTCCGGCACGCTGTATCTCATGGTATCCACGCCGACCCGGTTGCGCCCTTCTCCCTCGATCCCCTTGGGCTGGGAGAAGTAGATGCCGCCGGTCAGCTCCCGCACCACCAGGACGTTGAAGCCCCCGGCGATCACCTCTTCCTTGAGGGAAGAAGCGCCGGTAAGGGACGGGAAGATGATTGCCGGGCGCAGGTTGGCATAGAGACCGAATATCTTCCGCAGCGGCAGAAGCGCACCGCGCTCCGGCTGCTCGTCGGGGGGGAGCGTCTCCCACTTGGGGCCGCCCACCGAGCCGAACAGGATGGCGTCCGCCGCCTTGCAGATGCTGACGGTGGTTTCGGGGAGGGCCTTCCCTTCGTTGTCGATGCCCGCGCCCCCCACATTGGCGTGGGTCCGCTCGAACCGCGCATCGTACTTCTTTTCCACGGCGTCCAGCACCCGGAGCGCCTCTGCCATCACCTCCGGCCCGATGCCGTCACCCGGCAGAACCGCCACCTTGAAAACCTTTGCCATTCCTACCCTCCGAATCGAACAATGTATTGTAAATTGTGTGATTTTATTTGCGGGGGGACATCCTTGTCAACAAAAAAAGCTTTCAAAAAAGGCCTTCCTCCTTTATGTTGCCAAAAGTACACACTGTGGTATTTTTTCATCCATGAAATACTTCGTCTGGGACCACGGCAAGAACGAAAAGCTCAAGGGACAACGAGGTCATTTTAAAGACCATAATACCCAGCCGGAAGGCCAGGTGTCTTCTCCTGTACTCACCACTCTACGCATCCAGTATCATTACTCCATGAGCTCAATTGAAAAGCAGCTTGAACAGATGCGAAACAACCGCGTGACTGGCGGATTGAAACCCTGATTGCCGTGGCTGCTAAATACAGCATCGAGATCCGTAACCATGGCGGCAGCCACTATGTTTTCTCATTTCCCGGCATTGAGCTGGCGGTCTCCGTTCCAGCGCACAGGCCGATAAAGCCGGTGTACGTAAAACAATTCGTCGCACTGATTGATCAGATAAGGAGAATCAATCCATGAAAGTCAAAAAGATCAAAGCCATCGAACCGCCTTACAAGTTTGAAGAATACATGCACGAAATTGCCCCTCTTGCCAAAGAAGATGGCGGTGGCTTTCTTATAACGTTTCCCGATCTCCCCGGCTGCATGTCCGATGGGGAAACAATCGAAGAAGCCATAGCGAACGGCAGGGATGCCTTTGTCGCCTGGATTTCCGCCACCGCCGACATGGTAAAGCCTATCCCTAAACCGACTGCGAAGCCGGTGGAGTTGATTGAAGCATCGGGCAAGTTCGTTGCCCGCCTGCCTAAAACACTTCATGCCCGTCTCGTTGCCAGGGCCAAACAGGAAGGGGTCAGCCTGAACACTCTCGTGCTCACCTTTATCGCTGAAGGTCTCGGACATAAGGAGACGTGCATCCACTGATTTCTCACCATCTCCCGCACAAACACAAAGAAGACAAAGAAGCAAAGAAGGGGGAACAAAGAAGGGGGTCAAATCTTTATTGTTGACAATGCCAGAAATTGCCTAAGATGGAGCTGTATTGTCAATCTTAAAGATTTGACCCCACTCCTGCCACTCCTGACCACTCCTTGCCTTTTAAAGATTTGACCTGGAATGGCGTCGGATTGAATCTCTGCTCATTGCGCTTGGGGCTCAAACCATCGAGGGGAGCGGATCACGGGTCCGCTTCGTATTGAACGGTATTATCGGCACGTTCCACCGGCCGCATCCGGCAAAAGAAGCGAAACCTTACCAGGTTCGTGACGCACGGACCTTCTTGGAAAATGCAGGGGTAAAACCATGAACACAATGAATTACCGAGGATATGCAGCCAGAATTGAGTACAGCGATGAAGACGGTTGTTTCGTTGGCCACATTGCGGGAATTAAAGACGTTATCGGTTTTCATGCCGAATCCGTCAAGGAATTGCGAGCGGCCTTTGAAGAGGCTGTAAACGACTATCTCGCCACGTGCGAAAAGCTTGGTCGCGCGCCGCAAAAGCCATATTCAGGCAAACTGATGCTGCGAGTCTCCCCTGAAGTTCACGCCCATGCAGCAATGATGGCTGAAGCCCATAAAATGAGTCTCAACCAGTGGGCCCCTGAAGTTCTTTCAAAAGCTTCCTGAAAAGGCCGCCACACGCCCTGACCGGAAAATGAAACCCAATTTTTTCAGTTCTAAGGCGCCTTGATCTCCTCGCTCTTCAGCCGCAGCTTCTTCACCAGCTCCCCGTACCCCTGGTTCTGGATGATCTTGTTGAACTGGGTCCGGTAGTTGGAAACCATGCTCACCCCCTCGATCACCACATCGTACACCATCCACTTACCCCCCTTGTTCAGGAGGCGGTAGTCGAGGGTGAACTCGTCCCGCTTGGCGGTCACCACCTTGGACCGCACCTCGGCGTACTCCCCTTCAGTGTCTTCCTTCAGATAGACGATCTTTTCCTGGTTGTACGACTCTATCTTCCCGGCATAGGAGTTTTCCAGGAGCGTCTCGAAGAGCGAGATGAACTCCTTCTTCTCGGCTGGGGTCCGGTCCTTCCAGTGCCGCCCCATGGAGCGCTGGGCCATCTCGGCGTAGTCGAATATGCCCCCTATGGCCTTTTTCAGGGCCTGGCGCCGCTTCTGCTCGTTCTGCGGCTTCTTAAGCTCCTTGTCGGAGACGATGCCGATCACCTCATCGACGGTCTTCTTCACCTGGTCGGTGACTGTGGAGAGCGCCCGTCCCGGCCCTGCCGCGACAAGGCAGAACAGCACCACAGGTAATATTGTCAATTTCACATTCATCAAACATACCTCCTTAACACTTAGCCACAGAGCCACAGAGGACACGTAGAGAAACGAAACCCAAAAAATTTATATAGCTTGGCACTCTGCGCGCTCTATAGCAAACCGGTTACCGGTTTTGGATCAAAGCGGTTCTCCCCCCGTCGCGTAGGCGAGGTTCGCCTGGGCCACTTTGAAGTTGTAGATGGACTGGAAATAGGCGGCCCGCATCTTGGCGTACTGCTGGAGGGCATCGAAAATCTCCTTGGCGGGACCGATGCCGAAATCGAAGTTGGCAATGGCCGCAACTGCCCATTTCTTGGCGCTGGAGTACCCGTCCCTGGTCTTCTCGGCGCTCTTTTCCGCCTCCCGGCAATCAAGGTAGTACTTCCTGATCTGGAGCGGGATGTTGGCCTCGGCGTACTCCTTAGTTGAAAGGAGCCGGTTGTACTGGGCACGCTCGCCGGCAACCTTCGCGCCGGTTATGCCGAAATCGATCCGCCACTTGAGGCCGAGCGCCACCCCTCCCCAGAGGTGGTTGTAATCGTCGGGGACCCATGGGTTCACGACCTTGTCCCGCTTTTCGGCATTGGCCCCGGACAGGTAGCCTGCAACGAAAAAGTCCGGGTACCATGCAGCCCGGGCCGCCTCCACCAGGGCGCCCCTTGCCCGGAGCCCTTCCCTTATCTGCCGGTATTCCGGGCGCCTGGACTGTGCCGTCTCAAGGTAGGCGGAGAGCTCCCCAACCTTCTCTTCCCCGGGCAGGAGGCGTTCGGTGGCGATGTCCAGCTCTGCGTCGGGAGGAAGGCCGAGCCGGCTCCTGAGAGCGGTCAGGGCAAGGGCCTCCCCCTTCCTGGCCTCCTCCAGGTATTTGCCGACCTCACCCGCAAAGGCGTCCAGCTTGTAGATATCCAGCTCCTCCACGTTGGGAGAACCCTCGTCGAGAAGCTTCACCGCCTTCTCCCGGGCCTCGGCCAGGTCCTCCTGCACCTCCAGGACCAGTTCCTTCAGCTCCCGCGCCAGGAGCAGCCCGTAATAGTACTCCTTGACCTTGAGGGCGACCTCGTTTCGCCGCTGCTCCTTCTTCGCCAGGTCCACCTCGATCCCGTGACCGGCGGCCTTCATGCTCTCGGAGATCTTGCCGAACGTGTAAAGGGGCTGGATAAGCGTCGCGTCCCCCCGCTCAAACCAGGTCCAGCGGTCGGTCTGATTGATCTTGTCGGGCGACGACACCTGGTCCCCCCGCGCCTGGGGGATGGGCCCCGTAAGGCCAAGGATCTCGATCTGGGGATAACGGTGCGATTTGGCCTCTTCCAGTTTCGATGCGGTCAGCTCGACGTCCGCCTGGGCCTCGCCGAGCTCGGGGGCAACGGCAATCGCCCTACCGATGCATTCCTTGAGATCAAGCACCAGCTTTTCCCGACCGGGCTCTGCAGCAAAGCCGGACCCTGCGCAACATAAAACCATCAGCAAAAATACTGCAAGTGTCCCATAATACGATTTCATAACCTTCTCCATAAAAATGCTTTGTCGGTACTTTTGTTTCTGAAACGCACAATTTTTTGCAAGGTCAAGGAGATCAAGGAATTGTGCGGATGCCCCTCACCCGGCCTTTGGCCACCCTCTCCCGCTGGGAGAGGATAACTGGATTCCCTCCCTCAGCGGGGGAGGGATAAGGAGGGGGGCAGTACGCCGCACAAGGAATCCCGCAGATCGACACAGAGATTGCGGAAAAGTGCGCGTTTCCTTACTCCACCTTGCCGTGGATGTACTTGCTCACCAGCTCCTCCAGGTCCACGGCCGACTCGGTCTCCCTGATCCTGCCTTTATCGGCCAGAAGCTTCTCCGACCCCCCCGGCTTCAGCAGGACGAACTTGTCGCCGATGATCCCCCGCGTGCGTACCGAGGCGATGGCATCCTCCTGCACCTTCACCCCCGACCTGACCCGCAGGTTGACCCGCGCCCGGTCGTTATACCTAGGGGCGAGAACGATACGGTCCACCCTCCCCACCTCGACCCCGGCGATCTCCACCGAGGCCCCTTTCTTCAGCCCGGATACGGAGTCGAACTCCGCGTACACGTCGTAGTAGTCCCCCCCAAACAGCTCCATCTTACCCAGCTTGATGGAGAGATAGGCGAGACAGAGTATCCCGATCAGCACGAAAATCCCGACGATGGTTTCAATATTTGCTTTTTTCATGGGTCACCTTAGAAGGCTTCGAGGTTCTAGGATCAAGGAACGAGAATTTTTGATCTCGGTCCTCGTTCCTGGTTCCTCGGACCTCGTTCCTGAATTCAACTACTCAGACGAACTGGATCGGTCCCTCGATGCTTCCCGTGATGAACTGGCGCACCGCCGGGTGCTCGGAGCGCTGGATCTCCTCGGGGGTCCCCACCTCCAGGATCTTCCCCCGGTGAAGCATGGCCACCCGGTCGGAGATGTCGAATATCTCCGGGATCTCGTGGGAGATGACCACCGCGGTGAAGCCAAATCGCGCGTGGGAATCCTTGATCAGTTGGTGGATGGCGCGGCAGATGATCGGATCGAGGCCGGTCGTCGGCTCGTCGAACAGGATGATACGGGGGTTGAGGAGGAGCGCTCGGGCAAGCCCCACCCGCTTCTTCATACCGCCGGAGAGCTCGTCGGGGTACTTTCGGTCCACCCCCTTGAGCCCCACCTGTTCCAACGCCTCATGGACCCGCTTTCCGATCTCGGCGCGGGAGAGGCGGGTCTTTTCCTCCATGGGAAAGGCAACATTCTCGAACACCGTCATGGAATCGAAAAGGGCAGCCCCCTGGAACAGCATGCCGAACTTCTCCCGCACCCGGTTCAGTTGGCTCCGCCCCATCCTGGAAATGTCCTCGCCGTCCACGATCACTTGGCCGCTGCTTGGCCGCAACAGCCCGATCATGTGCTTGAGGAGGACACTTTTCCCCTCGCCGCTCGGCCCGATTACGGCGGTGATCTTCCCGTGGGGGACATGCAGGTTCAGCCTGTCAAGCACCACCTGACCGTCAAAGGATTTTGTCACATTTTCCAGTTTGATCATTTTTCAGTCCGGGACCGGAGATCCGGAACCGGGGATCGGTAAAACCTTAACCGCCTCTCTCCCATCCCCCGTCCCCCGTCCTCAGGTTATTAGACTTCGTTTCCCGTTTCCCGTTTCCCGTTTCCCGTTTCCCGATCCCTGGTCCCCGATCCCCGGTCCCCGTTCCTCGACTACAGCAGAACCGATGTCAGGAAATAGTCCCAGATCAGGATCAGCACCGACGACATCACCACCGCCGCAGTTGTGGCGCGGGATACCCCTTCCGCCCCGTGGCCGGCGTGGTACCCCTTGTAGCAGCAGACCCAGGAGATTATCAGGCCGAAGGAGAGCGACTTGACGATCCCCGAGAATATATCCTTCCACTCCACGCTCTTCACCATCTCGTTGTAATAGGCCCCCGGATTGACGCCGAGGAGCTTCACCCCCACAAGGTAGCCGCCGTAGATACCTACCACGTCGAATATGGCGCAGAGAAGCGGCAGCACCAGCAGACTCGCCAGCACCTTGGGGGAGACGAGATACTTGAACGGCTCCAGGGCCATGGTCTGGAGGGCATCGATCTGCTCGGAGATGCGCATGATGCCGATCTCGGCGGTGATGGCGCTGCCGGCCCGCCCCGTCACCATCAGAGCAGAGAGGACCGGCCCCAGCTCCCGGATGAGGGAGAGGGCCACCGCCGAGCCGAGGAGTCCTTCGGAACCGAACTTGGCGAGGGTGTAGTAACCCTGCAGCCCCAACACCATCCCGGTAAAGGAGGCGGTGAGGAAGATGACGAAGAAGGATTTTGCGCCGATGAAATGGAGCTGCTTAAGGGTGTGGAAGGGCTTGCAGGGAGAACGGACGATCATGTACAGGGCATAGAGGATGAAATTGAGCATCCTCCCCATCTCCCGGAGGAGGGAGAGAGTCAGTGCCCCCAGTTTTTGCGCAATAACAGGCAAAGTGATCTCCCGGAAAGAAGGGTTTACACAGAAAGTATAGGCGAAGAATGCCGGATGTAAAGATATCGCCGTTACTGCGCTATCAGATAATCCGCATCGCTCTTCTTCAGCGTATCCATTGCCGGTTCCGATAATTGCGGAATAATGACCCGGTAGCGGAGCCCTGACTCCCTCGGTATCTCCTCGGGCACCCCCCGTTTCATGGCATGCCCCACTCCGGTAAGGACAACCACCAGCCGTTGGGGGTTTTTTTTCAGATAAGCCATGAGATACCACGCCATGGTCTTGTTCCGCAGAAGTTGAGCCTCACAGAAATATTCCAGCGATGACCCTTCGGTCAGGTGCCCCGCATAAATGCTCTTTATGAACTTCATATAGGGGGCGTCAATCCTGCACGTAATGTCGGGTGGGAGCACTTTTTTCTCTTCGACAGAAAGAGAGGAAACGCCGGAGCGGTAGACCTTTTGCACGATGTCCCGCGGCACATTGAGGGCGATCAGGGGAATGCCGTTGTTTCTGGCGTAGAGTAAAATGGAATCGTACATGGGCCAGGGGATCGTCCAGTTCTGCCGGTATATCTGCACGAAATCCAGGAGTTCCATCTTTCCCGCGACCCACTGGTCGAGGGCCGGCTGGTTTTCCGAATCGAACATCTCAAGCCCTATCGCCAGCGGCACCCCGGCCTTGTGGAGCGCCTTTATGACATCAAGCTGTATTCGATGGTGCTCGCGGCTGTCATGGAGCTCCCCTGCAAAAACGATGCTGCTCCCCTTTATGTCCTCTATCATTCCGGCAAAGCCGATGAGCTTGCCGTCGGCAATCCTCGTGATCTCCCCTTCGCACAAGCCGCTGTCGGCAAGGACGAGAAGGAACAGAAACCCGGCTGCACAAAAGAGAACTCTCGAATACAGCTTCATCTGTCAACTTCCTCCAATCTCCCACCGGGCAGGACACGGAATAGGTGCCCCCGCCAGCGGACCCGGCTCCCCATGAAGGATAGCGCCCAGGTGGCAAAAGCAAGCCCGTCGCGGAAGGGGAGGAGCCAGAGCCAGCGGGGAAAGATCCGGTCGCGGACGAAACAGCGGCTGAAGAGCAGGGCCGTAAGGCTGCGCACCGTATAGAGAAGCACGGCGGCAGCAACTCCCGGAAAAGAACCGCCGGAGACGATCATGGCCAGCACCGCCGCCGGAAACGGCTGGGTGATCCCGGAGGCTAAGTAGCCGCCGGGACGGGAAACGCGCATGGTCCTCGCCCAGCGGAGCTGCCGCGAAAGAACGTCGGAGAGCCGTTCCCGGTGCATGACGCTCTCCACGAAGTAATCGGAAAGTTCCAGCCGGTATCCGGCCCTGAATACCTTGTTGCCGAGCTGGTAGTCGTCGGCCAGGTACTCGACCAGGGCGTGAAACCCGCCGATTTTTTCCAGCGTCTCTCTCCGCACCGCCATGGAGGCCCCCAGAGCGAAGGAGAGCCCTTCCAGTTTGAGCGCCACCATGACATTCGGGACCATCTCCGTGGTAAACCCCATCGCTTCTATGGCAGTGGCCGCCCCCTTGATCCACGGGCTGCGGTAGAGCGACGTCACGAGCCCCACCCCGGGGTCGGCAAAGGGGGCACAGACCTCCTGGAGATAGCGGGTGCCCACCCGTATATCGCTGTCGCATATGATGAGAATGTCGTACTTTGCCGTGGGATACGCGTTGATCAGGTTGCATACCTTGTAGTTGGGTCCGTATACGCGGTCATCCACCACCAGTTCCACGTCCACTTCGGGAAACTCCGTCATGAGCTTCCTTATAACATGAATCACGGGGTCATCCGTGCCGGCGACGGCAAAGACGATCTGGTACCGCGGATAGCTCTGGCGGCAGAAGGAGGCAAAGTTATCGAAACTCTCCGCATCCATTCCCTTGACCGGCTTGAGGATGGTGACAGGGGGAAAGAAATCTGCCTCCGGCTTTTTCCGGGAGAAATAGGCACGGGCGCACCAGAGGGAGATGAGCCCGTAGGCAAGGGAGGGAAGTATGATGAGAAAGGGGAGGATATGGTGGAACATGGTGAAAGCCTTCGCGAATTTGTTGCTGCACGATGAAGAAAGGATACGGCAGAGGAGTTAAACGGAAGCGCTTGGGGAGCAGGACCGGTTCCGCCTCGTTCAGTTACTGTTTTTATTGAAGATTATCAGAAAAGACTTTGTCCGGCAAATAATAAATCTGCACCCGAATTGCTTTCGCAATATAGGCGGGGACATTCTATTTTCCCATCTTCAATCCTCAAACAGCAGCTCAAAAACCCTCGGCGTAATGATCCTTGTCTTCTCAAAACTCTCCAGAACCAATAAATCCGCATCGCCGGTGACCAGGTAGTCCGCCTTTGCGGCCTGAGCGCAGGCCAGAACGTTATCATCATCCTCGTCGCGGCAGACGCCGGCTACCTCCTTTACGGGTTGAACCTTCAGCGCCGCGGCTTCATCTACGAGCTCCAACGCTTCGCGCACCTCGCTGTGCGCGGCCGCAAACTTTTTACTCAGGACACGTTCGAACTCCTGCAAAACAAAAGGGCACACAACAAGCTGGAATTGCTTCTTGCGTGCCCTTAAAAGGAGCTTCGCACAGACCCCTTCGCTAAGAAATGCTGCGATCAGGACATTCGTGTCGAACACCACATTCATGACACGGCCTTGAACACGTCTTCCTCAGTGACAATGCCGGCCTTTTTCGCCCTGACACCAAGCTTTCTGCGGGTCTCCCGGAACCGCGACTCCCAGAGGTAGAGGCTGATGGACTCCTTTACGATGTCACTCTTGTTCCTCCCCGTAGCTTTTGCAAACTCATCCAGCTCATGTGATATCTTCTCAGGCAGACTGATTGACAGTACGGTACGCATGGCACACCTCCTGTATTACAATCTACTACAACAACTCGTGGAGTCAAGAAATAATTGAGATGATTGGTGCGTGGGACGCACCCTACCCTCGTTTCTCGACGAGTATGAGATACGGCGCCGTCGGCGGGCAGTTAGGCTGGCAGCTCCGCCAGACATTGAACAATTCGGGAGAAAGGGCCGCCCCCCATTCGTCCACGGCCCGGCATTCCTCCGCGCCGCCTGGATGGCCGGAATAAAGGACAACGATGATGATCCCTCCCGGCTGGAGGAGTTGCGCGGCCTGTTCCAGCGCCGGCAACGTATTATCGGGCCGGGTGATGCGCGTTTTGTCCCCCCCCGGCAGATACCCGAGGTTGAAGACCACCGCCTGCACCGGTTCCGTCACATGATCGGAAAGGCATTCATGCCCGGCGGCCACAAGCTCCAGCCGGTCGAGGCACCCCGCCTCGTCCAGGAGAACGCGAGTTGCGGCCAAGGCATCATCCTGGATATCAAACCCCCACACCTTCCCCGCAGGTCCGACCAGACCGGCCAGGAAGAGGGTGTCATGGCCGTTGCCGCAGGTGGCGTCCACCACCCGATCACCCGGCCTCACTCGCTCCCGCAGGAAGAAGTGGGAAAGCGCTACCGCCCCGCGCAGCCCACGATATTTTCCTTCACGCTTTGGCATAAGATTTTGATTTCAAACAAGCCGGCTTCGAGAAAGGCTCCATATGCAAGGCGCGCTGGGCCTCCCAAATGAGGCGTACATCAGGTACGCCGCAGTGCGGGGAGGTGCGGCGCAACGCCGCAGATGGACCTTTATCGGAGCCGTTTCACCTTTTACCGACCAGGGTAAGTACTGCCGGCAGGACCAGCACAAACGCCACCTGACAGGCGACCATCCCCAGCGACATTACCGCCCCGATGCTGAAGACCCCCTGGTGATGGGCCACCATCAGTGCCCCGAAGCTGGCCATGATGGTAAGGGTGTTAAGAAACACCCCCAGGCCAGTGCTGCTGGTCACAACCGCCACGGCCGTTTCATCCTCGCGGCGGAAGCGATTGATGAGGTAGATACCCGAATCGACCGCGATGCCTAGGACGAGGGGCATGACGATGATGTTGGCGGAGTTGAACGGTATCCGGAACAGCCACATGCCGCTCACCATGAAGAGTACCCCCACCACCAGCGGCACCAGGCCGATGATCGTATAGGTAACGCTCCGGAAGGTAAGGAAGAGGATGGCGACGATGGCGATGAAGGCGTAGGCAAAGGCCTTGGTATAGGCGTCGCGCATGATGGTCATCGACTCGTAGACCATGATCGGCTCGCCGGTAGCAGCGGCGTCCACCCGTCGTACATCGTCGACGAACGCCTTGAGGGGATCCCGGTCGAAGATGGCGTGTTTGGGGGCCACCTGCAGCAGGTACCTGCCGGTTTTACCTACGAAGCGCCGGCGCAGCTCTGCCGGGACGTCTGCCGCGGTCACCGGCCGGGCATTGAGGGTCGTCTTGAGGAACTCCAGCTTGGCTGGAAGCTCAGCGAACATCCCCCCCTGGAAATCCTTGAGCATCCCGAGTGCGTTCCGGTCCTTCTCCTTCTCCAGTTCGGCGAAGAAGGTATCGAGGATGGTCAGGAACTGGCCCGCCGGCTTGGCCTCCGCCTTCCGTTCCCGCTCCAGATAGGTCTTGAGCCGTTCCACCGATGTGCGGAACTCTTCGAACACGGCAGGGAGCTCCATGAGCCGCAGATCCTCCTCGTAGGGAACCGTCTTTACGTCCGCCAGGGTAGCGCGGAGCGCCGCGATCACGGCCAGCTTCCGCTCCTGCTCGTCGGGGACAAAAGAGCTGAAGCTCACCACATGGTCCACGGTCGGGAGAGCCTCCAGCCTGCGGCTCTTTTCCGCCGCCTCTGCTCCGGTTCCGGCAGTAACCACCGCGAAATAGCCGGAGTTCTCCTTGCTCTGCATCAGCTTGTAGGCGTAGGTAACCGACTCAAGCCCCTTGGCCTGGAGGTTCATAAGATTATAGTCGAACTGGATATTTGCAAGGGGGTAGACCGAAGCGGCGCAAAGGACAGCTGTCAGCGCCAGCACCACTTTCGGATGGCCGAAGAGCACGCGCTGAGCGCGCGCGCTCAGGTTCGAGGTTCGAGGTTCGAGGTTCGAGGTTTGTTTTTCCCGGTTCCCGGTTCCCGGTTCCCGCTTCCCGGTTTTCCGGTATTTCGCAAGAATCACAAGCATGGCCGGCAGGACGGTGAACGTGACGAGGACGCAGATGACGATTCCGCCGCCGGCGATGATCCCCAGTTCGGCGATCCCCTTGAAGTCGGTGAAGACGAAGGTGAGGAAGGCGGCCGCGACGGTGGCCGCGGCCATGGCGATGGCCCAGATGTTCCGGTTGAGGCCGGTCCGGATGGCCTCCAGGTGCCCTTCCCCGGCTGCGAGCTCCTCCTGGTAGCGGAGCACCACCTGGATGCCGTACTCGATCCCGATACCTATCAGCATGATGGCGAAGACCATGGAAAGGATATTGAGGTGGCCGACCGCGAGGGTGGCGAAACCGAAGGAGAGGCAGATGGCCACCACCAGCGACACCATGGCGGCGATGACGTTGAGGACGCCGCGGAACGCCACGAGGAGCAGGATCACCGTCAGGACCAGGGAGACCACCGTGGCAATGGTGATGTCCCGCTCACTGGTGGCCATCTCCTCGTTCTCAAGGACCGGCATGCCGGTGAGCCCCACCGTCACCCCCCGGAACTCGGGAAGTGTCTTGAGTTTCCGCACCGCCTCGCGCACCACCCGGATCGCCTCCTCGGCCGGCACGAAGCTCGTGCTGTTGCGAACCGGCAGGACGGTCAGGATCTGCATCCGCCCCGCCTTGCTGAAGCTCGATTCCTGGCCGTCTGCCGGCTGGGCAAAAAACTCCTCCAGGGAGAAGGATGCCTGTCCGCTGCCGCCGAACTTGGTAAAGCCGACCCCCAGCTTCTCCAGCATGAAGGTGAGACCGGCAAGACGCACTTCGGCGCCGGAGGCTTCCTTCCCCTGCCGGACATAGCCGTCCATCTCACGGGTGAGGAAGGTAAAGAGGGTCTGCACCGAGGGAGCAGCCGCCAGCTCTTTCAGCACCGGCTTGGCCAGGGCCAGGTTCTTCTGCAGCGCCTCCAGCTCCGTTGCGGGCATGAAGAGGAGGCCGTTTTCCTTGAAGAAGGGGAGCCCGAATGGGTAGAAGACCTCCCGCAGGTGTTCCTTGTCCTGCACCAGCTCACCAAAAAGCCGGCTTCCGAAGCGGGCCGCCAGTTCCTGATCTCCCGATTCGATCACCACCGCGATCTCTTCCTGGTCGCCGAACTCCTGACGGTAGGCACGGTAATCCCGATGGAATCCGGTGTTCTTCGGCATCAGGTCATCCCGGCCGGTGAGAAACTCCATACCTTGCCTGGTATAGATGACGGAAAGCACCGAAAGGAGAAGGGCCGCAGAGAGGATGAGGCGGGGATATCTGACAATGAAGCCGTACAGGCCTCGGTAGAGCTTTACATTGTTATTTTTCATGGCTCCTTCTTTTTCGGGAAGCGGGAAGCGGGAACAGTAAAGGCCTTCTTTTTCGGGAAGCGGGAAGCGGGAAGCGGGAACAGTAAAGGCCTTCTTTTCGGGAAGCGGGAAGCGGGAACAGTAAAGGCATTTCCGGCTCTTCGGTTCACGCTTCCCGGCTCTTCGGTTCACGCTTTCCGACTCTCCGATTAGTAGCACAGCTGAAAGGTGAAATCAACCGCCGTGGCACACAACCGTGAAACGGCTTGTTATTCCACTTCTTTTGCGAAAAAGGGTGTATCTTTTTGCAAAAATGTGATAATAACGCACAGTTTATTTTAATTTTGCACGCCCCAGTGCCTGCCGAGGGCGAAGCGGATTTTGATGATTCAGCAAGGAGAACGAGAAGCGATGAGAACCTGCAAATACCCCATATCCCATGCGCTCACATCTTTTAACGGCGTTACCGCCGAAGCCGAGGGAACACCTTCTGTAAGGCAAAGCGCCAAGATTCACCACCTGCCGGCATCCATCTGGAAGAAGAAAGAGGGAGAGGCGAAGAACACCCTGGATCTTTCCATCGAGAGGAGCCGCGATTTCTTCTTTCGCGAACAGCTCCCCGAGGGGTACTGGTGGGCCGAACTGGAGTCCAATGTCACCATTACCGCCGAATATATCATGCTGTTCCACTTCATGGGGATCGTGGACAAGGAAAAAGAACGAAAGATGGCCAACTATCTGCTCGGCAAGCAGACCAAGGAAGGCTTTTGGACCATCTATTACGAAGGCCCCGGCGATCTGTCCACTACCGTCGAGGCCTACTTTGCCCTGAAACTGGCCGGCTACCCGGCCGACCACCCTGCCATGGCAAAGGCCCGCGCCTTTATCCTGGAAAAGGGAGGTATCATCAAGTGCCGCGTTTTTACCAAGATATTCCTCGCCCTGTTCGGCGAATTCGCCTGGTTCGGCGTTCCGTCCATGCCGATCGAGCTGATGCTGCTCCCGAATTGGGCGTATTTCAACATGTACGAGCTTTCCAGCTGGTCGAGGGCGACCATCATCCCCCTCTCCATCGTCATGACCGAACGGCCGGTCAGAAAGCTGCCTCCTCAGGCGAGGGTGCGGGAGCTGTATGTCCGTCCCCCCCGCCCCACCGACTATACTTTCACCAAGGAGCATGGAATTCTTACCTGGAAAAACATCTTCATCGGTGTAGACCACATGCTCAAGGTTTACGAGAGCAACCCCATCAGGCCCTTCAAGAATAAAGCGCTGGCAAAGGCTGAAAAGTGGGTTCTGGACCACCAGGAGCCGACCGGTGACTGGGGAGGAATTCAACCGGCCATGCTCAATGCCGTCCTGGCCTTGCACTGCCTTGGTTACGCCAATGACCATCCGGCAGTGGCAAAGGGGCTGGAGGCACTTGCCAATTTCAGTATCGAGGATGAAGAAGGTCTGGTTCTCCAATCCTGCATCTCACCCGTCTGGGATACGGCCCTTGGCCTGAAGGCACTGGTAGACTCCGGCGTTCCCACCGACCATCCGGCCCTGGTAAAGGCCGCGCAGTGGCTCCTGGACCGGGAAGTGCGCAAGCCGGGAGACTGGAAGATAAAATCTCCGGATCTCGAACCGGGGGGGTGGGCCTTTGAGTTCTTAAACGACTGGTATCCGGATGTGGACGACTCCGGCTTCGTGATGATGGCCATCAAGGACGTGGAGGTCAAGGATAAGAAATCCAAGGATGAGAAGATCAGGCGCGGCATAAACTGGTGCCTGGGAATGCAGAGCAAAAACGGCGGATGGGGCGCCTTTGACAAGGACAACACCAAACATCTCCTCAACAAAATCCCGTTTGCCGACCTGGAGGCCCTCATCGATCCCCCCACGGCAGACCTGACCGGGAGGATGCTGGAGCTGATGGGGAACTTCGGGTATCCGAAGAGTCAGCCGGCCGCCGTCCGGGCTCTTGAGTTTCTCAAAAAGGCCCAGGAACCGGAAGGCTCCTGGTGGGGACGCTGGGGAGTAAACTACATTTACGGCACATGGTCCGTCCTGACGGGTCTGGCTGCCATCGGTGAAGACCTGTCACAGCCTTACATAAAAAGGGCGATTAACTGGCTTAAATCCAAACAGAACCTGGACGGCGGCTGGGGGGAAACCTGCGAATCGTACCATGACCCCTCACTGGCCGGAGTCGGCCAAAGCACCCCCTCGCAGACCGGCTGGGCGCTTCTGGCGCTGATGGCCGCAGGAGAGGCGCACTCCTCCGCCGTGGCAAGAGGCATCCAGTACCTGATAGCAACCCAGAAACCGGACGGCACCTGGGACGAGGACCAGTACACCGGCACAGGTTTCCCCAAATATTTCATGATCAAATACCATATCTACCGGAACTGTTTCCCCCTTATGGCACTCGGCACCTACCGCACCAAGACCGGGGAGAAAGCGTAAACAGTAAATGCGTAAACGGTGAATAGTGAAGGGTGAAGGGTAAAGGGTAAAGGGTAAAGGGTGATTAATAATTTCACCTTTCACTTTTCACCTTTCACTTTTCACATAGTCGAATTTCAGGATTGTATGAAAGTTTTTGTCACCGGTGCCACCGGTTTTATTGGCGCAAGCCTGGTAAGAGAGCTTCTGAGGGAAGGATACGCGGTCAGAGCCTTGGCCAGGACCGGCTCAGACCGGAGAAACCTGCACGGTCTCGATATTGAAATCTGCGAAGGGGATCTCTGCCACCGGGAATCCCTGGAAAAAGGGTTGAAAGGGTGCGACCTGCTGTTTCACGCCGCCGCCGACTACCGGCTCTGGACCCGGAAGCCCGCCGCCATGTATGAGATCAATGTGGGGGGTACCCGCAATATTCTGGAAGCCGCCCTCAAACGCAGGGTTTCCAAAGTTGTCTACACCAGCAGCGTCGGCACTCTCGGGAACCCCGGCAACGGCACTCCCGGCAACGAAACCACCCAGGTCTCCCTCGCCGACATGGCAGGCCACTACAAGAAGAGCAAATTCCTGGCCGAGCGTGAAGCGGAGAGCTTCATCAAAAGAGGTCTGCCGCTTATCATCGTCAATCCTTCCACCCCGGTGGGCCCGCTCGACATAAAGCCCACACCGACCGGCAAGATCATCGTTGACTTCCTGAACCGCAGGATGCCTGCCTATCTGGACACCGGCTTGAATATCATCGATGTGGAGGATTGCGCCCGCGGCCATATTCTGGCCGCCAGGCATGGCCGGATCGGGGGAAAATACATCCTGGGGAGCGAAAATCTGACCCTGAAGCAGATATTCGCCATGCTGGAAAAGTTAACCGGGCTGCCGGCTCCTCGGGTGCGGCTCCCTTATACCCCCATACTCCTTGCAGCTTACGCCAACGAGGCTATCGCCAAAATCACCGGGAAAGAGCCACTGATCCCGCTCGCCGGGGTGCAGATGGCAAAAAAATTCATGTTTTTCGATTCATCCAAGGCAATAAAAGAACTGGGGCTGCCGCAGCGGCCTGCCATGGAGGCGTTGCGCAAGGCGGTGAATTGGTTCCGCAGCCACGGGTATGCGCCATAAAACCTGTTCTGAGTTCTAAGTTCTAAGTTCTAAGTTTATTTTTTCACGTAGAACATAGAACGTAGAACGTAGAACTTAAAAACTCGAAGGAGTTTTTATGTCAAAGCTTCTCGACACGATAAACAGTCCGACCGATCTCAAGAACCTGAAGACCGATGAACTGGTCCCATTGGCCGGCGAAATCAGGGAATTTCTGCTGGAAACGGTATCCACAACCGGCGGACATCTCGCCTCCAACCTGGGAAGCGTGGAACTTACCCTGGCGCTCCACTACTGTTTCAACTCCCCGACCGACAAGTTCATCTGGGACGTGGGACACCAGGCGTATACCCACAAGATCCTCACCGGTCGAAAAGCGCAATTTCACACCCAGCGCCAGTACAAGGGGATCAGCGGCTTCCCCAAAAGGTCCGAGTCCCCCCATGACGCCTTCGGCGCCGGACACTCATCCACGTCCATTTCAGCAGGACTGGGGATGGCCGTTGCCGGCGATCTCAAGGGAGAGAGAAATAAGGTCATCGCCGTAATCGGCGACGGCTCGCTGACCGGGGGAATCGCCTTTGAAGCCCTCAATCAGGCGGGGCATCTGCGGAAAAACCTGGTCGTCGTTCTGAACGACAATGAGATGTCCATTTCCAAAAATGTCGGCGCCTTTTCCACCTTTATCTCCCGAAAACTCACCGGGAGCTATTTCCGCGACCTGAAAAAAGAGATGACGACCCTACTCAAGGGGATCCCCGCCGTAGGGCACAACATCCTCCACTTCGCCAGGAAGGCCGAAAACTCCCTGAAAGGATTCCTCACTCCCGGCACCCTCTTCGAGGCGCTCGGCTTCGAATATATCGGCCCCATCCAGGGGCATGATCTCCCGCAGATGATCGAGATCTTCGAGAATGTCCGCTCCCTGGAAGGGCCTGTGCTCATCCATGTCATGACCAAAAAGGGGAAGGGATACCCCCCTGCCGAAGAGACCCCCGACCAGTTTCACGGTGTCGGCCCCTTCGATGTAAAAACCGGCAAGGTCACAGGGGCCAAGGGTGGAGCGCAGTCGTACACCGCGGTCTTCGGCCAGACCTTGGTCAAACTGGCGCGGGAGGATGAAAAAATCGTCGCCATCACTGCCGCCATGCCCGATGGGACCGGTCTCTCCCCTTTCGCAAAAGCCTACCCCGATCGGTTCTTCGATGTGGGTATCGCCGAACAGCACGCCCTTACCTTTGCTGCCGGTCTGGCGGCCGAAGGCTTCAGGCCTGTGGCCGCAATTTACTCCACCTTTGCCCAGCGGGCCTATGACCAGGTGTTCCATGACATCTGCCTGCAGAAATTGCCGGTAACACTGGCACTGGACCGGGCCGGGCTGGTCGGTGACGACGGTCCGACCCACCATGGGGTGTTTGATCTTTCGTACCTGCGCCATCTGCCGGAAATGACCGTCATGGCCCCCAAGGACGAAAACGAGTTGCAGCACATGCTGAAGACGGCCATCTGTCACGGCGGCCCCATAGCGCTCCGTTACCCGCGCGGCGCCGGCTACGGTGTCCGAATGGACCAGGAGTTTCATAGCCTCCCCATAGGCCGGGGCGAGCTCCTTTTAGAAGGGGACGACCTGGCCGTCGTCGCCATCGGTGCCGCCGTTTACCCCGCCTTGGAAGCGGCAGAGGCGCTCAAGGCAAAAGGGATCTCCGCGTCCGTCATCAACGCCCGGTTTGTCAAGCCCCTCGACTCCGAGCTCATCCTCCACTGGGCAAACCGTACCGGCTGTCTCGTGACGGTGGAGGAAAACGCTCTCCAGGGAGGTTTCGGCAGCGCAATCCTGGAGCTTCTCGAACAAAATGGCGTCTCGGGCATCAGGGTGAAGCGGATCGGCATCCCGGACCGCTATATCGACCAGGGGAGCCAGGCGCAACTGCGGCACGACCTGGGGCTTGACTCCGCCGGCATCGCCGAGACCGTGGAGCAGTTTCTCACTCGAAAAAGCACATCGTCCCCCGCACTGGCACGGGTGAAATAAAAAACCCACAACTTATCGTCCACGAAGTACACGAATAAACACGAAGAACATCTAAAGACTTTTTGGTTGTCAACAAAATGCGTACTTAAGGTTATTACTTCGTGCCCCTTCGTGTCCTTCGTGGATAACAAATGAAAGGAATTGTTGTTAATGCGTTTCCCCTTGAGATTAAACTATGACCTGACCAAATACATCATCGCGAACAAGCTGAAAAAGATCGACAAATTCCCGCTGGTCCTGATGCTGGAGCCGACTCACCTCTGCAATCTGGCCTGTTCAGGTTGTGGAAGGATTCGAGAATACGCCGACACCATCCAGGAGATGATGTCGCTGGAGGATTGCCTCAGCTCCGTCGACGAGTGCCCGGCTCCGGTGGTCACCATCACCGGCGGCGAGCCGTTCCTCTATCCGCACATCTTTTCCCTTATCGACGGAGTCCTGGAGCGAGGGAAGCATATCTACTTCTGCACCAATGGTCTTTTGCTGGAAAACGCCCTGGACAGCATGAAACCGCACCCCAATTTCACCCTGAACGTCCATATGGACGGCATGGAGGAGACCCACGACCGGATTCTGGAACGGAAGGGAACCTTCAGGACCGCCATCGAAGGGATTAAAAAGGCCAAAAGCCTCGGCTTCCGGGTCTGCACCAACACCACCATCTTCAAGGAAACCGACCTGGTCGAGATAGAAATGCTCTTCTCCCATCTCACCGACCTCGGGGTGGACGGCATCCTCGTTGCGCCGGGGTTCGGCTATGAGGCGGTCGGCGAAAAGCTCTTTCTGGAACGGCGCGAGATCGAAAAGAAATTCGAGCAGGTCTATGAGATAAGCAAACGGTTCCGCTTTTACTCCACCCCCATGTACCTGAAGTTCCTCAAAGGGGAGCGGAAGCTGGAATGCACCCCATGGGGGAACCCGACCCGCAATCCGTTGGGATGGAAGGCCCCCTGTTATCTCATTACCGACACCCATTACCCCACCTTCAGGGAGATGATGGAAAAGACCGACTGGAGCAAATACGGCGTGGGCAAAGACGAGCGCTGCGCCCAGTGCATGATGCACTGCGGCTTCGAACCGACCGTAGTCAACGAGGTGGGGAAGAGCTGGAAGGATATCTGGGAAATGATCGTGTGGAACTTGACGTAGCAATTCAGCCGCATGAAGCGAAATAGGGGGGCGAACCCGGTGTTCGCCCCCTTTTTTTCGGTCCGAAAGGGCCTTTCCCAGCCACAATCTTCTATTGAAATCCATTCATAAAGTCCGTATTATCCAAACCCAATAAGACAAAAACGGGATAAAAATCAAAATGGCGTAGCCGATTGGGAAAATGGAGATGATTTATGAAAAAACTAGCTTTCATCACATTATTAACATTATTTATAACAATCCATTCTACCGCTGTTTTTGGACAAAAAATTGAAATTAAAGGGCTGCGGCTTGGCATGACGAAAACCGAAATAGAGAAGAAATTCGGGGCATTACCTTTAAATAATTTCACGATCGCAAATGTGTCAGGTAAATTTCCCGTCAGACTGGCGTTTCACGAGGGTAAACTGGACGAGCTTATGTTTTTCTTTTCCTCTAATAGCTTCAACGATGTGCGTCAGGCGGTTATTTCCAAATATCCCGAACTTAAATGTACCAACAGCACTGTCACCAGTCCAACGGGAGCAAAGTACAAACAAGTGAACTGCAAGCTGGAAGATCAGCTCGGCACGTTGAGGCTTGATAGATTCGTAAGGGATATAGACACATCGGCGTTGATTCTCATATCACATAGATTGTTTCAGGAACTCGAAAATAAACGCAAAGAGAAACAAAAGGACAATTTAAATAAATGAGCCTGCCCCTCGCAGCAGACCCTTGCACCGTTGGTATGGCTATTTTTGTGACGTATGTTGCTCTGGGGAGGTGGCTCTGGGGTCGGACCAAGCTAACCATCCGTAATGATGTAATAAATTGGGTATAATCGCCCCCATTTACAGCTTTAGACACACGTTTTCGCAGGCAAAAAGGATGACCGATTTGTCCTGCGAGAAGAACCTTCACCTTACAACGCCGATT